>LR134135.1:0-638777 GCA_900635465.1 Lelliottia amnigena
GTTCCAGCCCCCCGCGGAACCGACCTACCGCTCCAACGTTAACGTTAAACATACGTTTGATAACTTTGTAGAAGGTAAATCGAACCAGCTGGCGCGTGCTGCGGCCCGTCAGGTTGCGGACAACCCAGGCGGCGCCTATAACCCACTGTTCCTTTATGGCGGCACTGGCTTAGGTAAAACGCACTTGCTGCATGCGGTGGGCAACGGCATTGTGGCGCGCAAGCCCAACGCAAAAGTAGTGTATATGCACTCCGAGCGCTTCGTTCAGGACATGGTAAAAGCCCTGCAAAACAACGCGATCGAAGAGTTTAAACGCTACTACCGCTCCGTCGATGCGCTGTTGATCGATGACATTCAATTCTTTGCCAATAAAGAACGATCCCAGGAAGAGTTTTTCCACACCTTCAACGCATTGCTTGAAGGCAATCAGCAGATCATTTTGACCTCGGATCGTTACCCAAAAGAGATCAACGGCGTTGAAGATCGTCTAAAATCTCGTTTTGGTTGGGGTCTGACCGTGGCGATCGAGCCGCCGGAGCTGGAAACCCGCGTTGCGATCCTGATGAAAAAAGCGGACGAAAACGACATTCGCCTGCCGGGTGAAGTGGCGTTCTTTATTGCTAAGCGACTGCGTTCCAACGTTCGTGAGCTGGAAGGCGCGCTGAATCGTGTGATTGCCAACGCCAATTTTACGGGCCGCGCGATTACCATTGATTTCGTGCGTGAAGCGCTACGCGATCTGCTGGCGCTTCAGGAAAAACTGGTTACCATCGACAATATCCAGAAGACGGTGGCCGAGTATTACAAAATCAAAATTGCCGACTTGCTGTCCAAGCGTCGTTCTCGCTCGGTAGCGCGTCCGCGTCAGATGGCGATGGCACTGGCAAAAGAGCTGACCAACCACAGTCTGCCGGAAATTGGCGACGCGTTTGGTGGCCGTGACCATACGACCGTCCTTCATGCCTGCCGTAAGATTGAGCAGTTACGTGAAGAAAGCCATGACATAAAAGAAGATTTTTCCAATTTAATCAGAACCCTATCATCGTGACGCTATGAAATTTACCGTTGAACGTGAACATTTATTAAAACCGCTGCAACAGGTGAGTGGCCCATTAGGTGGCCGCCCGACGCTGCCTATTCTTGGCAATCTGCTATTGCAGGTCGCTGACGGCACGCTGTCGCTGACGGGAACCGATCTTGAAATGGAAATGGTTGCTCGTGTGACGCTGTCTCAGCCACATGATGCAGGCGCAACGACTGTCCCGGCGCGTAAATTCTTTGATATTTGCCGTGGATTGCCAGAGGGCGCGGAAATTGCTGTGCAGCTGGAAGGCGACCGTATTCTGGTGCGTTCTGGCCGCAGTCGTTTCTCACTCTCAACGCTGCCTGCGATTGATTTTCCGAACCTCGACGACTGGCAAAGTGAAGTTGAATTCACCCTGCCGCAGGCGACGATGAAACGTCTGATTGAAGCCACCCAGTTTTCGATGGCGCATCAGGACGTTCGTTACTATTTAAACGGCATGCTGTTCGAAACCGAAGGTGAAGAACTCCGTACCGTGGCGACCGACGGCCACCGTCTGGCGGTCTGCTCGATGCCCATTGGCGTGACGTTGCCCAGCCATTCGGTGATCGTCCCGCGTAAAGGCGTGATTGAGCTGATGCGTATGCTCGACGGCGGCGAAAACCCGCTGCGCGTGCAAATTGGTAGCAATAATATTCGCGCACACGTTGGCGATTTTATCTTTACGTCCAAGCTGGTTGATGGTCGTTTCCCTGATTATCGCCGCGTTTTGCCGAAGAATCCGGACAAAACGCTGGAGGCGGGCTGCGATATCCTTAAACAGGCCTTTGCCCGTGCAGCGATCCTCTCAAACGAGAAATTCCGCGGCGTGCGTCTGTACGTGAGTGAAAACCAGATCAAAATCACCGCGAATAACCCGGAGCAGGAAGAGGCAGAAGAGATTCTGGACGTCACCTACGCCGGGACTGAAATGGAAATCGGCTTCAACGTCAGCTACGTGCTGGATGTACTGAATGCGCTGAAATGCGAGAACGTTCGTATTCTGCTGACCGATTCGGTTTCAAGCGTGCAGATTGAAGATGCGGCCTCACAAAGCGCAGCCTACGTCGTCATGCCAATGCGCCTCTAGTGGAAAATATCGGGCTATCTTACTTGCCATTTTCAACCTGGGCTGTACTCGCCCCTGTCGCGTACTCCGTGTACGCTCCAGGGTCTGCGCGCAGTCCGCGTTGAAACTGGCTGCGCCGATTACGCCCTGGATCTATGGATCAATGTACTGATATATGTCACTGACGCGCCTGCTCATCAAAGACTTCCGCAATATCGAAAATGCGGATCTCGCTTTATCTCCCGGCTTTAATTTCCTGGTCGGCGCTAACGGCAGCGGGAAAACCAGCGTGCTGGAAGCGATCTACACGCTGGGTCATGGCCGCGCCTTTCGCAGCTTGCAGGTGGGGCGCGTCATCCGTCATGAACAGGAATCGTTTATTCTGCACGGTCGATTACAGGGCAGCGAGCGTGAAACCTCGATTGGTCTGACGAAAGACAAGCAGGGCGACAGCAAAGTGCGCATCGACGGCACCGATGGGCACAAAGTTGCTGAGCTGGCCTTGCTGATGCCGATGCAGCTGATTACGCCTGAGGGGTTTACGTTACTCAACGGCGGCCCCAAATACAGAAGAGCATTCCTCGATTGGGGATGTTTTCACAACGAAGCGGGTTTCTTTAACGCCTGGAGCAATCTTAAGCGACTGCTCAAACAGCGCAATGCCGCGCTGCGACAGGTTACTCGTTACGCGCAGGTGCGCCCGTGGGATATGGAACTGGTCCCCCTTGCGGAGCAAATCAGCCGCTGGCGAGCCGAATACAGCGCAGGCATTGCCGAAGATATGGCGGATACCTGCAAACAATTTCTACCCGAGTTTTCTCTCACCTTCTCCTTCCAGCGCGGCTGGGAGAAAGAGACGGATTATGCCGAAGTGCTGGAGAGAAGCTTCGAACGCGACCGCATGCTGACCTATACCGCGCACGGCCCACACAAAGCGGACTTCCGCATTCGTGCCGACGGCGCACCGGTCGAAGATACCTTGTCGCGCGGACAGCTCAAACTCCTGATGTGCGCACTGCGTTTGGCGCAAGGGGAGTTCCTCACCCGCGAAAGTGGGCGGCGCTGTCTGTATCTGATAGATGATTTTGCCTCGGAACTCGACGACGCACGGCGCGGACTGCTTGCCAGCCGCTTAAAAGCCACGCAGTCGCAGGTTTTCGTCAGCGCAATTAGCGCTGAACACGTTCTGGACATGTCGGACAAAAATTCGAAGATGTTCACCGTGGAAAAGGGTAAAATAACGGATTAACCCAAGAATAAATGAGCGAGAAACGTTGATGTCGAATTCTTATGACTCCTCCAGTATCAAAGTCCTGAAAGGGCTGGATGCGGTGCGTAAGCGCCCAGGTATGTATATCGGCGATACCGATGACGGCACCGGTCTGCACCACATGGTATTCGAGGTTGTGGATAACGCTATCGACGAAGCACTCGCGGGTCACTGTAAAGATATTATCGTCACCATTCACGGCGATAACTCCGTTTCCGTACAGGATGATGGCCGTGGTATCCCGACCGGTATTCACCCGGAAGAGGGCGTGTCTGCTGCAGAAGTCATCATGACCGTTCTGCACGCGGGCGGTAAGTTCGATGATAACTCGTATAAAGTGTCCGGCGGTCTGCACGGTGTTGGCGTTTCCGTTGTGAACGCCCTGTCGCAGAAGCTGGAACTGGTTATCTACCGCGAAGGTAAAGCGCATCACCAGGTGTATTCTCACGGCGTGCCGCAGGCTCCGCTGACCGTCACTGGCGACACGGAAAAAACCGGTACCACCGTACGTTTCTGGCCGAGCCACGAGACGTTTTCTAACGTGGTTGAATTTGAATACGAAATTCTGGCAAAACGCCTGCGCGAGCTGTCATTCCTGAACTCTGGCGTGTCGATTCGTCTGCGCGATAAGCGTGACGGCAAAGAAGACCATTTCCACTACGAAGGCGGCATCAAGGCATTTGTTGAGTATCTCAACAAAAACAAAACGCCTATTCACCCGAATATCTTCTATTTCTCCACCGAAAAAGACGGTATCGGCGTCGAAGTTGCGCTGCAGTGGAACGATGGTTTCCAGGAAAATATCTACTGCTTCACTAACAACATTCCGCAGCGTGATGGCGGCGCACACCTTGTCGGTTTCCGTACGGCGATGACCCGTACGCTGAACGCCTACATGGATAAAGAAGGCTACAGCAAAAAAGCGAAAGTCAGCGCGACCGGTGATGATGCCCGTGAAGGCCTGATTGCTGTGGTATCAGTCAAAGTACCGGACCCGAAATTCTCCTCTCAGACCAAAGACAAACTGGTTTCTTCCGAGGTGAAAACCGCCGTTGAACAGCAGATGAACGAACTGCTGAGCGAATACCTGCTGGAAAACCCGTCTGACGCGAAAATCGTGGTCGGCAAAATTATCGATGCGGCACGTGCGCGTGAAGCGGCGCGTAAAGCCCGTGAAATGACTCGCCGTAAAGGTGCGCTGGATCTGGCGGGCCTGCCGGGCAAACTGGCGGACTGCCAGGAACGCGATCCGGCTCGCTCCCGAACTGTACCTGGTGGAAGGTGACTCTGCGGGCGGGTCTGCGAAGCAGGGCCGTAACCGTAAGAACCAGGCGATTCTGCCGTTGAAGGGTAAAATCCTCAACGTTGAGAAAGCGCGTTTCGACAAAATGCTCTCTTCTCAGGAAGTGGCTACGCTTATCACGGCTCTCGGCTGTGGTATCGGTCGTGACGAGTACAACCCGGATAAACTGCGCTATCACAGCATCATCATCATGACCGATGCGGACGTCGATGGTTCACACATCCGTACGCTGTTGCTGACGTTCTTCTACCGTCAGATGCCAGAAATCGTTGAACGTGGCCACATCTACATTGCACAGCCACCGCTGTACAAAGTGAAGAAAGGCAAGCAAGAACAGTACATTAAAGACGATGAAGCGATGGACCAGTACCAGATCTCTATCGCTCTGGACGGTGCTTCTCTGCACGCCAACGCGTTCGCTCCGGCGCTGGCGGGTGAGCCTCTTGAAAAACTGGTTTCTGAGTACAACGCGACGCAGAAAATGATTGGCCGTATGGAGCGTCGCTTCCCGCGCACGCTGCTGAAGGCGCTGGTTTATCAGCCAACGCTGACCGAAGCCGATCTGAGCGATGAGCAGACCGTGACTCGCTGGATTAACCAGCTGATCACCGAGCTGAATGAGAACGAGCAGCATGGCAGCATGTGGAAGTTTGATGTCCGCGAAAATGCTGAGCTGCACCAGTTCGAGCCAATCGTTCGTGTGCGTACTCACGGCGTAGATACCGATTATCCGCTGGATCATGAGTTTGTGACCGGTGGCGAATACCGTCGTCTTTGTACGCTGGGCGAGAAGCTGCGCGGTCTGATCGAAGACGATGCCTTCATCGAACGTGGCGAGCGCCGTCAGCCTGTTGCCAGCTTTGAGCAGGCGCTGGAATGGCTGGTCAAAGAGTCCCGTCGTGGTCTGTATATTCAGCGTTATAAAGGTCTGGGTGAAATGAACCCGGATCAGCTGTGGGAAACGACGATGGATCCGGAAAGCCGCCGTATGCTGCGCGTGACCGTGAAAGATGCGATTGCTGCCGACCAGCTGTTCACGACATTGATGGGCGATGCCGTAGAACCGCGCCGCGCCTTCATTGAAGAGAACGCCCTGAAAGCCGCGAATATCGATATCTAAGTTGTAAAACTCCCTCGTCCCGCTCTCTTCCCTTTGGGAAAGGGGCGGGGTGAGGGGGAAAACACCTCACAAAAGAGGAATCCCCTTCCTCAACTCCATCCCCCTTTCTCCACGACTCTTTTACTGTTTTCCGTGCGGAATCGCGTTAGCATGAGGACAGACTCATTTAAATCGGGGATCTCATGGCCATTAAACTCATTGCAATCGACATGGACGGCACATTGCTGCTGCCAGACCACACTATTTCTCCTGCTGTTAAAAAGGCGATTGCCGCCGCGCGCGCAAAAGGCGTGAATGTGGTGCTGACCACGGGGCGTCCCTATGCCGGCGTTCACAGCTATCTGACAGAGCTGCACATGAATGAGCCCGGTGATTACTGCATCACCTATAACGGCGCGCTGGTACAGAAAGCCGCTGACGGCAGCACCGTGGCGCAAACGGCATTGAGCTATGACGATTACCTGTACCTCGAAAAACTGTCACGCGAAGTCGGTTCCCATTTCCACGCGCTCGATCGCAATACGCTCTACACCGCTAACCGCGATATCAGCTACTACACCGTCCATGAATCCTTTGTCGCCACCATTCCGCTGGTGTTCTGCGAAGCCGAGAAAATGGATCCGAGCACGCAATTCCTGAAAGTCATGATGATTGACGAGCCCGCGATTCTGGATCAGGCGATTGCCCGCATTCCGGCGGAGGTAAAAGAGAAATATACCGTGCTGAAAAGTGCGCCGTACTTCCTCGAAATCCTCGATAAACGCGTCAATAAGGGCACGGGCGTAAAATCGCTGGCCGACGCGCTGGGCATCAAACCGGAAGAGATCATGACCCTTGGCGATCAGGAAAACGACATCGCAATGATCGAATACGCAGGGATGGGCGTAGCGATGGAAAACGCGATCCCGTCGGTGAAAGATGTCGCCAATTTCGTGACCAAATCCAACCTGGAAGACGGCGTTGCCTACGCTATCGAGAAATTTGTCCTGAATTAAGCCTGACTCAACTCATCAGCCTCGGTTATAGACCGGGGCTTTTTTTTGCCTTCATATTAATGAATTGTTCTTTTTGTGATCTGGATTGTAGTACAACTAATTCATGTTGTACTACATTACCAACACAGCAATGACGAACGACCTCCACGTTTGTACTGCAAAAGTGAGGCGAAAATCAGCGGTCGCGGTAAAGTAGTGATGGACACATAGAGCACAAGGACTCTCCATGACGCTGAATAAAACCGACCGCATCGTTATCACGCTGGGCAACCAGATTGTGAGCGGCAAATACGTACCCGGCTCGCCGCTACCCGCAGAAGCGGAGCTCTGCGAAGAGTTTGAAACTTCGCGCAATATCATCCGCGAAGTGTTTCGTTCGCTGATGGCGAAGCGGCTGATCGAAATGAAACGTTACCGTGGCGCGTTTGTTGCCCCGCGTAACCAGTGGAATTACCTCGACACCGATGTCCTGCAGTGGGTACTGGAAAACGACTACGACCCGCGTCTGATTGGCGCGATGAGCGAGGTGCGAAACCTGGTGGAACCGGCCATCGCACGCTGGGCGGCGGAACGCGCGACCTCGGGCGATCTGGCGCAAATTGAGTCGGCGCTTAACGACATGATTGCTAACAATCAGGATCGGGATGCCTTTAACGAAGCGGATATCCGCTACCACGAGGCGGTGTTGCAGTCAGTTCACAACCCGGTTCTGCAGCAGCTTAGCGTCGCGATCAGCTCGCTACAGCGCGCAGTATTTGAACGGACCTGGATGGGCGATGAGGCCAACATGCCGAAGACGCTCCAGGAACATAAAGCGTTGTTCGATGCGATACGGCATCAGGACAGCGATGCGGCAGAGCAGGCGGCGCTCACCATGATCGCCAGCTCAACACGAAGGCTAAAAGGAAATCACATGACATCTCGCTACATCGCTATTGACTGGGGATCGACCAATCTGCGCGCCTGGCTTTATCAGGACGACAGATGCCTGGAAAGCAGGCAATCCGAAGCAGGCGTGACGCGCCTGAACGGTAAATCCCCCGAGGCGGTGTTAGCAGAGGTGACAGCGGGCTGGCGCGATAGCACCACACCGGTAGTGATGGCTGGAATGGTAGGCAGCAACGTCGGCTGGAAAATTGCCCCGTATTTGCCCGTTCCTGCCTATTTCTCTGCCATTGGTGAGCAGTTAACGTCCGTTGGCGACAAAATCTGGATCATCCCAGGCTTATGCGTGTCTCGCGACGATAACCATAACGTGATGCGCGGCGAAGAAACGCAGCTGCTCGGCGCGCGCTCACTTTCTCCTTCTTCTGTGTACGTGATGCCCGGTACCCACTGTAAATGGGTGCTGGCGGATGGCGAGAAAATCCACGATTTTCGTACCGTGATGACCGGTGAACTGCACCATTTGCTGCTGCGTCATTCGCTGGTTGGCGCGGGTTTTACCGGAGCAAAAAAACGCGCCCGCCGCCTTCACTGCCGGGCTTGAGCGGGGTCTCGCCTCGCCTGCCGTTCTGCCACAACTTTTTGAAGTTCGCGCGTCACACCGTGCTGGGAAATCTCCCGCGTGAAGAGGTCAGCGAATTTCTGTCCGGCCTGCTGATTGGCGCTGAAGTCGCCAGCATGCGCGATTTCATCGCCCACGAGCAGGCCATCACGATCGTCGCCGGTTCATCGTTAACGTCGCGTTACCAGCAGGCGTTCAGCGCCATTGGACGCAATGTTGCAACCGTGGCAGGCGATACGGCATTTCAGGCAGGCATAAGGAGCATCGCTCATGCAGTGGCAAACTAATCTTCCTCTTATCGCGATTTTGCGCGGCATCACGCCGGACGACGCGCTGGCGCACGTTGGCGCCGTTATTGACGCCGGATTTGACGCGGTCGAAATCCCGCTGAACTCGCCGCAATGGGAGAAAAGCATTCCTGTGGTCGTTGATGCGTACGGTCATAAAGCGCTGATTGGAGCCGGTACGGTTCTGAAACCTGAACAGGTGGACCAGCTCGCGAAAATGGGCTGCAAGCTCATCGTCACGCCGAACATCAATCCAGAGGTGATTCGCCGCGCAGTCAGTTACGGCATGACCGTCTGCCCAGGATGCGCCACGGCGACAGAGGCGTTTACCGCGCTGGATGCGGGCTCGCAGGCGCTGAAAATTTTCCCGTCGTCGGCCTTCGGCCCGGACTACATCAAAGCGTTGAAAGCCGTGCTTCCGGCGGATGTTCCGGTCTTCGCTGTAGGCGGCGTGACGCCAGAAAACCTGGCGCAATGGTTGAAAGCCGGTTGTGTGGGCGCAGGCCTGGGCAGCGATTTGTATCGCGCAGGACAGTCCGTGGAACGTACCGCAGAGCAGGCAGCCGCATTTGTTAAGGCGTATCGAGAGGCAGTGAAATGAAAATAACCAACATCACCACGTACCGTTTACCCCCGCGCTGGATGTTTTTGAAAATCGAAACTGACGAAGGCGTCGTTGGCTGGGGCGAGCCGGTCATCGAAGGCCGCGCACGTACCGTCGAAGCGGCGGTACATGAGCTAAAAGAATATTTAATTGGTCAGGACCCGGCGCGCATCAACGACCTGTGGCAAGTCATGTACCGCGCAGGTTTTTACCGCGGCGGCCCGATTCTGATGAGCGCTATCGCGGGTATCGATCAGGCGCTGTGGGACATCAAAGGCAAAGTGCTGAACGCGCCGGTATGGCAGCTGATGGGCGGTTTGGTTCGCGACAAAATAAAAGCCTACAGCTGGGTCGGCGGTGATCGTCCGGCGGAAGTGATCGACGGGATTAAAACTCTGCGCAACATCGGCTTTGATACCTTCAAGCTGAACGGCTGCGAAGAGATGGGCATCATTGATAACTCGCGCGCGGTGGACAAAGCGGTGAATACCGTAGCGCAGATCCGCGAAGCTTTCGGCAATGAAATTGAATTTGGTCTCGATTTCCACGGGTCGCGTCAGCGCCCCGATGGCGAAAGTGCTGATCAAAGAACTTGAGCAATATCGCCCGCTGTTTATCGAAGAACCCGTGCTGGCGGAACAGGCCGAGTACTATCCGAAACTGGCGGCGCAAACCCATATTCCGATTGCGGCGGGCGAACGTATGTTCTCGCGCTTCGAATTCAAACGCGTGCTTGAAGCGGGTGGCCTGGCGATTCTGCAGCCGGATCTGTCACACGCAGGCGGTATCACCGAATGCTACAAAATCGCCGGGATGGCGGAAGCCTACGACGTGGCATTAGCGCCGCATTGCCCACTGGGACCGATCGCACTGGCGGCCTGTCTGCACGTGGACTTCGTTTCGCGCAACGCAGTGTTCCAGGAACAGAGCATGGGCATTCACTATAACAAGGCGCGGAACTGCTCGATTTTGTGAAAAACAAAGAAGACTTCAACATGGAAGGCGGTTTCTTTAAACCGTTAACGAAGCCAGGACTGGGCGTGGAAATCGATGAAGCCAAAGTCATTGAGCTGAGTAAAAATGCGCCGGACTGGCGTAATCCGTTGTGGCGGCATGAAGATGGATCGGTCGCAGAATGGTAAATGCGCGGCATATTTCGCGCTGGTGATGCGTTGGCTGCGCTTTCTTACCCCGGTCACATACTTTTTGTATGCTCCCGGGGATGCAAAAGCTTGCCGCCTTCCCCCAGCACGAATTATTTAGCGCATTCCGGCTACTTTTTTAAATAAAAAAATAATTACACCCTCTGAAACTACAGGGCATGGTGAGCGGCTTCGCTATGCCCAAAATCTGGAGACAGATTACGATGGATATTCCAGTTACTGCTGCAAAACCAGGGCGTCGCCGCTATCTGACGCTGATTATGATCTTTATTACCGTGGTGATTTGCTACGTCGACCGCGCCAACCTTGCCGTTGCGTCGGCCCATATTCAGGAAGAATTTGGCATCACTAAATCGGAAATGGGCTACGTCTTTTCCGCGTTTGCCTGGCTGTATACGCTCTGCCAAATTCCCGGCGGCTGGTTCCTTGACCGCGTGGGTTCACGATTGACCTATTTTATCGCGATATTTGGCTGGTCAGTGGCGACGCTCTTCCAGGGTTTTGCGACCGGTTTAATGTCGCTGATTGGCCTGCGTGCCATCACCGGCATTTTTGAAGCACCGGCGTTCCCGACCAATAACCGGATGGTCACCAGCTGGTTCCCGGAGCACGAACGCGCTTCTGCCGTGGGCTTTTACACCTCGGGGCAATTTGTCGGCCTGGCCTTCCTGACGCCGCTGCTGATCTGGATTCAGGAACTGCTGAGCTGGCATTGGGTGTTTATTGTCACCGGCGGTATCGGCATTATCTGGTCGTTTATCTGGATTAAGGTTTATCAGCCGCCGCGCCTGACCAAAAGCATCACCAAAGCCGAGCTGGAGTACATTCGTGACGGTGGCGGTCTGATCGATGGCGACGCGCCCGTCAAAAAAGAATCGCGCCAGCCGATGACCAAAGCGGACTGGAAACTGGTCTTCAACCGCAAGCTGGTGGGGGTCTACATCGGGCAGTTTGCGGTCACGTCAACGCTGTGGTTCTTCCTGACCTGGTTCCCGAACTATCTGACGCAGGAAAAAGGCATTACCGCGCTGAAAGCCGGATTCATGACCACCGTACCGTTCCTGGCGGCGTTCTTCGGCGTGCTGCTTTCGGGCTGGCTGGCCGATAAGCTGGTGAAAAAAGGGTATTCGCTGGGTGTGGCGCGTAAAACGCCCATTATCTGCGGCCTGCTGATTTCGACCTGCATTATGGGCGCAAACTACACCAACGATCCGGTGTGGATTATGACCCTGATGGCGATTGCGTTCTTCGGTAACGGCTTTGCGTCGATCACCTGGTCGCTGGTTTCATCGCTTGCGCCGATGCGTCTGATCGGCCTGACGGGCGGCGTGTTTAACTTCGTCGGCGGCCTCGGCGGGATCACGGTTCCGCTGGTGGTAGGCTATCTGGCGCAGGATTACGGCTTTGGCCCGGCGCTGGTGTATATCGCTGCCGTGGCGCTGATTGGCGCACTCTCTTACATCCTGCTGGTTGGCGATGTGAAACGTGTAGGCTAAAGCTTTGCGATGCTTTACCCTGATGCGATAACCGCGCATCAGGGTATCCCTATGAAACAAATCACGTTCGCTCCCCGCCATCATCAACTCACCAATATCAATACCTGGACTGCCGACAGCCACTGGCTGGTGTTTGACGTGCGTCCGTCCGGCGCGTCGTTTACCGGCGAAACCATTGAACGTGTGAATGTCGAAACAGGTGAGTGCGAGGTGATTTATCGTTCCGGCCATGGCGCGCACGTTGGCGTGGTGACCGTTCATCCGACCGATGACAAATACGTATTTATCCACGGCCCGGAAAATCCGGATGCGAGCTGGCAGTACGATTTTCATCATCGCCAGGGTGTGACGGTGCAAAACGCGCAGGTAGAAAATCTCGACGCAATGGACATCACCGCGCCCTACACGCCCGGTGCGCTGCGCGGCGGCAGCCATGTCCATGTATTTAGTCCCAACGGCCAGTTTGTTAGTTTTACCTACAACGACCATGTGCTGCACGAGCGCGATGCAAAACTCGATTTACGCAACGTGGGCGTGGCCGCACCCTTTGGCCCGGTAACGCCGTGCGGCAATCATCCGCGAGAATATGCAGGCGCATTCTGGAGCGTGCTGGTGAGCCGCACGACGCCAACGCCAGTGCCAGACAGCGATGAGATCAACCGCGCTTATGAAGAGGGGTGGGTGGGTAACGATCGTGTGGCGTTTATCGGCGATACGCTGAGTAAAAGCGGCGAAAAAGTGCCAGAACTGTTTATTGTCGATCTGCCAAAAGACGAGCAGGGCTGGAAACGCGCAGGCCGTGAGCCGCTGGAAGGAACGGCTGAGAAGATGCCCGCACCGCCTGCCGGCGTGGTGCAACGGCGTTTAACCTTTACCCATCAAAATCGTTTTCCCGGTCTGGTCAATATCCCGCGTCACTGGGTGCGTACTCATCCGCAGGCCACAGAAATTGCGTTCCTGATGCGTGATGAGTTCGGTGTGGTGCAACTATGGCTGATCGCACCAGAAGGCGGAGAACCGCGCCAACTGACGCATCACGCCAGCGACATTCAGTCGGCGTTTAACTGGCATCCGTCGGGCGACGCGCTGGGGTTTGTGCTGGAAAATCGCATTGCGCTTGCGGATTCACACACCGGGAAAGTGACCTTTTTGACATCCGATCACGGTAATCCACCGTCAGGTGACGCCATCGTCTTTTCGCCGGATGGACAGTTTATTGCGTGGATGGAAGAGACTGCCGGTTTCCGTCAACTTTGGGTAACGGAAACCGGAAAGTAATTACGGGGCAGGCATTGCAGCAGGCGGGATAACAGCATTGGTCGCCAGATTCTGTTTCTCGCTTTTTTCGACCCGTGAGCGCACGGAGCTGTCGGTGCGGAACAGGTCCCATGGGACTAATAACGTATCCATTACCGCTGTAAAAGGCAGATCCAGGATCGCCAGGGATTTGGTGCCCCAGTTTGTCTCGTCATCCGAAATCATCTCAGCGCTGGCGCGCGTGCCAGGATATGTTCCTTCTTTACCGCCAGTGTGAGACATCACGCTCGAACACCCGCAAAGTAAAACCAGCACGCTGCACGCCGTCAGCTTTATCAGAACATTTTTCATCATCAGTTAATCAACGTTAATGGCCCGATAGAATAGCAATATCAATTTATAACGAGCCATGTGCGAAATGAATAGGTGTAAAGCACTGCTCTGTGGCAGCCATCGCAATTTACCCCTTTGTGCTGTAGCCCCAAGTCTATGCGAGTGCCAGCAAAGTGCAAAAAAATCTTACAAGATGAGTATTGAAAAGAACGGAAGCGGACCCATTTTATGTGTGTAGCCCGAGAACGAACACGCCTGCGGGGTGTTCGGTGGCTCAGTGGCCTGTCCATAGTGGAAGGCAAACATGACTTGCTGATTTCAGGAGCTTTGACTTATGCGTAATTTCGATTTATCTCCGCTTTACCGTTCTGCTATTGGTTTTGACCGTCTGTTCAACCACTTAGAAAATAATCAAAGCCAGAGTAACGGCTACCCTCCTTACAACGTTGAGCTGGTGGACGAAAACCACTACCGCATCGCCATTGCCGTCGCCGGGTTTGCAGAAAGCGAACTGGAGATCACCGCGCAGGACAACCTGCTGGTGGTGAAAGGCGCGCATACGGCCGAGCAAAAAGAGCGTACCTATCTTTACCAGGGCATCGCTGAGCGCAACTTTGAGCGCAAATTCCAGCTCGCCGAAAACATTCATGTCAAAGGCGCAAACCTGGTCAACGGTCTGCTGTTTGTCGATCTGGAACGTGTGATTCCGGAAGAGAAAAAACCGCGCCGTATCGAGATTAACTAATTAAGCGGGTCGCGCTGGCGGCCCATCCAGAATTGCTTGCCGTAAGGGAGCAAATGCGAATCCACAGGGATTTGCAGGTACAACTGCGCACAAAAAATGTGCTGAACTCGCTTCTCAGAAGGAGAAAATAGTATGCGTAATCATGATTTATCCCCACTTCTGCGTCAGTGGATTGGTTTTGACAAACTGGCTAACGCCCTGCAAAGCACCGCTGAACATCAGGCTTTTCCGCCGTACAACATCGAAAAAAGCGATGACAACCACTATCGCATCACGTTGGCGCTGGCCGGGTTCCGTCAGGACGATCTGGATATCCAGCTCGAAGGCACACGTTTAACCGTGAAAGGGACGCCTGAAAAACCGGAAACCGAAACCAAATGGCTGCATCAGGGGCTGGTTATTCAGCCGTTCAGCCTGAGCTTCACGCTGGCTGACCATATGGAAGTTACCGGTGCGACATTTACCAACGGGCTGTTACATATCGATTTGACCCGTAACGTGCCCGAAGCGTTGGCTCCGCAGCGTATCGCCATCAGCGAGCGTCCGGCACTGAACAGCTAATCCTCTGCGGGTTGATGCCCTCACCCCGACCCTCTCCCACAGGGAGAGGGTGAAAAGATAAAGCCCTGCCTCGGCAGGGCTTTTTTGTGCGCCATCGCCCATACAACGCCTTTGCGCTCTGAGAGAATCCTTAAAATAACTCAGGTTATGCTCAGGGAATCGATCATGAGTGATATCGCATTAACGGTTAGCGTGCTGGCCCTGGTGGCGGTGGTTGGGCTGTGGATTGGCAATATCAAAATTCGTGGTGTTGGGCTTGGCATTGGCGGGGTGCTATTCGGTGGGATTTTCGTTGGCCATTTCGCCGAGCAACTGGGCATCACGCTCAGCGCTGAGATGCTGCATTTCATCCAGGAGTTTGGCCTGATCCTCTTTGTGTACACCATCGGCATTCAGGTGGGCCCGGGCTTTTTCGCCTCTCTGCGCGTCTCCGGCTTACGGCTCAACCTTTTTGCGCTCGGGATTGTGGTGATGGGCGGCGTAGTGACCGCCATTCTGCACAAACTCTTCGAAATACCGCTTCCGGTGGTTCTGGGGATTTTCTCCGGTGCGGTCACCAACACGCCCGCCCTCGGCGCAGGACAGCAAATATTGCGCGATCTGGGCATCGCGCCTGGCGTCGTAGACCAGATGGGGATGAGCTATGCGATGGCTTATCCGTTCGGGATCTGCGGGATTCTGCTGACCATGTGGCTGGTGCGCGTTCTGTTTCGGATCAACGTTGACGACGAAGCTAAAAAGCACGAATCCGCGATGACTAACGGCCACGCGCTGATCAAAACCATCAATATCCGCGTCGAAAATCCCAACCTCAGTAATATGGCGATTCAGGATGTACCGATTCTGAACAGCATCAGTATCATCTGCTCACGCCTCAAACGTGGCGATATGCTGATGGTGCCGTCACCTGGGACCATCATTCAAATCGGCGATTTACTGCATCTCGTCGGGCAGCCGGGTGATTTACACAGCGCGCAGCTGGTGATCGGCCAGGAGGTTGAGACCTCTCTTTCCACACGCGGAACCGATATGCGCGTGGAGCGTGTGGTGGTCACTAATGAACAGGTGTTGGGCAAGAAAATCCGCGATCTGCAGGTAAAAGAGCGTTACGACGTGGTGATCTCCCGTCTTAATCGCGCGGGCGTGGAGCTGGTCGCCAGCCCGGATGCCAGTCTGCAGTTTGGCGATATCCTCAATCTGGTGGGGCGTCCGTCCTCTATCGACGCCGTGGCCGATATGGTGGGCAACGCCCAGCAAAAATTGCAGCAGGTACAGATGCTGCCGGTGTTTATCGGCATTGGTCTTGGCGTGTTGCTCGGGTCTATTCCGCTGTATGTGCCGGGTTTTCCGGTGGCGCTGAAGCTCGGTCTGGCGGGTGGGCCGTTGATCATGGCGCTGATCCTTGGACGTATCGGCTGCATTGGTAAGCTGTACTGGTTTATGCCGCCAAGCGCTAACCTGGCGTTACGCGAACTGGGGATCGTGCTGTTTCTTTCCGTTGTCGGGCTCAAATCGGGGGGGGATTTTATTGATACGCTGACCCACGGAGAGGGCGTCAGCTGGATTGGTTACGGCTTTTTCATCACCGCCGTCCCACTGCTGACGGTCGGGATTCTGGCGCGAATTTTCACCAACATGAATTACCTGACGCTGTGCGGCATGCTGGCGGGTTCAATGACCGATCCGCCTGCGCTGGCCTTTGCCAATAATCTCCACGCTACCAGCGGCGCGGCGGCGCTGTCCTATGCCACGGTTTATCCGCTGGTGATGTTCATGCGCATCATCACCCCACAGCTACTGGCTGTGCTGTTCTGGGGGATGGGCTAATAGCGCGTCCGGATGGATGCGCCGCAGGTGGTAGTCCACCTGGTAATCGCTGGTATTACGGAACATCACGGAATAGTTAAGGAACTCGCCGCTGTCGCTGTAGGAAAGAGACGTTATCCGCAGCAGCGGCGTATGCTCAGGTAAGTTCAAATAGTTGGCAAGCTGCTTATCCGCTAAAACCGGCGTCAGACTCTCAATGTTGCCGCTGATCGTTATCCCGCACTCTTTCTCAATATAATCAAACTTCGACCCTTCAAGATGCGCCAGGGAAAGATGGCGGAACAGTTTTACTGGCATAAAGCTGTCTTCCAGCATCAGTGGTTTCCCTTCGACGTAACGCACCCGCCGCGAAAAATAGATCCGCTCATCAATCTGAATGCGCAACTGGCTGGCAATGGCAGGCGGCGCGGGCATCACTTCAAACTGCAACACCTTACTCTGCACCTCTTTTCCCTGCTGGCGTAGCACCTCCACTAACCCCGTCAGGTTGGTGGTTTCATGATGGACGTCTTTTCTCGCCACAAAGGTGCCGCTGCCGTGACGACGCACCACCAGGCCCCAGCTCACCAGTAGATCGATGGCTTTACGGACGGTCATACGGGCGACGCCAAACTCGATCGCCAGCGTTTTCTCACCGGGTAAAGGGCTACCGATATTGTAGTCGGATGAATTCAGCCGCAAACGTAACCGATCAGCAATAGATTTGTAGATCACCTGTAGACCTCTCTGTCCGTATTTATCCGGTCATTCCGCTCAAACATGTCCAGATTTTAAGTAAAAAGTAGACCTCACTGGGCAAAATAAAACCATGAATACGATCACGAATCGCAGCGGCGCGCGATGTTAACGACTGAGCAAATTCTTATTCTGATTTCAGGCCAGCAAAAAACCATAAAGGCCTCTACTCCTACAGGTTGTGAAATGAGGATTTAAAGATGCTCAGTCAAATACAACGTTTTGGCGGCGCCATGTTTACCCCGGTGCTGTTATTTCCCTTCGCAGGCATTGTGGTCGGTATTGCCATCATGCTTAGCAATCCGCTTTTTGTGGGCGAGGCCTTAACCGCTCCCGATAATTTATTTGCACAGATTATTCATATTATTGAAGAGGGCGGCTGGGCGGTATTTCGTAATATGCCGCTTATTTTCGCCGTTGGCTTACCGATTGGTTTGGCGAGACAGGCTCAGGGCCGCGCCTGTCTGGCCGTGCTGATTAGCTTCCTGACCTGGAACTACTTTATTAACGCGATGGGAATGACCTGGGGTCACTTCTTTGGTGTGAACTTTATGGCCGAGCCCACAGCCGGCAGCGGGCTGGCGATGATCGCCGGTATCAAAACCCTCGATACCAGCATTATTGGTGCGATTATTATTTCCGGTCTAGTGACGGCAATTCACAACCGCTATTTCGATAAACAGCTTCCCGTCTTTCTCGGCATATTCCAGGGCACCTCGTTTGTGGTGATTATCGCGTTCTTTGTGATGATTCCATGTGCGTGGCTCACGCTGCTCGGCTGGCCGAAAGTTCAGATGGGCATTGAATCCCTTCAGGTCTTTTTACGCTCCGCCGGGGCACTCGGTGTGTGGGTTTATACCTTCCTGGAACGCATTCTGATCCCAACCGGCCTGCATCACTTTATCTATGGTCCGTTTATTTTCGGTCCGGCAGCGGTAGAGGGCGGCATTCAGGTGTACTGGGCGCAGCACTTACAGGAATTTAGCCAGAGCACCGAACCGCTGAAAACCCTGTTCCCGGAAGGCGGCTTTGCCTTGCACGGTAATTCGAAAGTGTTTGGCTCTGTCGGGATTGCGCTGGCGCTGTGGTACACCGCAGCAAAGGAAAACCGCGTCAAGGTTGCCGGGCTGCTGATCCCCGCGACGCTCACCGCGGTGCTGGTAGGCATTACCGAACCGCTTGAATTCACCTTCCTGTTTATATCGCCGCTGCTGTTTGCCGTTCACGCCGTGCTGGCTGCCACCATGGCGATGGTGATGTACATGTTCGGCGTAGTGGGCAACATGGGCGGCGGGCTGCTTGACCAGTTCCTGCCGCAAAACTGGATCCCGATGTTCCACAACCATGCCTCAATGATGTTCACCCAGATAGGCATCGGCCTGTGCTTCACCGCGCTCTACTTCATGGTCTTTAAAACGCTGATCGAACGCTTCAACTTCAAAACGCCGGGCCGCGAAGAGAGTGAAATCAAACTCTACAGTAAGGCCGACTATAAGGCTGCGCGTGGGCAAACCACCGTGGCGGCGAATACCTCCTCAGGCCAGGCAGTGGGTTATCTGCAGGCGCTGGGCGGGGCGGGCAACATCGAAAGCATCAATAACTGCGCCACCCGGCTGCGTATCACGCTGGTCGATATGGCAAACACACAAAGTGACGACGTCTTCAAATCCCTTGGCGCCCACGGCGTGGTGCGTCGCGGCAACGGCATTCAGGTGATTGTCGGCCTGCACGTCCCGCAGGTGCGCGATCAGCTTGAATCGCTGATGAAAACGCCTTCTCCCCTTGAATCATCCACCATGACAGAGGCTGTATCATGAAAAAATTCTCAGTTGTTATCGCAGGCGGCGGCAGCACGTTTACACCGGGTATCGTTCTGATGCTGTTGGCAAACCGCGATCGCTTTCCGCTCCGCGCGCTGAAATTCTATGACAACGACGGCGCACGTCAGGAAACCATCGCCGAGGCGTGCAAAATTATTCTTCAGGAACAGGCACCCGAGGTCGATTTTAGTTACACCACCGACCCGAAAGCGGCGTTTACCGACGTTGATTTTGTGATGGCGCATATTCGCGTCGGCAAATATCCGATGCGTGAAAAAGACGAAAAAATCCCGCTGCGTCACGGCGTGCTGGGTCAGGAAACCTGCGGTCCTGGCGGGATCTCCTACGGTATGCGCTCTATTGGTGGCGTCCTTGAACTGGTGGATTATATGGAGCAATACTCGCCGAACGCGTGGATGCTGAACTACTCCAACCCAGCGGCGATTGTGGCGGAAGCGACCCGTCGGCTGCGCCCGAACGCCAAAATCCTCAACATCTGTGATATGCCGATCGGCATTGAAGGGCGCATGGCGCAGATTGTCGGCCTGAAGGATCGCAAAGAGATGCGTGTGCGTTACTACGGTCTTAATCACTTTGGCTGGTGGACGTCGATTGAAGATTTAAACGGTAACGATCTGATGCCGAAATTGCGTGAATATGTCGCGAAACATGGCTATGTGCCGCCGTCTGACGATGTGCATACCGAAGCGAGCTGGAACGATACCTTTGCCAAGGCGAAAGACGTTCAGGCGCTGGACCCGGACACGATGCCAAACACTTATCTCAAATATTACCTTTTCCCGGACTACGTGGTGGCACACTCCAATCCAGAACGCACCCGGGCGAATGAAGTGATGGATCACCGTGAGAAGCACGTATTTAGCTCGTGTCGGGCGATTATCGAAGCCGGGAAATCCTCCGCCGGTGAGCTGGAAATCGACGAACATGCGTCGTACATCGTCGATCTGGCGACCGCTATCGCCTTCAACACACAAGAACGCATGCTGTTGATTGTGCCAAACAACGGCGCTATCCATAACTTTGATGCGGACGCGATGGTCGAAATTCCGTGCCTGGTAGGCAAAAATGGCCCGGAACCGTTAACCGTGGGTGATATTCCGCACTTCCAGAAAGGGCTGATGGGCCAGCAGGTGGCCGTCGAAAAACTGGTGGTTGATGCCTGGGAACAGCGCTCCTACACCAAACTGTGGCAGGCGATTACGCTGTCGAAAACTGTGCCGAGCGCTTCTGTGGCGAAAGCCATTCTTGATGACCTGATCGACGCTAATAAAGATTACTGGCCAGAACTGCATTAATCCTGACCACCGGCATCGTCCTGATGCCGGTCTCCTTGTCCGTGTCGATTTACGCTATGCTGAGGCCAGCATGCGGCACGACAAGGAGTTTTCATGAGAATTTCCCGCTTCGGCGAAGCGCCCGATTATCGCTTTTCGCTGGCAAACGAACGTACATTTTTGGCGTGGATCCGCACTGCGCTGGGCTTTCTGGCGGCAGGCGTTGGGCTGGACCAGCTTGCCCCGGACTTCGCCACGCCGCTGATTCGCGAAGTGCTGGCGTTACTGCTCTGCCTGTTTGCGGGTATCCTGGCGATCTACGGCTACTTGCGCTGGCTGCGCAATGAAAAAGCGATGCGCCTCAAGCAGGATCTGCCCTATACGCGCGGGCTGTTCATCATCAGCGTGATGTTGCTGTCGGTGGCTGCCGTGGTAATGGTGCTGGTGTTTTATGGTGGATAGCCGCAAAGCGCGGCGCGAGGCCGATCCCGGCCTGCAACCGGAGCGCACCTCGCTCGCCTGGCTGCGCACGATGCTGGGTTACGGCGCGCTGATCGCGCTGGCGATTAAGCACAACTGGCATCGTACGGGACTGCCATTCTGGATATCGATTATGGTACTGGCCTTGGTCGGGATTATTTTGTGGCGCTACACGCGCAATCGCAATGTGATGGACGTGACTCACGCTGATTTCGTGCAGCCGAAAGCCGTGCGTGACAAATTCCTGATTGCGCTCGCGGTGCTCTCCCTCGCATTACTGTTTGCGGTGACGCACCTACAGCAAATTTTTCTGTTTTTAAGATCGTAAATAACAGGCGCTAAACCGCTGCGGCTGACGTTCTGCATGAAATGAACGCGCCAGCCGCAGAAAAATCACCTTCCCTTCGCCAGATATTTCGCCATCTCATCCTGCGGAACCATACCGCCACCGGTGGCCCAGACCAGGTGCGTTGCCTTATCCAGCACGTATTTTTTGCTCGCTGAAACGCGAATTGGCCCGGCCATGCCCGCCAGCGCAGACGGCTCAAGCTGGATGCCTTCTTCCTGCGCCAGCCAGCCCAGCATGTCGTACATACTTTGATCGGAGAGAGTGTAGAATCCGTCCAGCAGGCGCTCCATCGCACGGCCCACAAACCCGGATGCGCGCCCCACGGCCAGCCCGTCCGCCGCCGTCACGTTATCAATGCCCAGATCCTGCACCGCTATCTGGTCATGCAGTCCGGTGTAGACGCCTAACAGCATGCACGGCGAATGCGTCGGCTCGGCAAAGAAACAGTGAACGTTATCCCCAAACGCCAGCTTCAGCCCGAACGCGACGCCGCCGGGACCGCCGCCGACCCCGCACGGCAGATAGACAAACAGCGGATGTTCCGCATCCACGACCCGCCCCTGCGCTGCGAATTGCGCTTTCAGACGCTCGCCGGCCGCCGCATAGCCTAAAAACAGCGTGCGTGAGTTTTCGTCATCGATAAAGAAACAGTTTGGATCGCTTTCGGCGGCTTTGCGTCCCTGCTCGACGGCGACACCGTAATCCTGTGCGTATTCAACCACGTCTACGCCATGGCTACGCAGTTTCGCCTTTTTCCATTCGCGGGCGTCGGCGGACATATGCACCGTGACCTTGAAGCCGATACGCGCGCTCATTATCCCGATCGACATGCCCAGATTGCCGGTGGAGCCCACGGCGATGCTGTAGTTACTGAAAAAATCCGTAAAGCGGGGTTCCAGTAAAATGCGGTAATCGTCCGTTAACGATAGCAGTCCGGCTTCCAGCGCCAGCTTTTCGGCATGCGTCAGCACTTCGTAAATCCCGCCACGGGCTTTGATGGAGCCAGAAATGGGCAGGTGACTGTCCTTTTTCAGCAGCAGTGTGCCAGGGATTTTTTCACCCGATCTCTTTTCCAGATGCTGATGCATGGAAGGGATAGCGACCACGTCGGATTCGATAATGCCGTTTTTCTCAGCCGTTTCTGGAAATGCGCTTGCCAGATACGGTGCAAAACGCGCCAGGCGCGCATGGGCATCGTCAACATCCGCCTGGGTGAGGCCGACATGCGGCAAACCCTCGGCAAGCGTGGTGGTGTGCGGATTAAACCAGGTCGTCTCTTTCAGGGCGATAAGATCTGCGACCAAAGGAAACTGGGCGATGAGTGAGCGGATTGCAGTTGTATTCATCATTTTTCTCAGAATAAGTTCGCGTTGACTCTACACCATTGACGAAAAAGCGTGCTAAATACAGAGTATTGCTTTCGATTTTACGCAAGGTTAACCGTGTTAAAACCGTTGATTGCTGCTGCGCTCATTTTCTCTGCAGGCTTCTGTTTTGCTGCCGATCCCCCGCTGACGGCTGCGCGCTATGCGCAAGCACTCGGCGTGGGTATCGACGTAGACTGGGCACGCACCGAGCGCGGTATCCGTGAGTTTGATCCGCTGGTGGTCCGCGATTTTCGCGCGAAAGGGTTTACCCACGTACGTATTCGCGTGGCGGGCGAACCCACGGAAGCGCGTCTGATCCATCTTCGCAAACTGGTGGAGGCCTGCGATCAATACGGCGTCATTCCGATTATCGCCTATCAGGCTGATGAATATAAAAACGACCCGAAAGTGGAAAACGAAAAAGAGGTGGTGAACTGGTGGATTGCCGTGGCGCACTACTTCGAAAAAAGCTCGCCGTTGCTGGGATTCGACCTGATTTATGAGCCCGCGGATAAGCTGAATCACAATCTGGCGTCCCTGAATCGCGTCTACGACAAAACGATCAAAACTATTCACGGCATCGATGCGCAAAGAATGATTTTTGTCGCTCCGCGCTTACGCGCGGCACCGGAAGATCTCTCCAGCCTGAAACTCCCCGCGCACAGCCAAAACTATGTGCTGGCTGAATGGCATATTTTCCCGTGGGGACCGCTCAAAAATAGTGGCAAATACCCGTGGACGTCGGGCACGGCGGCAGAAAAATCGGCTATTCGTAGCCGGATAAACGTGGCGCTGCGCTGGCAGCAAAAAACCGGACACGTCAGTTGGGTGGGCGGTTGGGGCGTGGGTGAATCCAGCCGCCTGACGCCGTCGGTGGAGCAGATGGCCTTCGCCAGCTTTATGGCTTGCGAGCTACAACAGGCCAAAATCCCCTATGCAATTAACGCGGATTTTCAGTTTTATGACGGGGAAGAGGGGGCGTGGCGGTCGGCACCAGAACCGTTATTGCAGGTGATGATGACACCGGTTTGCGAAAAGCCCGACGAGACGCCGGGCCATCATGCGGTTAAACCATCTGCTCGTGATGCGGTTCACGCGACGCCAGCGGTAGCCAGCAAAGCAAAATCAGCAGCCCCATCAGCGTCATCAGCAGGCCAAGGCTAGCCTGACCGGTCTGTGGCATCATCGCTGAAAGCCAGGCCAGCGCGCCGGAACCGATATTTTGCAAACCGCCCACCAGCGCGCCCGCGGTGCCGGCGAGGAACGGAAACGGCTCCATCGCGCCGCTGGTGGCCAGCGGAAACAGCATACCTGCACCAAAGAAGAACAGCGCGGCGGGGATCAGCAGCGTCCAGACCGTCATCACCCCAAGCAAACCGGGGATCCACATCATCACGCCAGCCAGCAAGCAGCTGATTACCGATTGCCACATCAGCGTCGAAAAGCGCTTATTCGGGCGACCGGCGAACCATGCGCCAAAAAATGCCGCCGGAATCGGCAGGATAAACAGAATACTCACCACCATGCTGCTCAGCCCCAAACCCGCGCCCAGCAGCACGCCGGAGCACGCCTCGAACACCGCAATGCCTGCCAGGCCACCAATCAGCATCAGCAGATAACAGCTGAACGCCCCATTGCCAAAAAGCGTTTTATAGTTGGCGATAAGTTTTGTGCGCGGTGCGCCAACTGGACGCGTTTCGGGCATCCAGCGCGCCATGCTGAACGTAACGATGATGCACAGCACCAGCAGGAAAGCGTAACAGGCGCGCCATGACCAGATGCTGTCCAGCACGCCGCCAACCAGCGGAGCCAGCAACGGGCTGACCAGAATACCCATGTTCAGCAGGCTATTCGCGTGGCGCAGCTGCGTGCCTTGATACATATCGCGCGGCAGCGTTCTGGCCATCACGCCGCCCACGCCGGTTCCCATGCCTTGCAGCGCGCTGGCGGCAATCAGAAGGGTCAGGCTGTGCGTCGTCATGGCGATCGCCGTGGCCAGCATGAAAATCGACATCCCAACCAGGATCACCGGACGACGCCCGACGCGGTCGGACAGCGGCCCGTAGAAGAGTTGCGATACGCCATAGGTCAGCAGATAGGCGGCCATTACGCTTTGGACTGCGCCTTCGCGCACGCTGAGATCCTTTGCCATGTCGGCAATGGCCGGAATATAAATGGTTTGCGCCATCTGACCGACGGCCACCAGTAACACCAGCATCAACAGTAAATTAACGTTCCGTTGTTTTTTCATGTCGCTAAATACGTTCGCCAAAAGAGATAAATGAAGAATAAGTGACTACGGTTTGCCGTAATTGCGCGTGGAATCTACCACAGCGGCGTGACGAATTAATCATTACAAAGGTGAATGATTGAGCGGGATAAGGCAGGATTTATAAACAATGCTCGGCAACTTATGTTGCCAGCAGGTCAGGGTAAACGGGGGGCGTTATACCGCGCAAAAAAGGCGGTGTGTGATGCGCGGCTCATCGGCGACCAGGCTAAACCCAGCACGATGGTAAAATCCGTACGCGGCCTTTGGTGCATGAGTATTGAGGAAATCAAACCAGATGCTGGCATCGGCCATCACCACCGCAAGCAGCTGTTTGCCGATCCCCAGGCCACGGCACTTTTCGCTGATGTAAAGATGGCGGATGCGCCCGGCCCGAGGCTGCTGGCTAAAGGGATCGCGGTTGATTCCGCACACGCCGACCAGCTTCCCGTTCAGAAATGCACCCAGCAGCTTTTCACCCGGCGCGTTAAAGCGGTTTTCGCCGCGCTGCCAGTTCTCTTCGAGCCTGTGCAGCATAGTGAAATTTAGCGCGAGGCTTTCCGCTTTTAGGGCTATATAGCCCGGTTCATCAGGGGTAATAGGCTCAATTAACAAACGCGACATAGCATTCCCTCGTGATTAAAGAGGGGCGGTTGCCCGCCCCTCTCAGGTGCGACTTGAACCTGAACTACCGCAGGTATTTCAGGACGGCATCAAGCAGTTGCAGTACCGCAACAATGAGTCTGAGGATAAGTATCACCATATCCACGGCGCCCATACGCGTCTCCTTTTAGTCAAAAGGAGCACGGTGCTGACGTACCTCTCCGCCGCCTGTTGCCAGCACCTTTATTGACGTAACACAGTGTGCTCACTTCAGGGGTTAAGGCACTGACGGCACCACCCGTTTCAGCCAGGACTTCGTTGCGCCGGTGTACTGCTTGCGGCCCCCTTACGCACTGCGAACAACATCAGTATAGATAAATACTGTATGCATGAACAGGTATTTGTGGACAAAATTCAACGGGCGATCCATACTCCATTACGTCAAAATCCGTGCCTGAAATTGCGCGTTCGTCGCCGATCGCGTATACTTTGTGCGTTGACGTAACACAGTGTGTTCTGCGGAAACCAACCGCATAACCCTGAAAAAACCTCGCTCCGGCGGGGTTTTTTGTTTTCTGTTCTATCCATAAAAACTGCTGGATTAGCGAGGGTTCTGCTATTTGGCTTCGCTGTGGACTAGTTAGGATCGCTTAAGCAACTCTATTTAAAGGAGAGGTATTAGGCTCATTTTGTAAGATAACACCACTAAATTTATAAACTCATATAACGACTAATAGCCCTCAAGTAATTAAATTGTTCCGCCTATAATAGTAATAAATAAAAGCTAGCCAACTTATTATTTACGTGAATGTTTAGTTTAAATAATTTCACTGGTTTGAATTCCAGAGATTTTCATTGTATATTTCTAGGGCCGAAAATACTGTATGGATACATTATGCAAGCATCTGATTATTTAAAGATGAAGTTCCAGAGTGACAGGCAGTTGGCTATTTATGGACAGCAAGGCATTACAGGGACATGGAAAGCATTAAAGGGGATCGGCTCTGATATTTACTCAGGAATGGAACGTGTAAGCTGGTACTCATCATGCTTAATCCCCAGCAATCACGATGTATGTGATGAGCTTCTTTCAGAAGAAAAGAGGATGTACCTCTCAATTGTGTCTGTTTACCGTTATCGCGATGTAATAGCACACATGCTCTATCTTTATTTTGAAGGTATTATAACGGACTCTGAAAATGGAAATGAACAAAATCGCGTTCGCAAGACGGATACAAAATTAACCGGGCTTGTTAAAAACATACCGACAAGCAAGGCAGCGCGTTTAGCGATAGCATGGGGGCTGGCAATATATCTTTCCGAATCTGGTCTGCTCTCAGAAATTGTCGTCGAGCGGCTTGCACGCCGCGTACCTAACGTTGTCATGGCGCTTCAACTGATTGGCACGGACCAGAAGTGTGCTCTTGCTGCCCGTCGCTTGAAAACGTTGGACCCAAAATATTACGCCACCCTCTATGCCGCACAACTGGAGATGCTTTACTACTTTTTTGAGCCATTCCTGTCTGAACTCATTAAGAAGGTGCAAATGGGATTCTACAGGGATTTCGATGCGATTTATGACGACTTAAAGGACAAGTAGCATGTTTAAGAGTCTGCTATCAATTCTATTTACGGATATTTTATTCCCCGTTTATATTTTTGCATGCGCCTCTTTGTTCCTGTGGTTGTTGCCTGACCACTGGGTGTTACTAACGTTCATTGCTATCGTGGTATTTATTATTGTCCATCCGATAATTTTCGGCCGCTTTGATAAATACGATTGAATTTTATAAAAAGGAGTTTTTATGTCAAATCCGGCTTATTTATTTCTAAATGATGAAAATGGTTCTCCCATGATTGGTCCTTGCCTTGTGTCAGGGCGTGAAGGCGCAATTGAACTCAAATCGTTCACTCATAATGTAAACATCCCGGTAGACGGGAATACCGGGAAATTGACGGGCACGCGCATACACATGCCCGTCATGTTTCAGAAGGAATTTGATCGTGTAACCCCGATTTTATTTCGGGCGCTGAGTACGGGAAGAACGCTCCAGTCAGCCACCATTAAGATGTATCAGATTAATGAGGCGGGTTTAGAACAGGAATATTTTAATATCCTCCTGGAGAATGTGAAAATAACCTCAATCACACCAGACCTGTATCCCGACGCAAACACCGGAACACACCTTGAAACGGTTCTAATACGCTACGAGAAAATCACCTGGAAGCATTGCGACGGCAATGTCATCTATAGTGACTCCTGGAATGAGCGAGCAACGTACTGAAACGTGATCCCTGAAGCATTTTTGACCAGATGAAAATATTTCCATTGTCACGCTCAGGAACCTGTGGTTGTATAAATTCCATCAATGATTCCAAACACAGGTCCTAAATGACAACTTCCATGATGACGTCGACCCTACTAAAAACTGCGCTACCAGCCGCAGTGGTCGTCGTGCGTGTGGTGGTGGTCGTCGGCAATGCGCCGTAGGGACTGGATCAACACACGAATCCAAAACCCCGCCGGCGCAAACCGGGCGGGGTTTTTAGTTTTAAACGCCCCCCGGAAACGCTAAGTCGTTCGGGTTGCAGGAAGGCGGCAAGTGAGCAAATCTTCGGGAGCGTACACAGGTACGTGACCGGCGTGAGTGAACGCAGCCAACACATCTGCAACGTGAACGACGACGCGTAAAGTCGGCTCAGAAGAAAAGGACTGGAGCATGACAAGTTCGGGCAAGACAACAACCAAGACGCGTTTCACTGGCGCGCAATTAATCGTTCATTTACTGGAACGACAGGGCATTTCCATCGTTTCTGGAATCCCTGGCGGTACCGTTCTGCCGCTGTATGACGCGTTAAGCCAAAGCACGCAAATCCGCCATGTACTGGCGCGTCACGAACAGGGCGCAGGTTTTATCGCGCAAGGAATGGCGCGAACCCAGGGCAAGCCGGCAGTCTGCA
Organism: Lelliottia amnigena; assembly: GCA_900635465.1. NCBI lineage: Bacteria > Pseudomonadati > Pseudomonadota > Gammaproteobacteria > Enterobacterales > Enterobacteriaceae > Lelliottia > Lelliottia amnigena. The sequence continues at coordinate 28,480 of LR134135.1, forward strand.
TGGCCTGTAGCGGACCGGGCGCGACCAACCTGGTCACTGCTATCGCCGATGCGCGCCTCGACTCCATCCCGTTGATTTGTATTACAGGTCAGGTCCCTTCTTCGATGATCGGTACCGATGCGTTCCAGGAAGTCGACACCTACGGCATCTCTATCCCCATCACCAAACATAACTATTTAGTTCGCGATATCGCCGAATTACCGCAGGTTATTAGCGATGCGTTTCGTATCGCACAATCCGGCCGCCCAGGCCCGGTGTGGATAGACATTCCTAAGGATGTGCAAACCGCTGAAATCGATATCGACGTTTTCCCGGAGCCGGGCGACCGTGCACCCGCGCCAGAATTTAGCGCCGACAGCGTACGTGACGCGGCAGCGATGATTAACGCCGCCAAACGCCCGGTGTTGTATTTGGGCGGTGGAGCAATCGACGCTTCTGAAGCCGTACGTGAATTTGCTGAAAAAGCCCATCTGCCAACCACCATGACCTTAATGGCGCTCGGGATGTTGCCAAAAGCGCACCCGCTGTCGTTGGGCATGCTGGGGATGCACGGCGCGCGCAGCACTAACTATATTTTGCAAGAGTCTGATTTGCTGATTGTTCTCGGTGCACGTTTTGATGACCGGGCGATTGGTAAAACCGCGCAGTTCTGCCCGAACGCCAAAATTATTCATGTCGATATCGATCGCTCTGAACTCGGTAAAATCAAGCAGCCGCACGTGGCGATTCAAGGCGATGTCGCCGAAGTTCTGGCGCAATTAATTCCGCAAACGCATGCGAATGAACATGCAGAATGGCGCCAGCTGGTGGCCGATCTGCAACGTGAATTCCCGAGCGCGATCCCAACCGAAGGCGATCCGCTGAGCCATTACGGGCTGATCAACGCCGTGGCCGCCTGCGTTGACGACAGCGCTATCATCACCACCGACGTCGGTCAGCACCAGATGTGGACCGCGCAGGCCTATCCGCTGAACCGTCCGCGCCAGTGGCTGACGTCCGGCGGGCTGGGGACGATGGGCTTTGGTTTGCCTGCTGCGGTCGGCGCGGCGCTGGCCAATCCGGATCGCAAAGTGATTTGCTTCTCCGGCGACGGCAGCCTGATGATGAACATTCAGGAAATGGCGACGGCGGCTGAAAATCAGCTGGATGTAAAAATCATTCTGATGAACAACGAGGCGCTGGGTTTAGTGCATCAGCAGCAGAGCCTGTTCTACACGCAGGGGGTGTTTGCTGCGACCTATCCTGGGATGATCAACTTTATGCAGATCGCCGCGGGCTTTGGTCTGCACGCCTGCGATTTGAACGAGGAAGCCGATCCGCACGCGGCGTTGCAGGACGCGATTTCGCGCCCAGGACCGGCGCTGATCCACGTGCGTATCGATCCACAGCAAAAAGTCTATCCGATGGTCCCGCCAGGTGCGGCCAATACTGAAATGGTGGGGGAATAAACCATGCAGAAACAACATGATAACGTCATTCTGGAACTCACCGTCCGCAACCACCCTGGCGTCATGACTCACGTCTGCGGGCTGTTTGCCCGCCGTGCGTTTAACGTCGAAGGCATTCTCTGCTTGCCAATTCAGGGCAGCGAACACAGCCGCATCTGGCTGTTAGTGAATGACGATCAGCGCCTCGAACAGATGATGGCCCAGATCGATAAGCTGGAAGACGTGACCAAAGTGGTGCGCAACCAGTCCGATCCCACGATGTTCAACAAAATTTCAGTGTTCTTTGAATAAGCGGCTCATCGCCGGAATGGTTACGCGCTAATACGCAAAGTCATTCACGTTGCCTCAAGGCGGCAAATGCGCGGATACCCGGGAGCTGGCTCAGGTCAGTGACTGGGGTGAGCAGACGTCGCCATCGCTGAGGCAGCTTGAAGGATGACGCGCATACCGTTATGGTAAGCGCGTTTTTTAACCCGCCAGGACAGCAACATGACCACCATCGCCCTCATCGACGATCACCTTATCGTCCGCTCCGGTTTTGCCCAGCTTCTGAGCCTGGAGCCGGATTTTCAGGTCGTCGCCGAATTCGGTTCGGGCCGCGACGCGCTGGTGGGTCTGCCGGGGCGCGGTGTGCAGGTCTGTATTTGTGATATCTCGATGCCGGACCTTTCCGGACTGGACTTGCTCAGCCAACTGCCAAAAGGTCTGTCGACCATTATGCTCTCGGTGCACGACAGCCCGGCGCTGGTGGAACAGGCGCTTAACGCGGGCGCGCGCGGGTTTCTGTCTAAACGCTGTAGCCCCGATGAACTGATTTCTGCGGTGCGCACCGTTTCGGCGGGCGGCTGCTATCTCACCCCGGAGATCGCCATTAAGCTTGCGGCAGGGCGTCAGGACCCGCTGACGAAACGCGAGCGACAGGTGGCAGAAAAACTGGCGCAGGGAATGGCGGTGAAAGAAATCGCCGTCGAGCTGGGGTTATCACCCAAAACCGTTCACGTCCACCGCGCCAACCTGATGGAGAAACTCGACGTGAGCAATGACGTTGAACTGGCGCGCCGCATGTTTGACGGCTGGCAATGAATCCGTTTTTCTCGCGACTGGTCTCCGGTGTCGCAAGCTTCTTTATCTTCTCTGCCGCCTGGTTTTGCCTGTGGAGCATCAGCCTGCATCTGGTCGAACGGCCCGAACTGGCCGTGTTGCTGTTCCCGTTTGGCCTGCGCCTCGGGCTGATGCTGCAATGCCCGCGCAGTTACTGGCCCGTGTTGCTGGGCGCGGAATGGTTAATGCTGTTCTGGCTCGCACAGGAAGTGGCGCTGGCGCACCTGCCTTTGCTGATTCTCGGCGGCGTGTTGACGCTCCTGCCCGTGGCGCTGATCTCGCGCTATCGCCACCAGCGTGACTGGCGCACGTTGCTCGGTCAGGGCGCGGCGCTGATTGCCGCCGCGCTCCTGCAGTCACTGCCGTGGTTAGGCCAGCAAGACATGCTCAACGCTTTGCTGCTGACGCTCACCGGAGGGTTGACGCTCGCGCCCACTTGCCTCGTGATTTGGCACTATCTCACCAGCACCGTCTGGCAGCCGCTCGGCCCTGCGCTGGTTTCCCAGCCGGTGAACTGGCGCGCCCGGCATCTGATCTGGTATCTGCTGCTGTTTGTGGTCAGCCTCTGGCTACAGCTCGGCCTGCCCGCTGAACTTTCGCGCTTTACGCCGTTTTGTCTGGCGTTGCCGATTATTGCGCTGGCGTGGCACTACGGCTGGCAAGGGGCGCTTATCGCCACGCTGATGAACGCTATCGCCCTGATTGCCAGCCAGACCTGGCACGATCATCCCGTCGATTTATTGCTCTCGCTATTGGCACAAAGCCTGACCGGGCTGCTGCTGGGCGCGGGTATTCAGCGCCTGCGTGAACTCAATCAGTCATTGCAAAACGAGCTGGCACGCAACCGACGTCTGGCAGAACGGCTGGTCGAAACCGAAGAGAGCGTGCGGCAGGAAGTGGCGCGCGAACTGCACGACGATATCGGCCAGACAATTACCGCCATTCGCACCCAGGCAGGGATTGTTCAGCGCCTTGCGCCGGAAAACGGCGGCGTGATCCAGAGCGGGGCGCATATCGAACAGCTTTCGCTCGGGGTGTACGATTCGGTGCGCCGTTTGCTTGGGCGTTTACGTCCGCGCCAGCTCGACGACCTCACGCTTGAACAGGCGGTGCGTTCTCTGATGCGTGAGATGGAGCTGGAAAGTCGCGGTATCGTCAGCCATCTCGAGTGGCACATTGACGAATCAACCCTGAGCGAAGGCCAGCGCGTCACGCTGTTCCGCGTCTGTCAGGAAGGGCTGAATAATATCGTTAAGCACGCCAACGCCCGCGCGGTGACGCTGAAGGGCTGGCAACAGGATGAGCGGCTAATGCTGCTTATCGAAGACGATGGCTGCGGCTTGCCGCCAGGGTCAGGCCAGCAGGGCTTTGGCCTGGCGGGGATGCGCGAGCGCGTGACGGCGCTCGGCGGCACGCTGGCGATTTCATGCACCCACGGCACGCGCGTCAGCGTCAGTTTGCCGCGACGCGTTGCCTAAGGACCGATGATGTTTACCTTCCTAAAAACGCCTGCAAACGCCGCGCCGATGGCCGATAAAGCGGAAATCGACGCGCGCTATCGCTACTGGCGACGCCATATTTTGATGACCATCTGGCTGGGCTACGCGCTGTTCTATTTCACCCGCAAAAGCTTTAACGCCGCCGCGCCGGAAATTCTCGCCAGCGGCGTGATGACGCGCACCGATATCGGCCTGCTGGCAACGCTGTTTTACATCACTTATGGGCTGTCGAAGTTTTTCTCCGGCATCGTCAGCGACCGCTCCAACGCCCGCTATTTTATGGGTCTTGGGCTGATTGCCACCGGCGTGGTGAATATCCTGTTCGGCTTTTCGACGTCGCTGTGGGCGTTTGCGTTGCTGTGGGCGCTGAACGCCTTTTTCCAGGGATGGGGCGCGCCGGTGTGCGCCCGTCTGCTGACCACCTGGTATTCACGCAACGAGCGCGGCGGCTGGTGGGCCATCTGGAATACGGCGCATAACGTCGGCGGGGCGCTGATCCCGATGGTGGTTGGTGCGACAGCGCTGCACTATGGCTGGCGGACCGGGATGATGATTGCGGGCGGGCTGGCGATTCTCGCCGGGCTGTTCCTCTGCTGGCGTCTGCGCGACAGGCCGCAAACCGTCGGTCTGCCGGAGGTGGGCGACTGGCGGCATGACGAAATGGAAATCGCCCAGCAGCAGGAGGGGGCAGGACTCACCCGCAAAGAGATCCTCACCAAATACGTACTGTTGAATCCGTACATTTGGCTGTTATCGCTGTGCTACGTGCTGGTGTACGTGGTGCGTGCGGCGATCAACGATTGGGGCAATTTGTACATGTCCGAGACGCTGGGCGTGGATCTGGTGACGGCCAACTCGGCGGTGACGATGTTTGAGCTGGGCGGTTTTATCGGCGCGCTGGTCGCAGGCTGGGGGTCGGACAAACTGTTCAATGGCAATCGTGGCCCGATGAACCTGATTTTTGCCGCCGGGATCCTGCTCTCCGTGGGGTCGCTATGGCTGATGCCGTTCGCCAGCTATGTGATGCAGGCGGCGTGTTTCTTCACCACCGGTTTCTTCGTGTTCGGCCCGCAAATGCTGATCGGTATGGCGGCTGCAGAGTGTTCTCACAAAGAGGCGGCGGGCGCGGCAACGGGTTTTGTCGGCCTGTTTGCCTATCTGGGCGCGTCGCTTTCTGGCTGGCCGCTGGCGCGGGTGATCGACGTCTGGCACTGGAGCGGTTTCTTTGCGGTCATCGCCATCGCGGCGGGGATTTCTGCCCTCTTGTTGCTGCCCTTTTTGAATGCTCAAGCCCCGCGCGCGGTGAGCGAAGCGTGATGCGCCTCACCTTTTCACCCCAACCGGGGCAAAACTAAGAAATTTTCTCGGTTTCGCCTGGACGCTGTCTCAGGCGAGTCTCTCCGCTGATTTTTACAATGCCAGCCATTCGCAGGACAAAAAATCAGCTCAGGAGATACCCATGCTGGCCTTCCTCAATCAGGTGCGCAAGCCGACCCTGGATCTGCCGCTCGATGTGCGGCGCAAGATGTGGTTTAAGCCGTTCATGCAGTCCTATCTGGTGGTCTTTATCGGCTACCTGACCATGTATCTGATCCGCAAAAACTTCAACATCGCACAGAACGACATGATCACCACTTACGGGCTGAGCATGACGCAGCTGGGGATGATCGGTCTGGGCTTTTCCATCACCTACGGCGTAGGCAAAACGGTGGTGTCCTATTACGCGGACGGCAAAAATACCAAACAGTTCCTGCCGTTTATGCTGATCCTCTCTGCCATTTGTATGCTCGGCTTTAGCGCCAGCATGGGCACCGGCTCGGTCAGCCTGTTTATGATGATCGCCTTCTACGCCCTGAGCGGATTCTTCCAGAGTACCGGCGGGTCGTGCAGCTATTCGACCATCACCAAATGGACGCCGCGCCGCAAGCGTGGGTCTTACCTCGGCATGTGGAATATCTCCCACAACCTCGGCGGGGCGGGTGCAGCAGGCGTGGCGCTGTTCGGCGCAAACGTCCTGTTCGACGGTCACGTCATTGGTATGTTTATCTTCCCGTCGATTATCGCGCTGATTGTGGGCTTTATCGGCCTGCGCTACGGCAGCGACTCCCCGGAATCCTATGGCCTGGGCAAAGCGGAAGAGCTGTTTGACGAAGAGCTAAGCGAAGAAGACAAAGAAGCCGAAGATGAGTCGATGACCAAATGGCAGATCTTCGTGGAGTATGTGCTGAAAAACAAAGTCATCTGGCTGCTGTGTTTCTCCAATATCTTCCTGTACGTGGTACGCATCGGTATCGATCAGTGGTCTACCGTGTATGCCTTCCAGGAGCTAAAACTGTCGAAAGAGGTGGCGATTCAGGGCTTTACCCTGTTTGAAGTGGGTGCGCTGGTTGGCACGCTGCTGTGGGGCTGGCTGTCGGATCTGGCGAACGGTCGCCGCGCGCTGGTAGCGTGTGTTGCGTTGGCACTGATCATCGCCACGCTCGGTGTTTATCAGCACGCCAGCAATCAATATGTGTATCTGGCGTCGTTGTTTGCGCTTGGCTTCCTGGTGTTTGGCCCGCAGCTGTTGATTGGCGTCGCGGCCGTCGGATTTGTGCCGAAAAAAGCGATCGGCGCAGCCGATGGGATTAAAGGCACCTTCGCCTATTTGATCGGCGACAGTTTCGCAAAATTAGGCCTGGGAATGATTGCCGACGGCACCCCGATTTTCGGTCTGACCGGCTGGGCGGGCACCTTCGCCGCGCTGGACGCCGCCGCGATTGCCTGTATCTGCCTGATGGCGATGGTCGCCGTACTGGAAGAGCGCAAAATCCGCCGCGAGAAACGTATCCAGCGCCTGAAAATGGCTTGAGTATGCAGTAATGCGTTGCCCGGCTGACCGCCGGCTTTTTTATGCCTATTGACCAGAGCGTCGCTCTTCAAGCCTGCCGTTTCTGTTTTCGACACCTTTCCAATTTTTCCAGTTCACTATTATCGTGTCGTCCGCTGTTGACTCCGCGCGTTTCCCGATATCATGAGCGGCTAAAATTAAGGAGAACGCATGGTCTGGATAATGCTGGCCACCCTCGCAGTGGTGTTTATCGTTGGGTTTCGCATCCTGACGTCCGATTCCCGCCGCGCCATCAAACGTTTAACTGAACGTCTGGGTATCACGCCGGTGCCGCTGGAATCGATGATTGACCAGTTTGGTAAAACCGCAGGCAATGAGTTTATCCGCTATCTTGAGCGTCCGGATGAGGCCCATCTGCAAAACGCCGCGCAGGTCTTGCTGATCTGGCAGGTCTGCATCGTTGATGGCAGCGAAGATAATCTGCAAACCTGGCATCGATTGCTGCGCAAAGCGCGTCTGGCCGCGCCAATAACCGACGCACAAATTCGCCTGGCGCTCGGTTTTATGCGCGAAATGGAGCCGGAAGCGCATGAGCTGAACGCTTTCCAGCTGCGCTACAACCAATTGTTCCTGCCGGAAGAGGGCGTGTTCTTTTTGCACTGATTTCATCGGATGCACGCAAGCGCTATCCGTCTTGTCGGGCAGCGTATCGGCATCAAAATGGGCTGATCGCACCGCCTGGCAAAACCACAAAAGTTGTCAAAACGTTAAATTGGTCACACTTTTGATGCTAAACTGTGCGACTTTTCCGCACGTTTATCATCAGGTAACGCCATGACAGAACACACTCCATCAACGCCCACACCGCATACCAAAGAGGTCTCGCGCCCGAACTGGTCGGCGGTTTTTTCCGTGGCGTTTTGCGTCGCCTGCCTGATTACCGTGGAATTTCTGCCGGTTAGCCTGCTCACACCGATGGCGCAGGATCTGGGGATTTCCGAAGGCGTGGCCGGTCAGTCCGTTACCGTCACGGCATTTGTTGCAATGTTCGCTAGCCTGTTTATCACCCAGGTCATCGGGACTGTCGATCGCCGCAAAGTGGTCATTTTGTTCGCAGTGCTGTTAACACTCTCCTGCGTGCTGGTGTCGTTTGCCAATAACTTTACCCTGCTGCTGTTGGGGCGAGCCTGCCTGGGGTTGGGATTAGGCGGATTCTGGGCGATGTCGGCGTCGCTGACGATGCGCCTGGTGCCGGCGCGCAAAGTGCCAAAAGCGCTGTCCGTTATCTTCGGCGCAGTCTCAATCGCGCTGGTGATCGCCGCGCCGCTGGGCAGTTTCCTCGGCGGAATCATTGGCTGGCGCAATGTGTTTAACGGTGCAGCGGTGATGGGCGTGTTGTGTATTTTCTGGGTGTGGAAAGCGCTGCCGTCGCTGCCAGGTGAGCCTGCGCACCACAAAGAGAATATGTTTAGCCTGCTCAAACGCCCTGGCGTACTGGCGGGGATGACCGCCATCTTTATGGCCTTTGCCGGGCAGTTTGCGTTCTTCACCTATATTCGTCCGATTTTCACCACGCTTTCGGGCTTTGACGTCGACGGCCTGACTCTGGTGCTGTTGAGCTTTGGTATCGCCAGTTTTGTCGGTACGTCACTGTCGGCACAGTTCCTGAAACGCTCGCTGAAAGTGGCGCTGGCAGGCGCACCGCTGGTGCTGGCGATAAGCGCCGCCGTGCTGATTTTCTGGGGCAGCGATAAGTGGGTGGCGTCTGCGATTGCGATTATCTGGGGCTTTGCCTTCGCGCTGGTGCCGGTTGGCTGGTCAACGTGGATCACCCGCTCTCTCGCCGATCAGGCAGAAAAAGCCGGATCTATCCAGGTGGCTGTCATTCAGTTGGCGAATACCTGTGGTGCCGCAGTAGGCGGTTACGCGTTGGATAATTTAGGCCTGACGTCGCCGCTGGTGCTGTCCGGCACGCTGATGCTGCTCACCGCGCTGCTGGTGGCAGGAAAAGTAAAGGCGAAGTAGGTTCCCCTAACCCTCTCCAATAGGGAGAGGAAATCATGCACGTTATCTCTCGTGGCGGAGTGAGTGACGCATTTTCTCCCTCTCCCCATGGGGGTACAGACCGGGGTGAGGGCTTCAGACCGCACCGCATCAGGTAAAATCCCATGCTATGCTGTTGACCGAAAAAGAGACCAATACATCGCAGGGGAGAACATGGGTTCCACAAGAAAAGGGATGCTAAACGTCCTGATCGCCGCCGTTTTATGGGGGAGTTCAGGGGTTTGCGCGCAGTACATCATGGAGAAAAGCCAGATCTCCTCGCCGTATTTAACTATGATCCGCCTGCTGTTCACCGGCGTGATTCTGCTGACATTATCCTTCGTCCACGGCGACAAAATTTTCTCGGTCATCAAAAATCGCAAAGACGCCCTTAGCCTGCTGATTTTTTCGCTTTTCGGCGCGCTGGTCGTGCAGCTCACTTTCCTGGTGACGATTGAGAAATCCAACGCCGCCACCGCCACCGTGCTGCAATTTTTATCGCCAACCATTATCGTGGCGTGGTTCGCGCTGGTGCGTAAAAAGCGTCCTGGGATATTTGTCTTCGCGGCGATTATGACGTCGCTTATCGGCACATTCCTGCTGGTCACGCACGGCGATCCGACGTCGCTCACCATTTCTCCGGCCGCGCTTGCGTGGGGTATCGCTTCGGCCTTTGCCGCCGCGTTTTACACCACCTATCCCTCCACGCTGATTGCCCGTTACGGCACGCTGCCGATTGTCGGCTGGAGTATGCTGCTCGCAGGGCTGATGCTTACACCGTTCTACGCCGGGCGCGGAACCACGTTTGTGATCGATGGCAGCCTGCTGCTGGCGTTTTTCTATCTGGTGGTGATCGGCACGGCGCTGACATTCAGCCTGTATCTGAAAGGGGCGCAGATGATCGGCGGACCTAAAGCGAGTATTTTGAGCTGCGCCGAACCGCTCAGCAGCGCGCTGCTTTCCGTAATGCTACTAGGCGTGGCGTTTTCGTTGCCGGACTGGCTGGGGACGTTCTTGATTGTTTCGTCGGTCGTGCTGATTTCGATGGATTCGAGAAGGCGCGGGCGGACATCGGCGTAACCTGATGCCCTCACCCCAGCCCTCTCCCACGGGGAGAGGGGGCGGACACCAAAAACGGCAGCCGTCTGGCTGCCGTTTTGCTTTTGCCTTGCTTAGAACCAGGCTTCCCACATCGCGCCGACGTTGAAATCGTCGAGCGTTTCGTCTTTGGTGCCATTTACGCGCGCGGTACGCTCGTTATCCACCTTGCCGCCGGTCACGTAGAAGCGCAGCATCGGACGGAATTCCGGTCCCATTGCGATAGACATGTTCTGGGAAAGCGTCAGCTTCCAGCCTTTGTTATCGCCGCCGTTGTCATAGTCAACATGCTGCCAGCCTGCTTCCAGCCAGGTAGAGTGAACGTCGTTCCACCAGTGCATTGGACGCACAATCGCGTTGTAGTTTTTGCGGTTGTCGGTGTTGTCGCGGCTATTGTCATAGTCGTGGAAGGCCAGGATGTACTCCACCTGTGTAGCCTGGGTGAATTTATACAACCCTTCGAAGCTAGCGTATACCGTGGTCAAGTCTTCGGTTTTGTTGAACACGCTGTTGTCTGAGTTATCAGAGTAACGGGCGATCACTTTGTTCACGCCGCTGTCGTTGGTGTGGCTCAGCACCACGCCGCCCTGCCAGGCGTTCAGGCGTTCATCGCTTTCGATGGCTTTCGAGTCAAAGCCGTAGTTGGCGTACAGTTCCAGATCCAACGGACCAACTTTCATGCCGTGAATTTTGGAGGTTGCCGCATAGTTGCCTTTATCGCCCGTGCCGGAACCGCCGGTACAGGAAATGCGCGATGGGTTAGAGCCATCGTTTTCAATTTCCGGATTACAGGATTCAACGGCGGCGACCGTTGCGACGTCAAACTGCACGCCGCCGATGTCGAAGTTCTTCACCCCGGCGCCCTGGCCGTCGTGGTTCATCCAGAAGTAATCGTTGATGCCCTGTTGCGGACGCTGGTGGAAATCACGACCGGCCCAGAAATAGGCGTTCGGGTTGGATGCCATAATATTGGTCACGCCAGCGTAGGCTTTTTTGAGGTTAACTTCGTCACCCCAGTGGTCGATCATGACGTTGATGTCCCAGATCGCGCCGTTCTCGCCTTTGAAGGCTTTTGAGAGCTGGAATTCACCGCCGTTGCCTTCGTTACCCAGACGACCAATCGCGGAGCCGCCATTATAGGAACCGTCGACGGCGACGTATTTCTGGTCGGCAGCCTGGAAGTGCGCGCCGTAGCGGGCATAACCGGTAAATTTAACGCCAAAGGGAATCGCCATATCCGGTGATTGCGCCGCGCTTTGCGGCTCCGTCACAACGTCGACTTTTTTGGCGACGGCAGCGTCCATTTTTGCCTGACGATCTGCCAGGGCTTTATCCACCGCTTTGGCCACAATGGCGTCGATTTGCTCTTGTGTGAAATCCTGCGCAAGTACAGAAATTGGGCAAAGCGCGGCGATAACCGCCATTGTTAATGGAAGTTTTTTAATAATTTTCATTGTCATCTCAATATATTTAAATTTTATTCAGACAATAACCGTCCCATTCTGGACTGACATAAATTGTCGCTATCACCAAAATAAGGGGGGTCGATATTTTATAGGTACAGAGGGTCTACAGTATTATCGTAACGATTTCTCCATCACTGATATTTAATTATTAACGCTGATACAGGTGAATAATCTCTTCGGATAATTCACGGGCCAGCAGCGAGTTCATTAAATGATCCTGGGCATGCACCATAATTAAAGTCATCGGCTGACGGGCTTCGCCCGCGTCCTGTTCGATGAGCTTGGTTTGCATATGGTGCGCCTGGCGCGCGTAGCCATCGGCCTCGCGCAGCAGACTCTTCGCTTCGTCAAGATTGCCCTGACGCGCAGCGTGCAGTGCTTCAAAGCACAGGCTGCGCGACTGACCCGCATTGACGATAATTTCCATTACGGCTTCTTCTAATGCGATCATCATTCATTACTCTTTATCAAAACTATTATTCAGAGACGTGGCAGCAAACCATTCTCCACTTTTCTTAATGGTGCGTTTCTGCGTCGCCAGATCCAGCTGAATAAAGCCGTAGCGGTTTTTATACGCATTACACCATGACCAGTTATCAATAAATGTCCACATATGGTAACCAAGACAATTACTGCCTTCGCTAATGCCTTTATGTACCCATTTAAGATGTTCGGAAATAAAGTCGATACGATACTGATCGTTAATTTGACCGTTTTCAATAAAACGCTGCTCGTTTTCGACACCCATACCATTTTCAGAAATGAAGCAGCGTGGGTTGCCGTAATTTTCGCGCAGATTAACGAGAATATCGTAAATACCCGGCTCGTAGATTTCCCAGCCACGGTACGGATTCATTTTACGGCCTGGCATTTCGTAATTATCAAAGAACCACTCCGGCATAAACGGCGCCTTAGGATTCACCGCGCTGTCACGACATTTCACGCGACGCGGCTGATAGTAGTTGATGCCCAGCAAATCGATGGTGCCTTCCGCAATCACCGCGCTGTCGTCAGGCTGACAGGCAGGAAGCTGATCGTAGGACTTCAACAGCGCGACCAAATCGGCCGGATATTCGCCGCGCAGAACCGGATCGAGGAAGCTGCGGTTGAACATCAGGTCCGCGTAGTGCGCGGCTTTCACATCCTGCGGGTTTTGCGACCGCGGATACGACGGCGTCAGGTTCAGCACGATGCCAATTTCACCGGGATAATGCCCGGCGCGGAAGGCGCGAACCGCCTGTGCATGAGCCAGCACCGTGTTGTACGCGACGGTCGCCGCACGACGGAAATCAACCACGTTCGGATAATGGAAGTCGTAAAGATAACCGCCTTCTACCGGCACAATCGGCTCGTTGAAGGTAAACCAGTGCAGCACGCGATCGCCAAACAGCTCAAAGCAAATCTGCGCGTAGCGGGAATACGCAGCCACGACGTCACGGTTTTCCCAGCCGCCAATCTCCTGCATCGCCATCGGCATATCGAAGTGGAACAGGGTGATGAACGGCGTAATGCCCTGTTCAAGCAGCTCGTCGAACACCTGATTGTAGAAGTCTACCGCCTGCGGATTCACTTCACCGACACCGTCTGGAATCAGACGCGCCCAGCTAATCGAGGTGCGAAAGCTGTTATGGTTCAGCTGCTTCAACAGCTGAATATCCGCTTTCCAGTTCTGACAGAACGTTGAGGTATCCTGCGGCCCCACGCCCTGGTGAAAACGGTTTGGCTCGCGGCCGAACCAGTGATCCCAGGTGGTCAGTCCCTTTCCGTCGCTTGGGCGGTCCCCTTCGGTCTGCAACGCGGAGCTTGCGCTACCCCACCAAAAGTTATCGGGAAATGAATATTTCATGATGCTTCCTCTTTGACTTAATTACTGGCTGGTTCAGCTGCACCCACGGTTGCCTGGGCTTTTTGTTCTTCGTTTTTCATCAAAGAACGCTCGTAAGCACGCAGGAACGGCAGATACATGATTGCTGACATCACCATACAAATAACGCACATCACGACCGGACTAAACGCCCAGTTGGCGGCCCACGATGCGCCGATTGGGGCAGGCGTAGTCCATGGCGTCAGAGATACAACTTGTGCGATCCAGCCGAGTTTAGTTGCGCCATACGCCAGGCAGGCGTTAATCAACGGCACGAACACGAACGGGAGGAACAGCATTGGGTTCATGATGATCGGTGCGCCGAACAGAATCGGTTCGTTGATGTTAAAGAAGCTTGGCACCACACCCATTTTGCCGATAGTGCGCAGGTGCGCCACACGGCTACGCAGTAGCAGGAACGCCAGCGGCAGAGTCGAGCCCACGCCACCGATCAGCAGATAGTGATCCCAGAAACCTTGCAGATAAACGTGTGGAAGCGCCGTGCCAGCCGCCAGTGCAGCCTGGTTTGCCGACAGATTCGCCATCCAGAACGGGTTCATAATACCGGTGACAATCAGCGAGCCGTGGATACCCGCGAACCAGAAGATCTGGCACAGCAGGACGGAAAGCAGAATGGCTGGCAGGGAATCCGATGCAGAAACCAGCGGCTCCAGCAGGTGCATAATCGCCTGCGGGATAATCATGCCGGTCTGCGCTTCGATGAACAGGTTCAGCGGGTGCAGCGTACCGATAACGACCATCACAGGGATCAGGATTTCAAAGGAGCGCGCCACGCCGGTTGGGACTTCTTTCGGCAGACGGATTGTTACTTTGTTTTCCTTCAGCCACGCATAAACGCGGGTGGAGTAGATAGCGGTAATCAACGCGGTGAAAATGCCCTGGCCGGACATGTACTGCGTGGAGATTTTGCCGTCGGCATACGGGGCGGCGACCAGCAGGAACGCCATAAACGCCAGCAGGCCTGACATCACCGGATCGAGATTAAACTGGCGGCCCAGGCTTGCACCAATGCCCACCGAGATAAAGAAGGTCATTACGCCCATGCTGAGGTTAAACGGCAGCATCAGCTGTTCGCGGTAGGTCTGGGAGAAATCAAGCCAGCCGCGTGCAAAGCTGTTGGTCGTATCCGCGGAGAACGGCGGGAAGATGAACACCAGCATAAACGAGCCGATGATCATAAACGGCAGGGCGGCGGTAAAGCCGTCACGGATCGCAATCACGTACTTTTGCTGACCCAGTTTGGCCGCCAGCGGGGTGATGGACTGCTCGATCACCGCAACCATGGATTGATATAACGAACTCATGAGAACACCTTCTTAGTGTGCCGCTTCGATGAGCGACAGAGCGTAGTCCAGAACCTTATCACCACGCTGCATTCCGTAGTCCATCATATCGATGGCTTGTACCGGAATACCTTGCGTAGCAGCCTTGTCTGCGAGTGTCTTTAACATGTATTTCACTTGGGGTCCGAGAAGCACGACCTGGTATTGCGGAAACTGCGTATCAAATTCGGACACGCCGTACGCATCAATTTTCACAGGTAGACCGCGTTCTTCTGCTGCCTCGACCATTTTCCTCACCAGCAGGCTGGTGGACATCCCGGCAGAGCAGCACAGCATAATCTTGAACATCGACAACCATCCTATAAATGTAAAAAGTTATTGCGGGGCTGATTGGATAACATATGGAAACCGGTTTCCATTCATAAAGGACAGAAGTGTGACATCCTTCAAAGTCCGTTACTCACGGGGCTTATTAATAGGATTTGCGTCACGAAATTTGGCGTTTTCAATATCAAAATGAGTGGAAACGGAAAATCGGTTTCCATGGAAAACGGAAACGGATATACTCCTGATTGGCTATATTGTGAGCCGAAGCGGTAACGGGAATTACAGGCTACGTGGGGCCTGTCAGGGGAATATGATGTCTACAATCAACGATGTATCACGTCTGGCCGGGGTGTCAAAAGCCACGGTATCACGGGTGTTGAGCGGGTCGCGCGGCGTTAAGGAAGCCAGCCGTGAGGCCGTATTAAAAGCGGCGGATGAGCTGAACTATCGGCCAAACGTCATTGCGCAGTCGCTGCTGAGCCAATCGACCGGCTGTATCGGTGTTATTTGCGCGCAGGATAATATCAACCAGACGACGGGCTATCTGTACGCGCTGGAAAAACACCTCAGTCAGCATCAAAAACACCTGCTGCTGCGCTTCGCAAACACGAAAAGTGAAGTGCTTAATGCACTTGATGAACTCTCCTGCGGACTGTGCGATGACATTCTGATTATCGGTGCGCGCTTCCCTCTGCAAGTCGATCAGGAAAACGTCATTCTGGTGGACTGCATGGAGTCTGATAATGCCAATAGCATCCAGTTTGATCACGCCTTTGCCGCCGAAACCGCCTGTAATTATCTGACCAGCCAGGGCCGCCGCCAGATTGCGCTGATCCAGCCGCAGGGCAGTGGTTTTGCCGATCAGGTGCTGCTCGGTTACAAACACGCGCTGGAGAAAAACTTCCTGCCGTTTAATCGTAATCTGGTGTTTATGGATGCCACATCGTCATCCGTGGCGTTGCAGGAATTGCTCAATAACGCCACGACGCTGAATTTTAATGCGCTGTTGGTGGCTGATGAGCAAGAAGCACATCGCGTGATCCCGCAGCTGCAGGCGTTCAATAAATCGGTGCCGGAAGACATCATGGTCTTTAGTCTGGCCGGTTCGCTGCATCTGCCAGGGATTCCAACAATTCCGGCGATTGAATATTCGATGGATGCCATGGCGGCGCGTATTGTGGCGTGGCTCAATGAAAAAACGCAGATGCTCGGCTCATACGTTTTGCGTGGTGATTTGATTATTCCAGATATCCGCAAGCGTTAAAAAAAAGCGTGAAGCTTAGGCTTCACGCTCAGTAATCCTCCATGCAATCGACCTTTCCAACCGCCTCCCAGTAGTTGTCCAGATTGTCGCGTTCCATCGCCAGCACGGCGTTTTTAATCAGCAGCTTATTCGCCTCCGATGACATAATCATGGTCTGCCACTCTTTATCCGTCTGCTTGCTCTGAGGCGAACAGACTTTTTTGATATCTTTCATCACGACTTGTTTAATTTTCTCATCTTTAGCCGGATCTCGCGTCTCCTTCGCATGGGCGAAGGCGGCAAAAAGTAAACAGACAACCAGGCAAAACAGGTGTGCAACTTTCATTGAAACCCCCGAAAAAAACACGCATTGTCTTCTGAAATATATCGTTACATTCATGGTTGCGATTCAAGTCGAAAGTATGAAATTGATCGTTCGCGGGTATGAGACGTTTTAAGCGTAGCCGCAGATTTTGCCGCTCTCTATTGCCTGAAAAAATATTTATTCGCTGTCGCGAATACACGCTGTGCGTTTGCTATTCGCGGGACCCGCACATTATTCTTGAGAGAATCATTGGGCTAAAAACAAGGAGATAAAATGCAACTGAGCGTCACCAACACGATTACCGCACATGAGAAAGATGAACTCCTGAGCGGATTACGCTCTTACAACCGTCAGTTTATTAACTTTGCCAACGTGAGCGGCGACGTTGCGGTTTATGCGCGTGATGAAAAGGGCGTGATGATCGGTGGGCTGATGGGCAACCGCAAAGGAGAATGGCTGAACATTGACTATTTGTGGGTCAGCAGCGATGCGCGCGGCACCGGACTTGGGAGCCAAATTATGCAGGCCGCCGAAGAAGAGGCAAAACGTATGGGATGCCTCCATGCGCTGGTGGACACGTTTAGCTTTCAGGCCCGCCCGTTTTATGAAAAGCAGGGCTATCGGCTGCAAATGACGCTGGATGATTTTCCGCAAAAGGGCATGCAGCGGCATTACCTGTCGAAAGTGCTCTAACCGCCGATCCCCTCGCCAATCACCGCAAGCGCATGTCTCACGATAATCTCCGGTGAGAGCGCTTTTAGCCTTTCGTCGTTTCGCATCCGCGAGAACGGCACCAGCACCAGGCTTAATAGGGTGGTGAAGAGCAACTCTGGCGCAAGCTCGCGGTTCAGTTTGCCTTCCTGCTGCCAGCGCGCAATATTGGCAAGCGTCGCCTGATATTTATCATCTCCAAAGCGTGCCTGCAGATGGGTGCGCAGCACCGGCATTTCGCCAATCACTTCCTGCATCCACAGCGGCGCAAACCAGTGATATTGCCCGGCGAGTTCTGCCAGTTTTTTTACCATCAAAGTCAGCGCCGTGACGGGATCATCTGGATGTGCGTCAAAAACCGCGCCGATCGCGCTGCGAAGTGGCAGAAAACGCTCCTCGACCATGGCGTCGAGTAATTGCTCACGAGAATTGAAATAGTAATGCAGCATTGCTGGCGTCACGCCCGCTTCTTTCGCAATGGCATTGAGGGACGTATTCGCGATGCCCTGGCGGGAAAACAGATCAAGGGCAATGTCCAGCAATCGTTCCCGGCCGGTGGCTGTGGGCTTTGTTCCACGCGGGCGTCCGGGGCGACGGCTTTGCGGCGTGGATTCAGAATGGTCCTTTTGTGCTGGCATAGTACGCGGATTCCTTGACGTGGTTCATCACTTGGATGAATATTAATTATCTCATTAATTAATTTCAAGTGGTGTTTTATGGAGTCTGAACCTTCGACTCAAACCCAAAACGCTGTGCAACAAAACGCGCCATCGGTGCGTCTGCTGTTCAGCGCATTGCTGCTGGTGATGTTGCTGTCGGCGCTCGACCAGACCATTGTATCCACTGCCCTGCCGACGATTGTCGGGGAGCTGGGCGGGCTGGATAAACTCTCGTGGGTGGTGACCGCCTATATTCTCAGCTCAACGATAGCGGTGCCTTTATACGGTAAATTTGGCGATCTATTTGGCCGAAAAATTGTTCTGCAAATCGCGATTGTACTCTTCCTTGTGGGCTCCGCGCTCTGCGGGCTGGCGCAAAATATGACCCAGCTGGTGCTCATGCGCGCTCTGCAAGGCCTGGGCGGCGGTGGGGTTGATGGTGATCAGCATGGCCGCGGTGGCGGATGTGATTCCTCCTGCCGATCGCGGCCGTTATCAGGGTCTGTTTGGCGGCGTGTTTGGTCTGGCTACGGTTATCGGGCCGCTGATCGGCGGATTTATCGTGCAGCACGCCTCCTGGCGCTGGATTTTCTATATCAACCTGCCGCTTGGGCTATTCGCCCTGCTGGTGATCGGTGCGGTGTTCCACAGCAGTAGCAAACGCAGCGCGCATGAGATCGACTATCTCGGGGCGTTTTATCTCAGCATGGCGCTGCTGTGCATTATTCTTTTCACCACCGAAGGGGGCACAATACGCGAGTGGAGCGATCCGCAGCTATGGTGCATTTTAGCCTTCGGGCTGACGGGGATTGCCGGGTTTATTTATGAGGAGCGGCTGGCGTGGGAGCCGATTATTCCCTGTCGCTGTTCCGCGATCGCAGCTTTCTGCTGTGCAGTCTGATCGGCTTTATTATCGGGATGTCGCTGTTTGGTTCAGTGACGTTCCTGCCGCTCTATTTGCAGGTGGTCAAAAATGCCACCCCGACGCAGGCGGGGCTGCAGTTGATTCCACTGATGGGCGGCCTGCTGCTGACCTCTATCATCAGCGGGCGCATCATCAGCCGCACCGGAAAATACCGGCTGTTTCCGATTCTCGGCACCCTTCTGGGCGTGATCGGTATGGCGTTACTGACACGGATTACCATTGATTCACCGACCTGGCAGCTGTACTTGTTTACCGGCGTATTGGGAATGGGGTTAGGGCTGGTGATGCAGGTGCTGGTGCTGGCGGTACAAAACAGCGTCTCGTCCAGCCAGTACGGCGTGGCGACATCCGGCGTGACGCTGTTCCGCTCGATTGGCGGGGCGATTGGCGTCGCGCTGTTTGGTGCAGTGTTCACGCATGTCCTGCAATCCGGACTGATTGAACGCTTACCGGAAGGTACCGAACTGCCGCGCGAACTCAATCCTGTCGCTATTCATCATCTGCCGGATGCCCTGCGCCTGGGCTATCTTGACGCGTTTGGTTCTGCGATCCACGCCGTATTTATGATTGCGGCTGGGATTATGGTGCTGGCGTTTGCTCTGTCGTGGTTTTTACGCGAATCGCCGCTGCGCCGGGATAATGGGCATCCGTAGCGCGTAAAAATGGTCGTCCGATTTTCGGTTGTGGGAGATGAGCCGAACGCGCCACACTCATCCGGCACACCCTATAACCGGAGACAACCATGAATTTTGCCGCGCTTCATCATCAACCCGCACCGCTCATTATCGCCAACGTCTGGGATGCCAGCAGCGCACTGGCGGCCCACCAGGCTGGATATCTTGCACTCGGCACATCCAGCGCGGCGATTGCTGCCCTGCTGGGTTACGAAGACGGCGAGGCGATCTCGTTTGATGAGCTGTTGTTTATGGTGACGCGCATTCAGGCGGTCACCACGTTGCCGCTCAGCGTCGATCTGGAATCCGGGTACAGCGAAACGACAAACGGCATCATTGAAAATATTCAGCGTCTGGCGCAGCTCGGCATTGTGGGCGTTAATCTTGAAGACAGCCGGGTGATTGAGGGCGTACGTCAGCCGGAAAATGCTTCTGCATTTGCCACAAAGCTCGGGCAAATTCGTCAAGCGTGCCCTGAAATGTTCCTGAATATTCGCACCGACGGTTTTCTGCTAAATGACGACAACGCGCTGAACGAGACCCGCCGTCGCGGCCAGCTTTATGCGGCGCAGGGTGCTGACGGCTTTTTCGTGCCTGGCGTGACCCGAGAAGAGCATATCCGCGCGCTCGTTCGTGATGTTCCCCTGCCGCTAAATGTGATGTGTATGCCCACTCTGGCTGATTTCGCTACGCTCGCCGTATCAGGCGTGCGGCGTATCTCCATGGGAAATTTTGTCCATTCTTCGATACAAACGCGCCTAAAGGATTTACTGTTAACGATCCAAAATGAGCAGTCCTTCGCGGGAGTTTTCAGCCATGAAAGTCACTGACAGCAGCCAGTGCGATACCTGGTATCAGGCGTTGCTCGACCGTGCGTCGGAGTTCACGGGCGTCTTTTTCGTGGGCGTCAGAACCACCGGCGTCTTCTGCATCTCGGTCTGCCGGGCGCGCAAGCCAAAGCGTGAAAACGTCGATTTCTACGATGATTTTAAATCTGCGCTGGACGCGGGTTTTCGCCCTTGCAAAGTATGTCGTCCCACAGAAAATGCCTTTACCGCCCCGGATTTCATTGCGCAGGCACTCGGTATGCTGCGCGAGAATCCAAAAGCGCGCGTGAGTGACACTGAGCTGCGCCAAAAAGGGATCGGCCCGGAACGCGTCCGCCGCTGGTTTTTGCAAAACCACGGCATGACCTTTCAGGCATTTCAGCGGATGCAGCGGGTTAACGTGGCGTTGCAGGAGCTAAAAAGTGGCCGCACGGCGACTGACGTGGCGTTCGACAGCGGTTATGAATCCTTGAGTGGATTTGGCTACACCTGTAAAAAGCTCACGGGGCATGCGCCGAGTGAAAGCCGCCAGGTGATTCTGATCCATCGCTTTACCACGCCTCTCGGCCCGATGTTTGTGTGTGCGACGGAGCGCGGCATCTGTTTGCTGGAATTTGTCGACAGGCGGATGCTGGAAACCGAGTTCAGCGACTTACAGCGTTTGCTGAAGGCCAGAATCATGGCGGGTGAAAATCGGCATACCCGTCCAGATGGAAGCGGAGATGGGGGAATATTTTGCAGGCACTCGTCAGCAATTCGAGGTCACTCTCGACATGCCTGGAAGCGAATTTCAGCGCACCGTCTGGGAGGCGTTACAGGCCGTGCCTTTTGGGCGAAACGTCACACTATCAGGCGCTGGCAAAACAGATCGACAAACCCGCAGCGGTGCGTGCCGTGGCGGGGGCAAATGGGGCAAACCGAGTCGCGATCGTCATTCCCTGCCATCGCATTATCGGCAAAGACGGTTCATTGACCGGCTATGGCGGCGGAATAGCGCGTAAAGCGTGGGCTCATCGCCCATGAAAAAAAAGCACCGTTGAGCGGGATAGATTTTTTTCTTCTGATTGATTCCTTTTCGGTTTTTTCGCGCGCCGCTGCGTTATCGATATAGTCGTGAAAACGTCTATCAAAAGGAGCGGTCTCGTGAAACTGAAATTCGGCGCATTACTGCTGGCGGGCCTGCTGCTCGCGGGCTGTGACCAAAGCGGCAGCAATGCTAAACATATTAAAGTCGGGGTCATCAACGGCGCAGAGCAAGATGTGGCAGAAGTTGCCAAAAAGGTGGCGAAAGAGAAATACGGTCTGGAGGTTGAGCTGGTGGGCTTCAGCGGGTCGCTTCTGCCAAACGATGCAACCAATCAGGGCGAACTGGACGCCAACGTGTTCCAGCATCGCCCTTTCCTGGCCGAGGATAACAAAGCGCACAACTATAAGCTGGTGGCGGTCGCCAATACGTTCGTCTTTCCGATGGCGGGGTATTCGCGCAAGGTGAAATCCGTTTCCGAGCTGAAAGAGGGCGCAACGATTGCCATTCCAAACGACCCAACCAATCTTGGCCGTGCGCTGTTGCTGCTGCAAAGTCAAAAGCTGATCGCGCTTAAACCGGATACCGGGCTGCTGCCAACGGCGCTGGACATCACCGCCAATCCTAAGAACCTGAAAATCATGGAGCTGGAAGGCGCACAGCTCCCGCGCGTGCTGGACGACCCAAAAGTAGACGTGGCGATTATCAGCACCACGTATCTCCAGCAAACGGGCCTGTCGCCTGTCCATGACGGCGTGTTTATCGAAGACGGAAACTCACCTTACGTGAATATTGTCGTCACCCGTGAAGACAACAAAGATGCAGAGAACGTAAAAGAATTTGTTCAGTCCTATCAGTCACCGGAAGTGGCGAAAGCGGCAGAAAAAATCTTTAACGGCGGGGCAGTTCCGGGCTGGGAATGAAACCCACACCATGTTAATGGTTAATAAGGGGCATAGAGTGGTCGTTTAATAGGCTTTTGATATTAAGGAAAGCACGCAAAATAAGCTCCCCGCCCGGTTTTTGATTGGGGGTGGGTGGCTTATTTTGCACAGACAAGGAAAGAAAAATGAAGATTAAAAGCATCGTGCTCGCTGCCATTATTCCTCTGGCGCTAAGTGCATGTTCTCGGTTATTACCCCTTGATTATACTAATTATCAGGGCAGTGATGCGGCAACGATCTATACCCTGAATCAGCAGGGCAACGTCGGCACTATTTATCTGGGCAGCTACAAATTTAATGAAAAAGATGCCTGCTACGATATGGTCGACAGGTACCAGCTGGAATCGAATTTCCTCGAATCTAAAGGAAAAGTGATTGTCAGCAGGGTTAAACCTGGTGCTCAGTATTCTGTTTCACAGATCAAAAATAGGGGCAGCTACCTGATCGATTCGGACTCTTCCTTTATTCCTGAGGCTGGCAAATACTATTACATTGCCTCTGGCAGCAAGATTGTTGAGGTACCAGCGAGTTTTATCCCCGACCCTAACGTCAGCGAGGATAGCGTCGTGAAACACTATGAGAAAACGCCAGTCAAGTTCTGGAATCTTAAGAAGCGATGCTCGCGTGCCTGGTGGCATGTGGGTTAATTGCTGGCTGCGGTGGTGTTAATAAGCCACCGCAGGGTTTTACTGGAAGTGGCAGAATGGCGACACATATGACGTATCGGCGGCGCAGGGATAAACAAACGGATATGATGCGGTGCCGATATATTAAATATCTTTTTAAGGCTGAATGTAATATTTAATCTAAATCACATATTTTGCAAAAATATAACGCTTAACTTAAATTTTGTACCCCTTATTTGAGACTCGCCTTATAGTCTCGGAAATATTCAGACATGTTTTCATTCAGGGAAAGATGGACAGGGCGTTTAGCACCTTCAAATTTATAATAATTTCATCCAGAAATTATATTTACGCTATTTTATCGGTAGGCGTTTTTTCTTTTACGCTACACGCCGCACCTCTTTTGCCAAGCGATCGTGATGCTATTCAGCAGCAGCAACAGCAGCTGTTATTACAAAACCAGCAGCAGCGTGATGAGCTGGAACGCAGTATTTTATTACCCGCGCCCACTCCTGAAAAGCCAGTATCCTCGGGGTCTGGGCCGTGTTTTCGTATCGATAATATCACCTTATCGGGTGTGACCTTAATTTCCGCCAAAGCCCAGCACACGCTGGTTTCGCCGTGGGAAGGCCAGTGCCTGAACATGGCAAAAATAACCGAATTAACCACGGCCATTTCCGACTGGTATATCAGCCGGGGCTATATCACCAGCCGTGCCTTTCTGACGGAACAAGATCTTTCCAGCGGTCAGCTCAATATTGTCGTACTCGAAGGAAAACTGGCTGAAATTCGCCTGGACGGTAAAACGCCCTTGATGCTGAAAATGGCATTTCCAGGGCTGAAAGGGCGCGTGCTTAATTTGCGGGATATTGAACAAGGCATGGAGCAAATTAATCGTTTGCGTGTCCAGCCGGTGCAAATTGAAATTATCCCGGCATCGCAGCCTGGTTATTCAGTGGTTAATCTTACCGCTCAGCCTGAATTTCCATTAAGTGCATCAATCAGTCTGGATAATAGCGGGCAGAAGAGTACCGGCGAAGAACAACTGAATGGCTCACTGACGGGCAATAATATGCTCGGCATTGCCGATAAATGGTTCGTTAGCGGCGGTCGCAGCAGCGATTTCGCCCGTGCTTATGACGCGCAAAATTTCCAGGCGGGCGTCAGCGTACCGTTCGGCTATGGATTGCTGGACTACAGCTACGCGTGGAGCAACTACCGCACCACAATCGACAACGTTGGATATCCGTGGGTTTCGAGGGGTGACACCAAAACGCACCGCCTTAACGCCTCCTGGGTCGTCTATCGCAACGGTGACGTGAAAACAGGTCTGGCGGCAGGCGTTGTGCAACGCTCAAGCCGAAACTGGCTCAACGATGCGCCGCTGCAAAGCAGCACGCGGAATCTCTCCAGCCTGATCCTCGGCATCACCCACACGCAAAAAATGGCCGGTGGCGTGGCGACATTCAACCCCACCTACAGCCACGGCATGCCCTGGTTTAACGCCGAAACCGATGAAGACAAAACCGGCGACGCGCCGCGAGCGCTGTTCCGCAAATGGAGCCTGAATGCCAGTTTTCAGCGCCCGCTAACCCAGGATCTGGGATGGCTCACCAGCGTCTACGGCCAGTGGTCGCCCGACCGATTGTACGGTGCTGAGCGCCTGACGCTCGGCGGCGAAAGCTCAGTGCGTGGCTTTAAGGAGCAGTATCTGTCCGGCGACAACGGCGGCTATCTGCGCAATGAACTCGGCTACACGCTTTTCACATTGCCGGTGATCGGACAGGTCAGCGCGACCGTCGCGTTCGACGGCGGTTGGCTCGAAAAAGACCGTGAGGACCGCTTCGCCTCCGGCACGCTGTGGGGCGCATCTGTTGGCCTCAGCAGTTCAGGCCGCTGGTACAGCAGCCAGATTTCAGTGGGTACACCCGTGCATTACCCTGACTGGCTTGGCCCGGATCACGTCAGCGTCAACTGGCGCATCGCGTTTATGCTTTAAGAGAATCATACGACTATGGCTACCCGTCACCCTCCTGTTCGTTTCTCTCAGCGTCTGATTAGCTGGGTCGTCTGCGGCTTAATGATCTGGCAGCCGATGGCACCGGCTTTTGCGGCGGTAATGACGCCGACCGGCAACACCACGATGGACAAGGCCGGGAACGGCGTGCCGGTGGTGAATATCGCCACGCCGAACGGGGCGGGGATTTCCCATAACCAGTTCAACAGCTACAACGTCGGCAAAGAGGGCGTGATCCTCAATAACGCGACCGATCGCCTGACCGCAACCCAGCTTGGCGGCCTGATCCAGAACAACCCCAATTTGCAGGCGGGGCGTGAAGCGAAAGGGATTATCAACGAAGTGACGGGCGGGAGCCGCTCGCAGCTTCAGGGCTATACCGAAGTCGGCGGGAAACCGGCGAACGTGATGGTCGCCAACCCTTACGGAATTACGTGTAACGGCTGCGGATTCATCAATACGCCGAATGTGACCTTAACCACTGGTAAGCCGCAGTTTGATGCCAGCGGTAATTTGATGGCGCTGGACGTCACCAAAGGGGCGATTACGGTTGAAGGTCAGGGGCTGGATGCCAGCAAAAGCGATGCACTGTCGATTATCTCCCGCGCGACCGAGGTCAATGCGGCCATTCACGCCAACGATCTGAGCGTTACCGCCGGTGCGAATCGTGTGAGCGCGGACGGCAACGTTAAAGCGATTGCCGGACAGGGTGCGACGCCGACCGTGGCGGTTGATACGGGTGCACTGGGCGGGATGTACGCAAACCGCATTCGTCTGGTGTCGAGCGATAAAGGCGTGGGCGTTAACCTCGGGAATCTTAACGCGCGGCAGGGCGATATTCAGCTCGATGCCAGCGGCAAACTGACGGTTGCCAACAGTCTTGCCAGCGGATCGCTAACCGCGAAAGGCGCAGGCGTGACGCTGAAAGGCAGCCAACAGGCGGGCGGCGCGCTGAACGTTGCCAGTACGCAGGACATGACGCTAAACAACGCGTCGCTCACCAGCGGCGGCGAGATGCGCCTCACGAGCGACGGCAAACTCCAGGCGACTGGCGGCGGAGCGACCAGCAAAGGCGCGCTGACGGTAAACAGCAGCCAGGATATGGCGCTGACGAATGCCAGGCTGGTGGGCCAGGGAAATACCACGCTCAGCAGCAACGGTAAGCTGAACATCAACGGCGGTGGCGTGTCGGGCAACGGCGCCGCGCTGGTTGTCTCCAACCAGAAAGAGATGACGCTCACCAACACGACGCTGGTTGGGCAGGGAAAAACGACGCTGGCTGCCAGCGACAAGCTGACCGTTAACGGCGGCAGCCTGAGCAGTCGCGGTGAACTCAGCGTCACCAGCGGACAGGGCATGACTGTCGCCAACGCGGCGGTGGGCAGCGATGCCAGCACCACGCTAACCAGCGGCGGAACGCTTACGGCGAACGCCGGGTCGTTGTCGGCGGGTAAAGATCTCACGCTTAAAGGCCAACAGCTGGTGCTGGACAACCGCAACCGCGCGGATGCCAGCGGTAACGTTCGTCTTGAAGGCGAAAATCTAACGAATCAGGGGCAAATCAATGCCGCTGGCGATCTGGCGATCTCCGGCAATAGCGTTGATAACAGCGGCCAAATGGCGGCAAAAGGCCGGGTGGATGCGCAAACGCGCGCGCTGAATAACAGCGGTTCGCTGCAGGGCAACGGCGTCACGCTGCAAGGTCAAACCGTCATCAATAAAGGCACGCTGCAAAGCGGCAGCCAGCTGGCGATCAATGCCGGGACGCTGAACCAGCAGGGTATGCTCAGTGCCAAAGGGGACGTTGATCTCAACGTCAGCGAAACGCTGCAAAACAGCGGCGATTTGCTCGCTGACGGCGGGCTAACGGTCAAAACCGGCGCGTTGGCGCAAAACGGTGTGCTTTCAGGAGCGAAAGCGCTGAGCGTCAACGCCGACAGTCTCACCAGCGGCAAAGGGTCGCGCACCACCAGCCAGGGCAATATCCAGCTGACTGCCGCGCAGCTTGCGGATCTTAACGGCCAGACGGATGCCGCAGGAGCGCTGAACGTCAGCGCCAAAAATCTGAACACTCGCGCGGATGCACATCTCCAGAGCGGCCAGGATCTGACGTTGCAGGCGCAAAACGTCACGCTCAACGGCATTCAGGCGGCGAAAGGGGCGCTTAACGTTACGGCGCAGACGCTCGACCACGACGGTCAATCAACAGCGAAAACGCTGACGTTTAGCGCCACAGAAGGGATTACCACCGGCGGCGAATTCACGGCGGACAGTATTTCTCTGCACGGACAACGCATCACCCACAGCGGCATCGCGAAAGCCAAAAATATCACTTTTACCGCCCCGGAATTCATCACGTCCAGCGGAACGCTGGTGGCCGACGGCCTGACCCTTGACGGGCAGCGCATCACCAACGGCGGTCTGCTGCAGGCGAATACCCAGTTCAACCTGCACGCCGATGCGCTGGATAACCTTGCCAGCGGTGCGCTGTACAGCGTTCGCGATCTGACGCTCGATCTGCCGGAACTCACCAACCAGGGACTGATCACCACCGATGGAAATCTGTGGCTGAAGGGCAATGTCCTGACTAACGCTGGCGAAATTAACGGCGTCAATCTGCGTCTCGATAACGCCAGCCTGGCGAATCAGACGGCGGGTCGTTTGCTGGCAGATGACCAGTTGAATGTTACGGGCACGGCGCTGGTTAACGACGGTCAGATGGCGGCGAACACCCTGCAGCTGACGACAGATAGCCTGCAAAACCACGGCGTGATGCAGGGCGATAAGGCGCTGACGCTGAACGCCGCAGAGATACACAACAGCGGTGCGTTGCTCAGCGACGGCACGCTGGATCTGCGCGGCGCATCGTTTGAGAACGCAGGTGAGCTGAGCGCCACCGATCTGCTTTTCACGCTGACGCGCCAGATGAATAACCGCGCTGACGGCAAAATTATCGCCAAAAAAGGCCTGACGCTCACCGCGCCAGAGCTGCTCAACAGCGGGCTGCTGGCGGGGGTAAACACCCAACTCAACGCGGGCGCTATTCTCAACAGCGGGACGCTGCAAGGGACAAATGCGCTGACCGCGACGGGCAAACGGCTTGAAAACCAACAGGCGGGCAAGCTGCTCTCCGGCGGTGAACTGCATCTGCAAAACGCCACGTTGACCAACGCCGGTTTGTTGCAGGGCAAAACCCTCAACCTGGCGACGGGCGAGTGGATCAACAGCGGCAACGCGCTGGGCGAAGCGGGCGTAACGGCAACGGTCAGCGGATCGTTCTCTAATCAGGGCAACGTGCTGAGCCAGCAGCAGCTCGATCTGAACGCCCCCAACATCACAAATCAGGGACAATTGCTGGCGAAAGTGTTGACGCTGCACGGCGATCTGCTCAACAGCGGGCTGTTGCAGGGCAGCGATGCGTTGGCCTGGACGGGCGACCAGTTTACCAACCAGGCGCAGGGCCAGGTGACGGGCGGCGAAACGCTGACCCTTTCCGGAACCAGTCTGAACAATCAGGGGCAAATTCAGTCGCGCGACGCGGCGCTCACCGCCGACACGCTGACCAACAGCGGCTCGGTGCAGGCGCTGGATCGCCTGAAACTCAACGTCGACGGGCGGCTGGATAATCAGGGCGCGATGCTCAGCCAAAATCTGTTTGAACTGACGGCGGCGCAGCTGTTTAACGACGGCCAGCTGGCAGCCAAATCGTTGACGCTCAACACCCCGCAGCTTACCAACACCGGCACCCTGCAGGGTAACGACAGCCTGACGCTGACAACCCGCAACCTGACGAACGCGCAGAGCGGGCAGCTGGTCAGCGGCGGTGCGCTGGATCTGGATCTCGATAAGCTCGACAACGCCGGGCTGATGCAGGTAAATCAGCGCTTCACGCTGAAGGGAAAGGATCTGCTTAACCGCGGCGATATTCAGGCGGATGCGCTGGATTTTGCGCTCAGCAAAACGCTGAATAATCAGGGCGGTATTGTGGCCAGAAACGGCGCGACGCTGAACGCGCCAACGCTGACCAACAGCGGAACGCTGGCGGGGAAAACCCTGTCCCTGAGCGGCACGGATATTCGCAACAGCGGGCTGGTTCAGGGCAATGACAACGCCGACGCGACGGCCAGCCGTATCACCAACGACGCGGCGGGCAAGTGGATTTCTGGCGGGGCGCTGACGCTCAACGGCGGCCAGCTGACGAATGCTGGCGCAGTACAGGGGGCGACGATTGGCCTCACGGCGACGTCGCTGGACAACGGCGGAACACTCAACGGACTTAACGGATTCACCGGGACGTTTAGCGGAAAACTGACCAACAGCGGACAGATACAGAGCGGCGGCGCGCTGAATGTCAGCGCCGACGGCATCCTCAACCCGGGCCGTATGACCGGTAAAACTCTGGTGCTGAATGCCCGCGATCTCACTAACAGCGGGCTATGGCAGGGCTCGGATGGCCTGACGCTCACCGGGGATACGCTTGCCACCATGGCGACCTCCCGCACGCTGACCGGCGGCACGTTAACGCTGGATGCAGGCCAATTGACCACGCAGGGCAAGCTTCAGGGCAACAACGTCGAGGTCACGTCTGACGGCTGGACGCACGGCGGATCGCTTCTGAGCCTGGGCGGATTGACCGCGAATGTTGGCGGGACGCTCACCTCAACCGGATCGCTGATGAGCAAAGGCGCGGCGGACGTGACGGCGCAAACGCTGGATAACCGTGGGCAATTGCTCGGCGAAGGCGACGTGACGCTCGGCGGCGCGATGCTGAAAAACAGCGGCACGGTGCAGGGGAAAAATCTCGCCCTGCATCAGACCAGCATCAACAACCAGGGAACGTTGACCGGGCTGGACAGCCTGACGATCGACGCCCGTCAGCAGCTGATGGCGCGTATGGCGATGGCCGCGCCGCAGCAGGAGTTAATCAACGGTGCGAGCGGCGCGCTGCTCACGCAGGGCACGCTGAATATCACGTCCGGGGCCGTGACGAACGCCGGAAGTTGGCAGGGACAAAACATTCTGCTTAACGCTCAGTCGCTGACGAACAGCGGCGCGGTGCAGAGTGCCGATGCGCTGCAATTGACGCTGGCGAATACTCTGACCAGCAGTGCGGGGAGCAAAATTACCGCGATGGGCACGGCGACGCTGCAGGCGTTGTCGCTCAGCAATCAGGGGCATTGGGTGGCCAAAAATCTGACGCTGAAAGGCACGACGCTCAGCAACAGCGGTGCGATCAGCGGCGTTAACGGCCTCACGCTGGCGCAAACGGGGGCAGTGACTCAGCAGCAGAGCGGGACGATGCTCTCCGGCGGGGCGCTGAATGTGAACGCTCAGTCCGTCAACAACGACGGCAAAATTCAGGGTGCGACGCTCGGGGTCACCACCGGTGCGTTGACCAACAACGGGCGTTTGCAGGGCGATAACGGCGTCACGCTTGGCCTCAGCGGCAATTTGATCAATAACGCGGGCGGGGAAATTGTCAGCCGTCAGGCGCTGACGGTAACGACGCCTTCCCTGTTTAACTACGGGCTGATACAGGGCGGCGGCGAAACCAGCGTCACCGCTACCAGCCAGGCGCGGAACGACGGCAAACTGTTGTCTGGCGCGCGCCTCACGCTGACCACACCGCAGTACACCGGCGCGGGCTGGCTGCAGGCGACGAATCTCATTTTGAACGCCGCGACTGCCACCAACAGCGGCACCTGGGTCGCCGATCGGGCGACGCTGACGGGCAACACCCTTACCCATCAGGGCACCACGCAGGCGGGCACGCTTGCCGTGAATTACACCCAGTTGACCAACAGCGGCACACTGCTGGGCAATACGCAGCTGACGATTGATGCCGATCAGGTGAATCAGAACGCAGCGGGTAAACTGTTCAGCGGCGGCGATCTGTGGCTCGACAGCAAAGGGCTGGATGTGGTCGGGCAGGTCGTCTCGCTCGGCAATTTGACCTTAAAACTCACCAACGCGTTTACCAGTAAAACGGCGCTGGCCGCGGGTAAAACGCTCGCGATCAGCAGCAATGGAGCGATCGATAACCGCAGCGTGATGCAGGGGCAGGCGGTCAATCTGACGGCGGGTGGGCAGTTAACGAATAACGGACAGATCACCACCGGAACCGGGGCGAGCACGCTTTCCGGCAGTACCGTGGCGCTTAACGGTGCGGGAACCATTCAGGGCGGCGGCGATATCAACATTGCCAGCCGCGGCAATATTACCGTTGACGGTTTTACCGGCACGCGCGGTTCCCTGACGCTGAGTGCGCCGGGTTCCATCATCAACACCGCGCTGCTGTACGCGGCCAATAATCTGGCGCTGTACGCCAACATCATCACCAACCAGCGCGGCGATATCCTCGCCGGAAATAACCTGTGGATGCAGAAAGACGCGGCGGGAAATGCCAACAGCCAGGTGACTAATACGTCGGGGACTATCGAGACCACGCGCGGTGATATCACGATAAAAACGGCGCAGCTTTTAAATCAGCGTGATGGGTTACATGCCACTTCTGTTAAGGAAGATTTAAGCCAGGCTTATCCATGGCTAGGAGATGCTGTCGCGGACGTTCCACTCTCATTTTTTGAAGCGGGAGAATACGGTACTTACGCGATTGATAATGTGATTCACGCTGGTTCATGTAGCAGCCACTGGTGTTTTGAATACCATATCATGCAACAAGTTTATGCCCTAAAAGAGAGGGGCGTCCAAAAAGCGCTGGCGGGCAGTAAGGAAACGCTTACCGTTGACAGTGAAAGCCCCGCATCGCGTATTTCTTCTGGCAAGAATATTAATATTAATGCTGTCAATTTAGAGAATACCGCCAGCAATATATTGGCAAACGATAATATATCTCTGGCGGGAAACACGCTTAATAACTCTAGCTTCCAGACCAGCGTTAAAACAGACTATCTGATTTATGAGTACAAGGGAGTTATTGCCGGCACTGTTGTTCCTGGATCGGTATCGAACTCAGGCGGTGGTGGTGGGTTGCAGGACACTACTAAAGCACCCGTCAAAAGCTCCATATCATTAACATTAGTTGGGCATGAAATTCGCGAAGAGATTGGCCAAATCTACCGCGCCGTCATTCAAGCCGGTGGCAACGTTACGGCAAACTTCTCCAGTAACATCAGCAACACCAATACCACAGCCAATGCGGGCGGCGTCAGCAATACCATTTCCGCGCCATCGCTGAATACGCTCAGCAATCAAACCATTGGTAGCGGGGCGCAAAAGCAGAGCCTGGCGAATACCGGTACGGTGGCGGTCAATTCACCGGAATGGAACGATCAGCTCCAGGGCGCGTTGCAGCAGATCAACGGCGGCGGCGCGCTGGACAGCAACGGCGCGAGTAACGCCGCGCTGACCAACATTTCTACCACCCAAAAAGGCAACGCCAACCTCGGCAAACTGGGCAGCCTGGCGAACGCGGGCGTTACGACCGCGGCGCTGAACAGCGCCACAGGCGGCGCGACGGGGCAGTACCAGGGTAAAACCGTGGATACCAGCGCCTACCCGCTGCCGTCAGGCAACAACGGCTATTTTGTGATTTCGGATAACCCGAAAAGCCCGTACCTGATTAACGTCAACCCGAAACTCAACGACCTCGGGAAACTGGATCCGGCGCTGTTTACCGACCTGAATGCACTGCTCGGCGTTAAACCGTCGACAGCTGCACCACAAGAAACGCGCACCGCGTATACCGATGAAAAACAGGTGCTCGGCTCGTCCTACATGCTGGGACGTCTGAACCTCAATCCGGACTACGACTACCGCTTCCTCGGCGATGCGGCGTTTGATACCCGCTACGTCAGCAACACTGTGCTCAATCAGACCGGCAACCGCTACCTGAACGGTATCGGCTCCGATCTCGATCAGATGCGCTATCTGATGGACAACGCCGCCGCGCAGCAGCAGGCGCTCGGCCTGCAGTTTGGCGTCTCGCTCAACGCCGATCAGATTGCTGCGCTCGACCACAGCATCATCTGGTGGGAAAAAGCGACTATCAACGGCGAAACGGTGATGGTGCCGAAGGTTTACCTGTCGCCGAAAGATGTCACCGTCAACAACGGTAGCGTGATTGCCGGCAGCAACGTCACCCTGAAAAGCGGCAACATCACCAACAGCGGCAGCTCCCTGCTGGCCAATAACAGCCTGACGATCGACAGCCAGAACAGCATCAGCAACCTCAACGACGGCCTGATGAAAGCGGGCGGCGCGCTGAACCTCAGCGCTATAGGCGATATCAATAATATCAGCTCAACCATCAGCGGTAAGACGGTGGCGCTGGAGAGCCTGGACGGCAGCATCAATAACCTGACGCTGGCGGACCAGATTGATATCAATGCGAAGGGCAAACGCAACAATGTGACGATCAAAGACACCGTGCTGGGCTCCACGGCGTCGATTACCGCGCAGGATTCACTGTCGCTGGAGGCGGGGAAAAACATCACCGTCACCGGCGCGAACCTGGCATCCGGCGGCGATATGCTGCTGAACGCGTGGGGCGATATCGCCGTCAACGCCAATCAGGTGAATGACGCCTACAGCTCTGCTCAGGCCAAAACCAGCCGTTCATCCGTGACGTATCAGGGAAGTAGCGTCAGCGCGGGCGGCGATCTCATCGTCAATGCCGGACACAATATCGATCTCACCGCCAGCGACGTCAAAGCCGGCGGCAGCGCGGGACTGAGCGCGGGCAACGATCTGAACCTGAACGCGGCGCAAACCAGCGAAAGCAGCCGTAACGGGAAGAGTGAATCGCACAGCACCGACGTCGATCGCACGACGATTTCTGCAGGTGAAAACCTGGTGCTGAAAGCCGGACAGGACATCAATGCACAGGCGGCAGCGCTGGCGGCGGAGAAAAACGTCGGGCTACAGGCCGGACGCGATGTGAATCTCGCGGCCCAGTCGACCGGCGAAGGCGACAGCTACAAGTCGAGCAAGAAAACCGTTATTAACGAGTCCGTGCGCCAGCAGGGAACCGAAATCGCCAGCGGCGGCAACACCGCGATTATCGCCGGACGTGATGTGAATGCGCAGGCCACGCAGGTGACCGCGCAGGGCGATATCGGTGTGGCTGCGGGTCACGACGTTAATCTGACGACGACGACGGAAAGCGATTACTACTACAAAGAGCAAACCAAAACCAAGAGCGGTTTCCTCAGCAAAAAAACCACCCATACCATCCAGGAAAGCAGTGCGACACGCGAAGCCGGAACGCTGCTGAGCGGGGATAACGTGAAGGTCACGGCGGGAAATAACCTGCTGGTGCAAGGCTCTTCGGTGGTCGGCGACGGTGAAGTGGGGCTGAAAGCCGGTAACAACGTCGATATCGTGGCGGCCACCAACAGCAACACCGACTGGCGCTTCAAAGAGGAGAAAAAAAGCGGCCTGATGGGAACCGGTGGAATTGGTTTCACCATCGGCAGCAGTAAATCCACGCACGATCTGCGCGAAAGCGGCACAACCCAAAGTCAAAGCTTTAGCACCGTGGGCTCAACGGGCGGCAATGTTGATATCGCGGCCGGTAATCAGCTCCATGTCGGCGGTGCGGATCTGGTGGCGGGCAAAGATCTCGCGCTGAAGGGCGATAGCGTCATCATCGAACCGGGGCACGATAAACGCACGCGCGATGAGACGTTTGAACAAAAAGCCAGCGGCCTGACAGTCGCCCTTTCGGGTGCGGTAGGGAGCGCGATTAACAGCGCGGTGCAGTCGGCGCAGGCAGCGAAAGAGGAGAGCGATGGCCGCGTGGCGGCGTTGCAGGCCACAAAAGCGGTGCTCTCCGGCGTGCAGGCGGGACAGGGTGTCGCGCTGGACGCCGCCAGGGGTGAACAGCCTGAAAACACCAATACAATTGGTGTCAGTGCCTCGCTGACCACGCAGAAGTCTAAATCTGAACAGCATGCGAAAAGCGATGCGGTGACGGGCAGCACGCTGAATGCG
This sequence comes from Lelliottia amnigena, assembly GCA_900635465.1. NCBI lineage: Bacteria > Pseudomonadati > Pseudomonadota > Gammaproteobacteria > Enterobacterales > Enterobacteriaceae > Lelliottia > Lelliottia amnigena. The sequence goes on from LR134135.1 coordinate 63,389, forward strand.
GGCAATAACCTCTCCATCATCGCGAACGGGAAAGGCAAAGGCCCGAATAGTGGCGATATTGTGATCGCGGGCAGCCAGCTGAAAGCGGGCGGCGACACCACCCTGGATGCACAGAACGATATTGTGCTCGCAGGGGCAGCGAACACTCAGCAAACCAGCAGCAAGAACAGCAGCAGCGGTGGGGGCGTTGGGGTCGGTATTGGCGTCGGCAGCGGTGGCTGGGGCATCAGTGTATTTGCCAACGCTAACTCTGCGCACGGCAAGGACAAAGGCAACGGTACCGACTGGACCGAGACCACGATCGACAGCGGCAAAACCGTGACCATCAACAGCGGGCATGACACGGTACTCGACGGGGCGCAGGTCAACGGCAATACAATTATCGCTGACGTCGGTCACGACCTGCTGATGAGCAGCCAGCAGGACACGAATAAATACGATAGCAAACAGACCAGCGTGGCGGGAGGAGGCAGCTTCACGTTTGGCTCCATGACCGGCTCGGGCTACATCAGCGTCAGCCAGGATAAGATGAAGAGTCGCTTCGACTCCGTGGCCGAACAGACCGGGCTGTTTGCCGGTGCTGGTGGCTTCGACATCACCGTTGGCAATCACACTCAGCTCGACGGTGCGGTCATTGCTTCGACGGCGACGGCAGATAAAAATAGCCTCGACACCGGGACGCTGGGCTTTAGTGATATCCACAACGAGGCGGATTTTAAAACTCAGCACGCGGGCGGCTCGTTTAACAGCGGGGGCAGTATCGCCGGGCAGTTTGCCAGCAATGCGGCAAGTACCCTGCTGGCAGGCGGTGGGAGCAAAGGCCACGCAGAGGGAACATCTCAGGCAGCAATCTCTGACGGCTCTGTCACCATCCGCGATAAGGCCAGCCAGAAACAGGACGTGGCAGACCTGAGTCGCGACACGGCGCATGCCAATGACAGCATCAGCCCGATCTTCGATAAGGAAAAAGAGCAGAACCGCCTGAAAGCGGTGGGGCTTATCAGTGATATCGCGGGTCAGGCCGCAGACGTAGCCAGATCGCAGGGCGAGCTGGCCGGGCGTAAAGCAGCGAAAGACCCGGCATCACTGGAAGAAGCACGCCAGCAGCTGGCTGTTGAAGGAAAAGCGGTCACAGATGCTGCTGTGGAACAACGTGCGTACAACAATGCGTCGTCGCTCTATGGCACGGGTGGTGCGGTTCAGCGCGGTATTCAGGCAGCCACAGGAGCCCTGACCGTGCTGGCTGGTGGTGGCGACCTTGCGGGCGCACTGGCAGCGGCATCGGCCCCGGAGCTGGCAAATATCATCGGGCACCATTCTGGCCTCAGCGACAATGACGCGCTGATAGCTCATGCGCTGCTGGGCGGCGTGGTGGCCTCGTTGCAGGGTAAGAGTGCCGGTGCAGGTGCTGCGGGAGCATTGACGGGAGAACTTGCCGCACGCGCCATAAAAGCGCAATTGTTCCCGGGTAAAGATAACCGCGATCTGGATGAAGCGGATAAGCAACTGGTCAGCAACCTGGCAACGCTAGCATCGGGACTGGCAGGGAACATCGTCAGCGGTAACGCCAGTGGCACGACGGCGGGCGCTCAGGCCGGGAAAAATGCGGCTGAGAATAACCTGCTCGGTAAGGCTCTGGTAGAAGGGTGTGCGATTGCAGCTCCCTGTCGTACAAAAGTCGCTGAACAGTTGCTGGAAATCGGGGTCAAAGCCGGTATTACTGGCGCCGTGGCGAAAACACTTGCCGACAAGCTGACTGCTGATGAACTGGATCATCTTGTTACCCTTGAAATGATGGGTAATGATGAGGTCACCAGTAAGTATCTCAGTTCGCTGCAGGATAAGTACGGTTCAGGGAGTGCTTCGAACCCGAATATTGGCAAGGATCTGACGGATGGTGAGAAAGCAGAACTTGGCGGTGCGGGTTCAGGCTCGCCGGGAGGCTGGGAGCCGCAGGATGAGGAGAATGCGCGGAACAGTCAAAAGCAAAATATTACTGTTGAGGATTTAACCTCGACATCATCGAAAGGGCCTGAAACTACAGGGCGTTCAAAACTTTTCGAAAGAACAGGTGGTAGTAATGCTGCTAATAAAGAGTTCGATGCCTTATCTCCCACAGAAATTAAAGAAATACCAAGCGGAAGGGTCGGTAAACTACCCGATGGGCGAACGGTTATCGTACGTGAGCGTAGTACTGATGGTCGCCCAACTTTGGAGATCCAATCAGGGAAGAATAGGATCAAATTTAGGTATGACGAGTAATCATATATGTCTGAAAAATTGATTAAAATCCCCCTTGCTGAGGGTTCTCTTCATAATAGTCAACTTGAGGATTTTCGATATTCCTCTGGTTCCCTAGAGTTGATTTTATCTTCAGGTGATAACGCTGAAGGCAGCAAAGTTAAGGTGCTGTTCGATTGGATTTATTCCTTCCGAGTGACGGATGAAGGTGACCTATTGAAAATGCAGGAAGAGCAAAAAGGGATGATGCTTACAGGACTTTATCGCGTTGAAAAATCTAAATATCTAGAATGGTTTAATGAGCAAAACGGTAATATACATGATGGAGTCGTTCATTATATGTTCTCAACTATGGACGATGTAATAGATATTTTAGCCTCTATTAGTCCTTCAATATCAATTAGTAATTAACAATAATCCCGGCCACCACGCCGGGATCTTTTTACCCGTCAGCCCCTGACTGGCTCGATCACCAGTCGTCCCTGTTCCACGCTGACTATCACCGGCGTATCGGTGCTGAATCCCGCTTCTGCCAGCCAGTTGCCGTTCAGGCGCCGGCTGGGGCCGCTGGAATAGTACGTGGTCATGCAGGTGCGGGGGTCAAAATGCCGGATACTGACATAACCGATCTTCATCCGCCGCGTGCTTTGGAAAGGGTTCTCTGTGACGTTGAATCGCGCTTAGCCATAATAACTACTCCTGACTAGTTGTTGTGGTCAGCGGCGAAGACGAGGCGGCGGCGCTGGCCCTGCTGAAATCCCCCGACCTTGCAGCGCGCATCACGGCAGATATGGCGGCGTGCGGGGTGGTTGGCGAGAGTACCAATCTGCTGACCGGGTATCTGGCGGCGGTATCGCGCAAAACAGTCTGGATACCGGCACGCTCGGCTTTAGCGATCTGCAAAATGAAGCAGATTATAAAGTGAGCCATACGGGGATCAGCCTGAGCAGCAGTAAGCCATCGGGCGGTGATTTTTCGATGGGTGGGATGATTTCAGCGGCAAGCCATAGTGGGCACGCAGAGGGCACCACCCAGGCGGCGGTGGCGAACGGTACCATCACCGTGCGCGATACCGCTAACCAGAAGCAAGATGTGGCAAACCTCAGCCGCGATACCGAAAACGCCAACGACAGCATCAGCCCGATCTTCGACAAAGAGAAAGAGCAAAATCGCCTGAAAACGGTTGGCCTGATTAGCGATATTGGTAGCCAGGCAGCGGATATTGCCAAAACCCAAGGCGATATCTATGCCCTGGAAGCGGCGAAAAAAGAGGTGCCTGCCCTTAAGGAAAACGCCACAGATAAAGAGCGCGAACAGTATGTGAAGGATTTGCGCAGTTCCCCGGCTTATCAAAAAGAGATGGCGAACTTTGGTACGGGCAGTACTCTCCAGCGCGGTATTCAGTCGGTAACAGCAGCGCTTCAAGGGCTGGCAGGCGGCAATATCGCTGGCGCACTGGCGGGAGCGTCTGCACCGGAGCTGGCTAATATTATCGGTCATCATATGGGTATTGATGATGACCCTGCGACCAAAGCGATTGCCCACGCCATTCTTGGCGGTGCAGTAGCGGCGTTGCAAGGTAACAATGCAATGGCAGGGGCCGCGGGGCTGCCGTTGGTGAAGTGATTGCCAGCCAACTTTACCCGAATGTACCGAAAGATAAACTGACAGAAGATCAAAAGCAGACGATCAGTACGCTGGCATCTATCTCAGCGGGAATAGCCGGAGGGTTAGCAGGCGATAGCACATTGTCAGCAGCGGCGGGCTCGCAGGCTGGCAAAAATGCGGTTGAGAATAATGCGCTGGGTCCGAACAGCTTCGGAAAAGGCATGGCTGATATGGGGTTATCCCAGCAGTCGCTTGCAGCCAGTATGATCCAGAATGGCGCTACGGCAGATGAGTTAACAGAAGCACTGATTAAAAACTCACAGGGTCAGATACCTGAAGGGCAGGATGCCGTTAAAGGTCTGTTGACTGCCTGGGGCGAATTCTTTGGGGTTCCGGTCAGTGCGTTGACCGCAAATGGAGAAATGACACCGCAACAAGCGGCGGAAATCCTGGCGAGTGGTGTGCCGACGAGTGAAGCAAAACTGATTCAGTATGTAGCAGCTAAAGCGTTTTTATCTGTTGCGAAAAGCTCCGATCTTGGATTATCACCTGCAAACCAGAAATATGTGGATATCCTTTCGCCGGAAGCGAAACAGCATATTTTATATGGGGATAGCACCACATAAGGTGGACATCTGTATCCCGGAAATCCAGGCAAAACAGTTTTCCCTCAAAGTTGGTCAGCAGACAAGGTTGTTCATACTGTGAGTGATATAGCCACTTCACCCGATACCAAATGGTTTGCCCAGACCGGAACGGGCGGGACGTATACAAATGCAGGAAGACCAGCAAGATGGGTTGCCTGGGAAGAGCGAGAGGGTGTTAGAGTTCGTGTGGTATACGAGCCAGCTAGTGGGAAAATAGTAACAGCGTTCCCGGATAATAATCCGACACCTCCAGCTTTAAAGCCAATTAAGAAATAGTGTGGTCGCAATGGATATTAATGACAAAATTAGATCTTTAGGTGAAGGGTTAAAGGACCGATTGGATCCTTCGCTAGTTGACTTTGCCCTAGATTATATTGGGTTCTCAGAGAACGTATTAGCATTCGAAACGCTATGTGATCACATCGCTGATTATGATGTTGTGATTAGCAAAGATGAATACACACAAGTGCTTAAAATAGCTAATGATCTTGGACTAGAAATAGATAGTAGATATACATATATCAATCCAGAGAAATAACATCCTGATAGCTATGACTAATCCCGGCCTCAGGACGGGATCTTCTTATTAACCGTCAGCCCTTAACCGGCTCTATTACCAGTCATCCCTGTTCCACGCTGACAATGACCGGCGTGTCGGTGCTGAATCCCGCTTCTGCCATCCAGTTACCGTTCAGGCGCAGGCTGGGGCTGCGGGAAAACCAGGTGGCAGTGTAGTTGTGGTGGTAAAGATGCCGGATACTGACATAGCCGATCTTCATCCGCCGCTGTGCTTTGGAAAAAGATCTTTGGCGTAGAATCGCGTTTACAGGCTCTTTAACAGCGATGGGGAAAGAGAAAACGGGGAGCAAAACCGCGTATCGGGGCACTGGTGCCTTTCCATCAAAATACAGTGGGGAAAGTACTTCTAACCTGTTGAGTGTTCTGGAAAAACTCTGCACAGGCTGCTGAATCCGCGTCAGAGAGAGTTGTTGTTGAGAATAACGCGCTCAGTGATGTACTGGACGCGGTATCTCAGAATAAGACACCTCAGCAGGTAGCGAAAGAACGTATCGAGGCAGAAAACGAGCGCTATAAGAAAGAAAACTGTGCCGGGATGAGCGCAGAAGCGTGCTCTGTGAAAATGTACACTCAGCGTCAGGCAGAGCTGAAAGATATGGCTTCGTTTGGCGTAGATTTTGTTCCTGTCGTTGGTGATATTAAGAGCTTTGCGGAAGCACAGAGCGCACTGGATTATCTTGCCGCAGCGGTAGGGTTGATACCGGGTGCCGGTGATGCGGCAGGAAAAGCCATCAAGGCGGCGGAAACGGCACTGAAGAAAGGAGATGTAGCTGAAGCGTCGAGGCTGATCAATAAAGCCAGCGATGATATCTCCGCCTATAATGTGGCGACATACCCAAAGCTGAAAGACGATCTGGTACAACAGAACCTGAGTAATATTGCGAAGCAGGATCCGAGGCTTGCAGCAGTGGTTAAGGGAGACAACGGCAAGCTGAATTATGGTGTTGGTTCAGGCTCAAAAACGGAAGCAGATGAGCTGGGGAAAATTTGGGTGGGTGACGGCGCAAGGCCACTTAGTGATGGAAAAGGTTTAATAAGCGCTGATGGAACTCGTGTTTATCGCTATCCTGCATCGAAGCCAAATACACCAGAGGAATTAAGCCCGACAGGTGTTCAGGCTAATTTCGAAACACTAATAGATGGAAAAAAAGTCGGTAATGCACACATGGTGATAACTCAATGAAAGGACAACTCAAATCCTTAGGAGTTAATTCTGCTGATTACACTCCAGAAACTTATCAACCTGAAGAGGTTGACTGCTTTGGTGTATGGATAAATTTGTGTATTGGCCCTGAAAAGCAAGCGGGAGGACATGATTATCAAGTATTAGTTTGTACCCCCGAATGGTTGGCTAAAAACCGCTGGGTACCGGGGTTAATGCGCCACACTCTTCTGGTTCGCAAATACGATCTGGATGAAATTAAAAAGACGATTACAGATTATATCGAGGAGTGCGAGGGGGAAGACTGGATGGAAATAGCGCAAAAACTTTCTCGAGTATTCGCCTGGGAATATGAAGACTACCAGCCTTACAAAGGCTAAGCGAAATTCCGGCCACCGCGCCGGGATTTTTTTTTTGCTTCGCAATTATTTCGATAAATACTGAATCCATTCCGGCAGGCTATTTTACGATAGCCTGCTTCTCACCTCAAAATCCCCACACCCCTCGCAAGATTGCATCTTGCATGATTATTGTTTAAATTCATATGGTTAATTGGAAAATGTTATGGTGATTTTAACGCCGGATAATGAAACAGAGTCGCCGACGACTCTACATAGACTCTGATTAGAGTACACTCTAGAGTCTGATTAGAGTATGCCCACATGTAGCAAGGCTTTAAGTGGAGTATACTCTAGAGTGCACTCTGATTTTTACAGGGAGTAGAGTCGTCATTTTTTAGCCATTGAATCTGATGTGAATCCCATAAATATTATTAACGACTCTAATCCGACTCTACAAAAAAGGCGAATAATATCAGTATAAATAACTCTCAAAAATATTTTAATAAAAAATGAACCGTGATGTTTTATTTGTATCGCAGAGAAACGACTGGGTGGATCTACTGTTGATAATTTTTTTTGTTGCGATAGTTAATTCAAATTAATGAAATTTAGTGCAACTTATTGCAACAAGAACTGGCATTAATGAAATTTAATGCAACTTAACGAAACTCCCCTGATTTGGTCTTTAGTTGCATTATCTGACAGAGGCACGTTACCGACTGTATACACAGTCGCGTGCTAAAGGGTTGCCCTTTGAATCCCTTCCATGGGTCGCCAAAAATAAGCCTACTATATTACTTCTGGTATCGTTTTATTTATCGATGCGTAATCATGCGCCCCTGTGCACGGGCGTGCATGATAATGCGGAACAGAGCGTGAGTGATGCATGGTGATGCGTGGGAAAAGCATACAGGAGCATCAGTCATGCGTAACAGTACATTAAAACTGCATCTGCAATATCATGGCAGAGGAAAAATAGTCACAGTGAAAGACAGTCAGGCAGTCGGTCCTGCCTCCGACCCGAAAAGCCTGTATAACCTGCTGCTGCGGTTCGTGGCGTGGCGACGGGAGCGCAACTGGTCAGAAACCACGCTTAAGGTGCAGACCCATCACAGCTACCGCTTCATCCTGTGGGCGGCTGAACGCGGTCTGCACCATCCGGCAGAGATAACGCGTCCGGTGCTGGAACGCTACCAGCGTCATCTGTACCAGTACCGCAAACGCAACGGCGACCCGCTGACCACCCGGACCCAGCGCACGGCCGTACAGCCGATACAGGTGTGGTTCCGCTGGATGACCCAACAGAACCTGTTACTGGCGAACCCGGCGGCAGACCTTGAGCTGCCGAGACTGGAAAAGCGCCTGCCGCGTTACATCCTGAGCGTGGATGAAGTGGAGCAGGTGCTGGCGCTGCCTGACCTGACGACTCCCGGCGGTATCCGTGACCGGGCGCTGATGGAAGTGCTGTGGTCCACGGGCATACGACGCAGCGAGGCCGCAGGACTTGAGGTATACAGCGTCGATGCGAACCGCCGCACCCTGACCATCGTGCAGGGCAAGGGAAAGCAGGACCGTGTGGTGCCGGTGGGTGAACGTGCGCTGTGGTGGATACAGCGTTATCTGCATCATGTGCGGCCGCAGTTGCTGGTCAACCCACACTGTAAAGCACTGTTCATCGCACTCGATGGCGTGGAAGGGCTGGGACCGAACGGCATCACTAACACCGTCAGTCACTACATGAAAGCTTCCGGGCTGGTTGCGCACGAAAGCTGCCACCTGTTCCGTCACGCGATGGCGACGCAGATACCGGGGAACAGCGCAGACCTGCGCTGGAGACAGGCGATGCTGGGCCATGCCAGTGTTGAATCCACGCAGATTTATACGCAGGTATCGGTGCGGGCGTTACAGGCGGTGCATGCCACGACGTACCCGGCAGAGCGTGACGCAGAAGTGCTGACAGATGACGTTGCCGCAGGCATCAATAGCGGTGACAGTCTGAGTGCAGAGAGCGTGTTCACCCGTCTGTCGGAGAAATACAGATGCATGGCAAAAGATGACAATACGGAAGAGTGACATCATAATGACAACACAACTGACACCACGTGAGGTTATGACGATGAGCAGCACTATCCACTTCCGTATCGACGAAGAAACCAAGCGGCTGGCAATGCAGGCCGCAGAGCGCCAGCAGATGAGCCTGACGGAACTGATGCGCCAGCGGGCCGAAGAGCTGGCCGCAGAAGAGCGCCGCTACCAGAACAGCGAGCATGAAGGCTGGCTGGAAACACAGATAGCCCAGGCGTTCAGCCGCCATGATGCAGGTGAAGGTGAGTACATCAGCAATGATGATATGGAAAGCCGGATGAACACGCTGAAACAACAGGCCATGCGGGGTAAGCGTGAGCATCAGGGTTGAGTGGGAAAACGCGCACAGCATGACAGAGAAAACCTCTTCCGGTACCTGAACCGCGAGGCGGGGGCAATGGTGGCTATCGCGGCTGACGACCGTCTGGCAGGTATGGTCACTATTCTTGCGGAAAACCCGCTTGCCGGAGTGAAAGCCGGACGTTTAGAGAAGCAGCGTAAACTGGTGGTGCCGCACTTCCCGTTCATCATCGTGTATGTCGCAGAAAGCGCTCGTATGCGCATCCTGCGTGTACTTCACACCTCCCGCAAGATAGCCGGGCAATACAGCCAGGGCTGAGGCCCGCAGAGGATAAATAATACAAATGGTTTGCTGGTATACCTAAGAAAAGAGTAATTAGATAAACGGATAGGCACTTACGATGGTGTTGAGAATAACACGCTGGGTGTTGCGCCTCCGGTTCCGGTGCCTGTTCCCGGGGTTCCGGTAAGCCCGGGAGATTAGGTCACCAAAAATGCCAATGACAAAATAGCGTCAGCTGTGGATGATCTGTTTGATGCGATTGATAAAGCCACTCAGTGTAGCTTTGGGCGTGCATGTTCTTCGGATGATTCAAGTTAGGAATCGAAACCCAATGTATCTACGACATTAACCCCATGCTGAAGATGGGCGTGATAGATGAGATGGAGACCTGCTGAAAGGTGGTAAATCTAAAGATACTCAGATCTGGACAGAAACCAAGAAAGCGGAGCCTGTGAGTAATGCTTAGGGGCACTGGACAAAACATGGGAAAGAATTTCCGGAGTATCAAAATGCAAAACAATATGCGGAAGCCACTCATACCTTTGTAAATAATCCGCCCGCAGGTACGCTTACAACAACACGTAAAAACGGTGATACGATTTATTACAACCAATCATCTAATACTTTTGCCGTAAAAAATGCTGACGGCGTGCCAAAAACAATGTTTAGACCGGATCCAAAAGATCATGGTTATCCAACAAATTTGGACTATTTCAATGCACAAAAATAATGAGCTATATATTTGTCGTATATGTGGTTCCGAACAGGTAGATGCTCCCTGGGGTGATGATGGTGAATCACCAACATACGATATATGTGATTGTTGTGGAGTAGAGTTTGGCTATGAAGATTCAACCTTACAGGGAATTAAGATGTACCGGTCGAAATGGTTAGATAATGGTGCCAAGTGGTACCATAAAAAATCTGAGCCTGAGAGTTGGCCCTTAGAAGAGCAGTTATCTCATGTACCAGCTAAATATCTATAAACTAAATCCCGGCCTTAGCGCCGGGATCTTCTCTTTTCCGTCAGCCCATAACCGGCTCGATCACCAGTCGTCCCTCTTCCACGCTGACAAAAACCGGCGTGTCGGTGCTGAATCCCGCCTCTCTCAGCCAGTTACCGTTCAGGTGCAGACTGGGTTGGCAGGAATAGTACGTAGTCCTTTGGGAGTATGCTCTTTAATAGCACCGGGAAAATGGAAAATGGAAAACGGGGAGCAAAATCGCGTATCAGGGCACTGGTGCCTCTCCATTAAAATACAGTGGAGAAAGTACTTCTAACCTGCTGAGTGTGCTGGAAAAACTCTGCGCGGCCTGCTGAATCCGCGTCAGAGAGAGTTGTTGTTGAGAATAACTCAATGTCTGGGCTTGTGCCGCCTCGCGTACAGCAGGATACTTCTCTGGCGTTTGGTCCGAATCAACAAGGAAAGAGTGCCGAAGAGGTTGGTGATGCAATAGATGCTTCTCATATAGGGCCGTCATGGGGGACTGAATATAAAGTTCACCCCACAGTGCAAGCGAGTGTCAATGGCGGTTTACTTGTGAAAGGTGAGACTTTCGGTACCACAATAGATGACAATCATTTTTCAGCTAACGGTGGAGATTCCACTACTGTTGGATTGCAAACTGGGGGTTCCGTAGGCTTAAATTTTGGCCCATATTTGCAAGGTACTTTTGGAACACCAACTAGTGATTATTCATTCAATGCAAGCATGGGGCTGGGACATTCAGTGTGACCAATAGTAAAGATGGTATTAGCTTGTATATTGGAGTCGGCCCATCTTGGGGTATATCTGGAACAAAATTTAATGGTGTAGACGTTAATGGAAGCGGGACAAAGGAGGTTTATCGACATGACTTTAAATAATTCAAATTTATTCATGACGCTTGCTGCATTATTCATGTTGATCACAAGTGTTTTTTTTTGTTCATTTTATATATAAGGTAATTGGGGGTGTTAAGTTCGGAAGAGACTTTTTTTATTCTTTGATTTCATGCTCTTTAGCTCGGGATGGAAGGCTAACGGGGCCGCTATTACAATGATTCTTTCATTTGCTTTCTTATCTTTTTCTGATTTTTTTAGATCTGGAGGGGCGGGGAATCTTGCTGAGGAATTAGCATGGATGATACCTGTTATTCTATTATTTATTCACTGCAGGTATTGCTCAGGGATAACTTTTTCAGAGTGGTCAAAAAACACTTATATTTAGAGAGTTTTTTTTGAATTTAGCTTTAAAACCACGTTACATAATACTGTGGGTGGTCAGGCTGGCTTACATTTTGTGGGTGTATTTGCATTTATTTAAATAGTTATATCTCAAGTTGAGAATAACTATCTTAGCAGCAAACAGATAGGTGCCTGGTCTGCTGAAATGAAATCCTGTAAGGTCGGCGGCGGTGACTGTGATGGCATTATCAGAAAGTATGAGGAACAAGTACCTCCCAGCAACAGCAGCTTATCAGAGACTGTGCGATCAATCCTACGACTTGACAGCAGAAATATGGTGATGTGCTGGCTGATAGCATGGCGGTAGCGGAGCTGATCGGCCAATATATGAGACGACGATAATGACAAGAAATATAATATCGCGGTAACGGTTGGCAACAATGGATTTATCGTCGGAGCAAACCTTAGAGGTGCGGTGAAATGAAAAAAATAAAACTAATGGCTGACTATCAATGTCACCCATTATGGGGAATGGAATCAGATGATTTTGGTGACATATCTCCTGATGATTTGCCTATTTCTTTAGAACTTAAGAATAACTTGCATGATTGGGCTGCGAGATATGATTTGACTCTTAATATGGATGATCCGGCCTCGTCTGGGTTTGAAAATGAAATGATGGAGAGTGTTTTCATTGAGGATGGCAGGAAGCTAGCAATAAAGTTACAAGAAGAACTCGGTAGCAGCTACAACGTAGTTTATCAATTCTGACCACCATGTGCGGCCGCAGGTGCAGGTCAATGCGCACTGTAAGGCGCCGTTAATCGCACTCGACGGTGTGGAAGGACTGGGGCCGAACGGCGTCACTAACGCCGTTAGCCCCTACATGAAAGCTTCCGGGCTGGGAGCGCACGGAAGCTGTCACCTGTTCCGCCACGCGATGGCGACCCCAGATGCTGGAAAACGGCGCAGACCTGCGCTGGATACAGTCGATGCTGGGCCATGCCAGTGTTGAATCCACGCAGATATACACGCAGGTATCGGTGCGGGCGTTACAGGCGGTGCATGCCACGACCCACCCGGCAGAGCGTGAAAGCACGGGCGATACAGAATAAACCTGGCAACGCATATCCCGCGGCTTTACTGACAACAGTCACTTACAGACGCTTCTAAGGCGTGTGTCGTGGCATCACGTCTTCCATGCTGATGTGGATAATGGTGCGGCAGCGTCTCCGGCCAAAAACGCATGTCGGGGCAAAATTGTTACAGCTTTTCCTGATAATGGCTTGATACCGAGAAGTTATAAAAAGATTAAACAATTATGGTGTTTAAATGATTGATTTAGATTAAAAAATATTTTTTAGGCGACCTTTTTAAGGGGTGGTTAGATAATGAAATGCTTCAGGATGCCGTAGGGTATGTAGGGCATGGTGAAAGAGGGGTTAGCTTTTGAAACGATTTGCGATCATTTAAGCGAGTATGAAGTACCGATTAGTCAGTCTGAGTATGATTTAGCTATAAATATTTGTAATGATCTTAAAATGGATGTTAATGACATTAGCTTAAAACATTTAAGAAAATTAATTATCCAGTAAACATTCCCGACTGTCGTCGAAGATGAGGTTGGGCTGAAAGCCGGTAACAACGTCGATATTGTGGCGGCGACCAACAGCAACACCGACTGGCGCTTCAAAGAGGAGAAAAAAAGCGGCCTGATGGGAACCGGTGGAATTGGTTTCACCATCGGCAGCAGTAAATCCACGCACGATCTCCGTGAGAAGGGCACTACTCAGAGCCAGAGCTTTAGCACCGTGGGCTCAACGGGCGGCAATGTTGATATCGCGGCCGGTAATCAGCTCCATGTCGGCGGCGCGGATCTGGTGGCGGGCAAAGATCTCGCGCTGAAGGGCGATAGCGTCATCATCGAACCGGGGCACGATAAACGCACGCGTGATGAGACGTTTGAACAAAAAGCCAGCGGCCTGACAGTCGCCCTTTCGGGTGCGGTAGGGAGCGCGATTAACAGCGCGGTGCAGTCGGCGCAGGCCGCGAAAGAGGAAAGTGATGGTCGCGTGGCGGCGTTGCAGGCCACAAAAGCGGTGCTCTCCGGCGTGCAGGCGGGACAGGGTGTCGCGCTGGACGCCGCCAGGGGTGAACAGCCTGAAAACACCAATACAATTGGTGTCAGTGCCTCGCTGACCACGCAGAAGTCTAAATCTGAACAGCATGCGAAAAGCGATGCGGTGACGGGCAGCACGCTGAATGCGGGCAATAACCTCTCCATCATCGCGAACGGGAAAGGCAAAGGCCCGAATAGTGGCGATATTGTGATCGCGGGCAGCCAGCTGAAAGCGGGCGGCGACACCACCCTGGATGCACAGAACGATATTGTGCTCGCAGGGGCAGCGAACACTCAGCAAACCAGCAGCAAGAACAGCAGCAGCGGTGGGGGCGTTGGGGTCGGTATTGGCGTCGGCAGCGGTGGCTGGGGCATCAGTGTATTTGCCAACGCTAACTCTGCGCACGGCAAGGACAAAGGCAACGGTACCGACTGGACCGAGACCACGATCGACAGCGGCAAAACCGTGACCATCAACAGCGGGCATGACACGGTACTCGACGGGGCGCAGGTCAACGGCAATACAATTATCGCTGACGTCGGTCACGACCTGCTGATGAGCAGCCAGCAGGACACGAATAAATACGATAGCAAACAGACCAGCGTGGCGGGAGGAGGCAGCTTCACGTTTGGCTCCATGACCGGCTCGGGCTACATCAGCGTCAGCCAGGATAAGATGAAGAGTCGCTTCGACTCCGTGGCCGAACAGACCGGGCTGTTTGCCGGTGCTGGTGGCTTCGACATCACCGTTGGCAATCACACTCAGCTCGACGGTGCGGTCATTGCTTCGACGGCGACGGCAGATAAAAATAGCCTCGACACCGGGACGCTGGGCTTTAGTGATATCCACAACGAGGCGGATTTTAAAACTCAGCACGCGGGCGGCTCGTTTAACAGCGGGGGCAGTATCGCCGGGCAGTTTGCCAGCAATGCGGCAAGTACCCTGCTGGCAGGCGGTGGGAGCAAAGGCCACGCAGAGGGAACATCTCAGGCAGCAATCTCTGACGGCTCTGTCACCATCCGCGATAAGGCCAGCCAGAAACAGGACGTGGCAGACCTGAGTCGCGACACGGCGCATGCCAATGACAGCATCAGCCCGATCTTCGATAAGGAAAAAGAGCAGAACCGCCTGAAAGCGGTGGGGCTTATCAGTGATATCGCGGGTCAGGCCGCAGACGTAGCCAGATCGCAGGGCGAGCTGGCCGGGCGTAAAGCAGCGAAAGACCCGGCATCACTGGAAGAAGCACGCCAGCAGCTGGCTGTTGAAGGAAAAGCGGTCACAGATGCTGCTGTGGAACAACGTGCGTACAACAATACGTCGTCGCTCTATGGCACGGGTGGTGCGGTTCAGCGCGGTATTCAGGCAACCACAGGAGCCCTGACCGTGCTGGCTGGTGGTGGCGACCTTGCGGGCGCACTGGCAGCGGCATCGGCCCCGGAGCTGGCAAATATCATCGGGCACCATTCTGGCCTCAGCGACAATGACGCGCTGATAGCTCATGCGCTGCTGGGCGGCGTGGTGGCCTCGTTGCAGGGTAAGAGTGCCGGTGCAGGTGCTGCGGGAGCATTGACGGGAGAACTTGCCGCACGCGCCATAAAAGCGCAATTTTTCCCGGGTAAAGATAACCGCGATCTGGATGAAGCGGATAAGCAACTGGTCAGCAACCTTGCAACGCTAGCATCGGGACTGGCAGGGAACATCGTCAGCGGTAACGCCAGTGGCACGACGGCGGGCGCTCAGGCCGGGAAAAATGCGGCTGAGAATAACTCGCTGAGTGATATTGCGCAGGCGCAGGCTGAAGGCAAGACGCTTGAGCAGAAGGCAGGCGAGTACGTTGAGGCCGAAAACGAGCGATATAAAAAGGCAAACTGCGGCGGAATGAGCGCCGAAGCCTGCTCGGTGAAGATGTACGAAGAGCGGCGTGAAGCGCTGAAAGAAACGGGATCACTGGGCGCTGACTTCGTGCCTGTTGTGGGTGATATCAAAAGCTTTGCGGAAGCGCAGTCGGCACTGGATTATCTTGCGGCGGCAATTGGGCTGATACCGGGTGCAGGTGATGCGGCAGGTAAAGCTATCAAGGCAGCAGAAACGGCGCTGAAGAAAGGTGATGTGGCTGAAGCTTCAAGACTGATTAATAAGGCCAGTGATGAGATTCAGGCAGTCAAGCCATTAGATGTTGGTTCATATAGAGAACTTAAAGATCGTTCAGTAGTTGGCGACGGATTAGAGCACGATCATATCCCATCATTTGCTGCTATCCGTCAGGCAAAAGAAAATGAGCTGGGGAGAAAGTTAACTCCAGCAGAAGAAAAAACCTTATATAACAATGCAACAACTATTGAAGTACCTAAAGATGTACATCAGGCTGGCCCTACTTATGGTGGTAAAAATACTCCATCCCAGGTAAAACAAGACGCAATAAATCTTTGTGGTGCAGAATGTCGTGATACAGATGCATTGAGAAAGAATATGCTGGATCGGGGATATGATCCTAAGCTGGTCGATGATGCAATAAGACAACTCAAGGAAAGAAATACTCAAACAGGAGTAACAAAATAATGTTGATATGGAATGAATTTATTAAGTTATTAGGTTGCTCAAAACTTGATGGTAAGTTTATTGAAATTTCAAGTGATTTTAATGAGTTGCCTGCAATTGAGGAGAGTGTTTTAGGTGACAGAAATTATTACTCTTTTTTACATTCAGGTGTTTCATTTTTATTAGAAGATGAAGTTGTAGATCAGATTACTTTTTATGCAAAGCAGGGCGAGGGTTTTTCTGAGTATAAAGGGGAGCTACCAGTATCGATTAACAGTTCGGAGCATGAGGCTGTTCAAATATTAGGCCACCCTTCGGCTTCAGGTGGTGGGAAAATGGATGCGCTCATGGGTTATATTGATCGTTGGATAAAGTATGAAAAAGATGGGTATGCCCTTCATTTACAATTTAATCAGAATGATAATTTATCCAGAGTTACCCTTATAAAATAAACATAAAATCCCGGCCACCGCGCCGGGATTTTTTTCGCCAGTCGTCTGCCGCGCGGTTGCCACGGCTGCGCTGAGAATAACTCACTGTCTGCTAAAGATGAGAAACAAAGGCAGGATGCGAAGTGGTCACTTCCGTACATCAAAGATGCAGACCAGAAAGCGAAGGCTGAAAAACTGGTTGCTGATCTCGATGCGAAAGATAAAGCGTTCGATACTGCGCTGGATAAAGCCTGTAATGGAGTGTCGCCAGATGCCTGTAAGGGGATGCGTCAGGAACTGGCGGCGATGGGCCGGAGCTATGATGAGCAGATGGACGGGCAGTATGTTGGTACTCTTGGCAGCGTGTACAAGGACGGTACCGATAAAATTGCCGGGCAGCAATGGCAATACGCTACTGCCGATGCGAAAGCACAGCGCGATACCGATGTTCAGCGTATTGTGCAGAACTGGGGTGTAAGCCTGGAAACGGCCTCAACGCTTTACGACACAATGACTGTCATCCATACGACTGCGGCGATTGGTGGGGCGGGGAAGCTCCTACTGCTGGTTCAATTAGAGACGTGAATCCTGGATACCCTGAGCCCGGTCGTACGCACAACTGTGTAAACTGTGCCGTAGCAACGGATGCCACTTTAGCGGGTAATCCTGCATCTGCATTGCCTATAAATTCAACAGCAGGAGTTTCATTAACTGTTCTTGAGAGGCAATTTGGGAATAGGTTTGTAAATATATCCACTCCTGATGCCATTGCGCAGAAAATGTTAGATGCGGGGAATGGAGCTAGAGGTATTATTTATGGCTCTTATGGTCCAGATCAGCCAGGGCATGTATTCAATGTCGTTAACCAAAATGGGACAATTCGGTTCCTGGATGGTCAAACTGGTAAAGTTGCTGATCTTAGCAAATTCGAGTCATTCAAAATGTTGAGAACTAATTAATGATTACATTTGAAGATGCTATACAAAAAGCCCATCACTATCTAGGTGATGCTGATATCCCTGTGGTGATAACGTCTTTAGGACGTTTTTCTGAAGGGTGGTTTTTTTGCTTTCAGTCCCGAGAGTATCTCGAAACAGGAGAAACTTCTGCATTACTTGCTGGAAACGCTCCTTTTATAGTTGATAAAGACACGGGTGAGATTCATGTGTTTGGTACCGCACATCCTCTAAAAGAATATCTGCAAAATTACGAAGAACAGAAAAAAAAGTAAGTTAGATGAATCCCGGAATCAAAGGTGGATTCACATATGACGGGAAAGCTTCGGATTAATCTAACGATCCAAATAGGACTTAGGTTAGCCGAAGCGGTAGCTTGCTCAGGCGAAAAAGGCGCGTCGGGGCAAAAAGTTGCCGTTCCGGAATTACAACAGAGAAAACGGATTTAGATATCTTATAGTAAAGGTAAAAACAGTTATCATCACAGCAAAGTGCACAGGATCGAGTTGTTGTTGAGAATAACCTGCTCGGTAAGGCTCTGGTAGAAGGGTGTGCGATTGCAGCTCCCTGTCGTACAAAAGTCGCTGAACAGTTGCTGGAAATCGGGGTCAAAGCCGGTATTACTGGCGCCGTGGCGAAAACACTTGCCGACAAGCTGACTGCTGATGAACTGGATCATCTTGTTACCCTTGAAATGATGGGTAATGATGAGGTCACCAGTAAGTATCTCAGTTCGCTGCAGGATAAGTACGACTCTGGAAATGCCGCCAATCCAAATATTGGCAAAGATCTGACAGATGTGGAGAAGGCTGAGTTGGGTGGTACCGGTTCAGGAACCGGTACACCACCACCGCCGGAAAATGATTCTAATCAGCAAAATAAGAACGCTGAACAAAAGCTGAATCAGAAGCAGGAAAGCTCAATCAGGAAGATTGATAATTTGATAAAAAACTCGATCAAGGATCATGATATTACTGGTACGTTGAAAGATATGGATGGTAATCCGATAATAAAACCAGATAGCGGTGGGAAATATTGGAATCATATGAAGGAAATGCAAGACACTCTCAATGGGTTGAAAAATCATGCGAACACCTTAAAAAATGTCAATAATCCCGAAGCGCAAGCAGCATATGGAAGAGCAACTGATGCCATTAATAAACTTGAATCAGCAATAAAGGGTCATGGTATATGACAACATTTAGAGAGTTGTTATTGGTTAATAATAGTAATTATGAACCCAACAGTCGTTCTTCTTTGGATGAATGGTTTAGCGGAATTCTGGATGTCCCTATCGATGAATTAGAAGTTGGTGATGTTGCTAGAGCAATAAGACAAGATATATTTTTGGAATATATTTTGCCAAAGGCTGAAATTATTTTACAGAAAGATCCTCTGGCTGGGGAAGACTATGATGGACAATTAATATCCTCTATAGCTTCTTTAGGTCATGGTGAGATAAAGTCTTCGTTGCCTTCTCTTCGACGCATTAGTTCTTTCTTAAATCAATTGGATAAAACCAGTCTTGATAGCCAAGTGGTTATGGACATAGTAAAGATAGATAAATTATCTCATACCTAAAGACGATCCCGGCCCTTGCGCCGGGATCGTCTTTTACCCGTCAGCCCTTAACCGGCTCGATCACCAGTCTTCCCTGTTCCACGCTGACTATCACCGGCGTATCGGTGCTGAATCCCGCTTCTGCCAGCCAGTTGCCGTTCAGGCGCCGGCTGGGGCCGCTGGAATAGTACGTGGTCATGCAGGTGCGGGGGTCAAAATGCCGGATACTGACATAACCGATCTTCATCCGCCGCGTGCTTTGGAAAGGGTTCTCTGTGACGTTGAATCGCGCTTACCCGAGCCAGCGGCCATTGATGGTCAGTTGAGGCAGCGGGTTCGGCTGACCTTGGTTGGGCCGCCAGTAGCCCACAGTGTAATAGTGCGTCTGTAGCTCGCAGGCGGCAGTTGTGGTGTTACGATAGTGAGCTAAACAAAATTAAGGACTGATATATGTTTGGTATCTTCCCTGAGGATAAGCAGAATGACATTGATGGTGCGATTTTTGCACCTGCGTCAATCGTTATTGGTGACTTTAGAGAATCTATGAATATTCCCTTAAGTTACTGGAATATTAATGATTATAAAAAAAGTTGGTTGAAGTCACTTGAAGAGGGATTAATAAAGAGAAACCATGCAGCTCTTGCTGTCTCAATCTATGAGCCTGAGCTAGCAAATTTTGTTTTTGTTTGGGTGTTATACTTTAAGGCTGAAATAGTTCATGTGCAAAATAGCATTATCTTTCTTGAGGAGCACAAAATTTTTTCTCCGGAGAAGATAAACGAATTTATTGATGAGCGAACTACTCATAATGAAGAGGGTATGAAAATATCTGAATGGAGAAGTGATCTAGACAGTGTTTTAGATTTTTATAAGAGCCTGAAACGTTAAATGACAAATCCCGGCCACCGAGCCGGGATTTTTAGCGCCTATCCTCTGCCGCGCGGCAGCCACTGCTGCGCACGGCTTTACCGCTCAACTGCGGGAAAGGGTAACAGCGATCTGGATGAAGCGGATAAGCAACTGGTCAGCAACCTGGCAACGCTAGCATCGGGACTGGCGGGGAACATCGTCAGCGGTAACGCCAGTGGCACGACGGCGGGCGCTCAGGCCGGGAAAAATGCGGTTGAGAATAATGCTCTTTCTGTACCAGCCCCTATCCCGGTCCCAATTCCAGGCGTTCCTGTTAGTCCTGGTGATAAAGTCATCAAAGATGCTAACGATAAAATGGCTTCTTCCCTGGATGATGTTTTTGATGCCATTGATAAGGCGACACAATGTAGCTTTGGAGGTGCATGTTCTTCGGATGATATAGACCAGGAAACTGGACCTAATGTCGGTAAAAATCTTACTGATGATGAAAAAGCTGAGTATGGTGGAACTGGAACTGGAACTGGAACTGGAACTTCAGGTGGACATGGGCCTGAAGATGAGGAAAATGCCAGGAAAAATGAGTCTACGGGTAACCCTTAAAATAGGGCAGAGTACGAGAGGTATGTTGATTCTTTACGAGCGTCAATGGAAAAACCAAATGTCCAGAATGAGAATCTGAGTAATATAATCGATGATTTATATAGACCTAAAGCTAAGATCGGAAGCGGGAGCACTGCTGATGCGGTCCGGTACGAAATAGCCACTGGCGAAAAAGTCGGTGGTAGAGGTCATATTGAAAAAGCTGAAACTTATTCAAAAGCTTTACAGGATTGGTTAAACAAAAACCCGCAAGCTTCGACAAGTGATAAAGCCGCTGCTGAAAATGTTCTTAAAGACATGCAAAATGCACTTAAGGGTAAATGATGAACAGTTTAACAAATAGTTATATAAGTATGTTTACTGAACGATCAGTGTATATAAAGAATGCAGTTAATCGATGCCTGGATTATTGGGCGCCTGAACAAGCTCCGTTAATATTGCTGTTTTCCGTAATAGGGAAATCTCTTGTAAATCAGTTTAACATGTTTAACGACGCTGATAAGGCCATGTTGTTCCAACATATAGAAGATGGAATGCTATCCAATGATGATGATTTGGCCACAGCGGTAGCTACCGGGTTGGTTGAGTCTCTTGTAAATGCATCAGATGGAAATGATGAATTATGGGGTAAGATTGTACAAAATCTTGGAATAGAATCTCAAAAGCATGCTATAGCCTGGAGAAATTTCGGGCAATAAAAATATCAGAGCGGTTTTCGGTAAAAATGCAGTGGAGAATAACTCGCTGGCGAGTGTACTGGCGGCGGCAATCAAAGAAACCTGTAGCGGAAATACACCACTGTCCTGCCAAATGGCTGTAGCTGCAATAGATACCTTGATGTCCGGTGGTGTACTCCCTTCCCTATGCTATTTCTGTTGTAACAGAAAGGATTAAACCAATGATGTATATTTATATTCTGCTTTTTATCTCACTTTCTGCGTTTACCATGGGAACAGTAATATTTTATCGATTCAGTAAAGCGACAAAAAGAAGCCTGCAAGCGCCTTTCACGTCACTACATTTTTTTGATGCCATCTTTTTCGGGCTGGGAAATAAGCGCGATATGAATATTGCCGCCAGTTGTTTTATCATTTTTTTACTGGGGGGATGGGGGATGATTTATGTAAAAAAACAACCCCACTTTTGGGGAAGCCCCGACAGTTATTTTGGCCTGGGTATTGCCGGGATTGTTTTTTTAATCTTGCACTGTCGATATCGCGCGAAGAGCGAGAATATCAAAAATGACGGTCTGGCCCCCATGAAAGAACTCATAAATTTCCGGCGTTCTGGCCTGACGAGCCCTTTTTTATGGTTGAGTCGGATAGGGTATCTTGGGCCCTTTATTGGTATGATGCGCTGAGTTAACACGCTGATACTGAATCACGTTATGCCTGTCGTGCGATCCGGGTTTCCCCCTCCTCCATCGACAGTTGATAGAGCGAAAACGCGCAGTGTTTTTCGATTAAATTCGCCAGTTCCGGCGAGTGGCTGGTGAGCCAGATCTGCGAGTAGCGGCTGGCTTCGGCAATCAGGCTCGCCAGCGCGGGCAGCATTTGCGGATGCAGGCTATTTTCCGGCTCGTTAAGGGCGATAAAGGCCGGCGGGCGCGGGCTTAACAGCGCCACCGCCAGGCACAAGAAACGCAGCGTACCGTCTGAAAATTCTGCCGGTTCCAGCGCCCGGCTTAACCCTTCACGCTGCATCATCATCCGAAAACGTCCGTCGGAATTGTCGCTGTAAAACACGCAGCCGGGAAACGCCTGATCGAGGATGCGCATCAGCAGCAGTTCGTCGCCAATTTCTACAATCGTCTGGAACGCTGCCGCCAGATTTGCCCCGTCGCTGGCTAAGACGGGTGACCGGAATCCCACCTGAGGGGCACGCATCGCCGAGCCGGAAGAGACGGAAAATTCGTGGTAAAAACGCCAGTTGCGCAGTGCTTCACGCATCTGTGATACCTCGGGGTAAAGATGCGGCTCGCCCAACTGCCCAAACACCGATTCATTCTCGTAAAGCGTGCCGCTGTGGGTCACTTTCTCGTGATGAACGTTGTTAAGAAAAACGGTCTGGTTTTTGCGCTGCATCAGGCGCGACGAGGGGCGACGATGGTGATCGCTGAGCCAGATGGTCTCTTCTTTAATGACCGGGTCGAGCTGGAATTGAGAGGGATAGGGCAGCTTTTCGACAAATCCCACCTGAAGTTCGTATTCGTAGGTTTCGGTTTCCACCGCCAGATTCACGCGGCGTAGCTGGTCGCTGCGCGTTTTTCCCGCCCAAAATACCTTTAAAATGCCGCCTTCATTCGCCAGTGCCTGCGAAAACTGACCCTGCGCCGCGCTGTGCAGCAGGTGAATCGCTTTATAAATATTCGACTTACCGGTGCCGTTCGGCCCAAAAACGATATTGAGCTGTTCCAGCTCCAGCGACATACGGCGAATGGAGCGGTAGTTTTCAATGTGCAGCGTTCTGATCATTACTGGCATCCGATGTTGTTTTAACCTGTATATAATAACAGTATTTTTATCGATACCAAAAAAAGACGACAGTGAGGATGTCGTCTAAAGGTATTACGTGTTCGGACCTCTCGGGCTAGGGGCCTTCGCGTTATGAAATCGTCAGGCGATCGCCAGGCGCAGGCCCAGCTCATCGGGATAGGGGTTAAAGTAGTTTTGCGTCAGGAGATAATCGTCCGGATGCTCGGCCAGATAGTGCTTCAGCAGCGTCAGCGGTGCGAGAATCGGTAACAATCCGGCGCGATAGTTCAGGATCACTTCACGCAGCTCGAGGCGCTGGCGCGTGTTGAGCTGTTCGCGGAAATAGCCCTGGATATGCATCAGCACGTTGGTGTGATTTTTCCGGGAGGCGGGCTGTTTCAGAATCGCCATCAGCTTTTCCCGATAGGCTTCGAAAAAAGCGTCCAGATCTTTCCATTCATGCATGGCGGCAACGAACGGACCAATCTCACGGTATCCGGCTTGATTGTGTGCCAGCAGCTGCAGCTTGTAGCGGCTGTGATAGGCCAGAAGCGCACGGCGGGTCAGACCGCTGGCGCGTACGGCGTTCAGCTCGTGAAGGGCAAAAACGCGCGCAATGAAATTCTCCCGCAGCACCGGATCGTGCAAGCGTCCGTCCTCTTCCACCGGCAACCACGGATACCGCGCCATCATGGCGGCGGTAAATATGCCACTTTCTTCCTTCGCGCCTCGATTCCCCGCTTCATCGTAAACTCTCACCCGCTCCATACCGCAACTTGGCGATTTGGCGCAGACGATAAATCCATCCAGATTCGCGATTGACGGTAAATATTGCGCGGCAAAATCCGCCATTTTATCGGTCACATCGTCATGGGGAGCATGGGTGAAGCGCATGCGAATATCGCCGACAGGCGTTTTCACCAGGCGCAGAGCAGGTCGTGGGACAGGTAGGCCAATCGCCATCTCGGGGCAAACCGGTTTGAACGTTACCTCTTTTGCCAGGGCGTCCATCACAAAACCCATCCGTTTGTGGCCGCCATCAAAGCGCACGGCCGATCCGGTCAGGCATCCGCTGATACCGAGTACGGGTTGATTGTTCATGACGTCACCTCTGGCTACCTGTTATGGGCTGATGAAAACAGTATAGCTAAAACTTAGACAAATGTGTTTTATTGTCTAAGTTTTATTGAGGTTTAATTTTATTTTCCTTAATAATCAATGTTTTTGTGGCGTTAATTTTTGGTTTAAACGCCACAAATTGTTTAGCTTCCTTTGTAAGTGGAGTAGCCGTACTGGCTCAGCAGCAGAGGGATATGCAGCTTTTCATTGGTGCGGGTGACGGTGAATTGCACCGGGATTTCCGGGAAGAATGAATCCAGCTTTTGGCTGCGGAAGTATTCGCTGGTTTTGAACGTCACTTTGTAAACCCCAGGCTGCATATCCTGCTCCTGCGGATAAAGCGATTTGATGCGTCCGTCAGGGTCGGTTTTCGCGCTTGCCAGCGTGGTCCAGCTGTTCTGCTGCTGTTTTTCCAGCGTTACGGTGACGTCAGGTGAGGGTAACCCGGTCTGCTGATTAAGAATGTGCACGCTCAACGTGCCGACCGGGGCGCTAAACGCCGCCGGAATGAATGCCAGAGAAGAGAGAACAATAAGGCCAGAAATCTTATTCATGTTGAAATCCTGTCAGATGAAAATAACAGGAAAAAATTTAGCACTCTACGGGAAAAATAATATTCAACTTTCCGTGATAACTGGTACGTCCGTTATTTTTACAAGGTGACGACCTCGAGGAAATTAACCTGTTCGCGCCATTTCTCTATTTGTTTTTTACGTGCAATGGTTAATTTGCCACTGGTGATCAGCAGCCATTGGCGTTCGGGAAACATTTCAGGTGCCAGCGCCGCAGGCGAAAGTGGAAGCACATCGATACGATGGCCCTGGCCGGTGCGCTTGAGCGCTTCGAGCCAGATTTCACACGGGTCGGTGAGGTGCCAGCCGGTCAGCAGGAAATTATCGCCGCGCGCTTTGCGATCGCCTTCCAGACAAAACGAGGTGTAGGAAATAATAATGCCGTCCAGCACCTCGCGCAGCGTCATCATGGTCGGTGTGTTGGCCGAGACAGAACTGCGCAGCGGCCGCAGGACTTGCGTCACCAGTTCCGGGCGCGGATATTCACGGCCCGCATCGTAAATCAGCTGGCGCAATGATTCGATTTTGCCTTCTCTGAGCCGCTGGAGCATCGACTCCTGCAATGTGACCCAGTTGTTGGTCCGTCGCACGCCAGGGCGCGCCAGCAGCGGTTTGACCTGACTGACGGGCACGCCTTTTTTCACCCAGTCGAGAATTTTGAGCGCCTGTTGCACATCGTCATCGCTGTAAAGCCGATGCCCGCCATCGGTGCGCAGCGGTTTCAGCAGACCATAGCGGCTCTGCCATGCCCGAAGCGTGGTGGCGTTGATTCCGCAAAGTCTGGCGAATTCGCCGATGGAGTAAGACATGGATACGTCCGATCAGAAAGATTAGTCTCAATATACTACGAATATTCGTCGGCTGAATGAAGAGCCTGATGCGTGCACTACACTTATACCCGTCATACTTCACGTTGCAGGGGCGTTGGCATTACTCGTTTTCTCCAGTCAAGTTTTTGACTCACTGTGTCGCCGCCTTCCTGCAACTCGAATTATTTTGGGTATATCTCCCACGAGCATATGAAAGGAGTTCACATGAAGCTATGGCCCGTTTTGACAGGCGTTGCGATCGCCTTGACGCTGGTTGCCTGCCAATCCCCGACGCCACCGAAAGGCGTTAAGCCTATCACCCACTTTGATGCCGGGCGCTATCTGGGCAAATGGTATGAAGTTGCCCGTCTGGAAAACCGCTTTGAGCGCGGGCTTGAGCAGGTCACTGCCACGTACGGTAAGCGCAGCGACGGCGGAATAAGCGTGCTCAACCGGGGCTACGATCCGGTGAAAAACAAATGGAACGAGAGCGAAGGTAAAGCGTATTTCACCGGTGAGCCGACCACCGCCGCGCTGAAAGTTTCTTTCTTCGGGCCTTTCTATGGCGGCTATAACGTGATCGCGCTGGATGATGAGTACCAATATGCGCTGGTAAGCGGGCCGAACCGCGACTATCTGTGGATTTTGTCGCGCACGCCGACCATTCCGGACGCTGTGAAGCAGGATTACGTGAGCATCGCTCGCGGCCTGGGGTTCCGCGTCGACCAACTGGTGTGGGTGAAGCAGTAGCATAACGCGCGGCGTCATTTCGTGCTTTTTTCGTAGGGCAATGGCGCGGCGCGTAGATAGACTTCCGTTTAGGGTCGAACGGGAGATAACGAGATGAACTGGCAACCTTTTCGCGGTGACGCGCCGAAAAACATGACGATTTTTAGCGCGTCATTTCCCGATATTAGCGATCAATGGCCGATGAAAGACGACGTTGTCAGAGAGATTAACGCGCTGAATCAGGCCATGAAGGCTAACCCCGAGCTCTTGCCGCCGCTGCTTGAGGAAGGCGAGAATGGGTTACCAATGCTGACTCCGCGGCATGCCTGGTCTGAACAGGCGTATCGCACGCGTCCGGCGATGGCGGCCTGGCGCGCACGACTTGTCCCCAGGGCGTTAGCGCTGTTTGTGGTGCAAAATCCGCTGGAAGAACGGCTGCCGGAAGGCACCAAAATGGACAGCGAAAGCCGCCAGTGGTTTATTCACGCCAATGATGCCATCGGCGTACGCTCCCGCGCGCAGGTGCTGGCTGCACTGGTCGAAAAATACATCCATAACGATATCGAAAGCGATTGGATAAGCCTGGCGAGCGGCGCGGCTATCCCCGGTGCTGGAGGCGCTGCGCACCGCAAAACTGGATGGGCAAAAAGTACATCTTACGCTCGTGGATAACGACCCTGTCGCCTTACGGTGGGCCGAGACAATGGCGGCGCAGGAGGGGTTAAACGTGGGTGAGCAGCTGACGCTGCTGAATCGCCATCTGCTTCATCAATTTATCCGCAACGACGATCTGCTGCTCGAGCTGGGCGAGCATCAGGCCGAACTGGTGGATGCGCTGGGGATTTTCGAATATTTCAACGATGCCGACGCAGTGATTTTCCTGCAGCGCGCTCTGCGGCTGGTTAAACCCGGTGGGGCGGTGATTGTGTCGAATATGCTCACGACCAGCCCGCAGATTGATTTTATCCTCCGCTGCATCGGCTGGGCACCCATCTTCCCGCGCTCGCTACAGCAGTTGCAGGACATTCATATCGCGGCAGGTGTGCCGCCGGAAAACGTCACCGTGGTGGTGCCGAAAGACGGAGTGTATGCGGTGCTGGAGGTGCGGGTTTGAGTATGTGATTCCCTCTCCCGGCGGGAGAGGGGTGGGGGAAGGGGAAAAGCCCGCAGAGACGGCCTCAACCATTCTTTTTTGCAAGTTTAACTAAGAATTCGAAAAATGTGACAAGAGTGACTCCCGAAAAAATATTCATAGATACATAAATATATAACCAGATGTGTTCGAGATTGTCCGAGTAATAATCTGTAAAAAGTACGGGATCGCCAAAATTAAAATAATTCATAAAGCTGGCAAAGGGGATTTGCAGGCGTTGAGCCAACGGATAAAATATTCCACTTACTAAGAGAAGATACATCATCACCAGGAAAGTGAAAGTCCGCAGTAGCCATTTAGCGCGTTTGGACATTGCAAGCCCCATCGGTATTACCGATCACAGTGATATCACCGTAAGCCCACAACTCATTTCCTCCAAGAATTCTATGTTTATGTGCTCGCAAAAGTGCAGCTCTTACCGTGTAAAAATCCGTACTACGAAAGAACGTTATACAACCTTCACTGATTCCTGAACCGTCGGGGCGGGGAGGGTGAAGCCGAAAATGTTTGCGGTTGTAATGGAAAGTACCTATATCAAATCGCATAACATCATCAATAACGCCATCTTTGCGAAAAAGTGCAAACCAGTCGTAATAATTATTCCCCGTGAAGGCATGTTTCAACCATGTTTCAGCACTTGACCGCGCACCCCCAGATGGTCTGTCGACAATCCAATAGCTACCAGGTGGAACGGCTGCATTTGCCAGGTATGAACATTCGGATTTATTTGCTAACTCGCCAAGGCCACTGAATACAGGAAATGAACCAACACCCCCTACATCAATGCGTGCAACACGCCCTTCATCATAAAGGTTATTAAAGTCGACATTACAATGAATCACGCTGTCATCCTCTGATTCCATGAATCTGAGAATTGGATATTTCCGTCAAGATATAACCAAGTGATTTTCTCATAGGCTAAAGATATCGACTCAGTAGGATTGTTATTTAGTCCAGATGTACTTTTAAAATTATGCATTACGGGTGTCACAGCGACAATTTTCACATTGTCGAGAATAAAATGCATAAACTCTTCTTCAATACCCGTCTCGTTAATTCGATACCATTTAATTATTGCTTTCTGAAGTGGTTCTCCTGTTGATACAGCACGATAAAGATACGGTGTTGCTTTATCAAACTCTTTAGAAATACTCAATTGATCATGAACACGAGTTCCGGTGAGCCGACCAAAGTTATGATCGTAGGGGATATGTAACCCATGATTAAAACTCTGCATTTCTATTGCGCCCTTACGCCCAAGAACCTGATTACCGCCCTGGATGAGACTGCCTGATTTATTGTAAAGCCATAAATAAGCGGGGGACAGACATGATGATTTCCTTATACTTTTTGTGGTTGAGATTGATTCATACTCTTCTTACAAAAAAGTTTTATGCGAAATCGTGCGGAAAATATTTGGATCTCGTTGGGGGAAAGGGAAATGATGGCCTAGTGATGGTTCTCGCTAGCTTTAAAACCTTTGCATCAGCATGATCCCATCATGAAAATAGAAACTGCAATCCTTTCACAATACAGACGTCTCGTCGTAGTCTGGGAATCCTCCGTTCACGCTATGGATCACTTTTACATGACGGCGGTATCGCGGTATTGCGCCCGTTATTGCTCAACGCTTATCCTCCCAACTTACAGGTCGCGATTGCTTTAGATAACGCCGGAATAATTTATGGCTTTTAGCCGTCGATGAAAAAGTATCGAAATGCCTTTATCGACGATGCAATCCGCGGAAAGATGTAGGGGAATTATTGCTGAAATATGCCTTTTACCATGTTGACGCGAATGAGGTAGATGTTAACGAGCAAAAATCGCAGAGCGTGGAATTTTGTCACCATATGGGGTTTATACAAAGCGGGCGTTGAGAACGGCCAACCAACAAGACGTGCGCGATCGTTTCCCTCTCCCTTTCGGGGAGAGGGTTGGGATAAGGGAAAAAGCCCGCGCCGTCCTTAATGAATCCCGACTAGCGCCCCCTCAATCCCTTTCAATTTCGCCTGCGCCTGTTTTAATTCACCCAGCAACCGCTGTTCCTGCTCGTTGTAAGCCAGCAGAACGATGCACCCGTTCATGACTTTGACCGTCACCTGTTGCCCGGTTTCAAACCCTGCGGCGCGCAGCCATTTGCCGGAAAGCATGATATTCGGCGTGGATTTATCGAGAGCTTGCGGGCGATATCCCACAATTATCGTGCGCTCAGTTCCGGTTTCTGCGGCGTCTGGGGTAGAATGCGAATCAGCCATAATCAACTCCTTGATAGTTGGTGAGGTTAGACGCTTCGTTTGTGTTCCTGCACATCGAAGCGTTGCTTAAAAGGAGGATTAAGTGGCCTCCTAATTATGTTTAGATTAGTTGGATAGGTGGCCCCATGTCAATCATATCGCGCGAAAAAAAACCAAAAGGCGGCGGACAGTCTCCGCAGTTTAAAATGCGTATTGATCCGGCATTGAAAGAACAGTTGGATGCTGTAGCTGCTGAGGAAGGGGTGAGTCTTGCCAGCTGGTTGAAAGAGCTGGCAAGAGAGGCTTTGCGAC
Organism: Lelliottia amnigena; assembly: GCA_900635465.1. Lineage (NCBI taxonomy): Bacteria > Pseudomonadati > Pseudomonadota > Gammaproteobacteria > Enterobacterales > Enterobacteriaceae > Lelliottia > Lelliottia amnigena. The sequence goes on from LR134135.1 coordinate 93,279, forward strand.
TAAAAGGAATCGAACCTAAAGCTTAATTAACTAGCGAACATTAGCATCCAAATCGGATGGTTCATCTGATGGGGTTTCGCCTTCGTTTGGGATATTTTCGGGAAAATTTGTTATATACATAGGCAAAGCATTTTCCCCGGAGAATACTTTCTCAAGCCCTTTAATAATATTGGCCTGTGTAGTTTCTAAATCACCATGAGCAATGGGTCGGTAACAATCTCTTTGCAACTGTACTTTATCAAAGTCATAATTCATCGCTTGGGAAAGAGCATATAATAACTCAGTGAACAAATCATCTGATTTAGAGATCCATATGTTTATGTCAGGATAATCATGAACCTTACTTAGATGGTTATTATAACTTTTCCAAGCATGTGTTATAGCTTGCTCTTTTTTTGTTTGATATCTGATTTTTAAGAAAGGAATTTTCCTACCATAAAATTCAATATCTATCATATTTAAAGCTTGTACATGCTCTCGATTTAGTCTTTGAGCTCTAGTCGACATTAAGACTCTAAAAACTGATAAACGACTACGTTTTCGCTCTCTAAATTGCTCAATAATTTTTTGTGCTTGAACGGCAAGAATTGGACCAATAATTACTGCTGCCGTCATTATTATATCTTTATATTCCATTTCAAATATTTTGTTCATTTTATTCCTTAAAATAATTCAATTATCACAACACCAAAAGCCATGATGATTTTATTCTTTTAAAGAGAGCAGTAAATGAAATTTAGAGTTATTTTGGCGGAAGATCACAGGAGTCGAACCTGCCCGGGAACGCTGGCGTCCCCAACTGGATTTGAAATCCAGCCACCTCACCGGAGATGACGATCTTCCGCGCCTCGATTGCTACATGGAGGCGGAGCGCAGTATAGCTACTTTCAATCGTTTACCCCATCCTTTCGCACATCTTTTTCACGTCTCTTTTGATCTGCATTAATTCGTTTACCTTAAATCTTAAGAAAATCCTCAGGTTATCTTTGCGTGCGGCGAGTTTTAACGCGATCACAAAAAAGAAGAATCGTAAGTTATTAACCAGAAAACAGAATACCTGCTCTATCAGGGATAGTTTACAACGTCTGTAACCGGTCTCAGCGCCCCTACAGCGTCAAAGGATTAAAACAATGAAGAGCGAAGTCTTGTATGTTAAGGAAAAGATTGGCTACGGCATGGGAGATGCCGCCAGCCATATCATTTTTGATAACGTCATGTTGTATATGATGTTTTTCTATACCGATATTTTCGGTATCCCTGCCGGGTTTGTCGGCACTATGTTCCTGCTGGCGCGCGCGCTGGATGCGATTTCGGACCCCTGTATGGGCCTGCTGGCCGACCGTACCCGCAGCCGCTGGGGTAAATTCCGTCCGTGGATTTTGTTTGGCGCGATCCCGTTTGGCCTGGTTTGCGTGCTGGCTTACACCACGCCAGATCTCAGCCTGAACGGCAAAATGATCTACGCTGCCATCACCTACACGCTGCTGACGCTGCTTTATACCGTGGTCAATATCCCTTATTGCGCGCTCGGCGGCGTCATTACTAACGACCCGACGCAGCGCATCTCCCTGCAATCCTGGCGCTTTGTGCTGGCGACCGCGGGCGGCATGCTCTCAACGGTGCTGATGATGCCGCTGGTGAATCTGATTGGCGGCGACGATAAGGCTCTGGGCTTCCAGGGCGGGATCGCCGTGCTGTCGGTGGTGGCCTTCCTGATGCTGGCGTTCTGTTTCTTTACCACCAAAGAGCGTATCCAGGTGCCGCCGAGCACCACGTCCATGCGCGAAGACCTGCGTGATATTTGGCAAAACGACCAGTGGCGTATCGTGGGCGTGCTCACCATTCTCAACATTCTCGCGGTGTGCGTGCGCGGCGGGGCGATGATGTATTACTGCACCTGGATTATCGGCTCGCCGGAAATCTTCGTCGCGTTCCTCACCACCTATTGCGTCGGCAACCTCATCGGCTCCGCGCTGGCTAAGCCGCTCACCGACTGGAAATGCAAAGTCAGCGTCTTCTGGTGGACCAATGCCCTGCTGGCAGTGGCGAGCGTGGCGATGTTCTTCGTGCCGATGCACGCCACGGTAATGATGTTCAGCTTTATCTTCGTGATTGGCGTGCTGCATCAACTGGTGACGCCAATTCAGTGGGTGATGATGTCCGACACCGTTGATTACGGCGAGTGGACCACCGGTAAACGCCTCACCGGCATCAGCTTTGCCGGGACGCTGTTCGTGCTGAAGCTGGGACTGGCGCTGGGTGGCGCGTTGATCGGCTGGATGCTTGCTGGAGGCGGTTACGATGCCGCAGCCAAAACGCAAAACGGCGCCACCCTCAACATCATCATCGGTCTGTTCACGCTGGCGCCAGCGCTGTGCTACGTGCTGAGCGCGATTGTCGCCAAACGCTATTACACCCTGAAAACCCCCTTCCTGACCAAAATCATGGGCGAGCTGGCGCAAGGCGCGCGGCGCAACCAGCAGGAATTTGACAGCGTGCCGGTCAGCAAAGAATTGCAGAACTAAGAGGACGAAAGATGAAAATCAGTGATGGAAACTGGCTCATTCAGCCGGGTCTGAACGTGACGTATCCTGTACAGGTGTTTGACGTGGAGCAGCAGGGCTACGACCTGGTGGTGTATGTGGCGCCGCGTGACGTGCGCGAGCGCACCTGGCAGCTCGATACCTTGATGTTTACGGTGCGCCTGTTTGCTCCGCAGGAAGGGATCGTCGGCGTGCGCATCGAGCATTTCCAGGGCGCGCTGGATAACGGCCCGCATTATCCGCTCAATGTTCTGAAAGACGTAAACGTGCAGATCGAGAACAACGCAGAATTTGCCGAGCTGAAAAGCGGAAGCATCAGCGCGCGGGTGACCAAAGGCGAATCCTGGGCGCTGGATTTCCTGCGTGAAGGGCAGCGGATCACCGGCAGTCAGCTCAAAAATAACGGTTATGTGCAGGACGGCAACACCGAGCGCAATTATGTGTTTGAGCGTCTGGATTTGGGCGTGGGCGAAGCGGTGTACGGTCTTGGCGAGCGTTTCACGGCGCTGGTGCGTAACGGCCAGAACGTCGAAACCTGGAACCGCGACGGCGGCACCAGCACTGAACAGTCGTATAAAAATATCCCGTTCTATCTCACCAATCGCGGCTACGGCGTGCTGGTGAATCATCCGGAGAACGTGTCGTTTGAAGTGGGTTCCGAAAAAGTCTCGAAAGTGCAGTTCAGCGTTGAAGGCGAATATCTGGAATATTTCGTGATCGACGGGCCGACGCCGAAAGCGGTGCTGGATCGCTATACGCAGTTTACTGGTCGTCCCGCGTTGCCGCCGGCCTGGTCGTTTGGCCTGTGGCTCACCACGTCGTTTACGACGAATTATGACGAAACGACGGTGAACAGCTTTATCGACGGTATGGCCGAGCGCGACCTGCCGCTGCACGTGTTCCATTTCGACTGCTTCTGGATGAAGGCGTTCCAGTGGTGCGATTTTGAGTGGGACCCGGTGACGTTCCCCGATCCCGAAGGGATGATTCGCCGTCTCAAGGACAAAGGGCTGAAAGTCTGCGTGTGGATTAACCCGTATATCGGCCAGAAATCACCGGTGTTCCAGGAACTGAAACAAAAGGGCTATTTGCTGAAGCGCCCGGACGGCTCGGTGTGGCAGTGGGATAAGTGGCAGCCGGGGCTGGCGATTTACGATTTTACAAATCCAGACGCCTGCAAATGGTACGCCGACAAGCTGAAAGGCCTGGTGGATATCGGCGTCGATTGCTTCAAGACGGACTTTGGTGAACGCATCCCGACCGATGTGCTGTGGCATGACGGTTCCGATCCGCAGAAAATGCACAACCATTACGCCTATATCTATAACGAGCTGGTGTGGAACGTGCTGAAAGAGACCGTGGGCGAAGAAGAGGCGGTCCTGTTTGCGCGTTCCGCATCCGTCGGTGCGCAGAAATTCCCGGTGCACTGGGGCGGCGACTGCTATGCCAACTATGAATCGATGGCGGAAAGCCTGCGCGGTGGGCTGTCTATCGGCCTGTCGGGCTTTGGCTTCTGGAGTCATGATATTGGCGGGTTTGAAAACACGGCACCGGCGGATGTCTATAAGCGCTGGTGTGCGTTCGGGCTGTTGTCGAGTCACAGCCGCCTGCACGGGAGTAAATCCTATCGTGTGCCGTGGGCGTACGATGACGAGTCGTGTGATGTGGTGCGCCATTTCACGCAGATGAAATGCCGGATGATGCCGTACCTGTACCGCCAGGCGGCGCTGGCCCGCGAGTGTGGTACGCCGATGCTACGCGCGATGATGCTGGAATTCCCGGACGATCCGGCGTGCGATTATCTCGATCGCCAGTACATGCTGGGTGATTCCATCGCGGTTGCGCCGGTCTTTACTTCAGCGGGCGATGTACAGTTTTATCTGCCGGAAGGCCGCTGGACGCATCTGTGGCATAACGACGAAGTGCAGGGCAGTCGCTGGCATACGCAGCAGCACGACTTCCAGAGCCTGCCTGTTTATGTGCGCGAAAATACCTTGCTGGCGCTCGGCAACAATCGCCAGAAACCTGATTATGCGTGGAGCGAAGGGACACAATTCCAGCTGTTTAGTCTGGCGGACGGGTGTACGGCGAGAAGCGAAGTACCTGCGGCGGACGGCTCGGTAGTGTTTACGCTGGTGGCATCTCGTATTGGTGACAAAGTGACGTTTAGCGCTGAGGGCAAAGCGCTGAACTGGTCGATTTGTCTGCGTAACGTGCAGCGGATAAGCGGCGTGACGGGCGGTTCTCAGGCTGGAAGCGAGTGGGGCGTGGTGGTGAGCGCCCAGGGGAATGAGGTGGTTGTTACGCTGTAGTGCTGCGTTTTCTCATTGCCCTCACCCTCACCCTCTCCCTCAGGGAGAGGGAATAGTTCGGTGCGGATTGATGCACAGAGACGCCGTAATTGGGTTCGGGTTTCCCCCCGATCCCAGTCAGGGTGAGGGAATCGTTTGGTGCTGCTTTTCCCTCGATCCTAGTCAGGGTGAGGGAATCGTTTGGTGCTGCTTTTCCCTCGGTCCCAGTCAGGTGAGAGAATCGTTTGGTGCTGCTTTTCCTCCGATACCAGTCTGGGGGAGAGAATCGTTCAGTGCGGTTTCCGCTGAAACAAGTGCGACGGCTGGCTCCGGTTTTCTCCCTCTCCCTCAGGGAGAGGGCTGGGGTGAGGGTGTAACAGTCGGCTGCGACGTCGTACTCACCTGGCCCCGCGTCATCGTCTGTTCCACCTTCTGTTTATCCATATTCACCGCGCTCAGCTTACCGTTCACCGTGGGTTTTAGCGGCGCTTTCGCCTGAATGCTGCCGCTGGCGGTGAGTTGCACGTTGCCGTCACCCGTAATCGGTAACTCAGGCCAGCCCCACTGTTGCAAAATCTTAAAGGGTACGCCGCGCCCATTCAGGCTCACGGTGGTCTGGCGTTGCGGCAACTGTGAGACCGCCGCTGTCGCTTCCAGAATCCCTTTCTCGGTGAATGCACTCAACTCCGTAATGTTCACCGCTGAGGCGTCGGCTGCGAGTGCCAGCGACGGGCGACGCACATCCACGCGGTTAAACGTCGCCGCTGCACCATTCAACGTGGCGTTGCCGCCCCACACGCCCCACTGGCGATCTTTCGCCAGACGTAAATTTGCACCGTAGCCGTCAAGCGAGGTGATTTGCCATGGGAACGCGGGGTCGATATCAATCACCAGATTTCGGCTCAGGCCGAATTTTTTCAGGGTCACTGCGTTGAGCCATTCCGGGAGCGGCTCCATCCACAATGTTTTCCAGTTCTGTGGCAGGGTGTATTCCAGCCCGGCAACGGCGACATCATCCAGCACCAACGCTTTACCGTTACGCAGCCAGTTGCCGGACGTGCGGACCATGCCGCCTTCCCAGCGGGAAGTGAACTGACGCAACGCGATCCCTTGCGGGGCGAATTCCGCATTCAGAATCGGGTCGAAAAGATGCAGCGAACCGTAAATGAATTCGCTGGCGTTCATCGATAAACGCCCTTCCTGCGTCTGCCAGTCGCCTTTGCTCACCGTCAGATTACGCAGACTTAAATCGAGATCGGTGACCGCCCAGTCCGGGCCTTGCAGACGCGCATCGGTGATGTCGAGACGACCCACCTGTAACGACGGCAGCGTGGTGATCGGTGCAAAGAGATCCAGAAGCGATTTGTCGCTTTGCAGGCGAATATCGTTGAGCCGCAGAGTGTCGATGACCCAACCGCCATCGGCGTTGCGCCGTGCGGTACCGGTGAGCGATCCGCGCGCCATATCCGCGCCAATGGTGCTCAGAACCACTTCTTTACCGTTGAGTTCGCCCTGAATGAGCACGTTGCTGGCGGGAACGCCGTTGAGGGTGAGCGATCCGGCGCTCATCTGAATATGCGCTTTTTTACCCAGCACGTTCCCCGCTTCTGGCTGCCATGGGCTGACGCCGCCAGTGACTTTTTGCGCGCTCAGATCCCATTCGGTGTTGGGGCTGTTAAACGCCATATTATTCAATTGCAGACGATCGGCCTGGAAGGGGAGCGGCGCGGTTTGTGGCGAGAGATTTAGGGTGCCATCGCGCAACGTGATGGTGTCCATGTGCAGTGGATCGGTGATTTGGCGGCTGCTTAGGCCAATATCGACAGTCTTTGAGACCAATGTCGCGGGTTTGCCATCACGACCAAAGGTGACGTTTTCGAGAAGGATATGTGAAGGCGATGAAAAGCGGTGATCCATCAGGTCGAAATTGAGCTCGTAATCGGTATTCACCGTGACCCAACTGCTCACCTGAGCCGCGCCCCAGCGGGTTTGCACCAGAATATAGAGAGCCAGAATTACGATCAGTACCGCAATCAGGATCCAGATGAGCAGCTTTCCAATAAATTTCATGGTCTTCCATCCCGTCAAACGCACATAGAGGAGTTATGCACGATTTATACGCAATCCTCAAGGCGGGAATGGTGTATTTAGATTTCACGGCAGGCGATTCATGCCTGCTGTGTTGTCGATCAGTTCTTTTCGGGCGGGAAAACGAGGTTCAATACAATGGCTGTGATACCGCCCGCAGCGATGCCGGAGGAGAGCAGGTTTTTCACCCAGTCTGGTGCGAACTGCAAAATCAGCGGCTGCTGAGACACTCCCAGGCCGACGGCCAGAGACAGCGCGATAATCATGATTGCGCGGCGGTTCAGCGGCTCGCGCGACACGATGCGCACGCCAGATGCCGCGATGGTACCGAACATCACCAGCGTGGCACCACCCAGAACCGGTTCCGGAATGTGCTGCACAAAGCCACTCACCGCCGGGAACAGGCCGAGCACGATCAGCATCAGCGCAACAACAAAGCCTACATAGCGGCTGGCCACGCCGGTCAGCTGGATCACACCGTTGTTCTGGCCGAAGCAGGAGTTCGGGAAGGTATTGAACACCGCAGAGACGAATGAATTCAGACCGTTCGCCAGTACGCCGCCTTTCAGGCGCTTCATATAAACCGGGCCAGAAACCGGTTGTTCTGAAACGTCTGACGTTGCGGTGATATCACCGATGGTTTCCAGAGACGTGATCATAAAGACCAGCATCAGCGGAAGCAGCAGGTTCCAGTCGATGCCCAAACCATAGTACAGCGGCGTTGGCACCATAATCATCGGACTGCTGGTGGGGGCGATGTTTTCCGGCAACATGCCCAGCGCCCATGCCATCAGATATCCGGCGGCCATGGCGATCACCAGGGAAGCCACGCGTAGATACGGGTTACGCTGACGGTTGAGCAGAATAATGATGGCCAGCACGACCCCCGCTAAAAGCAAATTCTTGGGTGCGCCGAAGGTATTGTCGCTCATGGCTGCGTAACCGCCACCGATGGACGTCAGGCCCACCTGAATTAATGACAGCCCGATAATCATGACGACCACGCCAGAAACCAGCGGCGTGATAACACGACGCGCCAGATGCAGTACGCGTGAGATTACCATCTCTGTACAGCTTGCCAGCATCAGCGTGCCGAAAAGCGCCGCCATCATGGTGGGGACATCTGCGCCACCGGTCTTGAGGGCTGTGCCACCCATGATTAACGGTGCAACAAAGTTAAAGCTGGTGCCCTGAATGGAGAGCAGGCCGGAACCCACCGGGCCCCAGGCTTTTATCTGGATAATTGATGCCACGCCAGAGGCAAAAAGAGACATGCTGATGATGTGTTGCGTGTCCTGTGCCGGTAAACCCAGCGCCTGACAAATCAGCAGAGCGGGGGTGATCACCGCGACAAACATCGCCAGCAGATGCTGGCAGGCGGCGAAGAGGGTCTGCGCCAATGGCGGACGGTCTTCGAGGCGGTAAATTAATTCACTGTTATGCTGAATAGGCGCAATCGGTTGCGCATCCTGAGACTCAATGGCGTTCGCAGACATCGGCGGCAATCCCACGGTGGAAAAGCGGGCATTTTATCTGACCGGTTGGTAAAAGCAAACGTTTGCGAGTGAAATAAATACCGTGGCGTGTGCATTGAAATGGGCGGTAAGGGTGCTATTCAGCTCTGAGGGGATATGGATTGATGAGTGTGTGGGAATGATAACGTTCACAGATGAAAGGCCCATCCTGAGATGGGCCTGAATGTTACAGGCGCTCGATGTCGATAGTCACAAAACTATTGATGTTACCTGCTACCGCTTCCTGACCCTTGAGCTGGACCATCTGCAGGCCAATCACGGTATCTTTCTGAGCATGCACTAAGCCACCATTAACGTTCACAGGCCTGTTATCGGCATCAAAAATACCCACCCCAACGCCTTTGGCTGCGGAGTCATCGGTCAGGCTGTTGGCCAGCACAGTGCCGTCGGCATTGTCGATTTTACCGGAGAAACGGAAGGCAATTTTACCCGCTTCCACCAGTGGATCACATTTGTCGACAGGACCCTGAACTGCCAAATGGACCTGTACCGGTGAGGTTGCATCAGCGCCTTGCTTAATCAGCGTATCTGGCATTTCCAGCAGTGAAACGGAGCTTTCGCTCGGAACTACGGCACAAACCAATTCATAGTCGGATGTGGCAACTCCGTTAATCTGAATCGTGGTGCTGGTATTGTCCGTTTGTACCGCCAGTGCCGGCACTGCTGCAAGGAGCGCCGAAATCGCGAAGCTTGTTAATAAACGTTTAGTCATTTTTCATCCCTTTAATAACTTATATGTACCGGGCTTACAGCCGCTCAATTTGTACCGTCATGTTTGTCTGAATATTGCCTGGTGTTGACGTTTGACCTTTTAACTGAACCAGGGCGAAATTCAGAGGGAAAGAATTGGAATGGGCATATTCTCCGTCGCCGTTTTTATATATAAAAAATTTTCCAATCGACACGTTAGGAATCAGAATCTGATTTTGCATATCAGATAGTTGCACGCCAACACCTTTGGCCGCATCACTTCCGGTGTCGATATTAGCCAGGGTATTCCCCATGGAATTATCAGGTGTACCAATAAATTTCAGACCAATATTACCGCTAGTTTCATTGGCATCACAATGTTCGCCACCCAGCTGAATGTAAACCTGATCATCAGATACAGCGGAGTTAATCGTTGTGCCCTGAACCGGCAATGATTTGTCTTCGTGGTAAAGACTCACCACATATTTGCTCATTAATACCGTGCAACCGCTTTTGGCTGTTTCCAGACGACCCATAATCGACAGGCCATGAGATATGTCAGCCATTGCGCTGGTGGCACCCGTTAAAAAAATACCGCTTAGGGTTAATGCTAATACTAATTTCTTCATTGTATTCTCTCTCTATGAAGAAGTGGCTATGGAACATCAATAAACACTCTTCGACGTGACAACGATAATTAAAGGTGAACGATGTCGATAGTTAAGGCACTGCTGATGTAACCGGGTTTTAGAAGCTGGTTTTTAAATCTAGCCAGTTCCACATTGATATAACGGGCTGATATTGTCGGCGGGATAGCAATAACACTATTAACCTGCATTGGTGATAAATTGCTGTCATAGACGCCAACACCAATACCTCTTGCACCCACCTCACTTTCATCTGAATTGACTAATATAGTTCCACCGGTGCTACCGTGAATTCCACGAAGTTGCAACGCAAACGTGTTGATATCGCATGAGTCGGATATATGATATGCGATTTTAGTTGGCGCCTTGGCATTTTCTCCTTCAATAGGAAAATCACCGATGTCGCCTTTTAAATTTACTGTCGTGTCTACCGGGTCAAATTGACATTTAACGATATTGTTTGTCAGAGAGGCATGTATGTTGACAGTCGCAGAGTGGTCTTCTGCCTGCGCTGCACTAGCCATGGCCAACGACATAAATGTCAAAGCCATTAAGGTCTTTTTCATATAAAAATCCTTTTATATTTCAGAGAAATTTAATTAATTAACGGAAATAACAGCTGATTAATTATTTTCTCTAACAGTGAGAATGTTTACAGGCGAACAATGTCGATGGTCAGTGCGCCGTTAACGTTTCCTTCCACCGGCGTTTGTCCATCCAACTTAACCAATTGCAAATAAAGCGAGCCCTCAGTATGCGCAGTAATCTGACTATTAATATCCAGTGGTTCTTTATACATGTCATACAGGCCGATGCCCACCCCTTTGGCTGCGGTTTCACCGGTATCGATGTTTGCCAACACCTTACCCGTGGCATCTGTTACGCCATGAAATTGCAATGCGACTCGGTTGTAACAGGACTCACCTGTTGACTCTACCGTATAGTTAAGCTTTTTGGCTTTGTCATGTAAAAAGCTACCCTGTGGAGCAAGATCGACAATTTCGCCGCTAAGATCGACGGATGAAAGATCGGTCTGCACGGTGCATTCTGAATGATCGCCGGTAAGGGAGCCGCTAATATCAACTACAGCAGAATGATCTGCGGCCTGCGCTGCGCCTGCCATAAAGAGCGACGCAAACGTCAAACTTAATAAAGTCTTATTCATTTTCAAAATCCTTATTTTCTGCAGAGAAATGAATGCGGCCAGTCATTAATGACAACACATTCTTTCTAACGCGTTTTCTAAACGCGCTGATCGGTAAAACATGCACCGAATTAAGGTGCATGTTTTGAGGCGATTACAGACGCACGATGTCGATAGTCAGTGAACCATGTACGCTGCCTTCAACAGGCGTTTGCCCATTCAGCTTGACCATCTGCAGATAAATTTGGCCACTTGCTTGTGGTTCTAATGTGTTGACGTTAACGAATAATGGGTTGAGGTTGGAATCATAAATTCCGATACCCACACCTTTAGCTGCTGTCGCGCTGGTATCGCTGTTTTCAAGCACAGTGCCATCAGCTTGATCAGGAATACCGTGGAACTGTAACGCTACTTTCCCGTAACAGGATTGTGAGGAATTATTTGAACCCACGGAATAATTGAGCACCGCGATATCATTCGTCGCGTTACCGCCCTGAGAAGGGAGATCGGCGATTTTACCGCTCAGATTTACGGTTGAAGAATCAGTGTAGACGGTACATTCCATCTGATCGGCAGTAACATTACCGCTGATATCAATGGTTGCAGAATGGTCTTCAGCCTGCACAGCGCCTGCCATAAACAGAGACGCAAAAGTCAAACCCAATAGTGTCTTTTTCATTTCAATATCCTTTTGTTAAACGAGGAGAGGGGTAAGGATAATTACAGACGTTCAATCTGAATGGTGACGGAACCTTGAACGGCACCGGCTTTTGCAGTCTGGTCTTTCAGTTTGACCAGGGTGAGGCCGAGTTTATTGCTAGAAGGTGCTGCCACTGCAGTCACATTGTCCCGGTTAACGCGAATCAAACTATTACCCGCTCCGGTATTGTAGAGCGCAATGCCAACACCCTGTGCAGCATCACCTGCTGATAAGGTATTTGCCAGAGCGGTGCCATCTGCAGAGTCGGCAGTGCCGGTGAAGGTATAGGCGATCTTGCCATCGGTGGCCATATCGCTGCATCCTTCGCCGCTCAGGGTCAGATCAACAATGGTTGCGCCGTCAACATTACCGTCCCCTTGAGTTGGCATTTTATCCAAGTCTGCGTAAAGCGTTACGGAAGGAGTACTGAGATTCACGGTACAAGTTACGTTATGTGTAACGGAACCTGTAACGTTCAGCGTTGCTGAAACATCGTTTGGATTCACAGCAGCCTGAGCTGCGCCAACCATAAAAATGGTAGAAATTGCCAGTCCTAAAATAGACTTATTCATAATAATATCCTTATATGTAATGTATATGAAATAGGTGAAGAACAATCATCGTAAGACGATTGTGCTTCCTTATTTCTTTAGAGGTAGTTAATTCGTAGCGTAATTTGCGCCTTTATGTTTCCTTCTTTGATTTTTTCATTTAATCGTGCATAACGTACGCTAATAGGTAGCGCATAATTACTTTGGTTTGGTAATACAATATCTATTGGTCTACCCGGCGTTAAAGTGCTGCCATCATAGAGCATCTCAATGCCCACGCCGGATGCGGCGTTATCTGTTGCCAGGTTATTAAATACAGAAGGCGTATTAGCATTGTTATTGCCTTCAATATTAATACTTGCTTTTTGAGTGTTAAAGCAAAGTAAATTAACATTGGCAGGGTAGGCTTTTGACGTCCTTTGTTTCTCGATAGTGGCGGCATCGATTGCTGGCAAGTCAATTTGTGGCGTAAGCATTTGAATAGAGCAATGCGATTTCGCCGCCAGAATTTTCATCGCAAGGTTGACCACCAATGAGTTATCATTTAAAGAAAGCAAAGAAGGCAATTGCACGCTCATCGTGCCACCTTTAATCATTCCTGTTTTGATTGCTTCGAAGCGTAATTTTATATCATCAGTTGTAATTGCATCGCTCGCCAGGTCGGTAACGGGCTCGTTAAACGGGAGAACCCATTCTTTATGTGGGTGGTTCGCCTTATCAAAAACGAGCGTTGCCCGTAGGCCAAGCCCTTCGGTAGACGTTGTAAATACACCCGATCCACTTTGTGTTGTGGTCATTCGTCCGCTCAGAATTTTTTTAAATTTCTTCAAACAGTCGTTAGCGATCAGGCTGTGGGACCCGGTTAATTGCGCGAGAGAAGCCTCCTTTTTAAAGAGGACTGTACCCGTTGGCGCAGTAGCGGTCTGAATCGGTAACTGTACGACTAATGGAACTGTTAAATTCTTTGCTCTAACCGGTGTCTGTGGCATACAGGTGTCAGCCATGACTTCCAGCGTAATATTCTGAAGTAAAATAAGTAATATTATGGAGAAAAAATTTTTCATTTTATTTAATGACAATCCAGTAAGAGTAACGTAATAGGTAGTGAATTATCAGTTACATCAATTTTGAATGGAGTGGAGCACGTCTGTTTATCGCCCCATTTGAAATTGACGACACCCTCTTCCGGTGCGGCATTTAAATAGACTTGACCCTGATCGCCCACATAGTACGTGTCGTCACTTCCTTCTATTCGTGCTCGCGTGCCAAACGGTAAGTATTCACCTTTATATTTGATCGTCATCACCGCTTTTCGGCCGATGATAGCTTTGAAGTTTGCCAGCACAACGGCATCTTTGGTCGGTGTGACTTGCGTGGATGTACTCGCGAAATCGACGTTCTTACTGGCTCTTGTATCGATATTTAAGGCGTTTCGGTGATAACTACGCAGATCCGGGACAATGGCGTATCCTCGAGAATCCGTTAACGTATTTTGGCCGCCCTCAAGCGCGACATCCGCTGCGCCGGGAATGGCGACAAGTGCCATGCTACCGTTCGAATATCGTCCCGCAGTGATGCCGTGTCGGTGTGCAATAACATTACCAGACGCATTCCAGCTAATAGACTGATTTTTATCAGCATTCCATGTCACATCCAGATCGCCGTAACGGCCCTGATAACTCAACCCAGCTGAACCACTTTTCGTGTCTTCCTCGTCTTTTTGTGAGGCGTAGGAGAGTTGCGTATTCCAGTTCAAATCCTGACGATCGCCGACTTTTCCTGTCACTCCAAGCTGGTTGGATAAATCGCTTTTCAGTGTGGACATCGTCGTGAGGCTAACCATCGGCTGCGATTTCGGGAAAAGCTCACTAAAGGGAACCGAAACGGTCAGTGCGAGCTGTTTATCCCACTCTGCTGCGCTATCTTCACGGGTCATACTGTAAGCAAGAGAGAAGCTGGCGATTTTGAATGAGCCATTCCAACCCAACTGCCACATCCGCGAAATGGTATTGTCAGTATTTTCAGAGCGGCTGACCGTCGCATAAAAACTATGTTCTTCAGTTAAAGACTGGTTAACTGTCAGGTTATATTCACGACGTTTGCGCGTGTCTTGATACTCGTCGTTGCTATTTGCCCAGTCGCTAAACGATTGATAGTCATGCTCATAAAAGCGACTATCCATCTGAATTTGTGTATCAGTTTCGGGGATGCTATTGCGGTAAGTGAGCCGTACCATTTCTCCCCGAGTTTGATCGACATTGTCATGTCGGCCTTTGCTGGTCGTCATGTCAACGGCCACGCCGCCTGCGCGGTGCAAGTCAAAACCTAGCCCAAGGCTAAACGCGAGGAATTTCTCATGAAATTGACTGCCTCCATAGAGGGTTGTATTGAGCGGAAGCCCCAAAGAGAGGGTTGATTGCAACACTTCCGGCTTCTTCTCAACGCCGCTTGAGCCCGACAGGTATTTCCCCGCGGACAGGCTGTATTTCATCTGGCCTGTGCGAAGCAGCTGCGGCACATTGGAATATGCGACAGTACTGTGCGTTTCTGAGCCATCAGCCTCTGTGATGGTTACGTCAAGTTTGCCGCCGTTTGAAACAGAGGATAGATCGGTAATGACAAAGGGACCCGCAGGAACGGAGCGTTGATAAATAATGTTTCCATTTCTCTGACAGTCACCCCGCGCGTTGCTCTTCGCATACCGCGAATCATTGGAGCGAACCCTGTGAGCTGGTCTGGCGTCATATCATCATCTGAACTTAGTTGAACACCTCGGATGAGCAAGCCATCGAAAATATCTCCCGGCGTGCTGGCGTCACCCAGCGTGAGCTCACCTTTCAAAAGTGCGAACCGCTGTCTCAACATAGTTGCTAATGTTTTTCCAGCCTTCTTCCTTACTGACGGTAGAATTATTGCGGTAACGCCAACGCCCAATATTGATGCCGTTTGTCAGGTTGGCGTAGAGCGAATCAGATGTCGTATCATCGTGCTTAATGTATTGCTGGCCTGAGAGTTGATACATGGTCAGTAATGCAGGGATCCCATCGTCCCATTCTTCCTGAGGCACGCCTTGTAATGACTCATCTCTCAATACGGTCTGAGGAAGCGCGATCTCGAGTTTAAGCTTTGAAAAATCGAAGTTTGTTTTTGCACCAGGAATTTGCTCTTCAATAGAGACACAGCCTCCTTTCAGCGCATTATCCTCTGCTCCCGATTTGAGCTTACTCATATCGACCCCCAGTTTTTTGTAGACCTCAAATGAGAGGCAAGCAACCAGTTGTTTATCGTTGTTTGCCTCAAACCGAACACTACTTACCAATACGCTTTTACCGTTAACATCAATATGTACAGAATAGGTTCCCGGAGGCTGAAACCCCTGACTGAGAAGTGCGGTGTCATTGATTACCGAACTTCCATTAACTGATTGTAATAATCCAGGGTCAAAATGTTCACCCGCCCAGGATGAGTGAGAACACACTGCTGAAACGGCAAAAGGCATTAACCAGGTAAATTTAAAACAACGCATACATCCATCTAATTAATTAAAAACGCTGCGTAAAAGTATTAGATGCAATACCAAAATCGTTAAGTGCATTCCATTCAACATTAGAACCGCCAGCAGGTTCATGTTTCAACTTAAAGGACTTGCTGCCAAATGGTGGGATAACAGTATTGTTATCAACAACAGAAACCGGGATGTTTTCTTTGTCACAAACGATATTATTTAACACAAGATAAAAAGGTGAATCATTTTTAGCTGTAATAGTGCTCCCCGCATGCGTCCAATGGAGATCTTTCATCGCCACACCTGGATCTCCTTTTAATGCAGATGGGCGAAAGAAGAATTTAATCCGATTGTTAATTGCAAGCACCATACGGCTTTCGGCCTTTGATTCTTCATCATTAAGACCTGGCACTCCTTTAACATCTAACCAGTAAAGACTTTCGCGATCTTTAGGAAGGCCGTTACCTAAATACATAATACGAATAACGTTATCACTGTGCGGAGCCAGGCGAAATAATGGAGGCGTAACGACAAAAGGTAAATCCTTTTTGACCGTACTGTCACCCGCATCCAGCCATGATTGAATTAGATAAGCGCGCTCCTCGGTACTGTGAACCGTAAGAGAGGCATCTCCTTCACTTTCTTTATAGACAAGGCGATCTACATTAAGCGTTAATGATGCATGAGATACTGTTGACCATAAAAAAGTTGCAAGCAGTGATACGAGAAGTGTTTGTTTCATTTTAAACTCGGTGTTCTAAAAAATTAATTTTACGAAAAGATTAGAGATTTTCTAACTGAACCGTTAATGATGCCTGAACATCACCTCCGGTGGGCGTTGCTCCCGCAAGTTTGACCGTGCGGAAATAAATTGGATAAACATTGGAGAAATCTATCCACCAGTCAGAAGAAATCGTTTTGGTAAGATCTATTGCGGACCCACGTGCATCATAGACGCCAATTCCAACACCTTTAGCTGATGTGGTATTATTAGAACTATTTAGCAGCGTATCGTGAGCAGTTGGATCGGTAGAAGCAATAAACTTTAAGTTCGTTTTGTTGCATTTTTCTCCGTTCAAATGGATGCCAATAGAATCGAGTTTTAACGGTTCTGCATCACTTCCCTGAACAGGTAATTCACTCACTTTTACATCTTTGATCGCAATACTTGAAGCACTCAGTGAGAGATCGCAAGTTGATTCAGTATCATTTACTGTTCCCGCCACCTGTAGAGTTGCTGAAACATCGTTTGGTGCTTCTTGTGCATAGACGGCGGCACAAGTCGAAAGACAAATTGCAGTAAGTAATGTGATTTTAAGATTCATTCTTCATCTCCATTGAATTGCCCAACCCCAAAAATGAGTAACAGTAATTACTCTTATAAATATAATGCCAGGATAGGGGGATGGATAGCGTAGAGAGTTCTAAATTTACACTTAAAACGATCGGTGGTTAGATAAATTGATATTATTTGCTTTAAGAATGTATTGTTTATTTATTAATTAATGCGTGGGGATTATATATTAGTCAATAATATGCATGAATTATCAATCACGCATTGGAGTAGCGTTCGGTTTCGGGCATCCAGCGCTCAATCAACGCTGCCGCTTGGTCGGGGTAACGCTCATGGATGTGGCGTGCAAGTCTTTGCACTTCCGGGATCATTGCCTGATCCCGTATCAGGTCTGCGACCTTAAATTCCGCATTCCCCGTCTGACGCGTTCCTAATAACTCGCCTGGCCCGCGGATCTCAAGATCTTTCTGCGCAATGACAAAACCGTCATTGCTGTCGCGCAGTACTTGCAATCGCAACTGCGCCGTTTTGGACAGCGGTGATTTGAACAACAGCACACAATGTGACGCCACCGCACCACGTCCTACGCGGCCTCTCAGCTGATGAAGCTGAGCAAGCCCTAAGCGTTCCGGATTTTCAATGATCATCAGGCTGGCATTGGGTACATCCACACCGACTTCGATAACCGTAGTGGCAACCAGTAAATGCAGCTCACCTTGCTTGAAATCCTGCATGACCTGTTGTTTTTCCGATGATTTCATACGGCCATGCACTAACCCGACGTTGAGTTCAGGAAGCGCCAGCTTAAGTTCTTCCCATGTGGCTTCCGCGGCCTGGGCTTCCAGTAAATCGGATTCTTCAATGAGCGTGCAGACCCAGTAGGCCTGACGACCTTCCTGGATGCAGGCGTTTCGCACACGATCGACAATCTCGCTCCGTCTGGTGTCAGGAATAGCGACGGTAGTCACCGGCGTGCGGCCCGGTGGTAGTTCATCAATGGTTGACGTGTCCAGATCGGCATAGGCTGTCATTGCCAGGGTGCGCGGAATAGGCGTGGCCGTCATTATTAACTGATGCGGATGAAACCCTTGCTGAAGCCCTTTTTCCCACAGCGCCAGACGCTGATGCACGCCGAATCGGTGCTGCTCATCAATAATGACCAGGGCGAGACTGTTAAATTTCACCTGTTCCTGAAAAATGGCATGGGTTCCGACAATCATCTGCACCTGTCCGCTCGCGATGGCGTCTTGCTGTGCCAGTCGCGCTTTACCCTTTTGTTTGCCCGCCAACCAACCTACTTCAATCCCAAGCGGCGCGAACCAGTTTCGGAAGTTATTGGCATGCTGTTCCGCCAGCAGTTCCGTTGGCGCCATTAATGCGACTTGCTTGCCATGCGCTATTGCACGTAAGGCTGCCAGTGCCGCTACCAACGTTTTACCGGAACCTACATCGCCCTGCACCAGACGCATCATGGGAATATCTAACGCCACATCACGTTCTATCTCCGCCGTGACTCTCGCCTGCGCATTTGTCGGTTTGAATGGCAGTGATGCCAGAAGTTTATGTTTAAGATCGTCACGGGCAGCGAGCGGTAGTGCGTGGAAACGCTGCGCTCCTGCGCGGAGCGCCAACATGCTCAGGTTATGTGCCAGTAATTCCTCGAGGATTAATCTCCGTTGCGCAGGATGTTTTCCACTTTCCAGGTCAGCAAGCTGTAAAGAGGGCGGGGGGCGATGGAGGGTACGAATCGCTTCAGGCAGACTCATCATTCCTTGCGCCAGTTCAGGTGGCAGCAGTTCAGTAATGGCGCAGGTATCTAATAGCTCAAGTGCTTGATCGGTAAGTTTGCGCAGTGTCGCCTGTTTAATACCTTCAGTCGTTGGATAAACGGGCGTTAGCGTTTCTTGTAATTCCGGGGTACTGAGGTCGCCTTGTACGCGATACTCCGGGTGGATCATCTCCGCGCCGAATTTGCCCCGTTTTGCTTCGCCATAGGCCAGCACCCGTCGCCCCGCAGCAAGACCGTTTTTCATGGCAGCACTGAAATTGAAAAAACGCATGGTGAGGATGCCGGAGCCATCGCTGATTTGGCAGGTCATCATTCGACGGCCACCAAAGGTGACGTTACAGTTCAGGATTTCACCTTCAACCGTGGCATAAATTCCGGGAAGCAGATCACCGATGGCATAAAGCTGAGTGCGGTCTTCGTAACGTAAGGGGAGGTGAAGCAGGAGATCTTGCACGGTGTGCAGACCGATTTTAGCGAGTTTGCTGCTTTGCGCCGCGCCAACACCAGTGAGTGAATTCAGCGGGATAGCATCCAGCAGGCGGCCCTTCATGATTTATCCTGCGTACTGCATTGTGGACCACCACTCGGCATCCGCTTCGATTTCGCCCTGCGCGTTAACATGGGGGTAAGGCAATTGCTTTTGCTTTGCTACGCGGGCGAGCACCGGATATCCGCCTTCAAACAACAATCGCTGCTGTTCCTCTTCTGGCAGCATGCTGTTTTTACGTTCGTACATACCTGCATTCTGACGCTGGCGCTGTGCCTCATACAAAATTAACGCGGAGGCAACAGACACATTCAGGGACTGTACCATGCCGATCATCGGGATAATAATATCGCGATCGGCGAGATCCAGCGCTTCCTGGGTGATCCCGGTTTTCTCTTGTCCCATTAAAATACAGGTCGGGCGGGTGTAATCGATCTCGCGAAAATCAACTGCTTTATCAGAAAGATGGGTTGCCAGGATTTGCATTCCGGCCGCTTTCAACTGCGCAACAGCCTCTGAAATCGTCGGATGCGTTTTGACCGTCACCCAACTGTTACTGCCGGCTGCACTGGACGCCATGGTACGTAGGCGATTGCCTGGCCAGACCGCGTGAACTTCATGAACACCCACGGCATCAGCGGTACGCACAATGGCAGAGACGTTATGAGGTTTGTGGACCTGCTCCATACAGACCGTCAGATCGGGCTGACGTCTGGCGAGCATCTCACAGATACGAGCATAACGCTGAGAATTCATCAGGTTAGTTACGGTTACGGGTGACTTTAATGACGTCTGGCATGACGCGAATTTTACGCATGATGTTTGCCAGATGCACACGGTCACGGGCCGTCAGACGAATAAAGGCGCTGTAAACGCGGCCATCTTTTTCTTCTGTATTCAGGCTTTGAATGTTGGAAGAAGCCGTGTTGATTGCTGCCGTCAGGTTAGCCAGCGCACCCTGGTGGTTGAACATATCCACCTTAATTTCGGTGATGAACTCCTGCTCGGTCTCTTTATCCCACTCGACGGCCATAAACTTCTCAGGCTCTTTCTGATAGCCACGGATGTTACGGCAGGATTCGTGGTGGATGACCAGACCTTTGCCCGGGCTCACGTGTGCAATGATTGGATCGCCAGGAATCGGTCGACAGCATTTCGCGAAGGTAATCAGGACACCGTCTGCGCCTTTTATCGGTAAATGGCCGTGGCCCTGCGTGGTTGACTGCACAGAAGAGGCGTCGCCTTGCTGCAGGTTTTTCGCCACCACAACACTCATGGCATTACCGAGACCAATTTCTGCCAGCAGATCGTCCAGTGCAGCGAGCTTCATACGCTCAAGTTCACGCTGGATATTCTCCGGCGGGATCTCGGCAAGCTTACGGCTGCCACCCAACGCATGGTTGAGCAAACGGCGACCCAGGCTGACGGAGTCATCACGCTTGAGGTTTTTCAACAACTGACGAATTTTGGCGCGTGCCTTGGAGCTCACGACAAAATTCAACCACGCCGCGTTTGGACGTGCACCCGGTGCGGTAATGATTTCTACCGTCTGGCCGCTGGTGAGCGGTTGTGAAAGCGGATACGGCTGGCGGTCTACGCGTGCGCCAACGCAGGCATGACCAATATCGGTATGCACGGCATAAGCGAAGTCGACCGGTGTAGCGCCTGCGGGCAGTTCGACAATTCGCCCTTCTGGTGTGAAAACGTAAATCTCATCCGGGAAGAGATCGGATTTAACGCTCTCGATAAATTCAAACGAGCTGCCGGCGCTTTGTTGTAGCTCCAGCAAACTTTGCATCCAGCGCTGCGCGCGGATTTGCGCGGTCGTGCTGGTCTCACCGTGCTCTTTATAAGCCCAGTGCGCTGCAACACCCATTTCCGCCATTTGATCCATGTCTTCGGTGCGAATTTGCACTTCAACCGGTACGCCGTGTGGACCAATCATGGAGGTATGCAAAGATTGATAGCCGTTCGCTTTTGGAATGGCGATGTAATCTTTAACACGACCTGGACGCGGTTTGTAAAGGCTGTGCATCTGACCGAGAACACGGTAGCAAGTGTCCGAGTCATGGACGATAACGCGAAACGCGTAGATATCCATGATTGAGTGAAAACGCTGCTCTTTGAGCACCATTTTGCAGTAAATAGAGTACAGGTGCTTTTCGCGACCGCTGACGCGGCACGGTATTCCCGCTTCCTGTAAGCGTCCCTCAATTTCAGAGAGGATCTTTTGAATCATCTCTTTACGGTTGCCACGCGCGGCTTTAACGACTTCTTTAATCACACGATAGCGGTTTGGGTACAACGCTTCAAAACCCAGCTCTTCAAGCTCAGTTTTAATGTGATGGATACCTAGACGGTGCGCCAGTGGGCTATAGATTTCGAGCGTTTCGCGGGCAATGCGGCGACGTTTATCCGGGCGCAATGAGCCCAGCGTGCGCATATTGTGGGTACGGTCAGCCAGTTTGATAAGGATGACGCGGATATCCTGCACCATCGCCATGATCATCTTGCGGAAGTTTTCGGCTTGCGCCTCTTTCTTGTCGCGGAATTTCAGCTTATCAAGCTTAGAGACCCCTTCCACCAGTTCGGCAACGCTTTTGCCAAACAACTGTTCCATATCCTGGTAGGTGGCGGGGGTATCTTCGATCACGTCATGCAGAAGCGCAGCCATTAGCGTTTCGTAGTCGAGTTTCATCTCGGCCAGAATGCAGGCCACCGCTACCGGGTGCGTGATATAGGGTTCACCGCTTGAACGTGTTTGGCCCTCGTGAGCGTCACGTGCAACGAGATACGCCTGCTGAAGACGTTTGATTTGGTCTTCTGGCAGGTAGTGTTGAATCAGCTGATTCAGGCTTTCAAACAGATACAAGGGCGACCCGCAGGTTTAATTAACGACGGCCTTCAGCAATGGCGGTTACGGCCTGCAGTTCTGCGGCTTCCTGCTCTTGCTGCTCCTGGCGCTCACGTACGTCGAGGATCTGATTGGTGATCAGACCTTCTTCGATTTCGCGCAATGCGATAACGGTGGTTTTATCGTTTTCTTCTGGTACCAGTGGATCTTTGCCGCCGGACTGCATCTGACGAGCGCGACGCGCGGCGACCAGTACCAGGTCAAAACGGTTACCAATTTTCTCTACAGCGTCCTGAACAGTTACGCGTGCCATACTTATAGTGCTCCACAGATGAAGAAATGACTGGGCATGATACTGAATGTGGGTTCAGTCTGCCAACAGTTTGGTGATTAAAGCGTCATGTCGCTGCTTCTGGCGGCTCATACGCAGTCGTTCGGCGCGAATAATAGTCTTAAGATCGCCAAGAGCGGTATCAAAATCATCATTCACAATCAGGTAATCATATTCAGCGTAATGGCTCATTTCTGCAACGGCCTGTGCCATACGTTTCGCAATAACTTCTTCGCTATCCTGACCACGTCCGCGAAGACGGCGGTCCAACTCTTCTTTCGACGGCGGTAGTATAAAAATACTGCGAGCCTGCGGCATCTTACTACGGATTTGCTGGGCGCCTTGCCAGTCGATGTCTAAGAACACATTGACGCCAGTTGCCAGAACCTGCTCGATAGTTTCTCGAGAGGTACCATAGTAGTTACCGAAGACTTCTGCGTGTTCAAGAAACGCATCTCTGCTAATCATCGTTCTAAATTCATCATGACTGACAAAGAAATAATGTTCACCGTCCACTTCACCAGGCCGCGGCTGACGCGTGGTGTGAGATACCGACACTTGCGTATCGTACAACGGTTGGGTTTTTAACAGTGCCTGAATCAGGCTGGATTTACCCGCGCCACTTGGAGCAGAAACAATATAAAGCGTGCCTTGAGCCATGAGAGTCTTTCGTATGTGTTAGCGATTAAGTCCTACATACGGGCTTATTATACACGTCGCCACGGTGTGACGTAGTCTTTGTCACACTTTTTCCCTTGGATTGTTGATTTTTGCGTGGCGTTTTCCAATTTTCTTGTCCCTTTGCAGCCAAAAAAATATTACATGGAAAGCTCCTCGTAAAGTGCATCTTTGCGGGTAGTCAGACTCAAATCGGACCGTTATAACTTCCCCAAACCAGGGAGGATTAACGATGTGGAAATGGGCTGGCGTAGTCATGATGGTGTGGAGTAGCTATGGAATAGCGGTATGCCCCGCGTGGTCGCATGCCAAAGCAGAACAACAAATTGCGGGGTTAAACGCTCAGATTGCTCGCTGGAATGATGCTTACTGGCAAGAAGGTAAAAGCGACGTGAGCGATGAGGTTTATGATCAATTGAATACCAGGCTAAAGCAGTGGCAGCAGTGCTTTAATCATGAGCATGTGAAAGAGGATATTCCTCACACCAACGGAACACTACGACACCCTTTTGCACATACGGGTGTGCACAAGGTGGCTGATAAAGAAGAGTTGCGTCAGTGGATGCACTCACGACGCGATTTGTGGGTGCAACCTAAAGTCGATGGTGTGGCAGTCACATTGGTTTATCGCAAAGGGAAGTTGGCGCAGGCGATCAGTCGTGGCGACGGAGTGAAAGGTGAAGACTGGACCGCAAGAGTACAAGCAATCCCCTCTATTCCTTTAAGCGTGCAGGGCGTGCTTTCGGAAAGCGTTCTTCAAGGAGAAATTTTTTTACTGCGTGAAGGGCATATTCAGCAGCAGATGGGAGGGATGAATGCCAGAGCTAAAGCAGCGGGAATGATGATGCGCCTGAATGACAAGAGGGATCTGGATAATCTCGGTGTCTTTATTTGGGCATGGCCTGATGGTCCGCAGTCTATGCCGCAACGTCTTTCTGAGCTCACAAAAGCCGGTTTTAACCTGACAGCACGGTACACGCGAGCAGTGAGCACGGCAGATGAGGTTGAAAAAAACAGAAAGGAATGGCTGACGTCACCTCTTCCTTTTGTGACTGACGGCATTATAGTTCGATCCTCGGTTGAGCCAATCGGTGAGCATTGGTTACCGGGAGAAGGGGATTGGGTCGTCGCGTGGAAGTACTCGCCTGTTTCACAGGTAGCGGAAGTTAACGCTATTCAATTTGCGATTGGGCGTACGGGTAAGATTTCTGTTGTGGCCACACTGGAATCGATACAACTGGATGATAAACGTGTGAAGCGCGTTAACCTCGGTTCTGTGAGCCGTTGGCAGGCTCTGGATATTGCGCCGGGTGATCAGGTACTGGTGAGTCTTGCCGGGCAGGGTATCCCGCGAGTGGATAAAGTCGTATGGCGTGGAAGCGATCGAAAAAAGCCAGTGCCGCCTGCATCGCACTATCACCCACTCACTTGTTTTTATGCTTCACCAGAATGTCTGGAGCAATTTTTTGCCCGCCTGGTATGGCTCAGCTCAAAGCCGGTTCTCGATATGGAAGGGTTGGGTGATTCCAACTGGCGACTGTTACATCAGACTTATCATTTTGAACACATTTTTTCCTGGCTGGCTTTAACGCAGGAACAAATAGAAAAGACACCTGGTTTGAATCCAGGACGACGTTTACAGCTATGGCATCGTTTCGAGTTTGCTCGCCATCAGCCTTTCAAGCGATGGATAAATGCGCTTGGCATACCCTTACCGCAAGTCGCAGCCAAAGCATTGAGCGTTCATTCCTGGCGCCAATTACAAGACAAAAATGCGGGCAGTTGGAGCCAGCTCCCGGGTATCGGCGCAGAAAAGGCACGAAAGTTGGTAGAGTTTGTACACGATCCGCAGATCACGCGTCTTGCGACCTGGCTCGGTGAACAAGGTATTGACGGGTTTTAAAGTGAACCTGTCGAAAACCTAGTGTGAGTCATGGGTGTAATGAAATACGGGAAGCCCCAATTTTAAGCGTAGCGCGAGCATCCGCGCGGTAAAACCGAAGAGTAACGTCGCGATGACAACGACATCGAGACTTGAGACATAATGTTGCAAAGCGATGTACAACACCGCCGAAGCAAAAGAAATGCCGGCATACAGTTCTTTCTGAAACACGAGTGGAATGCGTTTACAGAACATATCACGGAGAACACCGCCAAAAACACCCGTCACAACGGCAGCGATTGAGGCAATGATCGGTCCTTCCCCCATATCAAGGGCAATTTGCGCGCCGATAATAGAAAAGACCACTAATCCCACGGCATCCAGAATGAGGAATAAACGTCGCAAATGGGGCATCACCGGGGCCGCAATCGTAGTCAGCACCGCGGCAACCGCAACGATCACCACGTATTCGGGATGTTTGACCCAGCCCAGCGGATAGTGACCTAGCAGTATGTCGCGAACGGAGCCGCCGCCCAAGGCGGTTGCTGTGGCGATAATAATGACGCCGAAAGTATCCATGCGACGGCGTCCAGCAGCCAGCGCTCCTGTCATGGCTTCAGCCGTAATACCGACCAAATATAATATGTGTAGCAGCATCTCTTCCCCCAGATTGAGCGCGCTAGGGTAACGTTTTACACAACACATCACGATTTAGATTTTTTATGCCCGACAGCTCAAGGGATACTTTTACTCATATATTTTTGCTGCTATCAGTGCCTATGGAAAGGTTTATGGAGTTTAAGGCATTAGTTTTTTTCATGACTGTATGTTTGTTTCCGATCACACTTTTCATCGCACATCGCACATCGCACATCGCAAGACGGATGGTAGGCAAGGGTTAACCTGAAGAGGTTTTGGAGGTATTTGAGTCATCCTTACTGCGTGAGGCACAAAAAAAGCCATTTTTATAATGGCTTTTTTTATTCAGGATCGGGAGGAAATGGCGTTACTCAATGTTCTGAATCTGCTCGCGCATTTGCTCAATAAGCACTTTTAATTCAATGGCTGACGTAGTGACTTCGGCGTTGATGGATTTAGATGCCAGCGTGTTCGATTCGCGGTTAAATTCCTGCATCATAAAGTCGAGGCGACGGCCAACTGCTTCTTTCTTCTTCAGAATATTGTACGTCTCTTTAACATGAGCTTCGAGTCGATCAAGCTCTTCCGCGACGTCAACACGCTGAGCCATCAGCACTAACTCTTGCTCAAGGCGGGTGTTTTCCAGCTGAACTTCGGCATCTTCCAGTTTGGCAATCAGGCGTTCGCGCTGCCACTGCAGGACTTCAGGCATATGAGCGCGTACTTTGACGACTTCTGCACTGACCCCTTCGAGGCGCTGTTCAATCATCGCTTTTAATGCCTGACCTTCAGTCTCCCGCGCCTCAATAAAATCATCCAGAGCGCCGTCTAGCGCCCCGAGGATTTCGGTGGTGATCGCATCCAAATCCTGCTCTCCAGCGGCCATAACGCCAGGCCAACGCAGGATATCAACCGGGTTGATTTCACCTTCGTCGCTCTGCATTTTGACCCAGTTCGCGGCATTTACCAGCTGTTTAGCCAGTTTTTCATTGAGGATCAGCTCCCCCTGGGCGCTCGCATCGGGTTCAAAACGCAGGTTACATTCAACCTTACCGCGCGTCAGTCGAGCACGAATGCGCTCGCGCACGACCGGCTCAAGGCTGCGAAACTGTTCTGGCATACGGAAATAAGTTTCCAGATAGCGCTGGTTCACCGAGCGCATTTCCCAGGTAGCGCTACCCCAGCTACCTTTGATTTCACGCCGGGCGTAGGCGGTCATACTGCGTATCATAGACATTCCCGTTTTTAGAGGAGAGATGGGGGATTATAGCTTTCGTGGCTTTCACAGGATAGGAATAAGCGACTTTAATCCGTATAATGCGCAGCCACATTCGTTTCAAGCCGGAGATATCATCATGCGTCCATCAGGCCGTAGCGCCAATCAGGTGCGTCCCGTCACCCTGACCCGTAACTATACAAAACACGCTGAAGGTTCCGTGCTTGTTGCATTTGGCGACACTAAAGTACTGTGCACTGCCTCTATTGAAGAGGGCGTACCGCGCTTTCTGAAAGGCCAGGGCCAGGGCTGGATCACGGCTGAATACGGTATGTTGCCGCGCGCAACGCATACCCGTAACGCCCGCGAAGCGGCAAAAGGCAAGCAGGGCGGTCGTACCATGGAAATCCAGCGTTTGATCGCTCGCGCACTTCGTGCGGCTGTCGATCTGAAAGTGCTGGGCGAATTCACCATTACCCTGGACTGCGATGTAATTCAGGCTGATGGGGGTACGCGCACGGCATCCATTACCGGTGCATGCGTTGCACTGGCCGATGCGCTGAACAAGCTGATTGCTGCCGGTAAGTTGAAAAAGAACCCGATGAAGGGAATGGTTGCAGCTGTCTCTGTAGGTATCGTAAACGGCGAAGCGCTTTGCGATCTGGAATACGTTGAAGACTCCGCAGCCGAAACCGACATGAATGTGGTGATGACCGAAGACGGTCGTATCATTGAAGTGCAGGGCACGGCAGAAGGCGAGCCGTTTACTCACGAAGAGCTTCTTACCTTGCTGGCGTTAGCCCGAGGGGGAATTGAATCTATTGTCACGACGCAGAAAGCGGCGTTAGAAGATTGATGTAAGGGCGACGTTGTCGCCCTTTTTTTTGTCCGTAGAAAAGTCTTGAGGAGCAAATCCATGAAACCCTATCAGCGCCAGTTTATTGAGTTTGCGCTTAACAAGCAGGTACTTAAGTTTGGCGAATTTACGCTGAAATCCGGGCGTAAAAGCCCCTATTTCTTCAACGCCGGGCTGTTTAATACTGGGCGCGATCTGGCTTTATTAGGCCGTTTTTACGCCGAAGCACTTGTGGATTCCGGGATTGATTTCGACCTGCTGTTTGGTCCTGCGTATAAGGGTATCCCGATTGCGACCACCACGGCAGTTGCGCTAGCGGAACATCACGATCGCGATGTCCCGTACTGCTTCAACCGCAAAGAGGCCAAAACCCACGGTGAAGGCGGCAATCTGGTTGGCAGTGAATTGCAGGGGCGAATTATGCTGGTGGATGACGTGATCACCGCAGGCACGGCAATCCGTGAGTCGATGGAAATTATTCAGGCCAATGGCGCTTCGCTTGCTGGCGTTTTGATTTCTCTCGATCGCCAGGAGCGTGGCCGTGGCGAGATTTCAGCCATTCAGGAAGTTGAGCGTGATTATGGCTGCAACGTGATTTCAATTATTAAGTTGAAAGACCTGATTGCCTACCTGGAAGAGAAACCTGAGATGGCGGATCATCTGGCTTCGGTGCGCGCGTATCGGGAAGAGTTTGGCGTTTAAGGCATTTGCCCGGTCGCGTGATGCTGACCGGGCTTCAACGCGTTTACTGCAATTGCGCAGCCACGAGCGGCCAACGGGTGTCGAAATCATCCGTTGGGCGATATTTAAATTCACTGCGTACAAAGCGAGAAAGCATTCCTTCGCAGAATGCTAACAGCTGCCCAGCCAACACATTTTCATCCGTGGTGTAGCCTTCACCTTCACGCATTTTCTTTTCACGCAGAACCTGGCGCAACTGGGCTTCAATGCGTTCGAAAAGCTGATTGATACGTCCCTGGAGCTTGTCCTGCTCAAACATCAGCGCATGCCCAGTCATGATTCGCGTCAGGCCGGGATTGCGTTCGCCGAAACCAAGAATCAGTAACACAATCAATCGCAAGCGGGCGGTGGTGTCTTTTTCGTCTTTAAGAATCAGATTGATACGGGTAATGAGGCTGTCTTCGATAAACTCGATGAGGCTATCAAACATCCGCGTTTTGCTGGGGAAATGACGATACAGCGCCGCTTCTGATACGCCGACAGAGGCCGCCAGTTTTGCGGTAGTGATGCGTTGACTGCCATCGCTGGATTCAAGCATCAGCGCCAGAGATTGAAGTATTTCTTCGCGACGGTTCCTTTTCGCGGTTTGTTTTTCTGCCATGTTACAAAATACCCCTGAAAATAAGCGCCTGTCCGGCTGGCATCCACACAGCGACCGCAAACACGCGTTTGCGGTGTGTTATTGCATTATTACGCTGTGAGGTGCGTATCGTTGGGCTTATTTGCGCCCAGAGTGGCCGAAGCCGCCTTCGCCACGGTCGGTGGCATCAAAATCGTCTACCAGATTAAATTCAGCCTGAACCACAGGCACAAAGACCATCTGCGCGATACGTTCGCCCGGCTCAATCGTGAAGCTGTCCTGGCCACGGTTCCATACAGAGACCATCAGTTGACCCTGGTAGTCGGAATCAATGAGCCCGACCAGATTGCCCAGCACAATACCATGCTTATGACCAAGACCAGAGCGAGGCAAAATCATCGCTGCCAGTGAAGGGTCTGCAACGTGAATCGCCAGACCTGTCGGGATCAGCGTGGTGGCGCCTGGCGCCAGCGCGACGGCGTCATCGAGACAGGCTCGCAGGTCAAGACCGGCGGAGCCGGAGGTGGCATAGGTTGGCAGCGGAAATTGCTGGCCAACACGCGGGTCCAGAATCTTAACGTCGATTTTTTTCATCATAACGGGTAACGATCTCGTCCAGTAATTGTTGGCCCAGGAGTTCCTTGCGCTCAAGCGGTAAGACTTTATCTCCATCCTGCCAGAAAAGGTGTAATGCGTTGCTGTCGCTGTTAAATCCTTGTGTCGCCAGCGAAACATCGTTCGCGCAAATCAAATCGAGATTTTTGCGGGTCCGTTTTTGCCGGGCATATTCTTCCACATTATTTGTTTCGGCGGCAAACCCAACGACGTAAGGTCGATGGCTTTTTAGTGCGGCAACACCGGCAACGATGTCAGGATTTTTCACCATTTTTATCGTTAATTCATCGCCTTGCTTTTTAATCTTGGCATCAGAAATGGTCTCGGCGCGGTAATCGGCGACGGCCGCGCAGCCGATAAATATTTGCTGCATCTGTGCGTGCGCTTGAACGGCTGCTTCCATTTCCAGTGCGGTAGTAACATCAATGCGTTGCACGAAAGGTGGCGTAGCTAAAGAGACCGGCCCGCTGACCAGCGTGACGTTTGCTCCGCGTTTTGCTGCTGCCGCGGCAATGGCAAACCCCATCTTGCCGGAACTGTGGTTCGTGATGTATCGCACGGGATCCAAGGGTTCGCGTGTCGGACCGGCAGTAATCATGATGTTGAGATGTTGCAGATCGTTGACAGGCGCAAAATGCGTGGCGGCCATATCGACAATGGCAAGCGGATCGAGCATGCGTCCTGGACCCACATCCCCACATGCCTGACTCCCGCTATCTGGACCCCAAATGAGCAACCCGCGAGAGGCCAGAATCTCAAGGTTATGCTGGGTCGCGACATTGCGGTACATCTGCTGGTTCATCGCTGGCACGACGGCGACAGGTGCGGGCGTAGCCAGACAAATCGTTGAAACCAGATCGTTGGCCATGCCTGCCGCAACGCGTGCGATTAAATCCGCCGTTGCGGGAGCGAGGATAACCAGGTCTGCCCATTTGCCCAGTTCAATATGGCCCATTGCGGCTTCGGCGGCCGGGTCGAGCAGGCTATCGGATACCGGATACCCTGAAACGGCTTGTAGGCTCAACGGGGTAATAAACGCTTTGCCGCCTTCCGTTATCGCGACCCGCACCTCTGCCCCGCGATCTCGCAAGCGGCGCACCAGCTCTGGCGCTTTATACGCGGCGATGCCGCCGCTCACGCCAAGAACGATTTTTTTGCCAGCCAGGCTCATCATGATTCTTTCCTGTTGGGTTTATCCAGAGGGAAACATTTTATCACAATACGAAAATCGACGTAAAAATGTGCGCGGTCCACTTTGCGAGGCGCTACGCAAGAACGAAAAGTACCCGTCGAGTAGTGAGAATTCCTGTGCCAGCATAACGAAAGCAAAACAGGGAGACGGGACATGGATGATGAGTTGGCGCTCTTGCCGCGGGAGAAAATGCTGAATTTTGGTATCACATCACTGACGGATGCCGAGCTACTGGCACTTTTTTTGCGCACCGGTACATCAGGAAAGAGCGTGTTTATATTAGCGCAGGAACTGTTACAGCATTTTGGATCGCTGCACGGGTTATTGAACGCCGATCTTGACGAATTTCGGTATGTCGAAGGAATCGGGCTGGCTAAATTTGCGCAGCTTAAGGGCATTGCCGAGCTTGCCCGACGCTATCATAGCGTGCGGGTACTTGGTGATAATCCGCTGTTAAATCCTGAAATGACAAAAGATTTTCTACAGAGTCAGCTCTCTGATGCAGAACGTGAAATCTTCATGGTGATCTTTCTCGATAATCAACATCGGGTGGTGAAACATAGCCGCATGTTTTCGGGAACATTGCGGCATGTTGAGGTTCATCCGCGAGAAATTGTGCGAGAAGCGATAAAAGTGAATGCAGCCGCCGTGATCCTCGCGCATAATCACCCCTCTGGTTGCGCTGAACCGAGTAAAGCCGACAAAGAGATCACCGAACGTATCATCAAATGCTGTCAATTCATGGACATTCGTGTACTTGACCATTTTATTGTGGGACGTGGAGAGTATGTTTCTTTAGCTGAACGTGGTTGGATTTAGACCTTTTCTCGCGATCCATCGGGATCTTTGTCTGTTCGGGACTTGAGCACATCGTCGAGTCAGCGTATACTACGCCACCTTTGAGAATCTCGGGTTTGGCATTTGGGCCTGGCAATCGAGTGTTCACTTAGAACCGCGATGACCGGGCTGTAAAGCCTGACGAGGCGCCGATACCCCATACGAAGCTCGAGCTAATTTGATTTTTGGAGAATAGACATGTCCCGAGTCTGCCAAGTTACTGGCAAGCGTCCGGTGACCGGTAACAACCGTTCCCACGCACTGAACGCGACTAAACGCCGTTTCCTGCCGAACCTGCACTCTCACCGTTTTTGGGTTGAGAGCGAGAAGCGTTTTGTCACCCTGCGTGTATCTGCTAAAGGTATGCGTGTTATTGATAAGAAAGGCATCGATACAGTTCTGTCCGAACTGCGTGCCCGTGGCGAAAAGTACTAAGTACTTAAAGAGGAAATAAATCATGGCTAAAGGTATTCGTGAGAAAATCAAGCTGGTTTCTTCTGCTGGTACTGGTCACTTCTACACCACCACGAAGAACAAGCGTACTAAACCGGAAAAACTGGAACTGAAAAAATTCGATCCAGTTGTCCGTCAGCACGTTTTATACAAAGAAGCTAAAATCAAATAATTTTAGATTCCTTGTAAAGAAAAACCCCGCAATCGCGGGGTTTTTTGCATTCTGCGTTTCTCAATGTCTGTGTCTCTCAATGGAGGAAACATGCCTGAATTACCTGAGGTAGAAACCAGCCGTCGCGGTATCGAGCCGCATCTGGTGGGCGCGACCATACTTCATGCTGTCGTGCGTAACGGTCGTCTTCGCTGGCCCGTTTCCAATGAGATACATACCCTGAGCGACAAGCCGGTTCTGAGCGTGCAGCGACGCGCAAAATACCTGCTGCTGGAGCTGCCCGACGGCTGGATAATCATCCATCTTGGGATGTCCGGGAGTTTGCGTATCCTCAGTGAAGAGTTACCTGCCGAAAAACACGATCACGTGGATTTGGTCATGAGTAACGGCAAAGTGCTGCGCTATACCGACCCTAGACGCTTTGGCGCATGGTTGTGGACTAAAGAGCTTGAGGGGCACAACGTGCTGGCGCATCTCGGCCCAGAGCCGCTGAGCGAAGCATTTAACGCTGACTACCTGAAAGCACGGTGCGCCAAAAAGAAAACGCCGATCAAACCCTGGCTGATGGATAACAAGCTGGTGGTGGGGGTTGGGAATATCTATGCCAGCGAGTCGCTTTTCGCGGCCGGGATTCACCCTGACAGGCTCGCATCGTCGCTCTCAGAGCACGAGTGCGAGATATTGGTGAAAGTCATCAAAGCCGTTTTGCTGCGCTCAATCGAGCAGGGCGGGACGACGCTGAAGGATTTCCTGCAAAGTGACGGTAAGCCGGGGTATTTTGCGCAGGAACTGCAGGTGTATGGCCGTAAAGGCGAGCCGTGCAGAGTGTGCGGCACTCCCATCGTTGCATCGAAACATGCGCAGCGTGCGACGTTTTACTGCCGCCAGTGTCAGAAATAAATTATTTGAGCTTTTCCATCAACGCCTGGTGAACGTTCGCAGGCAGAAAATGCGCCACATCCCCCGCGTGGCGCGCCACTTCTTTCACCAGTGATGACGAAATAAACGACCACTCTTTTGACGGCATCAGGAAGACGCTTTCCAGTTCCGGCATCAGATGACGGTTCATGTGTGCCAGCTGCATCTCGTATTCAAAATCAGCCACGGCACGCAATCCGCGAATCAGAATATTGGCTTGCTGTGCGCGGGCGAAATTGGCCATCAAATCGCTAAAGCCCATGACTTCAACATTCGGCAGGTGCTGAAGCGCGGTAGTGGCGAGCGCGACGCGTTCATCTAAATCGAACATGGGTTTTTTGCTGGGACTGGCAGCAATCGCCAGAATCACGCGATCAAACATGCTGGCAGCACGCGTAATGATATCAATATGACCGTTAGTGATGGGATCGAAGGTACCCGGATAAATCGCTTTTGTGCTCATGGCTCACGTTTCTCTGAGTAGCCGCGGTTTAACGCCCACAGCTCGGTATATTTGTTGAAAGTATACTGTGCATTCACCACTGCCAGTAACCAGCCTTGTTTGCCATCCAGGACACCGCCGCGCAGCAGCAGTGTTTTCAAAAACGCACCTAGCGTATGCGCAAAAATTCCCGTCAGAGAGGCCTTTTTACCGCGCTGGTGGCGCTCTTGTGCCCAGGCCGTGGCGTAGTTGAGTTGCTTGCGCTGGAAGCTCGCAAAATCCCGGCAGGTGAGATGCAGCAGATCGCCGCTTAGCATCATCACCTGAGCCTGATGACAATCCAGAGCTTCGTGAACCAGATTGGCGTTGTACTGATAGCGATCGCGCTCGTAAAGACGCATCACGCGGTCGGGATACCAGCCGCTGTGACGCATAAAGCGGCCCAGGAAATAGTTCCGGCGCGCAATGCTGTACACAACGCCAGGCTTCGGCGACATCAGTACGGTTTGTATGGCCTGCTGGAGTTCCGGCGTGATGCGCTCGTCAGTGTCGATCATCAGCACGTAGTCGCCAGTGGCAAAAGATTGCGCGCGCTGACGCTGAATGCCATAGCCCTGCCAGTCGGTATCGATGAACACGTTCACGCCTGCGGCACGGGCGATTTCAACCGTATTATCCACACTTCCGGAATCCAGCAAGACAATTTCGTCAGCCCAGGCAACAGACGCGAGGCAGTCCGGAAGCAGGTCGGCAGCGTTTTTGGCGATCATTACGACCGACAGACGCGTTGACATTAATGACTCCGCTGCGGCAAGTAAGGTTGAAGAAGTTGCAGCAGACGGGTCAATGCGCCCTGATTCTGATGCAGCACCTCCACGGCATGGCGACCGTACCACAAACGGTAATCTTCATCGGTGAGCAGGGTTGATACCTCCTTCACCACGGAGTCCGCATCGTTTACGGTAATCAAGCCGTCGGCTTGCTGCAATTTGGCGCAGATATCTTTGAAGTTAAACGTGTGGGGACCCATCAGCACAGGAATGGCATGTGCGGCCGGCTCCAGCGGATTGTGTCCGCCGCGTTCGACCAGGCTGCCGCCCACGAACGCCAGATCGGCAATGCCGTAGAGCAGCATCAGTTCGCCCATCGTGTCGCCAATCACCACCTGAGTGCTACCCGATGGGATCTCACCGCTGCTGCGCAGCGTGAAGCTAAATCCGCCTTTCTGTACCAATTCACGGGCATCCTTAAAGCGCTCGGGATGACGAGGAACCAGAATCAGCAGTAAGTCCGGGAATGTTTCGAGCAGTTTGCGATGCGCCTGCAGAATAATCTCTTCTTCGCCATCGTGGGTGCTGGTTGCGATCCACACTTGACGGCGTGGTGCCCACTGGCGGCGTAACGTGAGGGCACGCGCCGCGAGTTCTGGCGTGACGGAAATATCAAACTTTAGACTACCGGTTACGGCGAGCTGATTGCGTTTCAGCCCCAGGGAGATAAAGCGCGCGGCATCTTCTTCGTTTTGGGCGGCGATCAGCGTAATTTTGGACAGCAGGCGACGCATAAATTTACCCAGCTTGCCATAGCCTTTCGCGGAGCGTTCAGACAGGCGAGCATTCGCCACCACCAGCGGAATTTTGCGGGCATGCAGGGCGGAAATCATGTTTGGCCAGAGTTCGGTTTCCATCACAATCACCAGCTTTGGACGCACAGTGTTGAGGAAGCGGTTCATGGCGCAGGGTAAATCATAAGGCAGGTAAACGTGATGCACGTCTTTGCCAAATGCCGACAGCGCGCGTTCAGAACCCGTGGGGGTCATGGTGGTGACGGTAATCGGCAAATAGGGATAACGGTGGCGCAGCGCGCGGACCAGCGGGATGGCCGCCAGCGTTTCACCGACGGATACGGAATGCAGCAGAATACCGTCTGGCACAACTTTATTACGACAGTAGCCATAACGTTCAGCCCAACGTTTTCGATACGCAGGCGCTTTACGGCTACGAAGCAGCAGTCTTAGCCACACCAGCGGCTGAATAATGTAGAGCAAAGCGGTATACAACAATTCCAAGCGATTATCCGTTTTTCAGTTTCAGCGGGCAAATTCTAAGCATTTAGGCCGTTTAAAGCTATCTCTTTGGCATTTTAGCTCACTTGTCTGCCTGCGTTACGTTCATTCAACGATAAAAAAACGGGCAGTGTTTGCCCGTTTGATGACTTGCAGATTAACGCTCTGCTTCAGGGAGCGCATTTAAGTGGTAGGTCACACGCTCCGACAGACCACGAATATCGCCGCCCGTGATGAAGAAGCTGTCATCTTTCTGATTCGGGTTGCTGACAGAATAGCCCAGCATTTTGTTGATAAGCGTCGCAACCTGATAGTGGTTCAGCGGGACTTGCGGGCTGATCGCATTCATTGAATACGCCGGGTCGTTGCTGAAATAGAGGAATGGCACCTGGGCAATTGGCATTTCCACAACCGAATGACCAAACAGTCCGCCGTCGCCCACGCGCTCTCCGTGATCCGAGGTAATGAACACCAGCACAGGCAGTTTGGATTTCGCCATCGTCGTGCGGATGGCGGACGCCAGCTCTTTATCGTACAAACGCACTGCATCGTCGTACTCATTTTTCTTCTGCTCAACGTCATTACTCAGATGCGGCGTCGAGAATTCCGCAAATCCCTGCGGGATATTACGCTCATAAGGGATATGCGGTGCGCGGCTGTTCAGCACCATCAGGAACGGTTTGCTCCAGTCCAGCGTGGCTTTCTCGACCGA
Source organism: Lelliottia amnigena (assembly GCA_900635465.1). Classification (NCBI taxonomy): domain Bacteria; kingdom Pseudomonadati; phylum Pseudomonadota; class Gammaproteobacteria; order Enterobacterales; family Enterobacteriaceae; genus Lelliottia; species Lelliottia amnigena. The sequence goes on from LR134135.1 coordinate 129,726, forward strand.
TGGCGTGAGTACCACGTCCGCGCCCACATCCGGAGCCGGGCGAATTTGCGTGTCTTCCCACAGGTCAATGTCGTGGATACCGATCCAGTTGCTCAACCCTTCCAGACCTTGCGCTGAGATAAATGCGGTCTGATAACCCTGTTTTTTCGCATTCGCAAAGATATTGGTCGACCTGGATTTATACGCGCCGTAGTTATCCGGCTCGCGCAGATTGTTCACCAGCATAGGAATGGCGACACGCGTTGACACGGCGTTCGATACCACCAGACGACCCGTACCCTGATACTGCTTCATCAGGGCTTTCAGCTCTGGCGTGGTATCGCGCTCGTAGCCCAGCGCACTGACGTGATGCGGGTTGAGGCTTTCGCCAATCGCCAGGATGATGGAGTATTTGCCTGCATGCGATCCCTCAATCGGCGTCACCTTATAAGGTTCGTAATGGGTCACGCTCTGGTTTTCGCCAGACAGGGCTTCCGGGATCAGACGAATGGCGCTAAAGCTCATGGCTGACAGACCGTTGCGCAGTAAAGAGTGGCGCAGGTCTGGGTTGAACTTGTACATCTGACCATCGATGGCCTTGTAAAACTGGCCGGCAAACATAACAACGATGGCGAGCAGGCAGGGCATCGCGAGACCTTTATGCCACTGAGGTGCCATGCGACGGGTGAAGACCAGTGCAAACACGACTGCCAGGACCATGATCGCGAAGTAAATCCCCAGCGATCCGAGGCTGTCGGTAATTCCGCTGGCAATATCTTTCGTTTCGACAAACGCAAGCCAGACTTCGCTTGGGCCGTAGAACTGGCCATAAAACTGGTAATAGATCGCTTCTGATATCTGCACAATAAACGTGACGGCCAGCAGAAGGCGCGTAACGAAGAAACGTGCGCTGACGGCAGCCAGCAGCGAGATGATCAGATACAGCGAGATATCACCGGCTTTCGGTTGATAGACATGGTCTTTTAACAGGATGATGATTTCAGAAAGTGAAAACAGCACCAGGAAAGCCAGCGTCAACACCACGGTTCGCAGGATATTGCGGCGTAGCGTGAGTGATGATTGTGCAGATGTTTTGAACATGTTCAGACTCAATCTAACTCAGAACTTTTTAGTCAGCGGACGAATCGCTTTACCAAAACCAAAGCGCAGCGCGCGAACCAGCGTGGGGCGATTGTGCAATCCTTTCCGCCAGATATCCTCAAACAGGGCAAACCAGCGAGCGGCAACCGCTTCACGGGAATAGACCTGCAAACGTTTTTCTCCCTGTTCACGCATTTGGCGATACAGCTCAGGAGAATTCTTCAGACGCATAATCGCCTCAAAGGCTTCGTCAGGATTTTTGGCAATCAGATAATCCAGATCGCTTTCACGGATAGCGCGGTAAGACGGTTCGTCATCACACACCATCACGGTTTTGCCCAGCCAGTTATTAATTAATTTGCTGGCGGGTTTGCGCGCAAGCTTGTGGTCGTGCGATTTGCGGAAACTGATGCAAACATCCACGTCCTGATAGTTCGTCCAGTTATCAAATGAAATGCGCAGGTCAATTCCCTGCTCGGCCAGCCGTTGTTTAAAATCACCTTCACGGTATTCCTGCGGAAAGCTGTCAACACGGCCGAAAAACGCCACGGTTTTCACCGTTTCATCGGTACGTTCACGCGGTTTAACGCCAGGCTGCGGCCAGTAAGGCACGAAAATGCGGTTACTGTGCCCGTCAACTTCAGGATTCTGGTCAACGACAATATCGGCGCCCACAACCGGAGGGCGATCGGCACGCGCAACGACGGTAAATCCGCGCCACGGTTTAACGCGAGAGCCGAAATCATCATTGTGCATCAGGTTGATAGCATCCGGCCGGCATTCAGAGCCAAACGAACATTCAATATCGTCGCCGTAATAATGTTTCAACGCCAGCGTGGTTTGAAACGTCCAGCCGCCACGTCCACCGCAATAGAAACGTTCAGGGATATCATCCGGATTAACGCGGTTATCCAGCAGCGTCTGAAAATCTGCGTAGTTTTTCGCGATGAAGTCTGCGCGGGAAACCGCGTGGAGTTTGAGTTTGCTCATATTGTCCGTTAGCCGAGAATTTTTTTAAGGCGGAAATAGCGACGTCCTAAACGCCAGCGCTGGCGGAAACCGCGCGCGTTGCGCCAGATCATAGACCAGATACCGCGCTCAAAAAGCTCGCGCGTGATCTCACGCTTTTTCGCCATATCGTCGATATTGTTGATGCTGTGCAGAATGCCTAAGCCTTCTTTCGCAATTTGCCACTGGCAAGCGGGTACGCGTTTCACCAAATCGGGATGGCGTTTATTGATGGCATCCAGCATTTCCAGGATTTTCATATAATGGCGAGAGGAGCGCATGCGGGTATCGTCGGTGCCAGGCGTGTGTGAAACCGATGCCGAGTGAATCAGATAATCGTAAAACACTTCATCGATATACTGCACGCGTTTGGCGGTCAGCAACACTTCAGTCGTCCACGGGATGTCCTGATGACGCAGGCCGTGTTCAAAGGTAAAGCCCTGCTCTTTGATGAAGGCGTGACGGTAGATATTGAGCCAGGTGACGTGCAGGAACTTGCGCGATTCCAGCGCCATTTGCAGCCATGTTGGGCCATCCAGCACACCCGTTGACGTCAGCTTGTCAGAGGGGAAAATCTTTTTCGACGGACGCCCGTCATCGTAAATATAGGTGCCGTTACAGGTGGCGACATCCAGGTTGCCGGCAAGCGCTATCTCCAGCAGGCGAGGGTACATTCCCGGATAAATAACATCATCGATATCCGGGAACGCCACATATTGACCTTTCGCGACAGCAAGTCCCGCGTTGCGAGCCGCTGATACGCCGCCATTGGCCTGATCGATAACGTTATAATCACTGAATTCGCTGGCGTAGCGGGCGATAATCTCAGAAGAACCGTCGGTGGAACCGTCATTAACAACGATCAGTTCCAGGCTTTCCAGATTCTGCTTCTTAATGCTGTCAAAAAAGGCGCTCAGAAAGGATTCGCCGTTGTATACAGCGATAATGAGGCTTAATTGCGGCGCGTCAGACATGCTTACTCCGTCTTTTTTACGCCAGGGCGTTGACCCTGGCGCAGGTGATACATCATCAGGAAATTTTCTTATGATCCTGAAGAGGGCGTAGCGCACACATACCAATGAGCAGCCCGGTCAACATCATGTATTGCTCCAGGTAATGGTCTTTCAGATTGTGATCGACCATCGTTCTGGAGAAAAATCCGATCGTAAACAGCAGAAGGAACAGGCCAATCATCGTATTGCCATGGCGGAATTCGCGCCAGCCGATGTACCAGCAACCCGCCAGCAAAATCAACCAGCCCGCAATACCGGCAATACCGTTCTGAATACCAAACTCAATCAAGCCGTAGTGGCTGTGTGGAATGTTAATTCGGTTATCCTGCGTATCGCGCCGCAGCACGTAACGGAAGGCTTCTTTGCGAGGGCCCATACCTGCCGGGTGTTCCGCAACCAATCCCCAACCCTGGCGGAAGAAACTTGCGCGACAGCCATTTGAATGGTTCATTGGACGACCTAAATCGTTCTTGGGGATCGTCCCACTTGTTTTGTTGTAGCAAAAACTGGTGAAGGGGGCGTTCCAGCCGGTAACCGCATCGCTTTCAAGGCTTTGCCAGCGCGGATCCGTTTTCCACGACGCGTAGCCGAGTAACGCGGAAGCCGCGAAAATCCCGATCAGAATGGTACCCGTTAATACCACGCGGCTGCGGCGCATGCTGTGAAAACTCAGCAAAATGAAGGTAGAAAACAAGCTGCCTACCAGCCCAATGGTGCCCCAGCGGGTATCAACCAGCGCGGTGCAAAGCAAATTACACAGCAGCATAAAAGCGAGGAAGGGCGTGTTAAGGCGCATGAAACGCTGATGCAGTAAGCCACGCGCCAGCAGTTCGGCAAGAATGAAGCCAGTGATCATATTGACCTGGAAGCTCATGCGCGTGCGATTGAAGACAATCCGCGTTTCACCCCAGTGGATCACGCCGTCGCGCCAGTAGAGCCAAACCGTATCCAATAAATGGACACAAACCACACCCCAGAAGAAGAGAACGATCAGGGTAAAATAGCGGGCTGCTGATATAGAGGGGAATTTATCCTGAATGGCCGGTAATAATACCAGTCCTGCGCAGAACAGTAATACCGGGCGAAGCCATTGCCCATCCCAGGTAGAAAACATCTCTTTTATATCGGGAGCGACAAAAAATCCGTTGATCAAAATGAAGAACGTTAATACCCATACAACGATAAGAACAAACTTAATTTTGCTTAAATTCAGCCTCTGTTTGGCCTGAGAAGAGCTAAAGAACAGCCCTAATGCAACCACAATAATGGGATAGATGAGACCATTACGGTGGAAAGGAAGCTGGTCATTAGGAATCGGCCACATAAAACACAATGCCAGTACAGCCAGTACTAAAAGGCCCGTCAGGATGTTACGAATATTTGTCATAATTATGGTAATGGTTAAGAATTTCGGCTTTTAAACGGGTTATTTAACAGTGGTGTACGTTAATTCCACGGATATCCGGAGGGAATAAAAGTCAGAGAAAATTACCACAGAAGCCCTAACTACAGAAGGACAATGTTTGTAAGCAAGAATAATCTGCTCATTTTTAGGTAAGCCTGACTTTGTACATTCTGCAGCTGACAGCGTATATAATGCCTTGATTAGCCAGGTTTCAGCCCATCAACAGGAAATTTATGCATATCGTTCACACTGAAGCAGATGGCGGCAAAGGCGGGCAACCATTACGTATTATTAATGAGTCGCTCGGGCTGATTCAGCGCGGCCATCAGGTGACCATTCTCTGCCCGGAAAGCGCACCGTTGCACGCCCTGGCACAAGATGCCGGGCTGACAGTCGTGACCATGCCTCTCAGACGTAAAAACCTTAAAAATCTGCAATCACTGCGTCACTGGCTCAAAAGCCATCGCCAATCTATTGATGTCATCAATAGTCACAATTCAGCCGATACCTGGCTGGTGGCACTCGCGAATCTCACGCTTTCGAATCCGATTCCGCTGGTGCGAACGCGTCATGCATCGGGTGTACCGCGTAATAACTGGACAACCCGTTGGCTGTTTCGCAAAGCCTGTACACACATCGTCACTACCGGCGAAGCGCTCCGCCATCAGGTGGCGGATATCGGCGTCCCGCTGGCGCAAAGCACGTCGGTGCCGAGCGGCGTCGATACGCAACGCTTTCATCCCGCTGATAAACACGATGCCAGAGCGCATTGTGGCCTCTCGCAGGATGATTTTTGGCTCGGCGTGGTCTCGCATCTGCGTCCGAACAAAGGCCATAGCGTGTTGCTGCGTGCGTTGGCAAAGATCGACAATCCACGTATTAAGCTGGCGATCGTGGGTGAAGGCCCGCATAAGGCGACGCTGGAACAAGAAATTGTGGCGCTGGGATTACAGCAACGCGTGGTGATGGCAGGGCATCGCAGCGATCCTGAGCGATGGTTCCCGGCGTTTGATATCGCCCTGAGTCCCTCGCACGACATGGAAGGCGTTCCGCAGGGCGTATTGCAGTCCCTGGCATCGCGGATAGCTACCATTGCCACCGACGCGGGTGGCACCGCAGATGCGGTGATTAATGGTAAAACCGGGATTTTGATTGCTCAACGTGATGAAACTGCGCTGCAAGACGCAATCGTCAAACTGTATGACGATGCAAATCTTCGCGAGCAACTGGCGCAGCAAGGATTCGATTACCTTTGCGCCCATTTCACTCGCGAGTGCATGCTGGATGCGATGGAGAACGTCTTTTCCGATGCGGCTCAGCGCAGCACGTCGCGATAAAGCGCCTGCAACTCTTTAGCCATACGATCCAGGGTGTAGGGTTCTGCGGTGGCGCGTGCCGCCGCAGAGTAGTTAACGCCCTGTTCACGGCCTTGTAGCCATTCACCGATCGCCTGCTGATAACCTTTGCTATCCAGCGCGTCACGCACCCAGCCGTTCACGCCTTCCTCAACCCATTCTGCCGCGCCACAGCCGTGGCTGGTTAATAGCGGCAATCCGCAGGCCAGCGCTTCCACGCAGACATTTGGGAAGGGATCGTAGAGTGTCGGTAAAATCAAGGCGTCAGCCGTGCCGTAAACCTGACGCACATCCGCGACCGGCCCCAGGAAACGTACGCGCGAAGCCACGCCCAGCGTTGCCGCCAGCTTTTCGAATTTGCGTGCGTGTTTATCGCGACCCGCGATCAGCAGCCAGACATCGGGATGCGGCACAATCGCACGCAGCGCCGTCGCAACGCCTTTACGGCTAAAGCCTGAGCCCACGTACGCCAGCACCGGTGCAGTAGGTGGGATACCCAGCACCTCACGCTGCGAAAACGCGCGCACGTCCGGGCTGAAATGCGTGGTATCAACACCGTTATAGATAACCGTCAGCTTATCGTCAGGCAAGGCGAAACGGCGGGCGATGTCATCGCGCACCATCTTCGAGTTACAGATCACTTTTCGCAGTTGCGGATGGGTAAACATCTGGGCTTCTGCCTGCAAAATGTAGCGGTGATAGCGGCTTAATGACTGCGCCCAGCGCGCCAGCGGCGACAAAATGCGGCTGTACTGCTCAAGCCAGGTGGCATGCACGCCGTCACCCGCACGGAAAATCGTGGCGCCTGGAATACGCTCATGGCTTTGAACGATGTCGAACCTGGCAAACTCTGCGGCGGCGGCCTCAGCAAAACCCGATTCGCGGCCGAGACGATTGCTAAATGGCGGATTCACCGTCAGCGTCTGCCAGCCAGCGGCGTCTTCCCACTGGCGAGCGATGAGCGTGACATCCAGCGCGGTGTCCTGCGCCAGCACGTTAAGCGCGCGTGACACAAAACGCTCTGCGCCGCCGTTGGGATTGTAAGTCTGTCGAACGATCGCCAGCTTCATGGAAGGGTTTCCAGCAGCATCGTATCGATCGCGCTCAAGACCTGCTGCGGGGTAATCGCCGTGATGCAGTCGGAAACGCCTCCGTCACCGCAGCCCGCTTTACCGCAAGGCTGGCAGGTGAATCCGGCGGTAATCACGCGATAATTCACGCCCCACGGTGCCCATTTTATTGCGCCGGTCGGGCCAAAGATGGCAACGGTTGGGGTGCCAACGGCGCTGGCGAGATGCATCGGCATGGAGTCCACGCCAAAGTAAACGCGCGCGTGTTTCATCAGCGCGCCAAGCTCTTTCAGATTGAGTTGCCCGCTTAAATCAAACACCGGGTGAGTGAGCGCAGCACGCAACTCATCCATGTAAGCTGACTCTTCTTTTGACGGCGCAGCGGAAAGAATGATTGGCAGCCCGCGTGATGCGAGATTATTGATCGTCGCCGCCAGCTTGTTGATTTCCCAGGCCTTGAACATCCAACGTGACGTCGGATGCACCAAAATATACGATTTAGAGGTCAGCCCGAATCCCGCCAGTTTCTCGGCGATAGACGCTTCCGCCGCATCGCCGGGGACAAACAGCGTGTGTTTATCTTCATCACATTGCGGGTGAATGCCGATGCGACGCAGCGCGTCGAGGTTCACTTCCACCATATGACGGCTGTTGTCCTGAATGGCGGGGTACAGGGTCGTAAATGATTTGACCCAGCGACGGCGCGCCAGCCCGCTGCGTTTGTCCGGTTTGAAACCCACGGATACGCGCGGTTTTAAACGACGTGCCAGACGCGCACCGTGCCAGTGTTCAGTCAGGTTAATCAGGACGTCGTACTGGCGGCCTTTGAGGGTGTTCACCAGTGCACGATACAGACGGAACTGCTCAAACCAGCCTTTTTTGCGCCAGTTTCGGCCTATCGTATGTACCTGATCAATATGGGGATGGCTGGTGAGCATCGCCTGGGTGTCGTCATACACCAGTGCGTCAACCTGGACGTCTGGCCAGTTTTTTTTCAATACGGTAAAGACCGGAGAGGTCAGCAAAACGTCACCGTGGTGACGCAGCTTGATGATCAGCACGCGCTTGGGTGGGCGCTCCGCTGAGAAAAATTCAGACATAGGCTCTCTCTGCTGCCAGCAAAGGCTCTAATTGCGCATAAACCGCAGCGGCGCTGAGCGTGCTCAACTGCGAAGAATTTTCCGGGCGGCAGATATATTGATTTTTTCCGTAGCCGCCAATAAGACCCGGATCCGTTGGGCCGTAGAGCGTAATATTAGGGCGATCCAGCGCAGCCGTCAGGTGGCTGAGACCGGTATCAACCGACACCACCGCCGTTGCGCCCGCTAATGCCTGCGCCACACCATCCAGCTTCATGCGAGGCAGAACGTCAACGTAGTCAAAGCCGTCTGCCAGACGTTTGGCGCGCGCCTCTTCATGCGGCGCGCCCCACGGAAGTTTGATGCGTACATCGGATTCGCCGAGCAAACCAATCAGCTCACGCCAGTGTGATTCCGGCCAATGTTTATCGTCACGCGTAGTGGCGTGGAGGAAAATTAAGTAAGGCTGGCTGTCTTGCGAAGCGCCATGCAGGAAATGCTGCGAAATAGCGTAATCACCCTGCGCTTCCGGTTTTTGATAACCCAGGCTTTTGGCAAACAGCTCGCGAGTGCGTTCGACGGCGTGCTGCTGCTTGCTGATGCGGTGACGGCGGTTATAGAACAGGCTGGCCAGCGGCTCGCGCGCGCTTTGCCAGTCCATACCGTGCTTCACACCGTGTGCCAGACGTGTCACCAGCGCGGCGCTTTTCACCAGCCCCTGCGCGTCGATAATTGCATCGTACTGCTGAGCCTGTACCGCATCGCGAAAGGCCTGGCGTTCGGCTTTCACCGGAGCGGAAAACCAGGCTTTACGCCAGCGGCGAATCGCCACCGGGATCACGCGGTCGACCGTTTCATGCCAGCCAGGGATCTGCGCGAAGCCTTCTTCTACGACCCAGTCAAAACGGATACCCGGGATGGCGCGCATCGCATCCGTCAGCGATGGCAGGGAGTGCAATACGTCGCCCATTGAGGAGGTTTTAACGATCAGGACCCGCATTCGTTATCCTTCTTCGCTCAACAACAGCTCGTTGAGTTCGTCCAGGACGCGCTGCGGCGTAATGTCGATCAGGCTCTGGTGATACCCTTCGGCGGCGTCACCTTTTCGCACTTTGTGATAGCCGGTGATCAGGCGGATGACGCGAGCTTTGTGCGACAGCGGCGGCGTGAAGTCTGGGCTGCTTGGGCCATACAGCGCGACCAGCGGGCGATTGAGCGCCGCTGCAACGTGCATCAGACCTGAATCATTCGTCACCACCGCTTTACAGGCGGCCAGTAAAATCACCGCCTGCTCAAGCTGCGTTTCGCCGGCCAGATTCCGACACCAGGCCTGTTGTTCATTGCTCAGGGTCGCGAGGATTTCGTTGCCCGCTTCGTGATCTTTCGCCGAGCCGAACAGCACAATCTGATAGCCTTCGTCGATCAGCTGTTTGGCTAATTCGGCGTAGTGATAGTGCGGCCAGCGTTTTGCCGGACCGAATTCTGCGCCAGGACAGAAACCAATCATCGGGCGTTCGGAAGAGAGATTAAAGGCATTGCAGGTTTGCGATTTTTCGCCTTCATGCACCTGCAACTGCGGCCACAGCAGCGGCTGCGGTAAATCTTTCGCCGTGCGCATCACGCCTTTATCGTACGCCAGAGCAACATAGCGCTCGACCATCAGCGGCCAGGCGTCTTTATCCAGCACGCGCGCGTCATTTAGCAAACCGTAGCGCATCTCGCCACGCCAGCCGGTACGGTGCGGCACGCCTGCAAAGAAGGGCACGAGGGCAGATTTAAAGGAGTTAGGCAGCACGTAAGCGCGGTCATAGCGTTTCGCACTCAGAATGTGACCCAGCTTGCGGCGTTGACCAATCTCCAGCGCCCGTGGCCGAGTGGCATTGGGATCGCTTCGTTCACTTCCGGCATGCGCGATAAAAGCGGACGGCACCACGCAGGTGCCATCACATCAATTATCGCCTGGGGATAGCGCGCCTTGAGCGTGCGATAAAGACTTTGCGACATCATCATGTCGCCCACCCATGACGGGCCGATCACCAGTATTCTCATTCACTTCATCCTTCAAGCTGTCTCTGCGTTGGCTGCCTTTGTTTACCCCAGACACACCGTTATTCAATGCGTCTGGGATTCACTCAGTTGCGGTTCAGCCAGGCCATATATTCCGCTACACCTTCGGCGACAGTCTTAAATGGCTTGTCATAACCGGCAGCACGCAGGTTGGTCAGATCAGCCTGAGTGAATGCCTGATAACGGCCTTTCAGTTTTTCCGGGAATGGAATGTACTCGAGGCTGTCTTTTTTATGGAAGGCCAGCGCTGCGTCAGCCACGGCCTGGAAGGATTCTGCGCGGCCTGTGCCCAGGTTAAAGATGCCGGATACGCCGTTTTCCCAGAACCACAGATTGACCGCTGCCACGTCGCCCACGTAGACGAAATCGCGCTTAAAGCCGTCGCTGCCTTCGAACAGTTTCGGGGTTTCGCCGTTGTTCAACTGGGTATTCAGATGGAAAGCAACGCTCGCCATGCTGCCTTTGTGGCCTTCGCGCGGACCATAGACGTTGAAATAGCGGAAGCCAACGATTTGGGAGTTCGCTTCTGGCAGAATTTGACGCACATATTCGTCGAACAGGAATTTGGAATAGCCGTACACGTTCAGCGGCTGCTCGTATTCGCGGGATTCGATAAAGTCAGACGTGCGGCCGCCGTAGGTGGCAGCAGAAGAGGCATACAGGAACGGAATTTCGTGTTCCAGGCAGTAGTGCAGCACTTCTTTTGAGTACTGATAGTTATTATCCATCATATACTTGCCGTCCCACTCTGTTGTGGAAGAGCACGCGCCTTCATGGAAGATGGCGTCGATTTCGCCGAACTCTTCACCCGCCATAAGCTGGATCAGAAAATCTTCTTTATCCATGTAGTCGGCAATATTCAGATCCACCAGGTTCGCGAACTTGGTGCCATCTTTCAAATTGTCCACCACCAGAATGTCGGTGATGCCTTTGTCATTCAGGGCTTTGATAATATTGCTGCCGATAAAGCCTGCGCCGCCGGTAACGATGATCATAACGGTAACCTTTGAAGTGTGGAGTCTGGGGACAATCCCGGACGCTAATATCTTTATCATATCATCACAATGCGCTGTCTTCAGCCATTCACCGATATGCACTTCATCCTTCAAGCTGCCTCTACGGTGGCTGCGCTTAGAAATCCCGGTCACAGAGTTATCTATGCTCCCGGGGATTTCTTCGCTTGCCGCCTTGATGCAACTTGCATGATTTTGTTTATATGCAATAAATGCTACACGTGATTTATGCTGCAAAAACGAGAACTCATGATGCGTCATCTCGTATCGACGTATAGCTTTGGGTAATATGTGCCGAAATTTGCCGAGTCTGGAGAATTGCAATGCGTGGTGATTTTTACAAACAGTTAGACAGCGACCTCGAAACCGCTCGCGCGGAAGGGTTGTTCAAAGAAGAACGTATTATCACTTCTGCGCAGCAGGCGGATATCACCGTCGCTGATGGCAGCCATGTGATCAACTTTTGCGCGAACAACTACTTAGGTCTTGCGAATCACCCTGATCTGATTGCTGCCGCCAAAAAGGGGATGGACACTCACGGCTTCGGAATGGCCTCTGTGCGCTTTATCTGCGGTACGCAGGACAGCCACAAAGTGCTTGAGAAGAAGCTGGCCGATTTCCTCGGCATGGAAGATGCGATTCTCTACTCTTCCTGTTTTGATGCTAACGGCGGCCTGTTCGAAACGCTGCTGGGCGCGGAAGACGCGATTATCTCCGATGCCCTGAACCACGCGTCCATCATCGACGGCGTGCGTTTGTGTAAAGCGAAGCGTTTCCGCTACGCCAACAACGATATGCACGAGCTGGAAGCGCGTCTGAAAGAGGCCCGTGAAGCGGGTGCGCGTCATGTGCTGATCGCCACCGACGGTGTGTTCTCGATGGACGGTGTGATCGCCAACCTGAAAGGCGTGTGCGATTTGGCAGATAAATACGACGCGCTGGTGATGGTCGATGACTCTCACGCAGTCGGTTTTGTTGGCGAAAACGGTCGCGGTTCCCACGAATACTGTGACGTGATGGGCCGCGTAGACATCATCACCGGTACGCTGGGCAAAGCGCTTGGCGGTGCTTCCGGCGGTTACACCGCCGCACGCAAGGAAGTGGTGGAGTGGCTGCGCCAGCGCTCGCGTCCGTATCTGTTCTCCAACTCCCTGGCGCCAGCGATTGTTTCTGCGTCCATCAAAGTATTGGAAATGGTCGAGTCCGGCGCTGAACTGCGCGATCGTCTGTGGTCCAACGCCCGTCTGTTCCGCGAAAAAATGAGCGCGGCGGGCTTTACGCTGGCGGGTGCCGATCACGCGATTATCCCCGTGATGCTGGGCGATGCAGTTGTAGCGCAGAACTTCGCGCGTGAACTGCAAAAAGAGGGCATTTACGTCACCGGATTCTTCTTCCCGGTGGTGCCAAAAGGTCAGGCGCGTATCCGCACCCAGATGTCTGCGGCGCATTCACCTGAACAAATCGAGCGTGCGGTTGAAGCCTTTATCCGCATCGGCAAACAACTGGGCGTAATTGCCTAAGGACGTGTGATGAAAGCGTTATCCAAACTGAAAGCCGAAGAAGGGATTTGGATGACCGACGTGCCGGAGCCGGAAGTCGGTCATAACGATCTGCTGATCAAAATTCGCAAAACCGCGATTTGCGGCACTGACGTGCATATCTATAACTGGGACGAATGGTCACAAAAAACCATTCCCGTGCCAATGGTTGTGGGCCACGAATATGTCGGTGAAGTGGTTGGCATTGGCCAGGAAGTGAAAGGTTTCAAAATTGGCGATCGCGTTTCCGGCGAAGGCCACATCACCTGCGGGCATTGCCGTAACTGCCGTGGCGGACGCACGCATTTGTGCCGTAACACCGTGGGCGTGGGCGTGAACCGTCCGGGCTGTTTCGCAGAATATCTGGTGATCCCGGCGTTCAACGCCTTCAAGATCCCGGACAATATTTCTGACGATCTGGCTTCTATCTTCGATCCGTTTGGTAATGCGGTTCACACGGCGTTGTCATTCGATTTGGTCGGCGAAGACGTGCTGGTGTCCGGCGCTGGCCCTATCGGCATTATGGCCGCTGCCGTGGCGAAACACGTTGGTGCACGTAACGTGGTGATCACCGACGTTAACGAATACCGCCTGTCGCTGGCGCGTAAAATGGGTGTCACCCGCGCGGTGGACGTCTCTAAAGAGAACCTGAACGACGTAATGGCTGAGCTGGGCATGACCGAGGGCTTCGACGTCGGTCTGGAAATGTCCGGCGCGCCGCCTGCGTTCCGCTCTATGCTGGATACAATGAACCACGGCGGACGTATCGCCATGCTGGGAATTCCTCCGTCAGATATGTCGATTGACTGGAATAAAGTTATCTTTAAGGGTTTGTTCATCAAGGGCATTTATGGCCGCGAGATGTTTGAAACCTGGTACAAGATGGCGGCACTGATCCAGTCTGGTCTGGATCTGACGCCGATCATTACTCACCATTTCGGAATTGATGATTTCCAGAAAGGCTTTGACGCAATGCGCTCGGGCCAGTCAGGAAAAGTCATTCTGAGCTGGGATTAAAAAAGAGAGCGCCTGCGGGCGCTTTTTCTCGACCCATTCACACTTCTGGCATCCGCAATCGGATTATTTCCACTATTCCTTCGCTTTTTTACCCACACGCTTATAAAGTTTGTTTAACATTCGTTTACTTTTACAGCGCCTATGCTCAAGCTTACCGTTTGTTTATTGACCTGTAATTCCGCGCGTTTGCTTCGCGAAGTCATGCCTCCGTTACTGACCGTGGCGGACGAATTTATTGTGGTGGATTCCGGAAGTACCGATTCGACTCTGGCTATTTGTCGAGAGTACGGCCTTTCCGTTCATCATCATCCTTACGCTATGCACGGCGCGCAGATGAATTATGCGATTGATTTGGCAACGCATGATTGGGTGCTGTGCATGGACAGCGATGAAATCATGGATGCCGAAACGGTCGATTTCATTCTGGCACTGAAAGCGGGCGAAGCGCCTGCGGCCAACAGTGCCTGGCGTATCGCACGTTACTGGTATGTATTGGGTGAAGAAGTGCGAACGATTTACCCCATTTCCTCGCCGGATTATCCGGTACGCCTGTTCAATCGCACGCGGGCGCGATTCAATTACCGTCCGGTAGATGACAAAGTTGAAGGCAATGTGCAGACCACCAAAATGCCGGGACGCGTGCGGCATGACACGTTTTACACGCTTCATGAAGTCTTTAATAAGCTGAATAGCTACACGTCGCGGCTGGTGAAATACCAGAAAGTGAGGCCGTCTATCGGGCGCGGGGTGATCAGCGCCACGGGTGCATTTTTCAAATGGTATCTGTTCAGCGGCGCATGGCGACAAGGGAAAGTGGGGGTCGTGACGGGGCTGTACGCGGTCTCATACAGTTTTTTGAAATATTTTAAGGCCTGGTATCTGGATCAGGATAAAGAACAAGAAGAGTCCACGGCAGAAAAGCCCGTGGATTCTCATCTCATCGAATGATGGCGGACAGCAATGAATTACGCCTTTTTCCCCCAACCTTGCCACTGATGCTGGACGTATTTCACCAGCGAGCTTTGGCCCACGCTTTCACCGATCACCGAGAAGAACCGGGTGGCATACACAGGTTCCAGCGGCTGTTTCGGCTTGCAGAGGGTCACACCCTTAAACGGATTTCGCGGTTTTGTCGCCGGGTTTGTGCCAGGCGGCGATGACGTGTCTGGCCGTGAGGTATCCACTTGCGGCTCATTCAGCAGATCGCTCGGCCGGACCAGCGTGATATCCGATGGCAGTGATGGCAGCATTTGCTGCAAGACGCGCACGGTGGACGGATGGGGATGCCCAATCGCGATAGCCGACCCGTTGCGGCGTGCGAGCTGAACCGCACGATTGAACTGAGCGCGAATATCCGCATCGTTCTGCGTGTCATCCAGGAAGACTTTGCGCTTAATTACCTTTACACCAGTGCCCTGAGAGGCGCGCAGAGCCTGGCTATTGCCAATGGTCATGCTGTCGAGGAAATAGAGATTGTAGCGCTCTAGCGCCTGCATCACTTTTTGCATGCCGAACAGGCTGGACGTCATCGCGCTGCCCATGTGGTTGTTCAGCCCAACCGCAAAGGGAACTTTGCCATAAGCATCGCGAATAATGCGCTCGATCTCGCTGCTGCTCATGTCCGGGCGTAAGGTGTCTTTTTCCAGCGGTTGTTTACTGAGGGGGGCCATCGGCAGGTGGATCAGCACTTCGTGCCCGCTGTTGTGGGCTTTGGTCGCCATTTCGCGCGCATGTGGGGCATTGGGTAACACGGCAACGGAGACGGCAGTGGGCATCGCCAGCACCTGATTTTCGTTGTGCGGGCGATAACCGAAATCATCAATGACGATGGCAAGTTTGCCTGCGTAAACCGGTGAAGCCAGCGCCAGTGCGCTGACGACGGATAAAACAAGACGACGAAATTGAAGCAAAACTTATCTTCCCAACCACGGCTGTGGATTGACCGCCTGACCCTGGCGACGAATTTCGAAATAGAGTGACGGGCGGCCCTGACCGCCACTGCTGCCCACAAGGGCGATGGGTTGTCCGGCACGGACCTGTGTGCCTACGCTGACCAATGCGCTCTGGTTGTAGCCGTAAAGACTCATGTCGCCTTTGCCGTGTTCAACTACCACGACAAGACCGTAGCCCTGCAGCCAGTCGGCGAGGATCACGCGGCCATCGGCGATGGCTTTGACTTCGCTACCTTCGGAGGCACCAATAACGATACCCTTCCAACGTAGCTCACCCTGCAACTGTTCGCCATAGCGATGCAGAATTGAACCGTGAACGGGCCAGAACGCTTGTCCGCGTGGGGCACCGAGTCCGCCGGTACGCGAGATAAGCGAACGCTCGCTTTCGGTCGGTTTATAGGTTGAACCTTTACGCGATGCTTCTTGCTGGCGATCTTTTACGGCCTGCGCTTCACGCGCCTCTTTTTCGGCCCGTGCTTTGGCTGCTGCTTCGGCACGTGCAATGCTGTTGCGCAGTTTTGATTCGTTGGCTCGCATTTCACCCAGCTGCGTCTGACCTTCCTGGATCGATGACTCCAGACCGGAAAGCGTTTTCTTACGCTCATTCCGCGCCTGTTCCAGCTTCGCCTGTTGCGCCTGCTGATCGTAAAGCAGGGTCTGCTGCTGGGTTTGCTTCTCTTCAAGCTCCGCTTTCTGGGTGTTGACCTCTTCGCGCGTCTGCTTAAGCTGCGCGATGGTCTCCTGGCGAGCCTTGTTAAGATAACCAAAATAGGCCTGCAAGCGCTGGCCGCGCTGGCTCTCTTCACCGCTGAGAATCAACTGAATACCGGTATGCTCACCCTGACGGAATGCCGCATCCAGCTGGGCCGCAAGATTACGTTCCTGGGCGTCGCGCTGGCGTTCTAGTTTGGCAATCGACGCATTCATTTCATCGATTTGCTTATTGAGCAGTGAAAGGGTGTTTTGCGTTTCGCGTAATTTCCGCGCGGCGGCGGAGATGGCTTCTTCCTGCTGCTTTAGTTGCGCAAGCAGTGAAGCGCGTTGCTGTTGCTGCTGGCGAACCGCGCGCTCTTTCGCGGCGATATCGGCCTGAATCGATTTGAGCTGATCGCGATCGTCAGCGTGGGCGGATGTGGCGCACAACAATACGCCAGCGCTAAGCGCGCTGGCGTAAAGCAAAGGCCTGACTGAAAACCGTAGCAGCTTCACGACCCATGTGATTGAAAAAATCGCCTTTCCCCTCATGGGGAAGGATTATTCCACGATGAACAGCGGCTTGCCAGTCATCTCTTTCGGGATTTCCATCCCCATCAGCGTCAACATGGTTGGTGCGATGTCAGAAAGCTTACCGCCTTCCACCGCTTTCAGAGATTTCTCACCCACATAAATCAGCGGAACAGGCAGGTTTGTGTGCGCCGTATGCGCCTGACCGGTCGACGGATCGCGCATCTGCTCAGCGTTACCGTGATCGGCGGTGATCAGCAACTGACCGCCGACGGCTTCAACGGCTTTGGCTACTTGCTCAACGCAGTGATCCAGCGTTTCAACCGCTTTCACGGCCGCTTCCATCACGCCGGTATGGCCGACCATATCGCCGTTCGGATAGTTACAGATAATGGTGTCGTATTTGCCGCTTGTGATTGCCGCGACCAGTTTTTCAGTCAGCTCAGCAGAGCTCATTTCTGGCTGCAGATCGTAAGTCGCCACTTTCGGGGAGTTAATCAGAATGCGGTCTTCGCCTTTGAACGGCTCTTCTACGCCGCCGTTAAAGAAGAACGTCACGTGCGCGTATTTCTCGGTTTCGGAAATGCGCAGCTGCGTTTTGTCGTGCTTCGCCATCCACTCGCCCAGGGTGTTAGCCAGTGACGCTGGTGGATATGCGCAGGGCACTTTGATATCAGCGGCGTATTCGGTCAGCATAATGAAGTCGAGGTTCACCACTTTCTTGCGGGCGAAACCGTCAAAATCGGCATTCACGAATGCACGGGTGATTTCACGCGCACGGTCGGCACGGAAGTTCATGAAGATCAGCGCATCGCCGCCTTCCATCGCTGCGTCAGCCTGGCCTTCAGCACGGATCACGGTCGCTTTCACGAACTCGTCGTTTTCATCACGCGCGTAAGCGGCGTCCAGACCGGCAACGGCGGTATCAAACTGGAACTCACCTTTTTGCCATAGTCATCAGGTCATACGCTTGCTCAACGCGATCCCAGCGGTTATCGCGGTCCATCGCGTAGTAACGGCCAATGATCGAGGCAACGCGGCCTTTGCCCAGCTCGGCAAATTTGTCTTCAAGGGTTTGCAGTGACGATTTGGCGCTGCGCGGCGGGGTGTCGCGACCGTCCAGGAAAGCATGCAGGTAGATTTTTTCTGCGCCGCGTTCCGCTGCCATTTCTACCATCGCCAGGATGTGGTCTTCGTGGCTGTGAACGCCGCCCGCAGAGAGCAGACCCATAATGTGAACCGCTTTGCCTGCGTTCACGGCTTTATCGACAGCACCGGTCAGCGTAGGGTTGGAGAAGAACGTGCGTTCTTTAATCTCAACATCCAGACGGGTCAGATCCTGATAAACAATACGGCCCGCACCCAGGTTGACGTGTCCGACTTCGGAGTTGCCCATCTGGCGATCTGGCAGACCCACTTCCAGGCCGGACGCATCAATCAGGGTATGCGGACGTTGTGCCCACAGCGCATCCATTACCGGAGTTTTTGCGTTGAAAATGGCATTATCCTGGCTGTCTTCGCGATAGCCATAACCATCCAGAATCACCAGTACCATAGGTTTTTTAGAAACCGA
The DNA here is from genome assembly GCA_900635465.1 of Lelliottia amnigena. Classification (NCBI taxonomy): domain Bacteria; kingdom Pseudomonadati; phylum Pseudomonadota; class Gammaproteobacteria; order Enterobacterales; family Enterobacteriaceae; genus Lelliottia; species Lelliottia amnigena. The sequence goes on from LR134135.1 coordinate 148,120, forward strand.
CATTGCGACATCCTCATGCTCAAGAGACAAAAAATTTGCGTAATTTTACTACAGCTGAATCGATAAAGTAGCCTCAGAAGATCAAAGAAAACGCAGGGGCAGGGGCCATGAAGGCGATTTTGCACTATTTTTTTCGTGGCATGCCGCAGAAAATGGATTAGCTTATTCCCGCTGGCTGTATTTGCCACACCGCACAGGTATACTCCTGTCCTGGTTTTTTTAATCACTACGTCGGGAGTTGTTACCCCCCATGCAAGAAATTATGCAATTTGTTAGCCGCCATCCGGTACTGAGTATCGCGTGGATTGGTTTACTGGCAGCTGTGCTGTTCACCACGTTCAAAGGCCTTACCTCTAAAGTGAAGGTTATCACTCGTGGCGAAGCAACGCGTCTTATCAATAAAGAAGACGCCGTGGTTGTGGATCTGCGTCAGCGTGATGATTTCCGTAAAGGTCATATTGCAGGTTCTATCAATCTGCTGCCTGCTGAAATCAAAGCAAATAATGTTGGTGAACTGGACAAGCATAAAGCGCAGCCGATTATCGTTGTCGACGGTACCGGTATGCAGGCGCAAGATCCGGCCAGCGCGCTGATCAAGGCGGGTTTTGAAAAGGTCTATGTGCTGAAAGACGGCGTCTCCGGCTGGAGCGGCGAGAATCTGCCTTTAGTTCGCGGTAAATAAGAGGAACGACGTTATGGCCAATATCGAAATGTACACCAAAGCGACCTGCCCGTTCTGCCATCGCGCGAAAGCGCTGCTGAGCAGCAAAGGCGTCACCTTTCAGGAACTGCCTATCGATGGCGACGCGGCAAAACGTGAAGAGATGATCAAACGTAGTGGCCGTACGACGGTTCCGCAGATTTTTATTGATGCGCAGCACATTGGCGGCTGTGATGACTTGTATGCGCTTGATGCACGTGGTGGGCTTGATCCCCTGCTGTAATAGCGTTTTAGGACAATTAAAAAGGGTATTTCCATGTCAGAACAAAACAACAACGAAATGAGTTTCCAGATTCAGCGCATCTACACCAAGGATGTCTCTTTCGAAGCGCCAAATGCGCCGCATGTTTTCCAGAAAGATTGGCAGCCAGAGGTTAAACTTGATCTTGATACTGCGTCTACCCAACTGGCAGACGACGTGTATGAAGTTGTACTGCGCGTGACCGTCACCGCTGCGCTGGGTGAAGAAACGGCATTCCTGTGTGAAGTACAGCAGGGTGGTATCTTCTCCGTTGGCGGTATTGAAGGTAATCAGCTGGCGCATTGCCTGGGTGCATACTGCCCGAACATTCTGTTCCCGTATGCTCGCGAATGCATCACCAGCCTGGTATCACGCGGTACATTCCCGCAATTGAACCTTGCGCCAGTTAACTTTGATGCGCTGTTCATGAACTATCTGCAGCAGCAAGCTGGCGAAGGTACTGAAGAACATCAGGATGCCTGATGAGTACAGTTAATGCGTCAATGACTGTGATCGGTGCCGGCTCGTACGGCACCGCTCTTGCTATTACCCTGGCAAGAAATGGTCACGAAGTGGTGCTTTGGGGCCACGATCCCAAACATATCGCGACGTTACAGCACGATCGCTGTAATATTGCGTTCCTTCCTGATGTTCCTTTCCCTGATTCGCTGCACTTAGAAAGCGATCTCGCCACGGCGCTTGCTGCCAGCCGCAATATCTTAGTTGTCGTGCCAAGCCATGTGTTTGGTCAGGTGCTGCACCAGATCAAGCCGCTGATGCGTGCTGATGCGCGCATTGTGTGGGCAACGAAAGGGCTGGAAGCGGAAACGGGACGTCTGTTGCAGGATGTGGCCCGTGAAGTGCTGGGTGATGATATTCCGCTGGCGGTGATCTCCGGACCGACGTTTGCCAAAGAGCTGGCCGCTGGCCTGCCGACGGCAATTTCTCTGGCTTCAACCGATCAAACCTTCTCCGACGATCTTCAGCATTTGCTGCACTGTGGCAAAAGCTTCCGCGTCTACAGCAACCCGGATTTTATCGGTGTACAGCTGGGCGGTGCGGTGAAGAACGTTATCGCGATCGGCGCGGGTATGTCTGACGGTATCGGCTTTGGCGCGAATGCGCGTACGGCATTGATCACCCGTGGACTGACAGAGATGTCGCGTCTTGGCGAAGCGTTGGGTGCCGATCCCGCCACCTTTATGGGGATGGCTGGCTTGGGCGATCTGGTGCTGACCTGTACCGACAACCAGTCTCGTAATCGCCGCTTTGGCATGATGCTCGGACAGGGCATGGATGTGATGGGCGCGCAGGAAAAGATTGGTCAGGTGGTCGAAGGCTATCGCAATACCAAAGAAGTTCGGGAATTGGCGCACCGTTTTGGTGTCGAAATGCCAATAACCGAGGAAATTTATCAGGTATTGTATTGCGGAAAAAATGCGCGCGAGGCAGCATTGACCTTATTAGGTCGCTCACGCAAGGAAGAGCGCAGCAGTAGCTAATAGGGAACCGTTGTCGCCCAACGACACGGCCAGCATAGACTGGCCGGTCGTCTAATTACGCCTGGAGTATGCAATGCCGTGTGAAGAACTGGATATCGTCTGGAACAATATTAAAGCCGAAGCCCGGGCTTTAGCCGACTGCGAGCCCATGCTGGCCAGTTTTTACCACGCGACGTTACTCAAGCATGAAAATCTCGGCAGCGCCCTGAGCTATATGCTCGCGAACAAACTCGCTTCTTCAATCATGCCCGCCATTGCCATCCGCGAAGTCGTTGAAGAGGCGTATGCCGCCGATCCCGAAATGATCGCCTCCGCTGCCTGCGATATTCAGGCCGTGCGAACGCGTGACCCGGCAGTGGATAAATACTCCACGCCGCTGCTGTATCTCAAAGGTTTTCATGCTTTACAGGCCTATCGCATCGGCCACTGGCTGTGGAACGAAGGCCGCCGTGCGCTGGCTATTTTCCTGCAAAATCAGGTGTCCGTGACGTTCCAGGTGGATATCCACCCGGCAGCGAAAATTGGTCGCGGCATCATGCTTGACCACGCCACCGGCATTGTCGTCGGTGAGACGGCGGTTATCGAAGATGACGTGTCAATTCTGCAATCCGTGACCCTTGGTGGTACCGGCAAAACCAGTGGCGATCGCCATCCCAAAATTCGCGAAGGCGTGATGATTGGCGCGGGCGCGAAAATTCTCGGCAACATTGAAGTCGGACGCGGTGCGAAAATTGGCGCAGGCTCGGTTGTGCTTCAACCTGTTCCGCCGCACACCACCGCCGCGGGTGTTCCAGCGCGCATCGTGGGCAAACCCGAGAGCGATAAACCGGCGATGGATATGGATCAGCATTTCAACGGCATTCACCATACCTTTGAGTATGGTGACGGTATCTAGCTTCTGAGCACGGCGCCGGCATATCCCAACTGGCGCCAGGCTTCATACACCACGACCGACACCGCGTTAGACAAGTTCATGCTGCGGCTATCCGGCATCATTGGAATACGGATTTTTGCTCAGCGGGCAGGACATCCAGAATAGTGGCTGGCAGGCCACGCGTCTCCGGACCAAACATCAGATAATCGCCTTCCTGATAACTCACTGCGCTGTGCGCCGGTGTGCCTTTGGTCGTCAGCGCAAACATGCGCTGCGGATTTTCCGCTTCCACAAAGGCCGCGTAATCGTGATGGCGAACGACGGCCGTAAATTCATGATAATCCAGTCCCGCGCGGCGCAGGCGTTTGTCGTCCCACGTAAAGCCCATCGGCTCAATAATATGCAGACGAAAACCGGTATTGGCACACAGGCGAATGATATTGCCGGTATTAGGCGGAATTTCTGGTTCGAATAGTACGATGTTAAGCATGCTGTCCCCTGAGCCTATCCCGTTAGGCTATTTTATTTGCCATTTTGGACGTTGGCAGTGCTCACCTTTCTCGCGTACCGTGTGTTCGCTCCGGGTGTTCCGCGCTGTCCGCGTCCAAACTGTCTGCAACAATCAACGCCAACTGGATTAGGCTCTGAAAATGCGGGGGCAGGATAGCAGAATCTGCCTCTTTTCTCTCCCTGTGGGAGAGGGGGTGAGGGCAACAGACGACCACAATACCTTACGCCGCACTCCCCTGCGCGAGCGGTGCCAGCGCCGCAGGAACTCGGCTCAACTCCTGTACCAGCGAGTCTTTGCTGATTTCACTGATGGTCTTCGCGCCGGTCAGGGTCATCGCCACTTTCATCTCTTTCTCGATCAGATTCAGCAGATTGGCCACACCTGCCTGGCCGTGCGTCGCCAGCGCGTACAGATACGCCCGCCCCAGCAGCACGCTGTCTGCGCCCAACGCAATCATGCGCACCACGTCCAGTCCGTTACGAATGCCGCTGTCGGCCAGGATCGCAATATCCCCTTTCACCGCATCGGCAATCGCAGGCAGGGCACGTGCAGAAGAAAGCACGCCGTCCAGCTGTCGTCCACCGTGGTTCGACACCACAATCCCATCCGCGCCAAAGCGCACCGCGTCACGGGCATCTTCCGGATCGAGGATCCCTTTGATCACCATAGGACCATCCCAGAACTCGCGGATCCACTCCAGGTCTTTCCATGAAATCGACGGATCGAAGTTATTCGCCAGCCAGCCGATGTAATCCTCAAGACCGGTCGGTTTCCCGAGATAGGCCGAGATATTCCCCAGATCGTGCGGACGGCCGTTAACGCCGACATCCCACGCCCATTGCGGATGCGTCACCGCCTGCCAGTAACGGCGCATCGCCGCATTTGCGCCGCTCATTCCGGAGTGCGCATCACGATAACGTGCGCCCGGCGTCGGCATATCGACGGTAAACACCAGCGTGGAACAGCCCGCCGCTTTGGCGCGTTCCAGCGCGTTACGCATGAAGCCGCGGTCACGCAGCACGTACAGCTGGAACCACATTGGGCGCTTGATGGTGGGTGCAACTTCTTCAATCGGGCAAACGGACACGGTTGAAAGGGTAAATGGGATCCCTTTCGCATCAGCCGCAGCCGCAGCCTGGACCTCACCACGGCGCGCATACATACCGCACAATCCAACGGGCGCAAGGGCTACGGGCATCGACAGCGTCTCGTTGAAGAGTGTTGTCTCAAGGCTCAGATCTGACATATTTTTCAGCACGCGCTGGCGCAGAGCCACCTCTGACAAATCTTGCACGTTGCGACGCAGGGTGTATTCCGAATAGGCACCGCCGTCAATGTAATGGAACAGGAACGGGGGCAGGATGCGCTGCGCCGCTGCGCGATAGTCACTGGCTGCGGAAATAATCATGTGTTGTTCTCCCTGGACATATCATGATCGCCGGGCAGGCGGGTAATGCGTGCCTGTCGGGCCTGATCTTCATCGAATCGTTTAATGGTGGTATGTACGAAGCCCAGATGCGCCATCATCGCCTTGCGTGCGGCTTCGGCGTCACCGGCCAGAATGGCGTTCAGCACCGCTTCGTGTTGTTCAGTCAACTGTGCGAAAACCGGCGGCACCAGATACATGCGCTGGCGACTCTGCTTAACGGACGATTGCAGCAGATCGAAAAATCCGCGCATGGTTTGCAGCAGCACGACGTTGTGTGAGGCCTCAGCAATCGCCAGATGAAAGCGGACGTCTGCCTGCGAGGCGATATCCGGGTCGCTGCTTTGCGTGGCTTCAAAGCAGGCTTTGAGCTTCTCTTTATCGCTGTCCGTAGCGCGCATCGCGGCGTGCCAGGCGGTGCTGGTTTCAATCGCGTGGCGCGCTTCCAGGATGTCGAAACTGTAATCGGGATCGTTCTCCATCAGCGTCTTCAGCGGCTGGACGATGTTTTGTTCGGACCAGTCGTCGTGCTGCCAGCGCACAAACGTCCCGCCGCCACGACGGCTCAGCAGCACCCCTTCGCTGATCAGCATCGCCAGCGCTTCGCGCAGTGAATTACGCGACACGCCTAGCTGGGCGGCCAACTGGCGTTCGGCGGGCAATTTCATGCCCGCTTCCAGCTGTTGTTCTGCAATCAGCGCCCGCACGCGAGAGGCGATCTCGTCGGACAAGCGTTTTGGCATCACTATCATGGAATCATCCAGGTTAAGACGTAAGCCTGCAGCGTGGTGATGACGCCGACCATGCAGGTGAAAATCAGGCTGTGTTTAACGGTAAAGCGGAACAGATCCGACTCTTTACCGACCAGTCCCACTGCGGCACAGGCAATGGCGATAGACTGCGGCGAAATCATTTTTCCCGTCACGCCACCCGTGGTGTTGGCGGCGACTAAGAGCACGTCCGACACGCCAATCTGCTGGGCAGCGGTCGCCTGCAATGCGGCAAACAGTGCGTTTGAGGACGTATCCGAACCGGTCAGGAATACTCCCAGCCAGCCGAGGAACGGCGAGAAAAAGGTAAACGCGTGGCCGGTGTGGGCGAGCGCTAAAGCCAGCGTCGATGACAGGCCGGAATAGTTCGAGATAAACGCAAACGCCAGCACCATCCCGATGGAGTAAATCGGCAGCGCCAGTTCCTTCAGCGTGTTGGCGAAAGTCTGTATCGCCGCGGCTGGCTTCATACGCAGCCACACGATAGAAAGGATCGCCGCGAACAAAATCGCCGTGCCGGTGGCGGAGAACCAGTCAAATTTATACACCGCAGCATACGGCGTGGCGTCGTGAACCACTGGCGGCATGCGCGCCACCATTTTGTCGAGGAACGGTACGGAAATGTTGATCACCATGTCATACAGCGCGCCGCCTGGGGCGAACAGCGCCTTAAACGGCGGAACGCTCCACAGGGTGACGGTGGCCGTCAGGAACAGGAACGGCGACCAGGCGCGGATAATTTGTCCAACCGTGTAGTTTGTCCGTGCCAGCGTTTGATCGACTTGCGACGCGCCCATATCGCCAAAGCGGAAGATGCGCACCGGCTGCCAGCGTCGCAGGAACAGAGTCAGACACACTAATGACACCAGCGACGAGATAATGTCCGGCAGTTCCGGGCCTATGAAGTTCGAACTGAGATACTGCGCGATGGCGAACGAGCCACCTGCGACCATCACCGCAGGCCAGGTCTCTTTCACGCCGCGCCAGCCGTCCATAATCGCCATGATCCAGAACAGCACGATTATGGTCAGGAACGGTAGCTGGCGGCCCACCATCTGGCCGATTTCAAAGCTGTCCAGGCCGGTGACCTGTCCGGCAACCAGAATCGGGATGCCCATCGCGCCAAACGCCACCGGTGCGGTGTTAACGATCAGGCACAGGCCCGCAGCGTACAGCGGGTTAAAGCCCAACCCTACCAGCAGTGCAGCGGTAATCGCCACCGGTGCGCCAAATCCCGCGGCCCCTTCGAGGAACGCCCCGAAGCAGAAGCCGACGATCAGCATTTGCAGGCGTTGGTCCGGTGTGATGGACAAAATCGACGAGCGGATAATGTCAAACTGACCGGTTTTAACCGAGATTTTATAGACAAATACCGCGGCAATGATGATCCACGCAATGGGCCACAGGCCGTAGAAAAAGCCGTAAACGACGGATGCCAGCGCATGGTCGACCGGCATTTTGTAGAACAACAGCGCTACCGCGAGCGCGATAGCAACGGTATACGTCGCGGCCAGATAGCCTTTCAGCTTGAGTTTAATCAGCGCGAAGAAAAAGAACAGGATCGGTAGCGATGCGATCAGGCTAGACAACCAGATATTACCGGCCGGGTCGTAATTTTGTTGCCAGAGGCTCATGCAGGTCTCCTGAGGACCACGCTTCACGTCACACGGGTGAGTCTAAGCTCATTATCGCGTCACAATAAGTGTAAAAGTGGTCCTGCCAATAGTGTGATGTAGGGTGAATGACAATGAATGGTTAATCAAATGTTATGGATGGGCAATGATTTTGTGAGTAAGAATAATGGAAATGTGAACCAGGAAGGCGCGCCAGTCATATTGGTTGGGCCAATTTTTCGATGGGTGTTTAGAGGCTTTCACTCCTAAGGCTGCGGGAAAAAAGTCAACGTATTGGCAAGAAAGAGCATTCAAGAATCGTAGCGTAGAATTCAAGGTGTAAAATTATGAATAGCCATTCACTCGGAAAACTATTTTTTCATCCGTAATAGGTTTTGAACATCACCAGATAATATTCAAAACCTATTACTGCTAATAAAACGGATACATATGCCTGATTTTCAGTTGATAAATCTTACAAATAGATACGTCTAATAACATGTTAATTCCCTTTGATGCCGAAGTCTTATCCTTATCTAAAATTGGAATCATTAATAATGTGTTCATAAAAATAAAACCCATAACATATCTACCATGTGATTTTTTACTAAGAAATACAATTAATTTTATTGAGGAGAAATTTGCATGTTAAATCGAAAGGTTATTCTATCTGGTTTACTGTCCTTATTTATTACCGGTACCGTGAATGCCGGGGTAAATCCTACCGATCAATCAGCAACGTTGAACATCTCAGGTTCTGTCACTGACAGCGAGGTCGCCGGATGCTCTGTGGGCGTTATTGGTGGTAACACCATTTTACTTGAATCTATGGATGATACCGATCTTCTTAATCAAGATGAAAACGGTACGCATATGACAATTGTTCCACTGCATATTTATGGCGTGAAGAACCTGTCGGATTGCTATGATGTTATTCAGAATGGCCGTCTGGCGTTAAGATTAACAGGGCAGGGCGACAATGCCACTGGCACCGTTTTACAAAATTCCGGCACTGCCACCGGTGTAGGTATCGGGATATATGATTACGACACAACCAAACCCGTTTTAATTAATAACGGCAACCTGGAAGTTAAAAAAGATGGTACCGCTAATTTAGGTTTGCAATCGGTTAAACTGTCAGGTCAGAGTGCAACTGCGGGTTCTATGAAAGGAACGTTGACCGTGGAAATCGAACGTTTGTAAAAACGTCTTCTCTTCATTCTTCGGATTCCTGTAAATCATAAACGATGGCGGGGATCTGAAGATAAAAGCCGCTGCTCACGTAAAGTGGTGCGTTTTATATAAGAAAGCAACCAGGCCTGATTCGGCACTCTTCCGGACTCAGGCCTTGTCGTTTCTGCATAGCGGCCACAGGGGTGTTTTCTCTCAGCATCCCTCACGGGGAGGGAGAAATAAAAAGCCAACACCTATTTAAGTGTGAGAAGGGCAACAGGCTCACAATGCCCCTCTCACATCCGAAGAGGGAAAATCAGAACGCAGTCTTACAGAACCCAGTCATCTCTTGCAGGCCCATTTCACGACCCAGCTCAGTCATCGGGTGTACAACGACCAGGCCGCGCGCGCTTTTCTTCAGCTTGCCCATGTCGGCTTGTTCTTTTTTGGTGATCGCACGGCGATGCGGCATGCCCATCAGCTTTTGCGCTTCTTTGCTCAGCTTATGGCCTTTAACGGCACGCAGGCGCTCGATTTCGCCTTCGATTTTCTCTTTCTCTTTTTCAAGCTCTGCATATTTTTCGGCAGATTCAACAAGAGACATATCAGCCTGCTGGTGGCGGATCAGATCCAGACGGTCACTCAGGCGTTTAATTTCGTTCTTTTCGACTTCTTTCATCACATATTGCTCTAAAAACGGGGGAATTACAGGAAGGATACACCAATGTGGGCGGTCTTACTTCTGAAACGCTTTCTTTAAGCTGATTCGGGAAATCAGCTCAGTCAGGGAAAGTACCATCGTTGACCGCATAACCTGTTGATAACGAAGCTTTTGCATCGCATACAATTCAGGATCGCTATTATCGAAATGCGGAGCAGGCGGCAGCGCTGTGACGCAATGTAACTCGCCGAAGGGCCCAAGAATTTCGTCATCGGTAAAAGCATATTCATTGCCGTCGTGATTTAACTCTTCGCGCAACGCCATGAGCAATTCAGCATCTTCATATTCATGCCTGCTGAGCACGCCAAGACCATAAATCAGCTTCAGGCGTACTGACAAATCGCCCAGCGGTCCGTCTCCGTCCAGTAACGGTTCTACAGCATATTTTACCGCGTAGTCGTCTTTGCGAAACACCTGAAGAACCAGAATATTGACTGCCTCGGTGAGTAACTCGACGGCAGCAATCAGGAAACTTCGTACGGTTTTGCCAGCATTCAGACGCTCAAGCACACGATTTTCAAAGGCCTGGGTTTGTTCCATTATTGCCTGCATATCTGACAATCTATCCATCGGGCGCAGGGCGACCTGCGCCAGAACCTGCATCATTATTTCGTCGCGTTGTATGCGTTAACCGCCTCCAGCACTACGTCACTCTTCGCTTCAAGGCCAGAAAGCTGCGCCAGCGCTTCTTGCGGGCCTTTGGTATCAATCAGTTCTGCCAGCTCAATTGCCTGCGGATCTTGCTCACTGCGATAATGCATCGCGGCGGCGATACCTTTCACTAAATTGGCGTGTGGCAAGCCGTATTCCAGCGTGCCCAGCAGAGGTTTGATCAGACGGTCGCCCGCGCTGAGTTTACGCAGCGGCTGGCGGCCAACGCGCTCAACATCATCTTTCAGATACGGGTTTTCAAAACGACCGAGGATTTTCTGAATGTATGCCGCGTGTTTCTCAGCATCAAAACCGTAGCGTTTGATCAGAACCGCGCCGCTCTCGTCCATTGCACCTTTTACCACAGCACGGATTTTCTCATCGAGAATCGCATCACGAATGGTTTGATGACCGGCCAATTTTCCGAGGTACGCGGTTATAGCATGCCCGGTGTTCAGCGTGAAGAGTTTGCGTTCGACAAAGGCCATCAGGTTATCCGTCAATTCCATGCCAGGAATAGCCGGCAGCGCGCCTTTGAACTGGGTTTTATCGACGATCCACTCGCTGAAGGTTTCAACGGTCACTTCCAGCGGATCGTTGGTCGCAGATTCGGATGGGGGAACGATGCGGTCAACGGCAGAATCCACAAAACCGACGTGCTCTTCAACCCAGGCTTTATCTTCATCAGCCACGGCGGCCAGAACGTGGCCTTTCAGTTGGGTGGTACCGCGTACCATGTTTTCACAGGCGATGATGTTCAGCGGAGTGTTGTTACCTTGCGCTTTGCGTTTTGCGAGGCCTTTTGCGACGGCAGGGGCGATGCGCTCAAGCACTACCGGCCCGACGGCGGTGGTCACCAGATCAACGCTGGCGATCAGGTCAACCACATCGTCGCCAATGCTGCTAACAGCGTTTACGCCTGAGACGGTTTCAACCTGTTCGTTTTCGCCGACAACGTGAACATCGTAGCTATGACGGGCATTCAGGGCATCGAGCACCACCTGATTCACATCGGCGAATGTCAGCGTAATGCCTGCGTCTGCCAGCAGTTTGCCGATAAAGCCACGACCGATATTACCTGCGCCAAAATGTAATGCTTTCATCGTATTAACCTTCATCAATGTTTTTACCCGAGAGGGCTGGGATGAGGCTTTTCCCTCACCCTAACCCTCTCCCCAAAGGGAGAGGGGGATAGGCCTTATTTGTTCAGCAGAGCCAGCACTTCTTCAACGCTGGTGGTCTGTGACAGACGCTCGATAACGGTTTCATCATCCAGCGCGTTTGTCAGGCTGGTAATCACCTGGATGTGCTCGTTGTTGCGAGCGGCGATCCCAATCACCAGACGGGCGATATCGTCTTCTTCTTCGCCAAAGCGCACGCCATCAGGATACTGACAGAACACCACGCCGGTTTTCAATACGCGGTCTTTCGCTTCAACCGTACCGTGCGGAACCGCAATGGATTCGCCCAGATAGGTTGGGGTCAGCTTTTCACGTTCCAGCATGGCATCAACGTATTCTGGCTCAACGTAGCCGCCTTTTACCAGTTGCTCACCGGCAAAGCGAATCGCTTCTTCTTTGTGGCTCGCCGTGCGGCCCAGGAAGATGTTCTCCGCACCCAGTTTAAACAGGTGGCTGTCGTTCGCATCAAAACTGTCTTTCAGGCTATCACGAACTTTCACTTCGTTGTCGGTGTGGCGCTGCGCGGCAACCAGACGTTCGGTCAGGCTGGAGTACAGACCGCTATCCAGGAAGTTGGTCAGCGAAATATGCTGTGCCTGCGGAACCTGACGCATAGCGCGTTCAGTCAGATCGCGGTGCGTGATGACCAGGTCAACGTCCCCCGGCAGGCTGTTAATGGCGCTGTTGGTCACGGAGATGTGGGTCAGACCCGCATCCTGGACTTTTTTGCGCAGCACACCGGCACCCATGGCGCTGGAACCCATACCCGCATCGCAAGCCACGATGATTTTACGCACATGGCTCAGGTCGTTAGACACGTCGCCAGCAGACAGCGGCGTTGCAACGCCTTTGGATTCGGACTTCATATCATGCATGCGACGGGTCGCTGCTTCGATATCGTCTTCTTCTTTCACTTTGCTGGTTTTCAGCAAGATGGCAGACACTACGAAGGAGACCGCCATTGCAGCACAAATCGCTGCGATGTTTGCGAAGTAAGCGCCTTTTGGCGTCATCGCCAGTACCGCCAGGATAGAACCTGGAGACGCGGGAGAAACCAGACCGCCGCCCAACACGCTCAGAGTGAACACACCCGTCATACCGCCGAGGATAACGGCCAGGATCAGACGTGGGTTCATCAGCACGTATGGGAAGTAAATTTCGTGGATACCACCCAGGAAGTGGATGATTGCCGCGCCGCCTGCAGACTGTTTCGCGCTGCCGCGACCAAAGAACATATACGCCAGCAGAACACCCATACCCGGACCTGGGTTTGCTTCAATCAGGAAGAAAATGGACTTGCCGAGTTCATGAGACTGCTGAATACCCAGCGGCGAGAAGATACCGTGGTTAATTGCGTTGTTGAGGAACAGGATTTTCGCCGGTTCAACAAAGATAGACGCCAGCGGCAGCATGTCGTGAACGACCATGAAGTTAACGCCAGCAGCCAGCACTTTTGACAGCACTTCAACCGCTGGGCCAATGCCGAGGAACGCCAGAATCGCCAGGATCATACCGATGATGCCAGCGGAGAAGTTGTTCACCAGCATTTCGAAGCCGGATTTGATTTTGCCATCAACCCAAACGTCGAATTTCTTAATCGCCCAGCCGCCCAGCGGACCAGCGATCATTGCACCAAGGAACATCGGCATATCCGCGCCGACGATCACGCCCATGGTCGTAATTGCACCGACTACGCCACCACGATCACCGCCGACCAAACGACCACCGGTAAAACCGATGAGCAGGGGCAGCAGATAGGTAATCATTGGGCCAACAAGCTTCGCCAGGGTTTCGCTCGGCAACCATCCTGTTGGAATGAACAAAGCGGTGATGATACCCCACGCGATAAACGCGCCGATATTTGGCATCACCATGTTGCTGAGGAAACGACCAAAGCTTTGTACTTTGATCTTGAAATCGGATGACATAAAACACCCCTTCTTATGTTTACGCTTAGGCTTTCAGCCCGAGGTTTATCGTTAATGTGCGGCGGCAGAGGTTGCTGAGCCCTGTTCTGTTGCTGTGAAATCTGGCACCGAATCGTTCAACTGTCCAGACAACGAAAATTTATGTGATCTTCGTCACGCAAATATAGGGGGTGCGGATAAGATTGAAGTGATCGTCGTCACAAAATGAGAGTATGAAAAAAATACAATGGAGAGAAAAGTAGCGTATCAGGCATGTTAATGTGAAGTTGATCACATTTTACAACTGAGTGTTTGTCTCGTTATTGTGATTGATTTCACAAAATATTTTTATGCGGATTTCTCTGGATGTGATCGGCGGCAAACTCTGTATCGCCATCCAAAGCCAGCACGAGGTCACACGAAAAGCTAAACTCATTTCATATTTTAGTTTATGGCGAAAAGTAAGAACCTGGATTAAGCTCATTATGTAAACTTAAGTATATTTATTCTTCATGATATATTTTGTCACGTTTGTAAACTTGCATGGAGATATAATAAAAAATCATACTCCTCCGCTCTGAAATATAAGCGCATAAGAATGTGCTTAAAACAAATTAATTTGGTTGCTTACCATTTAATTATTTTAATGAGTTGACGTTGTTTTGAGTGAGGCAAATATGTTTTTAAACTATTTTGCGCTGGGTGCTTTGATTTTCGTTTTCCTTGTTATTTTCTATGGAGTCATTGCCATCCACGACATCCCTTATTTAATGGCAAAAAAGCGTAATCATCCCCACGCTGATGCAATCCATACGGCGGGCTGGGTCAGTCTGTTTACACTCCACATTATCTGGCCGTTCCTGTGGATTTGGGCCACATTGTACCAGCCTGAGCGCGGATGGGGTATGCAAAACCACACGGTGCCAGGCCCGCAGCAACCGGATATTGATGCCCTGTCAAAACGCATTGCCGCACTGGAACAGCAGCTTGCTGCCGCGCCAACTCCCGCTGATAAAACGCCTGCAGATAAAAATATGGCGGAGGGCTAAGTATGGACCTGCTCATTATTTTGACTTACGTGGCGTTTGCGTGGGCAATATTTAAAATCTTTCGCATACCGGTTAATCAATGGACGCTGTCTACTGCCGCATTAGGCGGGGTATTTATTGTCGCGGGTTTGATTTTATTAATGAACTACAACCATCCGTATACGTTCACGGCACAGAAAGCGGTAATTTCTATTCCGATTACCCCGCAGGTCACTGGGATAGTAAGTGAAGTGACGGATAAAAATAATCAGCTCATTAAAAAAGGCGATGTGTTATTTAAACTAGATCCGGTGCGCTATCAGGCCAGAGTCGACAGACTTAAAGCGGATTTGGTGACGGCGACACACAATATTGATGTCCTTAAAGCGCAGCTTTCTGAAGCCGAAGCCAATACGACACGCGTGTCAGCCGAACGCGACAGGCTTTATAAAGATTTCCAGCGCTATCTGAAGGGCAGCCAGGCGAAGGTCAATCCCTTCTCAGAAAGCGACATTGATAACGCGCGGCAAAACTATCTGGCGCAGGATGCGATGGTCAAAGCGTCCATTGCGGATCAAGCGCAAATCAAAAGTCAGTTAGACAGCATGGTTAACGGCGAACAATCGCAAATTGTCTCGCTACGCGCTCAGCTGACGGAAGCCAACTACAACCTCGAACAAACCGTGGTGCGCGCGCCCAGCAACGGCTATGTCACTCAGGTGCTGATCCGTCCGGGGACGTATGCTGCCGCGCTGCCGTTACGTCCGGTGATGGTGTTTATTCCAGAGCAGAAACGTCTCATCGTGGCGCAGTTCCGCCAGAACTCGTTACTGCGCTTGAAACCGGGTGACGAAGCCGAAGTGGTATTCAACGCGCTGCCGGGCCAGGTTTTCAGCGGTAAGCTCACCAGCATTTTGCCGGTTGTACCGGGTGGCTCTTATCAGGCTCAAGGTGCGCTGCAATCTTTAACGGTGACTCCAGGTATGGATGGGGTTATAGGCACGATTGAGCTTGAGCCAAATGCGGATGTCGAAGCACTGCCGGACGGCATCTATGCGCAAGTGGCCGTCTATTCCGACCATTTCTCCCACGTCTCGGTGATGCGAAAAGTGCTGCTGCGCATGACCAGCTGGATGCATTACCTCTACCCTCGATCATTAAGATTCTGCCTTTTTTCGTTGCCTGATCCATACTTACCCTTTTGGGAGCATCAAGGATCAGGCAATGAAACTCATCGGCAGCTACACCAGCCCATTCGTGCGTAAAATTTCGGTTCTCCTGTTGGAAAAGGGCATCACGTTCGAGTTTGTGAATGAACAGCCTTACAACGCAGAGAATGGCGTGGCGCAGTATAACCCGTTGGGTAAAGTCCCGGCGCTGGTCACCGATGATGGCGAATACTGGTTTGACTCACCGATTATTGCGGAATATATCGAACTGCTCGGCATTGCGCCTGCGATGGTGCCGCGAGAACCGAAAGCCGCGCTTGCCGTGAGGCAAATCGAAGCGCTGGCGGATGGCATTATGGATGCGGCGCTGGCGTCCGTGCGCGAGCAAGCCCGCCCTGCGGCGCAGCAATCCGAAACTGAGCTGTTGCGTCAGCGGGAAAAAATCAGCCGCAGTCTTGACTGGTGCGAACAGCTGCTGCATGACGGCCGTATTAAAACTGATACGCTGAATTTGGCCACGATTGCCATTGCCTGCGCGGTGGGTTATCTCAATTTCCGCCATGTTTCGCCTGGCTGGTGCGTAGAACGTCCGCTGCTGGTCAAACTCGCTGAAACGCTCTTCCAGCGCGAAAGTTTTGCGCGTACGGAACCGCCGAAGGCTTGATGCGGGTTATAACACTTCTCCTCTTTACCCTGTACAATCCCTTTAGAAATTGACTCCCTCTCCCGTCGGGAGGGGGATAAATACCCCATTTCCAGGCATGACAATGACGACTCATCATTCCCTCTACAGCCAGATACCTGCGTCCGATCGCCTGCTGCGTGATCCTCGTTTCACTCCCCTTCTTGAACAGTTCGGACATACTCGCGCGCGTCGCGTTATTACGTGTGTTACAGGATGAAGCTCGCCAGCATATTCAGGCTGAAAATGCACTGCCGCAGTGGTGTGCCGACTGGCCGCTGGAGGTAGAAAAGCGATTGAAGGCGAAAGCGCAGAGCGCATTGCGCCCGGTCATTAATCTCACTGGGACCGTACTTCACACCAATTTAGGCCGCGCGCAGCAGGCTGAAGAGGCAATTGAGGCTGTTACCCAGGCGATGCGTTCGCCCCGTGACGCTGGAATACGATCTGGATGGCGCAGGCCGTGGTCATCGCGACCGGGCGTTGGCGGATCTGCTGTGCCAGATTACGGGCGCGGAAGATGCCTGCGTCGTGAATAACAACGCGGCGGCAGTGCTGCTGATGCTGGCGGCGACCGCAAGCGGAAAAGAGGTTGTGGTGTCGCGCGGTGAGCTAGTGGAGATTGGCGGGGCGTTTCGCATTCCGGATGTGATGCGCCAGGCTGGTTGCACCCTGCATGAAGTGGGGACGACAAACCGGACGCATGCGAAAGACTATCGCGCTGCGGTAAATGAAAACACCGCGCTGTTGATGAAAGTCCACACCAGTAATTATCAGATTGACGGCTTTACCAAAACCGTTGAAGAGGCGGAACTGGCAGAGATCGGCCGCGAGCTGAACGTGCCGGTGATTGCCGATCTGGGGCAGCGGTTTCGCTGGTGGATCTCAGTCTGTACGGCTTGCCGAAAGAGCCGATGCCGCAGGAGATGATCGCCGCAGGCGTCAGCCTGGTCAGTTTTTCTGGCGATAAGCTGCTGGGCGGTCCGCAGGCGGGCATTATCGTTGGCAAACGCGAGCTAATTGAAAAGCTACAGCAGCATCCGCTAAAGCGCGCGCTTCGCGCCGATAAAATGACGCTGGCGGCGCTTGAAGCCACGCTGCAACTGTATCTCCATCCAGAAAAACTGGCGGAACGGTTACCCACGTTGCGATTGCTGTCGCGTGATGCGGCGTCTATTCGTGCTCAGGCCGAGTTATTGCGCGCAAAAATCGCTGCGCATTTTGTGGCGTTTGATGTGCATGTCGAATCCTGTCGGTCGCAGATTGGCAGCGGATCGTTACCGGTTGATCGCCTGCCGAGTGCGGCGCTGACGTTTACGCCTCGCGACGGGCGCGGTAGCCAGCTCGAAGCGCTGTCATCTCGCTGGCGGGCCTTGTCTACGCCGATTATTGGCCGCATCTATGATGGGCGGCTGTGGCTGGATCTGCGCTGCCTTGAAGATGAAGAACAGTTTCTGGAGATGTTGCTGAAATGATTATTGCCACTGCCGGTCATGTTGACCACGGGAAAACCACGCTGCTGCAGGCCATCACGGGTGTGAATGCCGATCGCTTGCCCGAAGAGAAAAAACGCGGCATGACCATCGATCTGGGATATGCCTACTGGCCGCAACCTGATGGCCGGGTGCTGGGTTTTATCGATGTCCCTGGGCACGAGAAATTTCTCTCGAATATGCTGGCAGGCGTTGGCGGAATCGACCATGCACTGCTGGTGGTGGCCTGTGATGACGGCGTGATGGCGCAAACGTGCGAACATCTGACCATATTGCACTTGACCGGAAATCCGCAGCTCACGGTTGCGCTGACGAAAGCGGATCGCGTCGATGAGAGCCGTATTGATGAAGTACGCCAACAGCTTCAGGCGATATTACAGGAATACGGTTTTGCCAATGCGCCCATTTTTGTCACGGTCGCTACAGAAGGGCGGGGAATCGACGAACTTCGTGCACATCTTCAGCAGCTTTCCTCGCGTGAGCAAACCCGCGATCATCGCTTCCGTTTAGCGATTGACCGCGCCTTTACCGTGAAAGGGGCTGGACTGGTCGTCACCGGTACGGCGCTGAGCGGTGAAGTGAAAGTGGGGGACAGCCTGTGGCTGACGGGCGTCAACAAACCGATGCGTGTTCGGGGTCTACACGCGCAGAATCAGCCATCTGAACAGGCACATGCCGGGCAGCGTATCGCGCTGAACATTGCGGGCGATGCCGAAAAAGAACAGCTCAACCGCGGCGACTGGCTGCTGTCAGACGCCCCACCGGAACCGTCCGAGCGCGTGATTGTTTCTCTGCAAACTCCTGTGCCGCTGACGCAGTGGCAGCCGCTGCACATCCACCATGCCGCCAGCCACGTTACGGGCCGCGTTTCTCTGCTGGAAAACGATCTGGCAGAGCTGGTATTCGATACGCCGCTTTGGCTTGCTGATAATGACCGACTGGTACTGCGCGATATCTCCGCGCGGACCACGCTGGCGGGGGCACGCGTGGTGACGTTAAACCCACCGCGTCGCGGCAAACGTAAAGCTGAATATCTGCAATGGCTGACGGCGCTCGCGCTGACAGAGAATGATAGCGCTGCGCTGTCGGTTCATCTTGAGCGTGGTGCGGTAAATCTTGCTGATTTTGCCTGGGCGCGCCAGCTGAGTGACGACGGGCTGCACCGATTGTCGCAGCAGCCCGATTTTATTCAGGCGGGTAATAATTTACTGAATGCGACGGTCGCCGCGCGCTGGCAGCGTAAAGTGCTGACAACGCTTGCGACTTATCACGAACAGCATCAGGACGAGCCAGGGCCTGGGCGCGAACGGCTGCGCCGTATGGCTCTGCCGATGGAAGATGACGCGCTGGTTCTGCTGTTGATTGAAAAGATGCGTGAAAGCGGCGTCATTCAAAGCCACCACGGTTGGCTGCATCTGCCGGACCACAAAGCGGGCTTTACGCCTGCACAAGACGCGATATGGCAAAAAGCGGCGCCGTTATTTGGTGATGAACCCTGGTGGGTGCGCGATCTGGCCCAGAAAACGGGGACAGACGAGCAGCTAATGCGCCAGGTATTGCGCCATTCAGCGCAGCAGGGTCTGATTACCGCGATCGTGAAAGATCGCTACTACCGCAACGATCGGATCGTGACGTTTGCCAATTTGATTCGCGAGTTGGATCAGGAAAAGGGATCGACCTGTGCGGCTGACTTCCGCGATCGGCTTAATGTCGGGCGTAAGCTGGCGATTCAAATTCTGGAATATTTTAACCGGATTGGTTTTACGCGTCGTCGTGGTAATGATCATCTATTACGGGATTCGTTATTATTTCCTGAGATAACATCATTCCATAATACAAATTAACAAAAAGATAAGTTTATATACTAAATAATATATTTCGCAGGCTTAAAAATAAAAAGCCTGCGAATATCTACGCAATATTACCGTTCTGATCATGTTTTTATATTCTCATTTTTGTATTCTGCCTTGAACTCTAACACCTTCGAGGTATTACTATGGCAGCATCCGTATTTTATATTCCTTCGGTGAATATTATAGGCTCTGATTCATTAGTTAGCGCAATGGATACTATGCGCGATTACGGCTGGCGTCGCGCCCTGATTGTGACTGACGCGGTTTTAAACAAAATGGGGATGGTTGCCGATATTCAAAACGCGCTTCAGGAACGCGATATTGTTAGCGTTGTATTTGATGGCACGCACCCTAATCCAACCACTGCTAATGTCGCTGCAGGGCTGAAAATATTAAAAGAAAATAGCTGTGATTGCGTTATTTCGCTCGGCGGTGGTTCTCCACATGATTGCGCGAAAGGCATTGCGCTGGTCGCGGCAAACGGTGGGGATATTCGTGACTATGAGGGCGTCGATCGCTCGGCAAAACCGCAGTTACCCATGATTGCGATTAATACCACTGCGGGTACAGCATCCGAAATGACCCGTTTCTGCATCATTACCGATGAAGTGCGTCATATTAAAATGGCCATTGTCGATAAACATGTCACGCCTGTTTTGTCCGTGAATGACTCTTCGCTGATGGTTGGCATGCCGAAATCCCTGACGGCCGCAACCGGCATGGATGCGTTGACCCACGCGATAGAAGCTTATGTTTCCACGGCAGCCACGCCAATTACCGACGCTTGCGCATTAAAAGCAATGACGATGATCGCCGAGAACCTGGCGCACGCGGTAGAAGACGGCAGCAGCGCTGCCGCCCGTGAAGCAATGGCCTACGCGCAATTCCTCGCGGGTATGGCATTTAACAATGCGTCTCTCGGGTATGTGCATGCAATGGCGCATCAGCTGGGCGGTTTTTACGATCTGCCGCACGGCGTGTGCAATGCGATACTGTTGCCACACGTGCAGACGTTTAACTGTAAAGTGGCGGCCTCGCGCCTGCGTGATTGCGCCCAGGCGATGGGTGTTGATGTCAGTCAAATGACAGCAGAACAGGGCGCACAGGCGTGTATCGCAGAGATTCGCTCTCTGGCGCGTCAGGTGAATATCCCGGCGGGACTGCGTGACCTCAACGTGAAGGAAGCGGACTTCCCGATTCTGGCGACCAACGCGCTAAAAGACGCCTGTGGATTTACTAATCCAGTCCAGGCCACGCATGATGAAATTATGACGATTTATCGTGCGGCGATGTAATCCGTGATTCCTGTCGTAAAGCTGTAAGCGGCTGGCGAAAAAATCGCCAGTCGTGACTACCCTTGTTAGACATCAACAGCAAGGAGACGGTCATGACGAATAATCCTCCCTCAACGCGTTTGCAGCCTGGCGAGTATGGTTATCCCCTCAAGTTAAAACCCCGTTACGACAACTTCATAGGCGGCGGCTGGGTTGCTCCCGTCGACGGCGAATATTACTCAAACCTAACGCCTGTCACTGGGCAACCGCTGTGCGAAATCGCCAGTTCAGGCAAAAAAGATATCGATCTGGCGCTGGATGCGGCGCATAAAGCGAAAGAGAAGTGGGGACATACCTCGGTTCAGGATCGCGCCGCCATTCTGTTGAAAATTGCCGATCGGATGGAGCAAAACCTCGAGCTGCTGGCAGCGGCTGAAACCTGGGATAACGGCAAACCGATCCGCGAAACCACCGGCGCGGACGTCCCGCTGGCTATCGACCACTTCCGTTATTTTGCCTCCTGTATTCGTGCTCAGGAAGGGGGAATCAGCGAAGTTGACAGTGAAACGGTTGCCTACCACTTCCACGAGCCGCTGGGTGTCGTGGGGCAGATTATTCCGTGGAACTTCCCGCTGCTGATGGCAAGCTGGAAAATGGCACCCGCGCTGGCGGCGGGCAACTGTGTGATCCTCAAACCGGCGCGCTTAACGCCGCTGTCCGTATTGCTGCTGATGGAAATCATCGGCGACCTGGTTCCGCCGGGCGTGATTAACGTTGTGAACGGGGCGGGCGGCGAAATCGGTGAATATCTGGCGACGTCTAAGCGTATCGCGAAAGTCGCGTTCACTGGCTCCACGGAAGTGGGCCAACAGATCATGCAGTATGCGACTCAAAATATCATTCCGGTCACGCTGGAGTTGGGTGGTAAATCGCCGAACATTTTCTTTGCCGATGTCATGGATGAAGAGGACGCTTTCTTCGACAAAGCGCTGGAAGGGTTTGCGCTGTTTGCCTTTAACCAGGGCGAGGTGTGCACCTGTCCAAGCCGTGCGCTGGTGCAGGAATCTATTTATGAACGCTTTATGGAACGGGCTATTCGTCGGGTGGAATCTATCCGCAGCGGTAATCCTCTGGACAGCGTCACGCAGATGGGGGCGCAAGTTTCTCAGGGGCAGCTTGAGACTATCCTCAATTACATTGATATCGGTAAAAAAGAGGGCGCAGATATTCTGACGGGTGGGCGTCGAAAAATGCTTGAAGGCGATCTGAAAGATGGCTTTTACCTCGAACCAACCATTCTGTTTGGCAAAAATGATATGCGCGTTTTCCAGGAGGAAATATTCGGTCCGGTGCTGGCAGTGACAACGTTTAAAACCATGGAGGATGCGCTGGAGTTGGCCAACGATACGCAATATGGCCTTGGTGCAGGCGTCTGGAGCCGCAACGGCAATCTGGCGTATAAAATGGGGCGCGGAATTCAGGCCGGACGCGTCTGGACAAACTGCTATCACGCCTATCCGGCCCATGCCGCGTTTGGCGGATATAAGCAGTCGGGAATTGGGCGCGAAACGCATAAGATGATGCTGAATCATTACCAGCAAACGAAATGTCTGCTGGTCAGCTATTCTGATAAGCCGCTGGGATTGTTCTAATTATCTGGTGAAGGCCGTCCCTGGACGGCCTGAGAAATATGCTTGCGTAAGCTGTTTAGAACGCCGTCAAGCACGTACTGGACACGCCACGGTTGATACTCTCGCTTACGGAAAATGGCGGTTAGATCGAGCCACCACTCCTCCCGATGCGGAAAGCAGGGAATCAGCGTTCCTTTATTGATCTCCTGCTGCAGGCTTTCTTTCGGCGCGAAGACAATACCTAAATTATTACGCGCTAATTCCAACGCTGTTTGCGTATTATCACAAATATAATTTCCGGTAACTTTGTAGTCGCGTATTTCATTGCTGTCATAAACGCAAAATCGCCAAATATTTGCATCATCGACCAGCATTGAATCAATCAAAATACAGGAGTGATGAATTAAATCATCTGGTCCTTGAATGGGATGTTGCTTTAAATAGGCTTCAGTGGCGAACGCGGTCACAGAATATTTTGTCAGTACGCTGGCCACTAAATTTTCGTCTTTAGGTTGTGCATAGGTAATTAATATATCGCAATCATCCGGAAAGGACACGCCTTCGGCAAATTCGTTGCGATCAAGATTGTAGGTTTTCAACGCGAGATGAATATCCCCTATATCTTCAATCTCATGTACGACGTGACGCGCAAGATAGGTGATGATTCCGGTAGGGGCATAAATTGTTACGCGGCCGCTCTTTTCGTGTTTGTAATCGGCAATAAAATTAATGAGTTGGCTATTTTTATCCAGTGAAGCATTGACATAGGGCACCAGCGCTTCCCCGAACTGAGTCAGCGCCAGCTGTCGCGTTGTCCGTTCGAATACTTTCAGCCCAACACGCATTTCAAAATCGGAAAGATATTTACTGACATTTGCCTGCGCCATGCCTAACAGGGCGGCGGCATCTCCGATACTGTGTGTTGCAGCAATGACGGAAATGATCTTTAACTCACGCAGTTTAATCTGTAAATCATTCATCGTGAAAAGCCATTTATATGATTTTGTATATAATATTATACTATTTGCGCCATTGCATAGATAAATTTGTAACCATTATTATTCGCCTGCTATTTGGCATTTAATGGATTACAGGGAATGAATATCAAAAAGAATTTACTTATCGTCGCGGCATTATTTTCTGCATCTTCAGCCATGGCCAGTGATTTTTCACTGGGTGCGGGGGCGGTATTTAATGAATCGGCTTATAAAGGATATAACGAGAAAGTTTTAGCAATTCCTTTAATCAGTTATGAAGGCGATAATTTCTATGTGCGTCAATTTACGGCGGGTTGGACATTCTGGAAAGATAGCAAAAATGAATTAAGCCTGACGGCTTCATGGATGCCACTGCACTTCGATCCGGATGACAATGACGACCACGCCATGGCAAAACTCGATGAACGTAAAGCCTCTGCGATGCTGGGAGGTGCTTATTACCGTCATGAAAAATGGGGCAGCATGAAGTTTGCTGTCGCGGCGGACGCCATGGATGAAAGCGGTGGTGTGGTCGGCGAAATATCGTATTTCAAGCCGATTCGCATGGACTACCTGACTCTGATTCCATCGGTTGGCGTTCTGTATTATGACGAAAGCTTCAACGATTACTACTACGGTGTTTCTGGTAAAGAGTCACGCCGCAGCGGCATGGAACGCTACTCCGCCGGAGATAGCTGGAACCCATACGTGGCTCTGGTTGCCAAATATGAGCTGACGGATACCCTTATCCTGAATGCCAGCGCCGCCTATACCGTATTACCTGACGACGTGAAGAACAGCCCAATGATTGACAAGCAAGACAGTCTCGCGCTGATGACTGGCTTGAGCTGGCGTTTCTAAGCCCCCTGCATTTGCCCTCAAGGATGAGGGCAACCCCACACTCTACCCGGTGGTGCTGTACCTACCCGGCCTGTGAAATACAGCCTGGGTATGTTTAGCGCCACCGGGTTTATTAAGTTGGCTTAAGAGGTCTGTTGAATGCTCATATCTAGTTTTGTTTACATTAATTGGGATTCTGTACTGATGAAAGTGGACGTTTACGAATCTCAAGGCAGCGGAAAGATAATATAAAGCGTATTAGCCTTTCTGACGCCGAAAACATCATTCAAAATGAGTAGTTTGGGAAATGTTACTTAATTTCCTTACTATATATACAAGCTGGCAGTAGCTTTTAAAATATCTGCAAAAGAATAGATGTCATCTACCGTGCCTATAGGATGACGTGTCTCATTTTTCTCTATATCAAATAACCCTATGTATTTTTGCGATCTGTTAAAGTGCAGTCGGCAGATTGGCTTGCGATTATTATCATCAACAAGTATGCCAAAGTAACTTTTTGTGTCACGTTGAGTAATTCGAGATGCATCCAATACAGTCCTTGTGATCGCTTTGACTACATGATACCCCTCAAGTTCCTCGAGAGTTGTGACCACATCGCTATCATCTTTTTGAGTGTCTTCGTCTTCAGGTAATGCTTCACTTTGTGGCTCTGAGCTAATCGACGGAATTCCAGTGATAGCTGATTTCAATCTTTCGTTAATCTGATCGTTAATATATTGGCTTGCAGCTTTTTTTGTTAGATTTAGGAAAGACTCTCTCACTTTTTGCGTCAATATTCCATCATATACCCTTGAGGCAAAAAATTTTACAAAATCATCTTCTGGATTGTTTAGTTGTGTGTGAATGATTTTCTTAATTTGGCTGACGTATTTTAACTCGCCTGCTGCATTTATTATTGACTCAAGGTCAAAAGAAGCTTTAGTGAGTTTATTTAACTCAGGGATAATGTTTTCATCAATATCTAATAGATCAATTTCTAAAAAAGGTTTCTCATCCATTTTATTCGGCGCATCCAAGTCCGTATAAAAGCGGTAGATTTGTCCATTAGTCAAAATGGATATTCGTGCATTAGTAACATGGAAGTATCTAAATAACTGTGAGGCATGATTAATATTCAGGGGTTCTCCTATTTTTTTGCATTCTATAAGTATTTGTACCTCATTGTTTTTAATTATCGCATAATCAATCTTCTCACCTTTTTTTGTTCCCACATCACAAACAAATTCAGGGGTAACCTCGGAAGGATCAAAAACATCATAACCGAGAACGTTATGAATAAATGGCATAACAAATGCTGTTTTTGTTGCTTCTTCAGTAGTAATAGCATTGAGTTGTTGTTTTATTTTAACAGATAAAACGTTGAGTCTCTCAGTAAAGTCCATTCTAAAACCTCAAGATTAGTTGTGTGATAAATGAGATATCATTAAATTTTATTTTTTTCAATAAGGTGTCCTGATGTTTTAGTTTTAATAAATGATTCCGAGGCAATGATCACAATTACGAATTAACAATAAAAATGTACTTACAAAGATAGATACATAAATAATGTTATATATGTAGATGATCACCATGCAGAATGTATCGCCTAAATCTCTTTATAACCTTGACTGGGCGGGCTGTGGACTGTGCCGCTACTGTGATTATTTCCACATAATTGAAATGATTAACATCACAGTGCTCAATTAAATCTCTGGCAAACGACCGTAAAGGATGGCAGAAACCACAAATCTGATGCCTTCCCCGTTTAGGATCAAAGCACCCTGTCGTGCTTTTCGGGCACTCTGGTTTTTTTACCTGTTGCGCGGAGTAGGGGATGAACCGGTTTATCGTGGCGAATTCGGAAAAATGCATCGGCTGCCGCACGTGTGAGGTGGCCTGCGTCGTGGCACATCAGCAAGAACAGGACTGCGCGCAGCTTTCAGCAGAGGCTTTTCTCCCGCGAATCCAGGTGGTGAAAGGGGATACCTTTTCGACGGCCGTGACCTGCCATCACTGTGAAGATGCGCCATGTGGCAATGTTTGCCCAACGGGTGCCATTCGGCGTGAGCAGGGCAGAATAGCGGTGGATCAGCGCCAGTGTATTGGATGTAAAAGCTGCATGATCGCGTGTCCGTTTGGCGCGTTGCGGGTCGTGGTGAATCACCACCGTGCACAGGCGATCAAATGTGATTTATGTCATCACAGGACGCAAGGACCTGCCTGCGTAGAGGCCTGCCCAACACATGCGCTCTCTTGTGTCGACGTCGCCCAACTGCGTTCTGAGAGATTACAGTAAGTTATTGAAATTCCACGTCAGCGTTAGGCTGTAGCGCCAGTCGCGGTTGCTGCTGTCTGACGGAATGTTGCCGGCCGGACGCGCCGCTTCCACTGTAGGCAGAAAGAGAAAATGCGAGCAGGACCGCGACAGTAATAACGCTGCTTCGGTTGACGTTATTAGGTAGCATCACTTAATAAAACGCCGAGCGGCGTATCAGCGAGCATATTTTTATTTTTTGGGTTGGTTACGGCCTATAACAATATCAACGGGTAGAAAAATAAATATATTGTTGGAAAAATAAAAGGGATACGCTTGTGGGAATAATCGTCATTTTTCAAAAGCATTATTTGATCGATGCAATGTAAATAAAATCGACCATTTATTAAATTAATCATGGAGATAAGGTGTTCTAGGATTAGAATATTTTATTTTCAATATGAGACCACAAAAAATAAGGCACTCCAGTTGAAGCGCCTTATTTATGTGCTACTACTTTTCGCTCCAGGCGATTTCAATTTCTTCAGCAAGAATTTTAACACCGGCCTCGATCTTTTCTGGGTCCGGGACGTAATTCATGCGCATGCACTGGTGAGTGTGCGGCCATGGCTTATCCAGCCCAGGGAAAAAGTAATCGCCGGGCACCATCAATACGCCGCGTTTTTTCAGGCGCTGATACAGCAGTTCGGTTGAAATCGGCAGATCTTTAAACCATAACCAAAGGAAAATGGCTCCTTCGGGTTTATGAATAAGGCAACGATCTTCGGGAAGATAGCGGCGAATTGTCGCAATCGTTTCGTGAACGCGCTGATAGTAGAACGGCTTAATCACATCATTTGACAGGCGCAGCAGATCGTTACGCTTGATCATTTCACTCATCATTGCTGGGCCAATACCACCAGGTGCGAGGCTAATAATCCCGTTCATGTTGGTAATAGCGGAGATGATTTTTTCATTGGCAATAATAATGCCGCAGCGGCTGCCCGGCAGGCCAAGTTTAGACAGGCTCATGCAAAGGACGATATTCGGATTCCACAGCGGGCGCGCTTCGCTAAAGATAATGCCCGGGAATGGCACGCCATAAGCATTATCGATCACCAGCGGAATGCCGTGCTGATTCGCCAACACATCCAGCTTCATCAGCTCTTCGTCTGTGATGACGTTGCCCGTTGGGTTGGTCGGTCGCGACACACAAATCATGCCGGTCTCTTCACCAATGTGCAAATGTTCAAAATCGACGTGATACTTGAACTGTCCTTCCGGCAGCAACTCTATATTGGGGCGTGCTGAGACAAACAGGTCCTCTTCCAGCCCGGAATCGGCATAGCCAATGTATTCAGGGGTCAGTGGGAAAAGCACTTTCCGGGTCGTACCGTCTGCGCGTCGTCCTGCGAAAAGATTAAACAAGTAGAAAAATGCGCTCTGGCTGCCATTTGTCCAGTGCAATATTCTGTGGTTCGATATCCCAACCCAGTTCATCGCGCAGCATATTTGCCAGAAGCGACAGCAGCTCGGTTTTTCCCTGCGGGCCGTCATAATTGCAAAGTGCATCAGCGGCTTTGCCGTTTTGCATCATCTCCGTCAGCAGGTCCTGAAAATATTCATTCATGGCCGGGATTTGCGCCGGGTTTCCGCCGCCGAGCATGATGGCGCCCCGGTGTGCGCAGGCCGTCGTTGAGATCCTCCATCAGGCGGGTAATGCCTGAATGGCGGGTGAATTTATCGCCGAACAGTGAAAAGGTCATAGCAGGTGATCTATCGTACTTATTCTAAGAGTGCGCCACCATAACGCTACAAATGCGCAGGTGCAAATCGTGAAAGGCGAAGCGGATTATTGTTTTGTGCTATGGATTTCTGGTTGGGTGGTTGATTATTCCAGGTGGGTCTCCGCTCTTTTGGGGAGCGGAGACGGAGCGGTTTACTGATTTCCCGCCCACACCACCATCACTTTGTCGGTCTGGTGTTGACGGGTAAAACCGTAGCCCTGCTTCATGGATAGCGTGGTTTGAGTGCCTGCGCCAATGGCCGGATGACGGGGCGCGGAACTGCCCCAATATTTGCCAGTGAGCGACCGTTTGCGCCTGGCTGCCCGACACCGCTTGCCAGTTCATATCGGAGCGTGTCCCCTGAAGCGGATCGGAACCGGTCGGGCCAAACGGGCGTTCAGATTCGTCGCCATAGTAGAGTTGTACGGCACCTGGCGCGAGCAGCAGCAGTTCGGCTGCACGTTGGCCACCTTCGCGGAACAAGCGCGTGTCGTGAGAGGAGAGATAGCTCAGGACGTTGAAACCCTGCAGTTTTTCGGCCATTTGTTGCCAGGTCAGGTCCATATCAGCCAGACAATCCACCGCTTTTGCTGCCTGTTCCTGATAATCAAAATTGATCATGGCGTCGAAACCATGGCGATAATAGTCGCTTTGCATCACGCCATGACCCCAGGATTCGCCGGTCATCCAGAACGGAGCGTCATCGAGCTTTTGCTCCGGATTGGCTGTTTTCCAGTCTTTCAGCGCCGCAGTAGCCTGTTCTTTCAGCTGTTGCCAGCCCGCCATTTCAACATGTTTAGCGGTATCCACGCGAAAACCATCGATGCCGTAATCGCGAACCCATTGACTCAGCCAATGAGTTAAATAATCGCGTGGGGTATAACCAGCGATGGCTTTGGCGTGCGTGTCCGGCTTATGCCGATAGAAATTAGGCAGACCGGAAGGCGCAGCGGATTCCGTTTTGAGATCGGGTAAGAAGGCCAGCGACATGGTCAGATCATCGAAACCGGGGTTGTCGTAATCGCCAATGTCGGTGCGGATCCATTTTTTACCCCACCAGTTTTCCCATCCCGCTTTGTCGCTAAAATTAATGTAATCATTAAAGCTGTGCCAGCTTTGCCCCGCGCCTGGCTTCCAGTCGGTCCAGCGCTCGCCCAGCGTTTTTTTCAATTCATCACCCTGGACATACAACGCGCCGAACTGATATTCCTGCATATCCGCAAGGGTGGCGTAGCCGGTGTGATTCATGACCACATCAAAAAGAATGCGTATCCCGCGCTTGTGTGCCTCGTCGACCAGATGGCGTAAATCGTCCTCCTGGCCCATGTTCGCGTCGAGTCGTGTCCAGTCCTGCGTGTAGTAGCCGTGATAGGCGTAATGTGGGAAATCGCCCTTGGTTCCGCCGCCGACCCAGCCATGAATTTGCTCTAACGGCGAGCTTATCCAGAGCGCGTTGACGCCCAGATTTTGCAAATAATCCAGTTTAGTGGTGAGCCCTTTGAGATCGCCGCCGTGGAAAGTCCCAATCTCCTGCATGCCGTCTTTGTGTCGGCCATAGCTGTTGTCGTTTGACGGATCCCCGTTTACAAAACGATCCGTCAGGACGAAATAAACGGTGGCGTTTTGCCAGCTAAAGGGCGCTGTTTTTTCAGTTTCGGCGCGCTCAAGCAGCAGTAGGCCATTGCTGTTGGCTGCAGGCTGAAGTGTGATTTTACCTTGCTGCACCATAGCGGTTTGCTTGCTGTAGAAGTCTCGTACGACGGAGCCTTCCGGGAACGTATTCGTTACGTCAAGGGTGAGGGGCTTGCCGTCCCCATTTAGGACATTGTCGAGTGACGTCCGTGACAGGTTTGTCGGTTACACTTTGCACGGTAAGCATCAGCGTAGGTGTGCCAGAGCGCGTATCAATGCGCATTTGGTAATCCCCTTCGCGGAATAAGCGCCATTGCGGTGGGGTTCCTTCGCACGGTTTAAGCGAGAGCATTTCGTTGAGTTTTACGGCTTCGGTTGGCTGCCAGCACGCATTGTCAAAACTGAGCGTAAGAGGACGCGTACCCTTCGCGAGCGTTGCATGGCCTGTGAAAAGTCCGGTTCCTTCTGCTTTAAACGTAGAGAAATCCGGGGGATGACCAGCCAGCGTTTGCCATCGCGGGTAAGAGCAAGAGGGGCTAAAGCGGAGCGTTTCATTCCTTTTTCCTGTTGTGGCAATTTTAACCAGTGTGCCACCAGGCGTATGTGCAGGACTCATCCCCAGACGCGATCTTTCAGGTGGAGGGGCAAGGATGAGTGATCTCGCGCAAAATTAGGCTGTTATCTGCGATATCGCACACAAATTTGCAGGAATGATGCTTATATGAGCAAGTTTCAGGTGACATAGTTTCGGAATTAGACTATTTCTTTGGATGCTCTTAAAGGTTATTTTTGCTATGATTTGAGATTCCGCTCTCAATTTTGTGAAAAAAATAAAGGGTTGGAACATAAATATCCGACCAGGGAGACCTAATGATATCGACTCCCATACGACGATTTGGGGCTACGATACTCATGTTGCTCACCGTGACTTTTTCAGGTGAGGTGCTTGCTAAAACGCACACGGATACAACGAGTAAGAAAGCCCACGTCATAAAGACGACGACAACAAGCAGTAAGAGTAAGGTTAGCAGTAAGAAAGAGTATTCTCGCAATAGTGTTAAGAGTAGTTCACTGCCTGATTTGCGAAAATACCCTTCCGGGACACCAAGAAAAAAAAGCGTTTCTCCGGACGGTAATGCCTTATATTACAAGCCAAAATTCTGCGATTACCGCAGATCGTAACTGGTTGATCTCAAAACAGTACGCTAGCCGCTGGTCGCCGACCGAGCGTACGCGGTCTGAAAGAGATCGCTAAACGCTACAATGTGAGCTGGAACGGTAATACACGTCGTGTTCCGTGGAACTCACTGCTTGAACGCGTAGACATTATTCCAGGCAGCATGGTGGCGACAATGGCTGCTGCGGAGAGTGGTTGGGGGACATCAAAACTGGCCCGCACCAACAATAATCTCTTCGGCATGAAGTGCACCAAAGGCCGCTGTACCAACGCGCCTGGCAAGGTGAAAGGGTATTCGCAGTTCGAATCGGTGAAAGATTCAGTGAATGCCTACGTGGTGAATCTGAACACGCATCCGGCGTACGCTTCATTCCGTAAATCACGCGCTCAGCTGCGTAAAGCCGATCAGGAAGTGACGGCGAGCACGATGATTCACAAGCTGAAAGGTTATTCCACTCAAGGACAGAGCTACAACAATTACTTGTTTGCGATGTACCAGGATAATCAGCGTTTGATCGCCGCCCATATGTAATCCCGTAATCCATAAAAAAGGCCTTCCATCGGAAGGCCTTTTTCTTTACTCAGCCAGCGCTAAATCAGCACCTCGCTGTACCGCTCCCGATACTCTTTCGGCGTGGTGTCATAATCTTTTTTAAACACCGAATAGAAATACTGTAACGATGGATAGCCGCACATCTGCGAAATCTCGTTGATCGACAGCGACGTCGACACTAACAGGCTGCGGGCTTTTTCCAGTTTCTCGGCGTGAATGACCGCATGAATCGTTTCCCCGACCTCTTCTTTAAAACGCTTCTCCAGATTTGAGCGAGAAATGCCCACGGCATCCAGCACCTGATCCACTTTGATTCCCTTGCAGGCATGGTTACGGATGTAGTGCATCGCCTGAATCACCGCAGGATCGTTTAAAGAGCGGTAATCGGTAGAGCGTCGTTCCACCACGCGGACAGGTGGCACCAGCAGACGCTGCAGCGGCAGGGTTTCGTTATCCAGCAATCGGTGAAGTAATTTCGCGGCCTGATAGCCCATCTGACGCGTTCCCTGCGCAACCGATGACAGAGCGACGCGTGACAAATAACGAGTAAGCTCTTCGTTATCGATGCCAATGACGCACAGTTTTTCAGGAACCGGAATGTGCAAATGGTCGCATACCTGGAGGACATGACGCGCACGCGCGTCTGTGACCGCAATAATACCCGTTTGCGGTGGCAACGTTTGCAGCCAGTCGGCCAGACGGTTTTGCGCGTGTTGCCAGTTTTCAGGTGCGGTCTCCAGCCCTTGATAAACGACGCCACGATACTTTTCCTGGGCCACAATCTGACAAAAAGCGTGTTCGCGCTCCATCGCCCATCGCTTACCGCTGGACGCTGGCAAACCATAAAAGGCAAAGCGGTGAACGCCTTTTTCTTTTAAATGCAAAAACGCGCTTTCGACCAGCGCGTAGTTATCGGTCGCGATGTAATGTACCGGCGGATATTTTTCGGGCAAGTGGTAAGAACCGCCGACGCCCACAATGGGGACGTCGACATCGACAAGCATTTTTTGGATATCGGGGTCATCAAAATCTGCGATAACCCCGTCACCTAACCAGTCTTTAATTGTCTCGATGCTGGCACGAAAATCTTCTTCTATGAAGATGTCCCATTCGGATTGCGACGCCTGCAAATATTCACCCACGCCCTCCACGACCTGGCGGTCATAGGCTTTGTTGGCATTGAATAACAACGTAATGCGGTGACGCTTCTCAAACATGGCTTATCTTTCCCAAATTTGTGATTCTCAGGCCCGTCGCTTGGTTGCGGAGTCCATCCAGACCGCCAACAACAGGATGGCGCCCTTAACGATATACTGCCAGAAGGTCGGCACGTCCATCATACTCATTCCGTTATCCAGCGACGCCATAATAAATGCGCCCATCACGGCGCCGGCAACGCTACCGATCCCGCCTGCGAGGCTGGTTCCACCAATGACACAGGCTGCGATGGCATCCAGTTCGGCGATATTCCCGGCTGACGGCGAACCGGCACCCAAACGTGAACTCAGAATGAGCCCAGCAATCGCTACCATCAGGCCATTGATCGCAAACACCGCCAGTTTAGTCCGTTCGACGTTAATACCTGACAGACGTGCCGCTTCGATGTTGCCGCCGATGGCGTAGATACGGCGACCAAAAGCAGTGCGAGTGGCCATAAACATACCTGCCAGTAACAGCAGCGTCAGTATCAACACGGGCGTTGGCACCCCACGATAATCATTCAGCAACCAGATCGCGCCCAGCACAATGACCGCCGTTAATGCCTGGCGTCCGACGACAGAAGTTGATGCGGGTGCGGCCAGTCCCAGCGCTTCACGGCGCATCCGCGCACGCCATTGCCAGGCGATAAACGCCATGAGACCGATGGCACCGAACGTAAAGCCAAGACCGTCAGAGAGGTAGCTTTGCCCAATTTGCGACATGGACGCGCTGGTGGGGGATACGGTTGTGCCATTGGTAATCCCAATCAGAATCCCGCGAAATGCCAGCATCCCCGCGAGGGTGACGATAAAGGACGGTACTTTGCGGTACGCGACCCACCAGCCGTTCCAGGTGCCGAGCAGCAGACCCAGCACAAGCGTTACGACGATGGTGAGCGGTAACGGCCAGCCTAACCAGACGTCAAAGATGGCGGCAACGCCACCCAGCAGTCCCATCATCGAGCCCACTGAGAGGTCAATCTCCGCAGAGATAATGACGAAGACCATGCCGACGGCCAGAATGCCAGTGATAGCGGTCTGGCGCAGCAGGTTAGAGATGTTACGCGCGCTCAAATATGAGCCGTCGGTCATCCAGGTGAAGAACAGCATGATGGCGATAATGGCCGCGATCATGACGAAAACCTGTAAATTGAGCGCCTTGAGCCCCGAAAACACACCGGGTGTGTGAACAGGGACTTTAAGATCAGACGGGTTGCTTTTCGACATGGCGTTCGCTCCTCAGGGCGGCTTCCATCACCTGTTCTTGCGTCAGGTTTTGGTTGTTCAAATTGGCTTTCAGTTTGCCTTCGTGCATCACAAGAACGCGATCGCTCAGGCCGAGAACTTCAGGTAGCTCAGACGAAATCACAATGACGGCAATGCCCTGCTGTACAAGCTGGTTAATCAGTTTGTAGATTTCGTATTTCGCACCGATATCGATCCCGCGAGTGGGTTCGTCAAGAATCAGGATGCGAGGATTGAGCAGCAGACAGCGGGCCAGAATGGCTTTTTGCTGATTGCCGCCGCTCAGTCGGCCAATCGCCAGCTCGGGCGAAGAGGTTTTGACCTTGAGGCGGGCGAGGGACTGGAGAATACATTGCTGTTCGGCAGCATCGTCCAGGCTGCTCAGCGGACCGGAAAACTGATCAAGCGCGGCCAGCGTGATATTTTTGCCGACAGCCATTACCGGCACGATGCCGTCTTTTTTACGGTCTTCCGGCACCATCGCAATACCGAGCGCAATCGCCTGCTGACAGTTAGCGATCTGCACCGGTTGGCCGTCGATAAAAATTTTGCCCTCCCAGCGTCCGGGCCATACGCCGAATAGACACTGCACGGCTTCGGTACGCCCGGCGCCGACCAGCCCCGCAATCCCGAGGATTTCCCCACGTCGCAGTGAGAAAGAGACATCGTTAACGCGTTTAATATGGCGATTGACCGGATGCCAGGCGGTGAGATTTTCAACGCGTAATATTTCATCACCCGTGGCGTGGGGTTCGTTCGGATAAAGGGCGGTGAGTTCGCGGCCCACCATCATTGTGATAATGTCATCTTCGCTCATACCTGCTGCGTCGCGGGTGCCAATGTGCTGTCCGTCGCGGATAACACAGATGGTGTCCGATATCGCTTTAACCTCGTTCAGCTTGTGCGAAATATAAACGCAGGCGATGCCGTGGTTTTGCAGGTCGCGGATGATGTTTAACAGCACCGCGGTTTCCTGTTCAGTAAGGGATGCGGTCGGCTCATCAAGAATCAACAGGCGCACCTGCTTATTGAGAGCTTTGGCGATTTCAACGAGCTGTTGCTGGCCTAACCCCAAATCGCCAACACGCGTGTCGGGTGAGATAGCAAGGCTGACCTGCGCCAGCAGTTTTTCACAACGCAGCGTCATGGTGTCGTAATCCAGCACCCCGTGACGCGAAAGCTCAGCGCCGAGAAAAATATTCTCCAGCACGGTTAAATTCTTCACCAGCGCGAGTTCCTGGTGAATGA
This sequence comes from Lelliottia amnigena, assembly GCA_900635465.1. NCBI lineage: Bacteria > Pseudomonadati > Pseudomonadota > Gammaproteobacteria > Enterobacterales > Enterobacteriaceae > Lelliottia > Lelliottia amnigena. Next base: position 183,453 of record LR134135.1, read on the forward strand.
TGGCAATACCTTTCCGCTCGGTATCGCGAATATGAGTCGCCTGTAGCGTCTCTCCGGCAAAGACGATTTCGCCCTCGTAACTTCCGTGCGGATAGATACCGCACAGCACTTTCATCAGCGTGGATTTTCCAGAGCCATTTTCACCACACAGCGAGACGATTTCGCCGGGATTCAAGCGCAGGCTTACATTGTCGACGGCTTCACCGCGCCAAAAGCTTTGGTGATGCTTTTCATTTCCAGTAGATAAGACATAACTGCTCCACAAGACCCGAAGGAATACCCGTACAAGTCGGCATGCCCCTGCAGAACAGGGGCATAGCTGGATTACAATTGGCTCTTACTGTGGAAACCGTCTTTCACAACGGTGGCATCAATGTTGTCTTTGGTGACTTCAATCGGCGTCAACAGACGGGCGGGGACGTCTTTCAGACCGTTATTTAATGAGGAATCTGCCTTTGGCTGTTGACCATTACCCAACTCAACGGCAATTTCAGCTGCCGTATTGGCGAGTTCAGTGATCGGCTTATATACCGTCATGGTTTGGGTGCCATTAAGAATACGTTTTACGCCAGCCAAGTCGGCATCTTGTCCTGAGATAGCGACTTTACCTGCCAGGCCTTGTGCGCTAAGGGCCTGAATTGCCCCACCGGCTGTTGCATCGTTTGACGCGACGACTGCATCAATTTTGTTGTTGTTAGCGGTTAAAGCGTTTTCCATAATTTTGAGGGCGTTTTCTGGCAGCCAGCCGTCAGCCCATTGGTCGCCTACGATTTTAATTTTGCCGTCATCAATATACGGCTTGAGCACTTTCATTTGCCCTTCGCGGAACAATTTGGCGTTGTTATCAACAGGTGAGCCACCCATTAGGAAGTAATTCCCTTCAGGCACTTTTTTGATCAGACTTTGCGCCTGAATTTCACCGACTTTTTCGTTATCAAAGGAAATATAAAAATCGATATCGGCATTATTAATCATACGGTCATACGCCAAAACTTTAATGCCTTCTTGTTTGGCTTCTTTCACAACATTACTTAACACTTGACCGTTGTAAGGAATAATAACCAGCACATCAACGCCGCGGTTAATCATATTTTCGATTTGCGACATTTGTGTTTCTTCATTGCCGTTAGCCGACTGAACAAAAACAGTTGCGCCAAGAGATTCTGCTTTTTTAACAAAAATATCGCGATCTTTTTGCCAGCGCTCAAGACGCAGATCGTCGATAGCCATTCCGATTTTGACTTCTTTTGCATGGCTCGCAACGCTTGTCAGCAGCAGCGAAGCGCAGATTGTAAGGCACAGGTTTCTTATCTTCATAATTATTATTACCTTTTTCTGTAGGGTAGAGATTCAGAGAGAAAAGGATGATTCTTGTCAGATACGCAGCAAATTCTTAACGGGGAGCGACAAACTAGCAATTACAGATTTTTATCTTCCCATTACGATATTTGGTTTATTTGCGAATTTATGACCGTGATCTGATTTTAAAATGCATAACTTATTCATTACACAACATTCTGGAATAATCGCTGAGGAATCGTTTGCTTGCGTATTATTTTTTTTGGGAGCCAGCGCACGTTTGAGCATTCTCTCAATACCAGTGTGAAATAACGTAATTGAGCAAATCACAATGAATATTCACTATTAGTTTCAGTATCGGTTATTCGCCGCACCTCTTGATTATGGAGTTAAATATGCAAGCTTATTTCGACCAACTCGATCGTGTTCGTTACGAAGGCCCGAAATCCACTAATCCTCTCGCATTTCGTCATTACAATCCCGACGAGCTGGTGCTGGGTAAGCGCATGGAAGATCACCTGCGTTTTGCTGCCTGCTACTGGCATACCTTCTGCTGGAACGGTGCGGATATGTTCGGCGTAGGCTCTTTTGACCGTCCGTGGCAGCAACCCGGCGAAGCGCTGGAGCTGGCGAAGCGCAAAGCGGATGTCGCGTTTGAATTCTTCCACAAGCTGAATGTGCCGTATTACTGCTTCCACGATGTCGATGTTTCCCCGGAAGGCGCCTCGCTGAAAGAGTATCTGAATAACTTTGCGCAGATGGTCGATTACCTGGGAGAAAAACAACAGCAAAGCGGCGTCAAACTGCTGTGGGGCACGGCGAACTGCTTTACCAATCCTCGCTACGGCGCGGGTGCGGCGACCAATCCGGATCCAGAAGTGTTCAGCTGGGCGGCAACGCAGGTCGTGACCGCGATGAATGCCACGCACAAACTCGGCGGTGAAAACTATGTTCTGTGGGGTGGCCGCGAAGGCTACGAAACCCTGCTTAATACCGATCTGCGCCAGGAGCGTGAACAAATCGGCCGCTTCATGCAGATGGTGGTGGAGCACAAACACAAAATTGGTTTCCGTGGCACGTTGCTCATTGAGCCTAAACCGCAGGAACCGACTAAACATCAGTACGATTATGACGTGGCGACCGTCTACGGCTTCCTCAAACAATTTGGTCTGGAAAAAGAGATCAAAGTGAATATTGAAGCGAACCATGCGACGCTGGCGGGGCACTCTTTCCATCACGAAATTGCGTCTGCTATCGCGCTAGGTATCTTTGGCTCTGTCGATGCCAACCGTGGCGATCCGCAGTTGGGCTGGGATACTGACCAGTTCCCAATCAGTGTCGAAGAAAATGCGCTGGTGATGTACGAAATTATCAAAGCGGGCGGCTTTACCACTGGCGGCCTGAACTTTGACGCCAAAGTACGCCGTCAAAGTACCGATAAATACGATCTGTTCTATGGACATATTGGCGCAATGGACACCATGGCGCTGGCGCTGAAAGTGGCGGCCCGCATGATTGAAGATGGCGAGCTGGATAAACGCGTTGCGAAGCGGTATGCCGGCTGGAACAGTGAGCTGGGCCAGCAAATTTTGAAAGGCCAGTTATCGCTTGCTGAGATAGCGAAGTACGCTGAACAGCACAGCCTGGCACCGAGCCATCAGAGCGGTCATCAGGAACTGCTTGAAAACCTGGTGAATCACTACCTGTTCGATAAGTAATCAGCATTGCCCGGTACCCCCTTACCGGGCTTCTCTTTTAAGGAGTCACCGCATGTATATCGGGATTGATCTTGGCACGTCGGGTGTGAAAGCCATACTGTTAAACGAACAGGGCGATGTGTTGGCTACGCAAACTGAAAAGCTGCACGTCTCGCGCCCACACCCGCTATGGTCTGAGCAGGATCCTGAAGAGTGGTGGCAAGCGACGGATCGCGCGATAAAAGCACTGGGCGAACAGCACAGCTTACGGAATGTGAAAGCGCTGGGCATTGCCGGGCAAATGCACGGCGCGACGCTGCTGGATAAAGAGCATCGCGTTCTGCGCCCGGCGATTTTGTGGAACGACGGTCGCTGCGCTGAAGAGTGCGCCATTCTCGAAGAACGCGTGCCGACTTCTCGCGAGATCACCGGCAACCTGATGATGCCGGGCTTCACTGCGCCAAAACTGCTGTGGGTGCAACGTCATGAGCCTGAGATTTTCCGTCAGGTCGCAAAAGTGCTTCTGCCAAAAGATTATCTGCGTTTTCGTATGACCGGTGACTTTGCCAGCGATATGTCGGACGCGGCAGGCACCATGTGGCTGGATGTTGCTCAGCGCGACTGGAGTGAAGCGATGCTCGCCGCCTGTCAGCTTACGCGTCAGCATATGCCTGCCCTTTTCGAAGGCAGTGAAATGACGGGAACATTACAATCGTCTCTTGCCGAGCGCTGGAATATGCCCGCGGTGCCGCTTGTTGCGGGTGGCGGGGATAATGCGGCGGGTGCCGTCGGCGTTGGAATGGTTGATGCCGGTCAGGCAATGTTATCGCTGGGTACATCGGGCGTCTATTTTGCCGTGAGCGACGGTTATCGCAGCAATCCGGAAAATGCCGTTCACAGCTTCTGCCATGCGTTACCGGGTAAATGGCATTTGATGTCGGTGATGTTGAGTGCCGCTTCATGCCTGGATTGGGCTGCGAAGCTCACGGGTTTTGGCGATGTACCGGCGCTGATCGCCGCTGCACAACAGGCTGATGAAAGTGCAGGTGCCGTCTGGTTTCTGCCGTATCTTTCGGGCGAACGTACCCCGCACAACAACCCGCAGGCGAAAGGCGTTTTCTTTGGCTTAACGCATCAGCACGGTCCGGCGGAACTGGCGCGCGCAGTGCTGGAAGGCGTGGGTTTTGCGTTAGCAGATGGCATGGATGTGGTGCACGATTGCGGACTGAAGCCCCACAGCATTACGCTGATTGGCGGCGGCGCGCGCAGCAGCTACTGGCGGCAGATGTTGGCCGATATCAGTGGATTACAGCTGGACTACCGCACCGGTGGCGATGTGGGGCCCGCGTTGGGGGCCGCGCGTCTGGCGCAAATTGCAATGAATCCAGCAAAACCGCTCGCACAGCTGTTGCCACAATTACCGCTGGAGCAAGAGCATCACCCGGATTCCGTGCGTCATGCGCATTACGCTCAACAGCGCGACGTGTTCCGCAAAATCTATCAGCAGCTTCGGCCATTGATGTCGTGATCCCACGTTGTCCCGATGCGGCGTGAGGATGTCCTTTTTTGGTCTTCTCGTCCGTGCGTCTCCTCGTCAGTATAGGGTTACACCCACTGGCGAGGAGAATCACCATGTCACGTACCGCGTTAATCAACATCGATACTCAGCAGTCATTTCATCACCGTGAATACTGGCAGGAAAAAGGTTTCGCTGAGTTCCAGCAGGCGATGCTGGGGCTTATCGAAGGTTGTGAATCTCATGGCATCCCCGTTGTTGATATCTTTCACGTAGACGATACCGGGCCGTTCTCATTGGAAAGCGGTTTCGTTGAGCCAATGTCCTTTTTACGTCATCAGCCTGCGGTAGTTTTCCAAAAACATGTCCATAATGCCTTTACCGATACCGGCCTTGATCATTGGCTGCGTGAGCGGGATATTAATCACCTGATCATTTGCGGTCTTCGGACTGAACAGTGCTGCGAAACCACGGCGCGAGTCGCGTCCGATTTAGGCTATGCCGTCACTTTTGTCAGTGAAGCCACGCTGACATTCCCGATGACGCACAAGGGCATTACGCTGGATACCGATGACCTTCGCCATCGTACTGAAACGGTGCTGGATGGGCGTTTTGCTGAAATCAAAACCGTAGCGGAGACGCTGGAGTCACTTTGATGAGTACCGATGTCTGGTTTGTGATGTTGCCGGGAGTGTTGTCGTTGGACATGACCGGCCCGGCCGAAACCTTTGCGCTGGCGGGCGATGCGTTTCGCCTGCATTTCGTTGGCCCGCAACCAGAAGTGCCGACATCTATTGGCCTGACGATGAGCGGTATCAAACCGTTACCGGAAGCTCTGCCAGCGGGGAGCCTGCTGATTTTGTCGGGCGTCAGCGATTCCAGCCATCAGTTTTCCACACCTCAGGCGCTAAGCATTCAGCATTGGCTGATGCGCCTGCAGCCCGAGATCCATCGGCATCATATTACCGTGATGTGCGTCTGCTCCGGCGCGCTGCTGGCGGCGAAATCAGGTCTGCTTGATGGTAAACAGTGCACCACCCACCACGACGTCATTGGCCGTCTTCGTGCCGCAGCGCCAGGCGCATTGGTCAAAGAGAATCGTATTTTTGTGCAGGACCAAAACATCTGGACCAGCGCGGGTATTACGTCGGGAATCGATCTGGCGTTGCATATGATTAACCGCCTGTGTGGGCCAGAAAAGGCCCTGGCGGTGGCGCGCGAAATGGTGGTTTGGTTCCGGCGTTCAGGAGACGATCCGCAGCTTTCGCCGTGGCTGCGTTACCGCAATCATCTGCATCCGGCCATTCATCGTGCGCAAGATGCGCTGACGGCGGAGCCGCAAAAGGGCTGGCAACTGTCTGATATCGCGGATCTCGCGCACGTTAGCCCACGCCATTTAACCCGACTTTTTCAGGCACATTTAGGCATTAGCGTGCGCGATTATCTTGAACAGCTGCGGCTGGCGGTTGCTGAGCAGTGGCTAGTGCAAGGACGCGGCGTTGAACACGCGGCCACGGCTGCGGGATTTTCGTCACCGCGTCAGTTTCATCGCGCCAGACAGCGTATCGTTAGCTGACAAAGCGGCGCGTATCGACTCGCTGTAACAGCATCGACAGGAGCAAGCTAATCAGTAATGTAGCGGTGAAAATCCATACGATGTCCAACAGCGGCCAGCTTTTAAACTCAACACCTCGCGTGCGCAGGGCGTGGATCACCAGCGCGTGAAAACCGTAAATCCCCAGCGAATGACGTGAAATCAACCCCAGCACCGGGAGTGGTCGCGCGTTTAACGTGTTCTTGACCAGCGTGAGCAGAGAAACCGCGCAGATAAACACCATTGGACCGCAGTACACATACCAGGTATCGGCAAAATTCCCACGCCAGCGCAACTCATGTAATGTCCCACGAGAAATCACAAAAACTGCGGTGATAAATAGTGCGGCACAGAGCCACGTCAGCCATGATTTGCGCGTGTCCATCATGCCGATTGCGCGCCCGAGCAGGCCGTAAATCACGTAGTAAAAGGTGTCACCATTGATATAAAGGTTTATGGGCAGCCACTCAAAACCGCCTATCTTTTGCGAGACAGTATTCGGGTTGGCGAGTACGCCAATGACGATCATGAGCGCCAACAGCATTTTACCCCCCACGTTTTTTACCTGAATCAGCGGTGAGACCAGATAAATCACGACGATGGCGAAGAAAAACCACAGGTGATAGAAAACGGGCTTTTGCAGTAAATTTCTGAGCGACAGTTCGCCGTTGATTGATGTAAAAAGGGTGATATAGAGGAGCGCAATGGCACTGTAAAACAGCAAACAAAGCCCGATGCGCAAAAAATGACGCGGCTGCGCGCTGCGCTCGCCAAAGAAGAGAAAACCAGAAATCATGAAAAACAGCGGAACGCTGACGCGGGACGCCGAGTTCAGAATATTCGCGACGTCCCAGTTTACCGGGCTGATACTGTGGGCATTAGTGATATACCAGGTGGTGGTGTGAATCATCACGACCATCAAACAGGCTATTCCTCGCAAATTATCAATCCAGTTAATTTTTGACTGCATCAGTTCCTCTGTTTATGCGGTAAATATGTTCTGACTCGTATTGTGTTCCAGCCTCTCACTGGATAAATCTGAGTTTGAATTATCGGACTTGTGTGAACATCGCGCTATTCGCAGAATGCGGGTCGATCAGCTATAAAAGCTTTACGATTAAAAATAACAGCCAGAAACCACGGCGGTAATAAAAATGATGATGAAGCGTGCTGCGTCACTGATTGTGATTGTTATGCTTGCAGGATGTGGTTCACAAGAAGAAGCACCGGCGCAAAGAGCGCAAAAAAGTAAAGTCAGCCCAGAACGCTCATTAAATATGGAGCAATTGTGCAAGGACCAGGCAGCACATCGGTACAACACGGGCGCGCAAAAAATTGACGTGACCGGGTTCGAGCAATTTCAGGGCAGCTATGAAATGCGTGGGTATACCACGCGTAAAGAGAGCTTTGTCTGTTCTTTTGATGCGGAAGGGCAGTTTTTACATCTCTCTATGCGTTAACGCGCCTGCGTTCTTGCTGACCAGTGCGCTTGCTGCACTGGCTTGACGCCTTATTTCCCAATTTTCCCTAAACAAACCCGTTTCATACTGTATATCTTGCAGTCAGCGGGTATACTGATCGCTTCCATTCAAAACACACGTATCCAGCACGAAATACTATGCAAAAGTTTGATACCAAGACCTTCCAGGGCCTGATCCTGACTTTACAGGATTACTGGGCTCGTCAGGGCTGCACCATCGTTCAACCTTTGGACATGGAAGTTGGCGCCGGCACTTCACACCCTATGACCAGCTTACGTGCGTTGGGGCCAGAACCCATGGCAACGGCCTATGTTCAGCCATCTCGTCGTCCGACCGATGGTCGTTATGGCGAAAACCCAAACCGCTTACAGCACTATTATCAGTTCCAGGTGGTGATTAAACCTTCCCCGGACAATATTCAGGAACTGTATCTCGGCTCCCTGAAAGAGCTTGGCGTGGACCCGACCATTCACGATATTCGCTTCGTGGAAGATAACTGGGAAAACCCAACGCTGGGTGCCTGGGGTCTCGGCTGGGAAGTGTGGCTGAACGGCATGGAAGTGACGCAGTTCACTTACTTCCAGCAGGTTGGTGGTCTGGAATGTAAACCGATCACAGGTGAAATCACCTACGGTCTGGAACGTCTGGCCATGTATATTCAGGGCGTAGACAGCGTTTACGACCTGGTCTGGAGCGACGGCCCGCTGGGTAAAACCACGTACGGCGACGTGTTCCATCAGAACGAAGTGGAGCAATCCACCTATAACTTCGAATACGCGGATGTGGACTTCCTGTTCACCTGCTTCGAGCAGTACGAGAAAGAAGCGCAGCAATTGCTGGCGCTGGAAACCCCACTGCCGCTGCCAGCCTACGAGCGTATTTTGAAGGCCGCCCACAGCTTCAACCTGCTGGATGCCCGTAAAGCCATCTCCGTGACTGAACGTCAGCGCTACATTTTGCGTATTCGCACGCTGACCAAAGCCGTTGCAGAAGCTTACTACGCGTCCCGTGAAGCCCTTGGCTTCCCGATGTGCAACCGAAATAAATAAGAGGCGGCCATGTCTGATAAAACTTTCCTGGTGGAAATCGGCACTGAAGAGCTGCCACCAAAAGCCCTGCGCAGCCTTGCGGAATCCTTTGCTGCGAACGTAACCGCTGAGCTGGATAACGCTGGCCTGACGCACGGTAAAATCGAATGGTTTGCTGCACCGCGCCGCCTGGCGCTGAAAGTGGCGAATCTGGCGGCTTCTCAGGCGGATCGCGAAGTTGAAAAACGCGGCCCGGCGATTGCCCAAGCGTTTGACGCTGAAGGGAAACCGAGCAAAGCGGCAGAAGGCTGGGCACGTGGTTGCGGTATCACCGTTGACCAGGCCGAGCGTCTGACAACCGATAAAGGCGAATGGCTCCTGTATCGCGCGCACGTGAAAGGCGAAAGCGCAGAGGCGCTGCTGCCAAACATGATTGCAACGTCGCTGGCGAAGCTGCCTATTCCTAAATTGATGCGCTGGGGTGCGTCCGACGTGCACTTTGTGCGTCCGGTTCACACGGTGACCCTGCTGCTGGGCGATACCGTTATTCCGGCAACGATTTTGGGTATTCAGTCCGATCGCGTGATTCGCGGCCATCGCTTTATGGGCGAGCCGGAATTCACCATCGACAATGCCGATCAGTATCCGCAAATTCTGCTTGAGCGCGGTAAAGTCATTGCTGACTACGAACTGCGTAAAGCAAAAATCAAAGCGGACGCTGAAGAGGCGGCGCGCAAAATCGGTGGCAACGCCGATCTGAGCGAAAGCCTGCTGGAAGAGGTGACCTCTCTGGTCGAATGGCCAGTGGTTCTGACGGCGAAGTTTGAAGAGAAATTCCTCGCAGTTCCGGCTGAAGCGCTGGTTTACACCATGAAGGGTGACCAGAAGTACTTCCCGGTTTACGCGGATGACGGCAAATTGCTGCCGAACTTTATCTTCGTGGCGAATATCGAATCCAAAGATCCGATTCAGATTATCTCCGGTAACGAAAAAGTGGTGCGCCCGCGTCTTGCGGATGCGGAGTTCTTCTTTAATACCGACCGCAAAAAGCGTCTGGAAGATCACCTGCCGCGTCTGCAAACCGTTCTGTTCCAGCAACAGTTGGGTACGCTGCGCGACAAGACTGACCGTATTGCGGAGCTGTCCGGCTGGATCGCCCGTGAAATCGGTGCCGACGTGAATCACGCTACCCGCGCAGGTCTGCTGTCCAAATGCGACCTGATGACCAACATGGTGTTCGAGTTTACCGACACCCAGGGCGTGATGGGTATGCACTATGCCCGTCATGACGGCGAAGCCGAAGATGTGGCCGTTGCGTTGAACGAACAGTATCAGCCGCGCTTTGCGGGTGATGATCTGCCGTCTAACCCTGTTGCGTGTGCCGTCGCGATTGCCGACAAAATGGACACCCTCGCGGGTATCTTCGGTATCGGCCAGCATCCGAAAGGCGATAAAGATCCGTTTGCGCTGCGTCGTGCTGCACTGGGTGTGCTGCGTATCATCGTTGAGAAGAACCTGAATCTGGATCTGCAGACCCTCACCGAAGAAGCGGTGCGTCTGTACGGTGACAAGCTGACCAACGCGAAAGTGGTGGATGACGTTATCGACTTTATGCTGGGTCGCTTCCGCGCCTGGTATCAGGACGAAGGTTATACCGTCGACACTATTCAGGCTGTTCTGGCGCGTCGTCCGACCCGTCCGGCAGATTTTGATGCGCGCATGAAGGCGGTTTCGCATTTCCGTACACTGGAAGCCGCGTCAGCGCTGGCTGCCGCCAACAAACGCGTATCCAATATTCTGGCGAAATCCGACGAAACGCTGAACGAGCGTGTTAACGCTGCGACCTTGAAAGAGCCGGAAGAAATTGCGCTGGCGCTGCAGGTTGTGGTGCTGCGTGACAAGCTGGAGCCATTCTTCGCTGAAGGCCGTTATCAGGAAGCGCTGGTGGAACTGGCTGAACTGCGTGAAGTGATTGATGCCTTCTTCGAGAAAGTGATGGTAAATGTTGAAGATAAAGAGCTTCGCATTAACCGTCTCTCTATGCTCGAAAAATTGCGCGAGTTATTCCTGCGCGTGGCGGATATTTCGCTACTGCAGTAATTCATGTCACGTTAAAAAACCCGCCTCTGATGGCGGGTTTTTTTATGGCCCCTTATTCGATCGCGATCAAACCGATCTCGGTTTTTAGCCAGCGCAGTGCTTTCAGTGTGTCGGCAAAGTAGTCGATCAGCTCGCAGAGTAAGTCTTCCATCACGATAGCCGATTTTGGCTGAAGTGAACCGTTTATCAGTAGCTGGGTGATTTCCTGGTGGTAGCGTCCCAATTGTGTCGCATCAGGTTTAAAGGCTGGCGTGCGAGAAGGTAGGTCTTCTACGGTCAGATTCTCTTTTAAATATTCGGGAATGGGATCGAGGAGTGTCTGTTGCAGCAGTTCCAGACAGGTGGAAAGTCGTGCGCAAAGCGCCATTTATGTTCGGAATCTTCACTCTCGACTAACGCCTCTGTGAAGCGTTCACAGTTATCAGTCAGCTCGATAAATTCGGTGCCATGGTTGAAGGGAAGGGTGAATAACGAGTGAGTCGCAGATATAACAATAAACCTCAGTGAGTTGCGTTTTAACCACCACCAGAGGTTCCAATCTCATAGCGGCGGAACCGAACAGGGTTGGAACTACTGGCCTCACTGACACCAGCGCGCTTTACAGCGCCCCCGCCCGGCCCACCATTGAGATGTAGCAGGCCGCACGACACAAAAAAGCGGTGTCGCCAGTGAAGTGAGTCAGGGTTCCAATCCTGACACCTGATTTTGCAGGTGTGGGGAGAACATACTGCTGACTGAAGCGGGCGACAATCGATATTGTCTATGCAGATGAAGATCTTACCATTTCTGGAAAGATGCTCGCAAAATTTAGCGCGTTAGGGATGAAAAATAGAAAGGCTTTTAAACACAAACCCCCGCAATTGCGGGGGCGATACGAATCTATCTTTAAAGACTATGCGCTTAGCGTTGGGGCCGCCTGTATCAGACGCATCAGCTTTAACTCCGGTCATAGAGGGTTTAACACGTTTTGATTCCCACTCTTGCACCGTCGCCACGCTGACACCCATTTCTCTTGCAAAATCAATAGTCTTCAGTCCTGTCCCTTTGCGCAATCGCTCAAATTCTGTAAAGGGATTGGATTTTTGGGACAGGGTTACTGTTTGCGACAGATCCTTAAAAACGATTTGTTCCAGGCTGGTTAACAGCTCAAACATTGTATCTTTAGATTCCATTAAGAACTCCTCATAAATCACACTACAGGATCATGAACTTCATAGAGCTTGTTAAGAATAGACTGTAAAGGAGTCGGCGGATCGTCACGGGCGTGATTAATTGTGCGGTAAGTATTGCCTTGCTCGTTTCAGCAAAGCGGATAGTTATGCTAATTACCTGATTAATCATAAGCAGGCTTCGTATGGTATTTTTTTGTAAATCGTCAGAAAGAAACCGGCAATAGCCATTTTGCATGAAAAGAGTATCTTGCGCGGCGTACCTGGACTATTCTTGTCCACGTCAGGCACGCCAGTGCCAGTATGTGCTTTTTTGGGTGAAAGGAGTAATAAAATGGCGACAGGAAAGTCCTGCTCTCGCTGGTTCGCGCCTGTTGCGGCGTTGTTGATGGTAGTTAGCCTGAGCGGGTGTTTTGATAAAGAAGGCGATCAGCGCAAAGCGTTTATCGATTTTCTTCAGAATAACGTGATGCGCAGTGGTGAGCATTTACCAACGCTGACTGCGGATCAGAAAAAACAGTTCGGCCCCTTCGTTTCTGATTACGCCATCCTTTATGGTTATTCACAACAAGTGAATCAGGCAATGGATTCTGGCCTTCGTCCCGTTGTGGATAGCGTCAATGCGATTCGCGTCCCGCAGGATTACATGACCCAGCGCGAGCCTCTGCGCCAGTCTAACGGTGCGCTTGGCGTGCTGAGCCAGCAGTTGCAGAATGCAAAAATGCAGGCAGATGCGGCGCGATCCGCACTGAAGCAAGGCGAAGATCTGAAGCCTGTATTCGATAAAGTGTACGAGAAAGTGGTGACTAAACCCTCAGATGCGATGCAGCCGTTGATTCCGGCCGGCGCAGATATTTAGTCAGCAACTGGTCCAGGTGGGTGATTTTATCTCTCAGCAGGGAACCCAGGTGAGCTTTGTCTCTAACGGCATCCAGTTCCCGACGTCTCAGCAAGCCAGCCAGTACAACACGCTGATTGGGCCGCTAGCCTCGCAGCACCAGGCCTTCAGCCAGGCATGGAGTTCGGCAGTGACCGCCACGGAATAACATAAAAAACCCGCTGAGAAGCGGGTTTTTTTATGATTGTTGAAAATAAAACTTGTCATCTCCACCCCACTTATGGTTTTATAGCTTCGTCGGTTTGTTACACAGACCTAAAGCAGTTTAGTTAAGTAAGTAGTCCAGATGAGTTATCCAAAGATACCCTTCGTAGTGACCCTTCCTTCATCGCTTAAAAATCTGTAACACATTCCATCATCGCGCCGGAAGGCAAAACAAATATTTAAAAGGTAAAATCTATGTCTGGTAAAATGACTGGTCTGGTAAAATGGTTCAACGCTGATAAAGGTTTCGGCTTCATCACTCCTGACGATGGCTCTAAAGATGTATTCGTACACTTCTCTGCTATCCAGAACGAAGGCTACAAATCTTTGGACGAAGGCCAGAAAGTTTCCTTCACCATCGAAAGCGGCGCTAAAGGCCCAGCAGCTGGTAACGTTGTAAGCCTGTAAGCTTCCAACTCAGCAGCAAAGAATTTTAAAACCCGCCTCTGGCGGGTTTTTTCGTTTCAGGCATTAACCTGCGGATTCACACAGTTTTTCTCAACGTTTCCGTTGAGTGCGTTGATCAGATTATCCACAGCCGTTGCGGCCATATTGTAGCGGGTTTCATGCGTAGCAGACCCAATGTGCGGCAGGGCAACGACATTCGGTAATGTCAGCAGCGGAGAATCAACCGGCAGCGGCTCTTGCTCAAACACGTCCAGACCGGCAGCGTGGATCTCCCCGTCCTGCAGCGCCTCAATCAACGCCTTTTCATCCACCACGGGCCCGCGCCCGGCATTAATGAAAATCGCCGACTTCTTCATTTTCTCAAATTCTGCTTTACCGATCAGATGATGCGTCTCATCCGTCAGCGGCAGGATCAGGCAAACATAGTCAGCTTCCTGCAGCAGCGTCTCTAATTCACAGTAACGTGCGTTGAAACGCTCTTCCGCTTCGCTGTGATGACGGCGGGCGTTGTACAGAATCGGCATGTTGAAACCGAAATGCGCGCGCTGGGCTAACGCCAGCCCAATACGGCCCATCCCCACGATCCCCAGCGTTTTGCCATGCACGTCCACACCAAACCAGTCGGGACCAATACTTTTCGTCCATTCGCCCGCTTTTACACGCTCAGCAACTTCTACCACCCGGCGCGCCGTGCTTAGGACCAACGCCATCAGCGTATCTGCGACCGTTTCGGTCAGCGCATAAGGCGTGTGCATGAGCAGGATTTTGCGTGCGTTTAAGGCATCGACATCAAAATTGTCCGTAACCGACTGAAATGGTGGACGTCGCACGAAGCTTCGGCATTTTTTCCAGCAATGCGGTATCCACTTTTTCGCTTGATCCCAACAATCCTGCTGCGCTGGCGAATACGTCAGCATGCTCTGCGACGGTCTCCGGATTAAGATTCTTCACCTGGGTGACGGTGAAGTGTTCTTCAAGACGTTTTTGGCAGATCCTCGGGGCAGTGCTTTATACAAAATGACGGACGGCTTCATGCTAATCTCCGTTGATGTTAAAGGGTTCAGGCGTGGCGTGCGCCAGCAGGGACGTGTTGATTATTAGCAGGCTTAACAATCAAAGTAAGCCACACTGAAGCGAAAAGTGCCACCCCCATAAAAATGTACGAGGCGGACGGGCTGCCGGTCGTGCCGTTCAGATAACCCACAAACCACGAGCCGAAGAACGATCCCAGCGCGCCCATACTGTTGATGAGCGCCATCGCGCCGCCCGCAACGTTACGCGGCAGCATCTCGGGAATGATGGCGAAGAAAGGACCGTAAGGCGCGTACATCGCGGCACCTGCGATGACCAGCAGGGTATAAGAAATCCAGAAGTGATCGGGTCCAACTGCCCATGAACCAATAAACGCGAATGCGGCAATCAGCAGCAGCGGCCAAACGAAAAGCTTACGGTTTTGCAGTTTGTCCGATGCCCAGGACACCACAATCATCGCAATAGTCGCCGCCAGATAAGGCACGGATGACAGCCAGCCCACTTCGACCATGCCGAGGTTTTCTCCGCCGCTGCGAATGATGGACGGCAGCCACAGCACAAATCCGTACACACCAATACTCCACGTGAAGTACTGCATGCAAAGGAGTACCACGTTGCGGGAGCGGAATGCTTCGCCGTAGTTACGTACCGGTTTCAGCCCCTGTTGCTCTTTCTCCAGTTCCGCCTGAAGCGCGGCTTTTTCGCTTTCGGAGAGCCATGTCGCCTGGGACGGTTTATCTTTTACCAGCACCCACCAGCAGAAGGCCCAGATAATCGCGGGGATCCCTTCAATGATGAACATATGACGCCAGCCGAATGACTGAATCAGGTAGCCAGAGACGACGGACATCCACAGTACCGTGACCGGGTTACCGAGGATCAGGAAAGTATTGGCGCGCGAACGTTCGGATTTGGTAAACCAGTTGCTGATGTAAATCAGCATCGCAGGCATTACGGCGGCTTCTACCACGCCAAGAATAAACCGAATGGCGGCCAGCGCCGGAATGTTGTTGACCATACCGGTGAGCGATGCACAGGCTCCCCACAGAATCAGACACACGAAGATCAGTTTGCGCACGCTGCGGCGTTCGGCATATATCGCGCCTGGGATCTGGAAGAAGAAATAGCCCAGGAAGAACAACGCGCCGAGCAGGGAAGAGACCCCTTTGGTGATCCCCAGATCTTCGGTGATCCCCGCGGCGGAAGCGAAACTGAAATTCGCGCGATCGAGATACGCCAGGCTGTACGTGATAAACACGATCGGCATGATGTACCACCAGCGTTTGACTGCATTGGTCGATTTGTTCATAGACTTGCCTCTGTTGTTGAGGTGACTTCCGCCGCTGTATGTAGGGTACGCGGGGCTGTGTTTTTAATTCGCGGTTGCGAGGATTGATTCCCCTAAGGCTTCCCGCGTCGGTAATCCTTCGCTATCGCCCTGAACCTGAATGGCGAGCGAGCCAATTTTGTTACCGCGTGCGACGGCCTGCGGTAACGTTTTCCCTTCGAGTAGGGCGCTGATTACGCCGACAGCGAACCATCGCCAGCGCCGACGGTATCGACAACATTCTCGACTTTCATCGCGGCAACCGTCCCTTTTTCACCTTCTGCCGTCTTGAACCATGCACCCTCGGCTCCCGTTTTCAGCACCACGGCTTTCACACCTTGATTCAGATAAAAATCGGCGATCCCTTCGGGGGATGACTCTCCGGTCAAAATCATCCCTTCTTTTATACCAGGCCAAAACCCAGTCAGCCTGGAAGGCGAGGTGATTGAGCTGATTAATCATCTCGGCCTCGCTTTTCCACAGCACTGGACGCAGATTGGGATCGAATGAAATCGTCTTACCCTGAGCTTTCATGGTGCTGGCTGCGTGATCGAGTAGCTCATACGAACTGCTCGACAATGCCGCCGCCACTCCGCTCAAATGCAGGTGGCGTGCTGACGAGAAGTACGCAGAGTGATAATCGGCAAGAGAGAGATGACTGGCCGCCGATCCTTTGCGGAAATACTCCACGATGGGATCGGTTCCATTTTCAACTTTAGACTTTAGCTGGAAACCTGTGGCGAAACGGCTGTCGAGCGTGACGCCAGCCGCGTCGATCCCCTCTTTTTTGAGCGAATCCACGACAAATTGACCGAAGCTGTCGTTGCCTACGCGGCTGACCCAGCCGACGTTCATACCCAGGCGCGCCAGTCCGGTCGCCACGTTGAGTTCTGCGCCTGCCACACGTTTGATAAAGTGTTCAACAGCGCTTAACGTACCCGTTTCGGTGGCAACGAACATCGCCATTGCTTCACCGATGGTGATGACGTCCAAAGTCTTAGACATGGCGTGACTCCTCGCGCAGCAGATTGACGTAATGGCGGGTCACTGCGGCTAAATCCGGACCCTCCAGTGGGAATTCAATCCCGCGCGGTGCATCTGCGGGAAGTTGATCCAGAAGCGCCATCCAGCGCGCATCGGCGTTATCCGGTGCGATAGCGCGGTAGTGTTGATTGTGCGGGATGGCCGCTTTGACGTGGATATAGCTCACGGCAGGGGCGAGAAGACGAGCGGCTTCTTCAGGCGAATCGCCCACCCATAACCAGTTGCCCGTATCGAACGTCAGCGTGACGGGCAATTGCATCACCCGACAGGCCGCTTTGAATCGCTGCATCGGTGCCAGTTGGCCACAATCAGTTTGATCGTTTTCAACCACCAGCGCCATGCCGCTGTCATTGAGTAATTCACGTAGTGCTTCCAGCGGCGCCTTATCGCGGAAATGGCCCAAAGAAACCTTTAACCACAAGGCATTTAACGCGTTGGCTTCGGCAAGATAACGTGGCAGATCCGGGTTAAGCGTCCCATCGGGCATTAGCAATGCGGCTGGTGCTGAGTAACAGACCAGCAAGCCAAGCAGCTCGATAGATTGGGCCAGCATGGGAAGGGTTTGCAGCTCTTGCTCGCTGAAGAGTTCGCGACGTATTTCGACACCATCTGCGCCACCCGCTGCGATGACGGGCAGCATGGCCCGCTGGCCGCCTGCCTGACGTACCTGATCCGCACCGTATGCCGCGGTCACGACGATAATTTTTCTGCCCATTGGCTGACTCCCATTCGTAGCTGATAGTTATCACGCTAGATGGAACCGGTTCCAAAGAAAAGCCCAGGGTGTTGAATTTATGATCGCCATCACGAAGGGAATTTAGCGGGAAGTCGAACCGCGTACGATCAGCTCGCCAGAGAAAACCTGCTCGCGAACGGCGTCTGTCATGCCTTCAATTCGGCGAACCACCTGTTCTACTGCGGCATAGCCAATCTGCCAGGTCGGTTGTTTGAGCGTGGTGATTCCTACGCCTGCCAGCTCTGCCCATTCCAGTTCGTCAAAGCCTAGCAGGCCAATATCGCTACCCCAGTGGAGGCCAATGCGTTTGAGGGATCGCGCCACCTGGAGCGTGAGTGCCCCGTTGGCAGAAATCACGGCTTTACGCATTCCGCGATGGCGGGTGTGAAATTGACGTAGCGCGTTATCCATCTGGTCGGCTTCATGCAGTGGAATTTCGATATTCTCGGCGATCACGCCGGGATAGCGCGCCAGAGTCGCACGAAAAGCGCTGAGGCGATCGCGACGGGTATTGACCATTCCCAACGGTTCGCTCATAAACAAAATCGCTTCAAAACCTTGCTCGATGAGGTGTTCCGTGGCGGTCGTGGCGGCCTGAGTGTTATCCAGTCCGACGACATCGCAGGCAAATTCCGGAATTTTGCGGTCGATGAGTACCATCGGAAGCGCGGACTGCTGGAGACGGTTAAGCCCCTCTTCGCGCATACCCACGGCATTGACCACGATACCTTCCACCTGATAGCTGCGCAGCAGGTCAAGATAGTGCAATTCCTGATTTAGCTCGTTATTCGTATTACAGACCAGCGGCGTAAAGCCTTTTTCACGACACGCAGCTTCGATGCCGCTCAGCACATTGACGGAGTAGGGATTGGTGATATCGGCGATAATCAGGCCGATGAGGCGGGGTACGACCATGCTTTAGCCCGCGAGCCATGAGGCTTGGGCGATAGTCGAGTTCAGCAATAGCATGTTCGATACGTGCCAGCAGCGCGTCGGAAAGCAGATGTTTCTCGCCATTCAGATAGCGTGAAATACTGGTTTTACCGGTTTTTGCAGCTTTCGCCACGTCGCTGATGGTGGACCGTGTTGATTTGCTCATCGCTGATTTCTCTGAATTAAGTGAGAACACCTTAACGTGAAAATCAGCGATGGCAAGTGCTTCATATCGGATGATACAGGCGGCAGATGCCCTCATCCGACCCTCTCCCAGAGGAAGAGGGGAAGACAAAAACTTACTGAATCGGGCTGAGGGTGATTTCGACGCGACGGTTCTGGGCTTTGCCTTCTGCCGTGCTGTTGCTGGCGATTGGATTTGCCGGCCCCATCCCGCTAGTGCGGATGCGGTTGGCCGCCACGCCCTGAGCGATCAGGGAGCTGGCTACGGAGTCCGCGCGCTGCTGAGACAGACGCATATTCAGGTCCTGGCTGCCGGTGCTGTCGGTATAGCCGATCACATTGACTGCGGTTTTACTGTACTCTTTCAGGACCATCGCGACGCCCGTCAGGGTGTTCGCCCCGGCAGGTTTCAGCGTAGCGCTGCTGCTGTCAAAGGTCACATTGCTCGGCATGTTTAAAATGATGTTGTCGCCATTTCGCGTCACACTCACGCCGGTTCCCTGCATTTTGTCACGCAGTTTTGCTTCCTGAACATCCATGTAATAACCGGCGCCGCCACCCAGCGCCGCTCCCGCCGCTGCACCGATCAGCGCGCCTTTGCCGCGATCTTTCTTCGATGAGGAGAGCACGCCAACACCCGCGCCAACCAATGAGCCGATACCTGCGCCAATGCCGGATTTACCCGCTTCACGCTCGCCGGTGTAAGGGTTTGTTGTGCAGCCAGAAACCGCCAGTGCGCCACTCACCAGAGCGGCAATAGCCAATACGCGTTTATTCATCTTATTTCCTTAATCCTTTTTATTCTTTGCCACGACGGACGTGGCGGTTGATTATGACGCCCAGTTATGCAGAAAATTCCGGGGATAACTCTGAAATTTGTGTCAAACCATAAACGGCTTCAAAGAAGGCCGTGAAACCTGCAACAGGCAACCCAGGAGCGCACGCTTTGACCACCTCAATAAAAACCATTCTGACCGCAGCCCACTGGGGGCCCATGCTGGTTGAAACCGACGGCGAGAACGTGCTGTCTTCACGCGGGGCGCTGCCCACCGATCATCCCAATTCATTACAAACTGCGGTGCGCGATCAGGTGCACAGTAAAACCCGTGTGCGCTGGCCGATGGTGCGTAAAGGTTTTTTAGCGTCGCCGGATAATCCGCAGGGCGTGCGTGGGCAAGATGAATTTGTACGTGTGAGCTGGGACGATGCGCTGGCGCTCATCCACGGACAACACAAACGCATCCGCGACAGCTACGGCGCGTCGTCTATCTTTGCCGGGTCTTACGGCTGGCGCTCCAACGGCGTGCTGCATAAAGCGGCGACGCTGTTGCAACGCTATATGAGCCTGGCGGGCGGCTACACGGGGCATCTGGGTGATTATTCAACCGGTGCGGCCCAGGCGATCATGCCGTATGTCGTGGGGGGCAATGAGGTGTATCAGCAGCAAACCAGCTGGCCGCTGGTGCTGGAACATACGGACGTCGTGGTGTTGTGGAGCGCCAACCCGCTTAACACGCTGAAGATTGCGTGGAATGCCAGCGATGAGCAGGGGATTGCCTATTTTGACGCGCTGCGTAAAAGCGGTAAGCGGTTGATCTGCATCGATCCTATGCGTTCTGAAACGCTCGATTTTCTCGGGGACAGCGCCGAGTGGATCGCGCCGCATATGGGCACCGATGTCGCGATGATGCTGGGTGTGGCCTATACGCTAGTGGAAAACGGTTGGCATGATGCTGAATTCCTGGCGCGCTGTACAACCGGTTTCGACATCTTTACGCAGTATCTGACCGGTAAATCTGACGGAGTGGCGAAAACCGCTGAATGGGCTGCCGAAATTTGCGGCGTTGATGCCGCTAAAATTCGCGAACTGGCGGCGTTATTCCATCAAAACACCACCATGTTGATGTCGGGCTGGGGAATGCAGCGTCAGCAGTTTGGCGAGCAAAAGCACTGGATGCTGGTGACGCTTGCCGCGATGCTCGGCCAGATTGGTACGCCGGGCGGCGGTTTTGGCCTGTCGTATCACTTTGCCAACGGCGGGAATCCGACACGCCGCGCGGCGGTGCTGGCCTCGATGCAGGGTTCTGTGCAAAACGGGATTGATGCGGTCGATAAAATTCCGGTTGCTCGTATCGTTGAAGCGCTGGAAAACCCAGGCGGTTTTTATCAGCACAACGGCATGGATCGGCATTTCCCGGATATCCGTTTTGTCTGGTGGGCGGGCGGCGCAAACTTTACCCATCATCAGGATACCAACCGCCTGATTCGTGCGTGGCAGAAACCAGAGCTGGTGGTCATTTCAGAGTGCTTCTGGACCGCAGCGGCGAAGCACGCTGATATTGTGCTGCCAGCGACCACCTCATTTGAGCGTAACGATCTGACCATGACTGGCGATTACAGCAATCAGCACATGGTGCCGATGAAGCGTGTGGTTCCGCCGCGTGACGAAGCGCGTGACGATTTTGAGGTGTTTGCAGCATTGAGCGAGCTGTGGGAGCCGGGCGGTCGCGAGCGCTTCACGGAAGGCAAAACGGATCTGGAATGGCTCGAGACGTTTTACCAGATTGCCGGGCAGCGCGGTGAATCGCAGGGCGTGACGTTGCCGCCGTTTGCAGAGTTCTGGGAAGAGAATGCTATTTTTGAAATGCCGGAGAGCGAAGAGAACGCGCAGTTTGTCCGTTTTGCTGATTTCCGCCGCGATCCGCAGAGTCATCCGCTAAAAACGGAAAGTGGCAAAATCGAGATCTATTCGCAGCGTATCGCCAGCTTTAACTATGCCGATTGCCCACCCCATCCGATGTGGCTTGAGCCCGATGAGTGGCACGGTAACGCGCAGCCGAAGCAGCTACAGGTGCTGTCCGCGCATCCGGCACATCGTCTGCACAGCCAGCTTAACTATTCGTCACTGCGTGAACAGTACGCCGTGGCGGGACGTGAGCCGATCACCTTGCATCCGGATGACGCCAACGCGCGTGGAATTGCCGACGGTGATGTGGTGCGGGTCTGGAACACGCGCGGACAGGTGCTCGCGGGAGCCGTGGTCAGTACGGGGATTAAACCTGGTGTGATCTGTATTCACCAGGGCGCGTGGCCCGATCTGGATCGCGATGAAGGCGGAATCTGTAAAAACGGCGCGGTGAACGTGTTAACCAAAGATCTCCCCAGCTCGAAGCTGGGGAATGGTTGCGCGGGAAATACGGCGCTCGCCTGGGTGGAAAAATATCAGGGACCGGAACTTACGCTGACGGCGTTTGATCCGCCTGCCAGCTCATAATCCACGTCGGGTGTTGCGTCTCTTCCTGCCAGGCGCTGTCTTCAATGCGAAAACCCTGAGCATGGTAGAAATTCACCGCCCGACTGTTTTTCTGGTAAACCTCAAGACTTAAGGACGGGTACGTCTGCTGAACATGCTGAATCAGCGCGTGCCCGATCCCTTTCCCCAGATGGGGCGTGGCGACAAATAGCGCGCCGATGAACTGAAACTGCATGACGCTGATAAAGCCTCTGATTTCACCAGACTCTTCCCAAACCCACGTTTCCGCTGACGGCAGATAAGCATCACGGACCAGCGCTTCGCTTTCAACCCAGTACTGCGCATCGATAAACGGATGCGCATCGGTGGTGCTTTCCAGCCATAAACTCAGCAGCGGCGCGGTGTTCTCACTTTGCCATTTGCGAATCATGTTGTCCTCCAGGATGGCAGAAGCAGCCCGTCACATGATCGTTAACCAGGCCGCACGCTTGCATGAAAGAGTAGCAAATTGTGGTGCCAACAAACTTGAATCCACGTTTTTTCAACGCTTTAGAAAGGGCATCGGATGCAGGCGTGGATGTGTCGATTTCAGCCAGCGTCGCGGACTGGGTGATCTTCGGGGTATGGTCAACAAACGACCAGACAAAATCTGAAAAAGGCTCGCCGTTTTCTTCCATCGCCAGGTATGCACGCGCGTTGCCGATAATAGCTTGAATCTTACCGCGATGACGGATGATACCGGCGTCCAGCACCAGTCTTTCGACATCTTCTTCCGTCATCGCGGCAACGCGTACCGGGTCGAAATGATGGAAGGCGTTACGGTAATTTTCCCGTTTTTTCAAGACGGTAATCCACGATAATCCCGCCTGTTGACCCTCCAGGCAGATCATCTCAAAGAGATTCTTGCCGTCTTTTTCCGGCACGCCCCACTCTTTATCGTGATAATCGATATAAAGCTGATCCTGGCTTACCCATCCGCAACGTTGCATAGGTTATTTCCCTTATTGATTGTGAATCCGCAAAAATTCAGCCAACCTGGCTTGACGTGAGTGTTAAAAAGACAATATTTAATTAAGGGTTATGCCCTCATATCGCTTCTTAAACAATGACAAATATCGCCGAACTCGGCTCTCTCTGGAGTCGCTTTGATGATGATAAAAAAAATCAGTGGTCGCCATGCTGTTTCTGGCCTGGTGGGTGTATCAGTCTGTTTGTTTTTTTGTAGCACAGCCTCTGCCTGGCAACAGGAATATATCGTTTCAGATGCGCAAAGTCATACGACTGAACGCTATACATGGGACGCCGATCACCAACCGCGCTATGACGATATTCTTGCGGAGCGAATTCGTTCTTCGCAGAACGTACCGGGACTGGCCCTCAATATGCCGGATAATTACCCGGCGGAATCGGCGAGCACCCTGAGCGTGGGGTTGAATATACCGGTCACCCGCAACACCACAACCGGGCCTGTGGCGGCGTGGCACTACGATGGTTCAACGCAAATGATGTACAACGAGTTTGGTGATAACGGCAGTTCAACGTCGCTCACCGATCCGCTCTGGCACGCCAGCGTTAGCACGCTTGGCTGGCGGGTGGATACGCGCGTGGGTGATTTACGGCCTTGGGCGCAGGTGAGCTATAACCAGCAGTTTGGTGATAACCAATGGAAATCGCAGTCCGGGATGAGCCGACTGCCTACATCATTGCAGTATGACAACTGGATGGACGTGACGGTGGGGGGCCGACGTGCTGCTTTATCCCCATCTGGCGGCGTATGCGTCGTTATCCCAGGCGGAAAGTACGATGACAGGCGAAGACTATCTTTATACCCTGGGGGTGAGTGCGAGATTCTAAAATTATTATTTCCGGTAACGCTTCCATAACATCTTGAACACAATAACAGCAAGCCCTGTGGCGATAGCAGTCACTAACAAAGGTGCATTGCGAAATCTGGCAAGGTCATTCATTCCTGATTTCAGGCATTTCATTCCGTCTCTACTGCATTCCATGCCGTTTCTCCCCTGGCAATAAAGGGATTTGTATATCGTTGTCTGCAGCGAATTCCCTTAATTTCTCTTGCAGGACAACTGCCATGAACACATCAACCTATAACCGCACTCGTTGGCTGACACTCTTCGGCACCATCGTGACGCAATTTGCGTTGGGATCGGTTTATACCTGGAGCCTGTTTAACAGCGCGCTGTCCGACAAACTGGGAGCACCGGTCAGTCAGGTGGCATTTTCCTTCGGCTTGCTGAGTCTGGGGTTAGCGCTTTCGTCTTCCGTCGCAGGCAAATTGCAGGAGCGTTTCGGTGTGAAGCGCGTGACTATGGCCTCCGGTATTATGCTGGGTGTGGGCTTTTTCCCTGACCGCGCATTCCAATAGCCTGATGATGCTGTGGCTCAGTGCGGGCGTGCTGGTTGGCCTGGCGGACGGTGCGGGCTATCTGTTGACGCTGTCCAACTGCGTGAAATGGTTCCCGGAACGTAAAGGCTTAATCTCCGCATTCTCAATCGGTTCTTACGGCTTGGGCAGCCTTGGTTTTAAATTTATCGACTCGCATTTACTGGAATCTGTTGGTCTGGAAAAGACGTTCATGATCTGGGGTGCGATTGTGCTGGTGATGATTCTTTTCGGTGCCACGCTGATGAAAGATGCGCCTCAGCAGGCAGTCAAAACGGTGAATGGCGTGGTGGAAAATGACTTCACGCTGGCGCAGTCCATGCGTCAACCGCAGTACTGGATGTTGGCCGTGATGTTCCTGACTGCCTGTATGAGTGGCCTGTATGTCATCGGTGTGGCGAAGGATATTGCTCAGGGAATGGTGAAACTGGATGTGGCAACCGCAGCCAACGCAGTGACGGTGATTTCCATTGCTAACCTGTCAGGCCGACTGGTGCTGGGTATCCTGTCTGACAAAATCTCGCGTATCCGTGTCATTACCATGGGACAGGTCGTGTCGTTGGTCGGTATGGCCGCTCTGCTGTTCGCGCCGCTGAATGAAATGACCTTCTTTGCCGCTATCGCCTGCGTTGCCTTTAACTTTGGCGGCACCATTACCGTCTTCCCTTCACTGGTGAGCGAATTCTTTGGCCTGAACAATCTGGCGAAGAATTACGGCGTGATTTATTTAGGGTTTGGGATCGGCAGCATTTGCGGTTCGCTTATCGCGTCGCTGTTTGGCGGCTTCTACGTGACCTTCTGCGTGATATTTGCCTTACTGATTATTTCGCTGGCGCTGTCGACGACGATTCGCCAACCGCAGCGCGAAGTCTATAATGAGGCGCATGCGTAAACAAACAACGAAAAAGGCCGGGTTTCCGGCCTTTTTTAGCGATGAAATCTAAGGAAAACTTAAGGTTGGATACCTTTAGTTTGTTTTTTTGTAAATATCCGCTTCAATCACACACTCTCCTGCCACTTTTTTCCATCGTTGTGGTCTACTTACCACGCTTTAGACATTTCTGATAATGGATTCCTAAGCGCATATATAGTCTGTTCACTTTTCATATGAAGTGAAGCGGGGTTACTCTCCCTTTTTCCGGGTTGAATGCATGAAATACATCAAATCGATGACACAACAAAAGCTGAGCTTTTTGCTGGCGTTGTACATCGGCCTGTTTATGAATGGTGCTGTTTTTTTCCGTCGGTTTGATGGTTACGCACAAGATTTTACTGTCTTGAAAGGAATCTCCGCAGTAGTTGAACTGGTCGCTACCGTTCTGGTGACGTTCTTCCTGTTACGTCTGCTCTCGCTATTTGGTCGACGCATGTGGCGTGTGCTCGCCTCGCTGGTGGTCGTGTTCTCTGCGGGTGCCAGTTATTACATGACTTTCATGAACGTGGTCATTGGCTACGGCATTATTGCCTCGGTCATGACGACGGATATTGACCTCCTCGAAAGAGGTGGTGGGTCTGCACTTTATTCTCTGGCTGGTGTGCGTGAGCGCGCTGCCGCTGCTGTTCATCTGGAGCAACCGCTGCCGCTATACTTTGCTTCGGCAAATGCGCACACCTGGGCAACGCATCCGAAGCGTTACGCTGGTGGTGCTGGCAGGTTTGATGGTCTGGGGGCCGATTCGCCTGCTGGATGTGAAGCAAAAATACGATGAGCGTACCTCTGGCGTAGATATGCCGAGCTACGGCGGCGTCGTGGCTAATTCCTATCTTCCTTCTAACTGGATATCGGCGCTGGGCCTTTACGCCTGGGCGGCAGGTCGACGAATCATCTGATAATAAATCGTTAAAGAATCCCGCCAAATTGTTTACATACCAAGCGCCTAAAGACATCGATGATACCTATTTTATCTTTATTATCGGTGAAACGACGCGCTGGGATCACATGGGCATTCTTGGCTACGATCGCGACACGACACCGAAACTGTCGCAGGAAAAGAACCTGATTGCCTATCGCGGGTACTCCTGTGATACCGCCACTAAACTCTCGTTGCGCTGCATGTTTGTGCGCGAAGGCGGGGCGGATGATAACCCTCAGCGTACGCTGAAAGAGCAAAACGTCTTCTCGGTTCTGCGCCAGCTTGGGTTTACGTCCGACCTTTACGCCATGCAGAGTGAAATGTGGTTCTACAGCAACACCATGGCGCAGAACATTGCTTATCGCGAGCAAATCGGTGCCGAGCCGCGTAACCGCGGTAAGAGCGTGGATGACATGCTGCTGATTGACGAAATGAAGAACTCGTTGAATGGCAATCCTGATGGCAAGCATATGATTATCCTGCATACCAAGGGATCACACTTCAACTATACGCAGCGTTATCCGCGTAATTTCGCCAAATGGACGCCGGAGTGCGTAGGTGTGGATAAAGACTGCACCAAAGACGAGCTGGTTAACTCGTTTGATAATTCGGTGCTGTATGTCGATCATTTCATTGATAGCGTGATTGATCAGGTGCGCGATAAGAAAGCCATTGTTTTCTATGCCGCCGACCATGGTGAGTCAATCAATGAGTTTGAGCACTTGCACGGAACCCCGCGTAAAATGGCACCGCCAGAGCAGTTCCGCGTGCCGATGATGGTCTGGATGTCAGATAAATATCTGGAGAACCCGGATAAAGCGAAAATGTTCGCTCATCTGAAACAAGAGGCAGAAATGAAGGTGCCGCGCCGCCACGTTGAGCTGTACGACACGATTATGGGTTGCCTCGGTTATACCTCGCCGAATGGCGGGGTTAACGAAAATAACAACTGGTGTCATATCCCTGATAGTGCAACAAAAGCCACGCAATAACCGGTCTGGCGAGTTTATCGCCAATCGAATGGCTTTTTCATGATAAGGGATTGACGGGAGCGCACCCCAGCAGTAAGATGCGCTCCGCATTCGGCGAGTAGCGCAGCTTGGTAGCGCAACTGGTTTGGGACCAGTGGGTCGGAGGTTCGAATCCTCTCTCGCCGACCAAAATTACAGTACGGTGTGGTTCAGTCCAGACCAGAAAAGGTAAGTCAGGCCGCAATCTCTAAGGGATTGCGGCTTTTTTTCGTTCTGTTCAGACCAGACCGATATATTTACAGCCAGATATTTTAGTTATACGTTTTGTTATACACCCCCGATATAACAAAGGAACGTATAACATGGCGCGAGTCACTACCCCTCTCACCGCAACAGAAGTTCGTGCCGCGCGCCCGGCTGAAAAGGAATACACACCTTACAGGACGGTAGCGGGCTTTATCTTCTCGTTAAACCTAACGGCGCTAAAATCTGGCGTTTCAATTATGTACGCCCCGACGATAAAAAGCGTGCGCTGGTCAGTTTCGGTTCACTGGACGATGTGGCGCTCTCGGAGGCCCGTAAACGCCGCGATGAGTAGCTGCCAGCACCGGACAGGGAAGGACACGGGGAAAGGATGCTCCCTGCACGGTTGCCGCATTCAGGTACTGCTGACCATCGAGGACGGCGAGGTTGTCCACCAGAGCAACTCCTGCGCCCGGATGAAATGGCAATGAGCCTGCTGTGCTTCACGGAATTAGCCCGCCGTGCCGGATGGTTGGTCATTCCTCCGGCCTCTCCTGACCAGGAGTCGATACGATGAAAAAAGCGCCGAACCTGAAGCAACAGCCTGCCGACAGATTTACAGAGCAGGTGATTTTTGCCGGAGCTGACGCCTGGGTACATGCAAAAGACTGGCAGCATAATAACCGCGCCGGGGATATCGTGCCGCCTGTGGTACTGGCAGGACGTGAGCTGGATAATCTGCATAATCTGAGCATCACTGACAACGGACGACGGTTTGTACGCGTCTGCCGTGCCGGACCACTGTCAGAACGCCATATCACCACCATTGCCACCCGGCTGGCGCTGGCAAATGTCAGGGAAGCCCGTTTTTATTCTGAAAGTCACGAACTGCTGGAGGACTGGACACCTCGCCTTGCCGGACTGAAAGCGGAGGCTGAACGTGGAGAAAGCAGCGTTGTTCCGGCAGTGATAGCTTGTCTGGCTGACGGAGCCGACCTTGCCCACATGGCAGCCTGTGAGCGGGGCAAGGTGCTGGTGGCATATTATGAACAGGTGGCAGTTAACCCCGACAGCGGCACGGTGTATCAGTATCAGGAAGGCATCTGGCAGCATCAGCCGGATACGCTCCTGAAACGCACGCTGGCAGCAATATTTGAAGCCCACGAGACTCCGTACAACCCGAAAGGTATCGAGGCCGCCATTGAGTCCATGCGGATAATGGTTCCGGTCCTGCCCACCAGTGGGAGGGCGCAGGTGGCCTTTGTGAATGGGGTTTATGACCTGAATGCCGGGCAGTTTCAGCCACACAGCCCGGACAATGGCCTGCTGCACCACAATGGCATCATCTGGACGGAGGCCACGCCTGGCGAAAGTCTGAAAGACCATGCCCCGCATTTTACCGCTGGCTGATGCACGGTGCAGGCGGTGATGCTAACCGGGCGAAGCGTATTCTGGCGGCGCTGTTTATGGTGCTGGCAAACCGCCATGACTGGCAGCTATTTATTGAGGTCACGGGCGAAGGCGGCAGCGGGGAAAGCGTGTTTACCGCCATTGCCTCACTGCTCACAGGTGCACACAACACCGCCAGCGGCAACATGAAAGCACTGGATGAGGCCAGAGGTCGGGCGCAGTTTGTCGGCAAGAGTCTGATTATCCTCCCTGACCAGCCGAGATATACGGGAGAAGGCATCGGAATTAAGGCCATCACGGGCGGCGACCCGGTGGAAATCGACGGCAAGTATGAGTAGCAGTACACCACTGTGTTACGCACTGTCATTCTGGCAACCAATAACGAACCGATTATATTCACGGAGCGCAACGGGGGCATTGCCCGCCGCCGGGTGATATTTCCGTTTGATAACCCGGTGAGAGAAGCAGACAAAGACCCGATGCTTACGGAGAAAATCGCCACAGAACTGCCCGTTATCATTCGCCGCCTGCTGTCCACCTTTGCAGAACCGGAGAACGCCCGCCAGCTTTTATGCGAACAGCGGGATTCATTGGAAGCGCTCACTATCAAGCGCGGCACGGACCCGGTGATTGACTTGTGCGCGGCGCTGTACTTCATGACTGAGCCAAAAGGCATGATGATGGGCGGTGGAACATGGGCAGGCCAGCCGGAGCCGAAACGCTACCTCTATCACTGCTATCTGGCGTTTATGGAATACCACAACCTCGGGAAGCCGTTGTCTGTGGAAAAGTTCTCCCGCACGGTCAGACAGGCGGCAAAGGAATACCGGGCGGTATATCTGACCCGAAAGATTCACAGGGGGTATGACAATCCCTGTGTCTCTTGTTCGGCATGACAGCCCGCATCGTCAAATTTTTGTACCCGCGAAATTAAAAAAATTTCCCGCGGATGCATTCACTTCATATATGAGCCGCATAAAAATCATAATTCATTGTAATTACTGTTAATTTCATTACAGTAAAGCCGTTGTATATTCTTTCTGCAAGGCTAAAGTATTGCCTGTTAATGCTTTCTGAAAGGAATACAGAATGAGCCATTCGTACATATGTAACTGCTTTCCCCTTTCCCGAAATATCTCCCGGCAATACATCCTGCTGCAACTTGCATGGAGGGGATTATGGTAATCAGCCCGCCGTTTGTCCGCCCCCGGAATGCCGGAGAAAGTGATCCGTCATGGGTCAGCAGAATGATGCCCGTGGATATAAACCGGGATTTCCCGCTCAACAGACATGCATCATGGCACGGTGGTGTGCATGTTCTCCACACTGACCGCTATGAGGAAGGGTACGACCGTATTGAAGTTGTTCGTGCCATTGCGGATGGAGAAGTTGTTTCTTTCCGTAAACCGTCCAACAC
This sequence comes from Lelliottia amnigena, assembly GCA_900635465.1. NCBI lineage: Bacteria > Pseudomonadati > Pseudomonadota > Gammaproteobacteria > Enterobacterales > Enterobacteriaceae > Lelliottia > Lelliottia amnigena. The sequence goes on from LR134135.1 coordinate 213,653, forward strand.
AGATAAGCGTGATGCATTCCCGCTGAATTATATTGGTAAAACCGATGACGGCTATGTTCTGCTGAAACACGAAACCGCCATCGGTTCCGGTGACAGTGGCACCGTCGTGTTCTACTCCCTGTACATGCACCTGCGGGACAGGTTAGATCCGGCGATTAAGGCCGGGGCCAGAATCTGGCGAAAGGATCCCATCGGGCAGAATGGCATAGTGGATAACGTAAATGCCTTTCACTTTCAGGTGTTCTGTGATGACGAGAACATGCTGAAACTGACCGGGCGATCAACACCAGGCCTGAACATTGCCACAGACGGCAGAACGGACACGGTTTACGGCGATATTCATTTTTATCTGCCTTCGGGAACGCCGTTTTATGAGCAGGTAGCCGATGCAGGTTCACCTGATACGGGCAATCTGAATAAGGTTCACACCAGTACAGCGCCGCTGTTCATCAGCATGACTTTTGAAAACGGTAGCTGCACGATAGTCACGCGAAGGAAAAATGCGACCAGTGATTTTGTCTATGACACGGTGGGCGATCCCTTGGTGGATGCAGACAGCGAAAAAAATAAGGACGGTAAACCTGTTAGCTATGAGTACAGTCTGTACCGTACTGCATGCCGTCTATATCCACAAAATCCGTCAGCCGGGTTCGAACTCCTCCGCTTCGGGCGGGTCATCAACACCGAACATGAAACCCTGACACCTGCCAACGCTCCGCTGTGGCGTACCGTCAGTTTTCCTGGAGGTAAGGGAATGGTTAACCTGGCCTCTCCTGACATAAAAAAATTCAGCGATGCCGACTTTCCCCACTGGACGGGGTGGTGGATGGTGGACGATGACACGGACAATAACAGCCAATGTAATTCCCCGCTCATTGCGGATTTACAGAAAAGCGGGCATCTCAGCGAACTGAGCAGCAAACTTGTCTGCTATTTTCCGCTGGAATGGAATGCAGCCACCTTTGACCAGCGCTATGCCTGGCTGAAAAAAGGCAGCGAAGATGTACCCGTCATGTCGGATACGGAGTACAGCAAAATCAAGGAGCATGCCTCCGCTCTGTGCTTTGATACAGGAGCACTTGGCACAGGCCGACTTTGGCATTTCCACCCTGCCGCATTTATCAGCCATTTCCGCAAATGTGGCTGGCTCAGCAAGCCAGAACTAAAACAGCTAATTCCATTGCATGCTATCAGTAATACACATTGGGATTCAGTTAAATATAATGATCAAGAAAATAGTGTTGCTAATAAAATTCATAGCAGCCTTAACATCACAATGCAGAAATACTTGATCAATACACCTTTCCGAGTGGCCTGTTTCCTTGGTAATGCAATACAAGAAACAGCTTGGCTGAGTACCACTCATGAAGCATATAGGTATACCGACAGGGATCCACATACAAGAGCCGTTATAGGACATCATAATGCTTGGTACTACCCGTGGCATGGTAGAGGTATTTTGCAGCTAACAAGCCCTGACAATTATTTCAAATACTTCAGCTTTAGGGGGAGAAATTATCCTGATAACGTCAAAAATAGGCTTTCTGCTGAATACAAGAGACTCTATAACAACAGTGTATTGAGAGATACAGACAACCATCTTGGTGATTCGAACAATGCCGATCTGCCAAGTAACGTTATTGAGTGGAGAGATAACCTTGAAAATAGCAGCTATGAGTCAACTGATAGTGCTGGATTCTACTGGAGTTTAAACGTAATGGCTAAATATGCCGACGCTGAACACTCACTAGAAAGACACTCAGTAAGAACAAACAAAGGAACAAAAGTTTGTTATCGCAGCCAAGCATTTTGGAAAGCTAGCTCGTCAGTCAACCTACCAGGACGTATTGGAGACACTCACTATAGAGGGTTAAATGGATTTGATGCTCGTTGCTGTGTGTACGGCAGTGCTATATCAACTCTTACTGAAATGCGTTTTCCAAATGAGCATGGTGAAATGAAAAACGAGAAACCAGAGTCAAACCAGCTTCGGAGAGAAGTATGAGATGTTTAATTACATTGGCAATAATGGCTGTATTTTCATTATCAACAAATGTTAGTGCACACGAATTAATTTTCAAATGCTCGACGGAAAACAACAAGTCAATTTCAGTCTACAAGGATGGAGAAAATTTAACATATACATTCGGAAAGAAAAACACCCAGCCAGAAATGGAATTAACAAGAAAGAAGGAACAACTAAGTATCACGCAAGAAATCCCTGTTGGTACAGGACTAAACAGCTCTATAGAGTTTAAAAATGGTATCTATAGCTACACGATAACCGAAAGTCTAAACAGAGTTAGCGATGAGCACGAAGCATCTGCGTGGTTAGATGTATCAAAAAACAAGGACGTTATCAGTTCAATGGACTGTTATATCGACTATGGTTCGCTTTCTGATATCGACTAGCCTAACCAATAGGTCTACCGCACAGATTTACCATAACATCTGTATTATCGGCACCGTCAGAACGGCACTGGCGGTGTTTCCGGTGTGAGTTGAGCATTAAAACCCCGAAACACACCTGATAAATTTTACCTAAATAGCTGCGCGGAACCTCCGAAGGAGGTTTGACTCGAGCGAAGCGAGAGAACGTTGCTTCAGCAACGGCCCGAAGGGCGAGCCGCGTAGCGGCAAGTAATCCTCTCTCGCCGACCACATTTAAAAAAGGGCTAACCGTAAGGTTGGCCCTTTTTGCCTTCTGCGAATGGAAAAGCATTAGCCAAATGTGAAACTCCCCCTCAAGCGAGGTTTTGCGTTAGGGACTTACCTGTGGCAACCTGTCAAAACAGACCTTACCTCTCGTTTACCCCTGCCTGTTAACGATTTTGTGACATAATCCATTGTATTTTTTTATATATAGATTGATCTTTTTTCGCGTTGCTTATGGATAACCTCAGCATTTTCCGCTGTGCGTTTTAACGTTCATGGCATTAAGTGCTCAGATAATCACCATTCTGTAAGAAAATTTACGCGATATGAATAAATGTTAATCACTGATTGTTGCGAAATATGAAGAGTTTTGTGCTGCAAGATGGCGAGTAGCATAAATTTCCCTGCTGAAAATAGATGCCTGGAGTTTTTTTAATCTTTGTTTGCCGTTTCTCACCCTCAACGTAAATCCCCGCCACCTGTATTGACGTTTTCACATTCTGTTGACAGATTGTAGGGCACGAGGGGCATTTCAGGGACGATCTGCGCTGCAACTCTGTCGCTCTTCTGAAAGGATTCTCCATCCCTTATAACGCCTTCGGGCATCACCGACCGGACCGGGTAAATAATAAATAAAGGTCAGGCGGCGTAACACAACAAAGCAAAACATCACATTGGAGCAGAATAATGAGTATTTCCTTGAAGAAGTCAGGGATGCTGAAGCTTGGTCTGAGCCTGGTTGCTCTGACCGTCGCGGCAAGCGTAAATGCGAAAACCCTGGTTTACTGTTCTGAAGGCTCGCCGGAAGGCTTTAACCCACAGCTCTTCACCTCGGGTACCACGTACGACGCAAGCTCTGTGCCTATCTATAACCGTCTGGTTGAATTCAAAATCGGTACCACGGAAGTTATTCCGGGTCTGGCGGAGAAATGGGAAGTCAGCGAAGACGGCAAAACCTATACCTTCCACCTGCGTCAGGGCGTGAAGTGGCAGGATAGCAAAGAGTTTAAACCCACTCGCGATCTGAATGCCGACGACGTTGTGTTCTCCTTTGATCGTCAGAAAAATGCCCAGAACCCGTACCATAAAGTGTCTGGCGGCAGCTACGAATACTTCGAAGGTATGGGTCTGCCAGACCTGATTACCGAAGTGAAAAAAGTTGACGATAAAACCGTTCAGTTTGTTCTGAGCCGTCCGGAAGCACCATTCCTGGCTGACCTGGCAATGGACTTCGCGTCTATTCTGTCGAAAGAATATGCGGATAACATGCTGAAAGCGGGCACGCCGGAAAAAGTGGATCTGAACCCAATCGGTACCGGTCCGTTCCAGCTGCTGCAATACCAGAAAGACTCGCGCATTCTGTACAAAGCGTTCGAAGGTTACTGGGGTACTAAACCGCAGATCGACCGTCTGGTCTTCTCCATCACGCCTGACGCCTCTGTGCGTTACGCAAAACTGCAGAAAAACGAATGCCAGGTTATGCCATACCCGAACCCGGCTGATATCGCGCGTATGAAGCAGGACAAAAACATCAACCTGCTGGAGCAGGCGGGCCTGAACGTAGGTTACCTGTCCTTCAACACCGAGAAGAAACCGTTTGATGACGTGAAAGTGCGTCAGGCGCTGACTTACGCGGTAAACAAAGAAGCCATCATCAAGGCGGTTTATCAGGGTGCTGGCGTTGCCGCGAAAAACCTGATTCCACCAACCATGTGGGGCTATAACGACGACGTTAAGGATTACACTTACGACGTTGAGAAAGCGAAAGCACTGCTGAAAGAAGCGGGTCAGGATAAAGGCTTTACCGTTGAGCTGTGGGCGATGCCTGTACAGCGTCCATACAACCCGAACGCTCGCCGTATGGCTGAGATGGTTCAGGCTGACTGGGCTAAAATCGGCGTTCAGGCCAAGATCGTGACCTACGAGTGGGGCGAGTATCTGAAGCGTGCCAAAGCTGGTGAGCACCAGGCGGTGATGATGGGTTGGACCGGGGACAATGGGGATCCGGATAACTTCTTCGCGACCCTGTTCAGCTGTGATGCAGCGAAACAAGGCTCCAACTACTCTCGCTGGTGCTACAAGCCGTTTGAAGATCTGATTCAGCCGGCGCGTGCGACCGACGACCACAACAAACGTATCGAACTGTACAAGCAGGCTCAGGTAGTGATGCATGACCAGGCTCCGGCGCTGATCGTGGCTCACTCCACCGTGTACGAGCCAGTGCGTAAAGAAGTGAAAGGCTACGTGGTAGATCCACTGGGCAAACACCACTTCGAAAACGTATCGGTTGAATAATAAGTAGGGTGTCCCCCTCTCCTGATGGGAGAGGGTCGGGGTGAGAGGGATTTAACCGTTCCTCTCACCCTTATCGTCTCCCCAGAGGAGAGGATATTTACATTTGTGAGCAATAAAGACGTCACGCTTTTGATGGTGCGTCATTACAGAGAATCCGGGTTATGTTGCAGTTCATCCTCCGACGTCTGGGACTTGTCATCCCCACGTTTATCGGTATCACCCTTCTCACTTTTGCCTTCGTCCATATGATCCCCGGCGACCCGGTAATGATTATGGCAGGTGAGCGTGGTATCTCCCCTGAACGCCATGCGCAGCTGTTGGCCGAACTCGGCCTGAACAAGCCGCTGTGGCAGCAGTACCTCAATTACATTTGGGGCGTGCTGCACGGTGATTTAGGGATTTCGCTGAAAAGCCGTCTTCCGGTGTGGGACGAGTTTGTGCCGCGTTTTAAAGCGACGCTTGAACTCGGTGTCTGCGCCATGATGTTTGCCGTCGCTGTCGGTATTCCAGTCGGCGTACTGGCTGCCGTGAAGCGTGGCTCTATTTTCGATCACACCGCCGTTGGCCTCGCGCTGACCGGTTATTCCATGCCTATCTTCTGGTGGGGCATGATGATGATCATGCTGGTCTCGGTGCAATGGAACCTGACGCCGGTTTCCGGGCGCGTCAGCGATATGGTCTTCCTGGATGATTCGAATCCGCTTACTGGTTTTATGCTGATCGACACCGCCATCTGGGGTGAAGAGGGCAACTTCATTGATGCCGTCGCGCATATGATTTTGCCTGCGATAGTACTGGGGACCATTCCACTGGCGGTCATCGTGCGTATGACGCGTTCTTCCATGCTGGAAGTGCTGGGCGAGGATTATATCCGCACCGCTCGCGCCAAAGGGTTGACCCGTATGCGCGTCATTATCGTTCACGCCTTACGTAACGCGATGCTGCCCGTGGTGACCGTTATCGGTCTGCAGGTGGGGACGTTGCTCGCAGGGGCGATTTTGACCGAAACCATTTTCTCCTGGCCTGGCCTGGGGCGCTGGCTGATCGATGCGCTGCAACGCCGTGACTATCCGGTAGTGCAGGGCGGCGTGTTGCTGGTGGCGACGATGATTATCCTCGTCAACCTGCTGGTCGATCTGCTTTACGGCGTGGTGAACCCGCGTATTCGTCATAAGAAGTAAGGGGCCATCATGTCACAAGTTACTCAAAATAAAGTTATTGCTGCCCCGGTGCCTATGACGCCGCTGCAGGAGTTTTGGCACTACTTCAAGCGTAACAAAGGCGCGGTGGTCGGTTTGGTGTATGTCATCATCATGCTGATCATTGCGGTTTTCGCGAATTTCCTGGCACCGTATAACCCGGCGGACCAATTCCGGGACGTGCTGCTTTCTCCGCCAGCCTGGCAGGATGGCGGGACGTTTGCGCATCTTCTGGGAACGGATGATGTGGGCCGCGATGTCTTATCACGCCTGATGTACGGTGCGCGTTTGTCGCTGCTGGTTGGCTGTCTGGTGGTGGTACTGTCGCTGATTCTGGGCGTTATCCTCGGGCTGATTGCCGGTTACTTCGGTGGTCTGATCGACAACATCATCATGCGTGTCGTTGATATCATGCTGGCGCTGCCAAGCCTGTTGCTAGCCCTGGTGCTGGTGGCGGTGTTCGGGCCCTCGATAGGCAACGCGGCGCTGGCGCTGACGTTCGTCGCGTTACCGCACTATGTGCGATTAACCCGAGCGGCGGTGCTGGTAGAAGTGAACCGCGATTACGTAACCGCGTCTCGCGTTGCGGGTGCGGGCGCGCTGCGTCAGATGTTCATCAATATTCTCCCAAACTGCCTTGCGCCACTGATCGTTCAGGCGTCGCTTGGTTTCTCTAACGCCATTCTCGATATGGCTGCTCTTGGCTTCCTGGGCATGGGTGCGCAACCGCCAACACCGGAGTGGGGCACCATGCTCGCCGATGTGTTGCAGTTCGCGCAAAGCGCCTGGTGGGTCGTCACCTTCCCGGGTCTGGCGATTCTGCTCACGGTGCTGGCATTTAACCTGATGGGTGATGGTCTGCGTGATGCACTTGATCCCAAACTGAAGCAGTAAGAGGCACGAGATGGCGTTATTAAATGTAGATAAATTATCGGTGCACTTCGGTGACGTTGGCTCCGAGTTTCGTGCCGTAGACCGTATCAGCTACAGCGTGAATCAAGGTGAAGTGGTCGGTATTGTGGGGGAGTCCGGTTCCGGTAAATCAGTCAGCTCGCTGGCGATCATGGGACTGATTGACTATCCAGGCCGCGTGATGGCGGAAAGCCTTGAGTTTAACGGTCAGGACCTGAAGCGTATCTCCGAGAAGCAGCGCCGACAGTTGGTGGGTGCCGAAGTGGCGATGATCTTCCAGGACCCAATGACCAGCCTGAACCCTTGTTACACCGTCGGTTTCCAGATTATGGAAGCGATTAAAGTGCATCAGGGCGGCAATAAGAAAACCCGTCTCCAGCGTGCGATTGACTTGCTCACGCAGGTGGGGATCCCCGATCCGGCCTCACGTCTGGATGTTTATCCGCATCAGCTTTCGGGCGGTATGAGTCAGCGCGTAATGATCGCCATGGCGATTGCGTGTCGACCAAAACTGCTGATTGCCGATGAACCTACGACGGCACTGGATGTGACCATTCAGGCGCAAATCATTGAACTTCTGCTGGAGTTACAGCAGAAAGAGAATATGGCGCTGGTTCTGATTACGCATGATTTGGCACTGGTCGCGGAAGCCGCGCACAAGATCATCGTGATGTACGCCGGGCAGGTGGTGGAAACCGGAAGCGCGAACGCGATTTTCCGCGCACCGCGTCACCCGTATACGCAGGCGCTATTGCGTGCGCTGCCGGAGTTTGCTCAGGATAAAGCGCGTCTGGCATCACTGCCGGGCGTCGTCCCGGGCAAATATGACCGCCCGACGGGTTGCCTGCTGAATCCGCGCTGTCCGTATGCGACGGATAAATGCCGTGCCGAAGAGCCAGAACTCTTTACCCTGAACGATGGTCGTCAGTCTAAATGTCATTACCCACTCGATGATGCCGGGAGGCCTACACTATGAGTACGCAAGAGGCCGCCAAACAACAACTTTTGTTGCAGGCCATCGACCTGAAAAAGTATTACCCGGTGAAGAAGGGGCTTTTTGCCCTGAACGTCTGGTCAAAGCATTGGACGGGGTATCGTTTACCCTTGAACGTGGCAAAACGCTGGCCGTGGTGGGTGAGTCCGGCTGTGGTAAATCAACGCTGGGCCGTCTGCTGACGATGATTGAGATACCTACCGGTGGCGAACTCTATTATCAGGGCCAGGATCTGCTCAAGCATGACCCGCTAGCGCAGAAACTGCGTCGCCAAAAAATCCAGATCGTGTTCCAGAACCCGTACGGTTCTTTGAACCCACGTAAAAAAGTGGGACAGATTCTGGAAGAGCCGCTGCAAATTAACAGCACGCTCAATAAAGAGCAGCGCCGCGAAAAAGCGTTGGCGATGATGGCGAAAGTGGGGCTCAAAACGGAGCATTACGATCGTTATCCGCATATGTTCTCAGGTGGACAGCGCCAGCGTATCGCGATTGCACGTGGTTTGATGTTAGATCCAGATGTGGTGATTGCGGACGAACCCGTTTCTGCGCTCGACGTGTCCGTACGTGCGCAGGTGCTGAACCTGATGATGGATTTGCAGCAGGATCTGGGGTTGTCATATGTGTTCATCTCCCATGACCTGTCTGTGGTTGAGCATATCGCTGATGAAGTGATGGTGATGTATCTGGGCCGTTGCGTGGAGAAGGGGACGAAAGATCAGATCTTCAATAATCCTCGACATCCGTATACGCAGGCGCTTCTCTCGGCAACACCGCGCCTGAATCCGGATGACCGTCGCGAGCGTATCAAGCTGACCGGCGAGCTGCCAAGCCCGCTGAATCCGCCACCGGGCTGCGCTTTCAACGCCCGTTGCCGTCGTCGCTTTGGGCCGTGCACGCAGTTGCAGCCACAGTTGAAAGAGTACGGTGGTCAGCTGGTTGCCTGCTTTGCGGTCGACCAGGATGAAAACGGTGAGAAACCGCACCCATAATGCGTAAACAAAAAAACCGGCGATAATCGCCGGTTTTTTTATGTCTGCACGTTTGCTATTTCCGCAACCGAACCTGGTCAACGGCGTGATTCTCACTCTTGGTCAGAATCAGGCTGGCTCGCTCACGTGTCGGCAGGATGTTCTCTTTCAGGTTCACGTAGTTGATCTCATTCCAGAGCGCGGTGGCGACATTAACGGCCTCGTCTTCGGAAAGCTGGGCGTAATTATGGAAGTAAGAATCAGGATCGGTGAATGCCCCTTCGCGGAACTTTAGGAAGCGGTTGATATACCAGTTTTGCAGCAGATTTTCGGGGGCGTCGACATAGATAGAGAAGTCGACGAAATCGGAGACAAAGACATGGTGCGGGTCATGGGGATAATCCATGCCGCTTTGCAAAACATTTAACCCTTCCAGAATCAGTATATCTGGCTGGGCAACGGTTTTATCGCCATCGGGGATACGATCGTAAATAAGATGAGAGTAAACCGGTGCCGTGACGTTTGGCGCGCCAGACTTCAAATCGGAAACGAATTTCACCAGACGGTGCATATCATAAGAAAGCGGAAAACCTTTCTTCTTCATTAGACCGCGTTCTTTTAACACCTCGTTCGGGTGCAGAAAGCCGTCAGTCGTTATTAACTCCACGCTGCGATGTTCTGGCCAACGGCTCAGCAATGCCTGTAAGACGCGTGCGGTGGTGCTTTTACCTACCGCCACGCTGCCCGCAATACTGATGATATAAGGAATGCGTTGCCCGTTGGTACCGAGGAACTGTTCCAGTACGGCCTGGCGGCGCAGGTTGGAGCTTATATAGAAGTTAAGCAAGCGGGACAGTGGCAGATAAATCTCGGCAACTTCTTCCAGCGACAGATCTTCGTTTATCCCTTTTAAACGCGCGATTTCACCTTCCGTGAGCGTCATGGGAACCGAATCACGCAGGGCGGCCCACTGGCTGCGGTTAAATTGAAGATAAGGTGTCATTAACGATTGCTCTTTTTTGCTCATAAGCAGGCTTCAGTGAACCATTTATCTGCACATTTACGAACTGTCACAGGTAATAGCCCATCACTTAGTAGTTAATTTTGGACAATGGGCAGGAGGTTAACACCAGATGACGCGAATAATAAGAAAAAATATGGGCGAGTGATGCTTAACGCGGAGGGCATCACGGTACGCTTTCACAGTGTATTTGGGCTCGTTATGCTGAATATTTAGCCTGCTTTGCATGAAATAACAGCGTTTTTCCCTGTTTGCGCACAAAATGTGAGCGAATGAACAATTTATGCAATTTTTTAGTTGCATGACTGCCCATGTCTCCATAAAATGCGCGCTACTTGATGCCGACTTAGCTCAGTAGGTAGAGCAACTGACTTGTAATCAGTAGGTCACCAGTTCGATTCCGGTAGTCGGCACCATCAAGTCCGGTGGGGTTCCCGAGCGGCCAAAGGGAGCAGACTGTAAATCTGCCGTCACAGACTTCGAAGGTTCGAATCCTTCCCCCACCACCACTTTCTGGCAGCGTAATCGCCGCCTGAGCTGGCTAAAACATTAATCAGCTCAAACATAAAAAGAGAGAAATCTCTTTTTTGTTACAGAAAGAACTGGGTAGCCGAGTTTCAGGATGCGGGCATCGTATAATGGCTATTACCTCAGCCTTCCAAGCTGATGATGCGGGTTCGATTCCCGCTGCCCGCTCCAAGACGTGCTGATATGGCTCAGTTGGTAGAGCGCACCCTTGGTAAGGGTGAGGTCCCCAGTTCGACTCTGGGTATCAGCACCACTTCACTTCTCCCTCCCGTTTCTCTCTGTTAACTTTTAAAAAACATTCAACAGTTCAGGCATTTTGCCTGGTTGATGTGGTGATATCACCGATTTATCCGTGTCTTAGAGGGACAATCGATGTCTAAAGAAAAGTTTGAACGTACAAAACCGCACGTTAACGTCGGTACTATCGGCCACGTTGACCATGGTAAAACAACGCTGACTGCTGCAATCACTACCGTTCTGGCAAAAACCTACGGTGGTTCTGCGCGTGCATTCGATCAGATCGATAACGCACCAGAAGAAAAAGCTCGTGGTATCACCATCAACACTTCCCACGTTGAATATGACACCCCGACTCGCCACTACGCACACGTAGACTGCCCGGGCCACGCCGACTATGTTAAAAACATGATCACCGGTGCTGCTCAGATGGATGGCGCGATCCTGGTTGTTGCTGCAACTGATGGCCCTATGCCACAGACGCGTGAGCACATCCTGCTGGGTCGTCAGGTAGGCGTTCCTTACATCATCGTGTTCCTGAACAAATGCGACATGGTTGATGACGAAGAGCTGCTGGAACTGGTAGAAATGGAAGTTCGTGAACTTCTGTCTCAGTACGATTTCCCAGGTGATGACACTCCAATCATCCGTGGTTCTGCTCTGAAAGCGCTGGAAGGCGAAGCAGGAGTGGGAAGCTAAAATCGTTGAGCTGGCTGGCTACCTGGATTCTTACATCCCGGAACCAGAACGTGCTATCGATAAGCCATTCCTGCTGCCAATCGAAGACGTATTCTCTATCTCCGGCCGTGGTACTGTTGTAACCGGTCGTGTAGAGCGCGGTATCGTTAAAGTTGGCGAAGAAGTTGAAATCGTTGGTATCAAAGAGACTGCTAAGTCTACCTGTACTGGCGTTGAAATGTTCCGCAAACTGCTGGACGAAGGCCGTGCTGGTGAGAACGTTGGTGTTCTGCTGCGTGGTATCAAACGTGAAGAAATCGAACGTGGTCAGGTACTGGCTAAGCCAGGCTCAATCAAGCCGCACACCAAATTCGAATCTGAAGTTTATATTCTGTCCAAAGATGAAGGCGGCCGTCATACTCCGTTCTTCAAAGGCTACCGTCCACAGTTCTACTTCCGTACAACTGACGTGACCGGCACCATCGAACTGCCAGAAGGCGTAGAGATGGTAATGCCAGGCGACAACATTCAGATGGTTGTTACCCTGATCCACCCAATCGCGATGGATGACGGTCTGCGTTTCGCAATCCGTGAAGGCGGCCGTACTGTAGGCGCTGGCGTTGTAGCTAAAGTTATCAGCTAATCGCTGATAACATTTGACGTAATGCGCATTAAAAGGGCATCATTTGATGCCCTTTTTGCACGCTTTCGAACCAGAACCTGGCTCATCAGTGATTTTTTTTGTCATAATCATTGCTGAGACAGGCTCTGTAGAGGGCGTTTAGTCCGAAAAGCTGCAGTGCATTTCGGCTTGGCTCGCCTCGCAATCGCGGGGTGAAAATGTTTGTAGAATTCTTCTGACAGGTTGGTTTATGAGTGCGAATACCGAAGCTCAAGGGAGCGGTCGCGGCCTGGAAGCGATGAAGTGGGTAGTTGTAGCCGTGCTGCTGATCGTAGCTATCGTTGGCAACTTCCTTTATCGTGACATGATGCTGCCGCTGCGTGCGCTGGCCGTAGTAATTCTTATTGCTGCAGCGGGTGGTGTCGCGCTGTTGACGACAAAAGGTAAAGCGACAGTTGCTTTTGCCCGCGAAGCGCGAACCGAAGTTCGCAAGGTCATTTGGCCTACTCGCCAGGAAACATTGCACACCACGCTGATCGTGGCAGCGGTGACTGCTGTAATGTCACTGATCCTGTGGGGACTAGATGGTATTCTGGTTCGCCTGGTATCCTTTATCACTGGCCTGAGGTTCTAAGATGTCTGAAGCCCCTAAAAAGCGCTGGTACGTCGTTCAGGCGTTCTCCGGTTTTGAAGGCCGCGTAGCCACTTCGCTGCGTGAGCATATCAAATTACACAATATGGAAGAGTTGTTTGGTGAAGTCATGGTTCCGACTGAAGAAGTCGTCGAGATCCGTGGTGGCCAGCGTCGCAAAAGCGAGCGCAAATTCTTCCCGGGTTACGTGCTGGTCCAGATGGTGATGGACGATGCAAGCTGGCACCTCGTGCGCAGCGTACCACGCGTAATGGGCTTTATCGGCGGCACTTCCGACCGTCCAGCGCCAATCAGCGACAAAGAAGTCGATGCGATTATGAACCGCCTGCAGCAGGTTGGTGATAAGCCGCGTCCTAAAACGCTGTTTGAGCCGGGTGAAATGGTCCGTGTTAGTGATGGTCCGTTTGCTGACTTTAACGGCGTGGTTGAAGACGTGGACTATGAAAAGTCCCGTCTGACAGTTTCAGTTTCTATCTTTGGTCGTGCGACCCCGGTAGAACTGGACTTTGCCCAGGTCGAAAAAGCCTAGTAGCCGAGTAAAAAAGCGACGATTTAATCGTTGCACGGGGCGCGAGATTGGAATACAATTTCGCGCCTTTTGTTTTTATGGGTTACGCCCGTAAAACGAATTTTATCACGGGGAGCCTCATCGAGGCGCTATAACCCAATTAGAGGATTTTAGAATGGCTAAGAAAGTACAAGCCTACGTTAAGCTGCAGGTTGCAGCTGGTATGGCAAACCCGAGTCCACCGGTTGGTCCAGCACTGGGTCAACAGGGCGTTAACATCATGGAATTCTGTAAAGCGTTTAACGCCAAAACAGAATCCCTGGAAAAAGGCCTGCCAACTCCGGTTGTCATCACCGTTTACGCTGACCGTTCTTTCACCTTCATTACCAAGACCCCGCCGGCAGCAGTTCTGCTGAAAAAAGCGGCTGGTATCAAGTCTGGTTCCGGTAAGCCGAACAAAGACAAAGTTGGTAAAATTTCCCGCACTCAGCTGCAGGAAATCGCGCAGACCAAAGCTGCCGACATGACTGGTTCTGACATTGAAGCGATGACTCGCTCCATTGAAGGTACTGCACGTTCCATGGGCCTGGTAGTGGAGGATTAAGAAATGGCTAAACTGACCAAGCGCATGTCCGTAATTCGTGACAAAGTTGATGCGACCAAACAGTACGACATCACCGAAGCTATCGCACTGCTGAAAGAACTGGCTACTGCTAAGTTCGTAGAAAGCGTTGACGTTGCTGTTAACCTCGGCATTGATGCTCGTAAATCTGATCAGAACGTTCGTGGTGCAACTGTACTGCCAAACGGTACTGGCCGTTCCGTTCGCGTAGCTGTATTTGCTCAGGGTGCAAACGCTGAAGCTGCTAAAGCTGCAGGCGCTGAACTGGTAGGTATGGAAGATCTGGCTGATCAGATCAAGAAAGGCGAAATGAACTTTGACGTTGTTATTGCTTCTCCGGATGCAATGCGCGTTGTTGGCCAGCTGGGCCAGGTTCTGGGTCCACGTGGCCTGATGCCAAACCCTAAAGTTGGTACTGTAACGCCTAACGTTGCTGAAGCGGTTAAGAACGCTAAAGCAGGTCAGGTTCGTTATCGTAACGACAAAAACGGTATCATCCACACTACCATCGGTAAAGTGGACTTCGAAACCGAAAAATTGAAAGAAAACCTGGAATCTCTGCTGGTTGCGCTGAAAAAAGCGAAACCTACACAGGCTAAAGGCGTGTACATCAAGAAAATTAGCCTGTCCACCACCATGGGCGCAGGCGTTGCAGTAGATCAGGCTGGCTTGACTGCTGTAGCAAACTAATACCTTTACGTGGGCGGTGGATTTGTCTACAATCTTACCCCCATGTTTGCTAACTAAAGTTAGCAGGTAAAAGAATTGTTCGTTGGAGCCTGGCCTGATCCAGGCCTCCGTCGAAGACCGCAGGTGTCTCGTAAGAGGCTTAATCCCCTGCGTAGACGGTGACAGAACGCTAAGATTATTTCTGATACTCTGGCTTGTTTCTGCTCACCGTATTAAGACGCTCTTTTCTTTGAGAAGAGTGAAGTGAGTTCCAGGGCATGAGCCCTGGCAAACATCCAGGAGCAAAGCTAATGGCTTTAAATCTTCAAGACAAACAAGCGATTGTTGCTGAAGTCAGCGAAGTAGCCAAAGGCGCGCTGTCTGCAGTAGTTGCGGATTCCCGTGGCGTTACTGTAGACAAAATGACTGAACTGCGTAAAGCAGGTCGCGAAGCCGGCGTATACATGCGTGTTGTTCGTAACACCTTGCTGCGCCGTGTTGTTGAAGGTACTCAGTTTGAGTGCCTGAAAGACGCGTTCGTTGGTCCGACCCTGATTGCATATTCTATGGAACACCCGGGCGCAGCTGCTCGTCTGTTCAAAGATTTCGCGAAAGCGAATGCAAAATTTGAGGTCAAAGCCGCAGCCTTTGAAGGTGAGTTGATCCCGGCATCGCAAATCGATCGCCTGGCTACACTGCCGACCTACGAAGAAGCAATTGCACGCCTGATGGCAACCATGAAAGAAGCTTCGGCTGGCAAACTGGTTCGCACTCTGGCTGCTGTTCGCGATGCGAAAGAAGCGGCTTAATAGCCGTTAACTTTATAAAGCATTCGCTTACGTATAAACTTATTCTGATTTTCAGGAACAATTTAAATGTCTATCACTAAAGATCAAATCATTGAAGCAGTTGCAGCTATGTCCGTAATGGACGTTGTAGAACTGATCTCTGCAATGGAAGAAAAATTCGGCGTTTCTGCTGCTGCTGCTGTAGCTGTAGCTGCTGGCCCAGCTGAAGCTGCTGAAGAGAAAACTGAATTCGACGTTATTCTGAAAGGTATTGGCGCGAACAAAGTTGCAGTTATCAAAGCTGTACGTGGCGCAACTGGCCTGGGTCTGAAAGAAGCTAAAGACCTGGTAGAATCTGCTCCAGCCGCTCTGAAAGAAGGCGTGAGCAAAGATGACGCAGAAGCACTGAAAAAATCTCTGGAAGAAGCTGGCGCTGAAGTTGAAGTTAAATAAGCCAACCCTTCCGGTTGCAGCCTGAGAAATTAGGCTGATGGCTGGTGACTTTTTAGTCACCAGCCTTTTTGCGCTGTAAGGCGCCAGTAGCATTTCACACTGTTTGACTGCTGGCTGTCCTGACAATGCTTGTTTCTATCGACGTCTTAATATACTGCGACAGCCTCACGGGCTGTGTAAATTGCAACGAAATGGTTTAAGCGTGATAGCAACAGGTATTGCGGAAAGTATTCAATTTTCCGATCAACAAAATGGTGTTGCACAAACTGTCCCTCCGTCGGGCAGATGGGTCGACTTGTCAGCGAGCTGAGGAACCCTAATGGTTTACTCCTATACCGAGAAAAAACGTATTCGTAAGGATTTTGGTAAACGTCCACAAGTTTTGGATATACCTTATCTCCTTTCTATCCAGCTTGACTCGTTCCAGAAGTTTATCGAGCAAGATCCTGAAGGGCAGTATGGTCTGGAAGCAGCTTTCCGTTCCGTATTCCCAATCAAAAGCTATAGCGGTAATTCTGAGCTGCAATATGTCAGCTACCGTCTTGGCGAACCGGTATTTGACGTTCAGGAATGTCAGATCCGTGGTGTGACCTATTCTGCACCGCTGCGCGTGAAACTGCGCCTGGTTGTCTATGAGCGTGAAGCGCCGGAAGGCACCGTTAAGGACATCAAAGAACAAGAAGTCTACATGGGTGAAATTCCACTCATGACTGACAACGGTACTTTCGTTATCAACGGTACTGAGCGTGTTATCGTTTCCCAGCTGCATCGTAGCCCGGGCGTCTTCTTCGACAGCGATAAAGGTAAAACACACTCATCCGGTAAAGTACTGTATAACGCACGTATCATCCCTTACCGTGGTTCATGGCTGGACTTCGAATTCGATCCGAAAGACAACCTGTTTGTCCGTATCGACCGTCGTCGTAAACTGCCAGCAACCATCATTTTGCGTGCGCTGCAATACACCACTGAGCAGATTCTTGATCTGTTCTTTGAGAAAGTTATCTTCGAAATTCGCGACAACAAGCTGCAAATGGAGCTGTTGCCGGAGCGTCTGCGTGGTGAAACCGCCTCGTTTGATATCGAATTCGACGGCAAAGTGTATGTGGAAAAAGGTCGCCGTATTACTGCGCGCCACATTCGCCAGCTCGAAAAAGATGACATCAAGCAGATCGAAGTCCCGGTTGAATACATTGCCGGAAAAGTTGCCGCAAAAGATTACGTTGATGCTTCAACTGGCGAACTGATCTGCCCAGCCAACATGGAACTGAGCCTGGATCTGTTGGCTAAGCTGAGCCAGTCTGGCCACAAGCGCATTGAAACGCTGTTCACCAACGACCTGGATCATGGTGCGTATATCTCTGAGACTATACGTGTCGATCCAACCAGCGATCGTTTGAGCGCACTGGTAGAAATCTACCGCATGATGCGTCCTGGTGAGCCGCCAACTCGCGAAGCAGCTGAAAACCTGTTTGAGAACCTGTTCTTCTCTGAAGACCGCTACGATCTGTCTGCGGTTGGTCGTATGAAGTTCAACCGTTCTCTGCTGCGTGATGCGATTGAAGGTTCCGGTATCCTGAGCAAAGAAGACATCATCGAAGTGATGAAGAAGCTCATTGATATCCGTAACGGCAAAGGCGAAGTGGATGATATCGACCACCTCGGCAACCGTCGTATCCGTTCCGTTGGCGAAATGGCGGAAAACCAATTCCGCGTTGGCCTGGTACGTGTAGAGCGAGCCGTTAAAGAGCGTCTGTCTCTGGGCGATCTGGATACCCTGATGCCTCAGGATATGATCAACGCCAAGCCAATCTCTGCAGCAGTGAAAGAGTTCTTCGGTTCCAGCCAGCTGTCACAGTTTATGGACCAGAACAACCCGCTGTCTGAGATTACGCACAAACGTCGTATCTCTGCACTTGGCCCGGGCGGTTTGACCCGTGAACGCGCAGGCTTTGAAGTTCGAGACGTACACCCGACTCACTACGGTCGCGTGTGTCCTATCGAAACGCCTGAAGGTCCAAACATCGGTCTGATCAACTCCTTGTCCGTGTACGCACAGACAAACGAATACGGCTTCCTCGAAACGCCGTACCGTAAAGTGACTGACGGTGTTGTGACCGACGAAATCCATTACCTGTCTGCTATCGAAGAAGGTAACTACGTCATCGCTCAGGCGAACACCAACCTGGACGAAGAAGGTCGTTTCGTTGACGATCTCGTTACCTGCCGTAGCAAAGGCGAATCCAGCTTGTTCAGCAATGATCAGGTGGATTATATGGACGTTTCGACCCAGCAGATCGTTTCTGTTGGTGCGTCACTGATTCCATTCCTGGAACACGATGACGCCAACCGTGCATTGATGGGTGCGAACATGCAACGTCAGGCGGTTCCGACTCTGCGCGCTGATAAGCCGCTGGTTGGTACCGGTATGGAACGTGCTGTTGCCGTTGACTCCGGTGTAACTGCGGTTGCGAAACGTGGCGGTACCGTTCAGTACGTTGATGCTTCCCGTATCGTTATCAAAGTTAACGAAGACGAGATGTACCCAGGTGAAGCGGGTATCGATATCTACAACCTGACCAAATACACCCGTTCTAACCAGAACACCTGTATCAACCAGATGCCATGTGTGTCTCTGGGTGAGCCAGTTGAGCGCGGCGACGTGCTGGCTGATGGTCCGTCTACCGATCTCGGTGAACTGGCACTCGGTCAGAACATGCGCGTAGCGTTCATGCCGTGGAATGGTTACAACTTCGAAGACTCCATCCTCGTCTCCGAGCGTGTGGTTCAGGAAGATCGTTTCACCACGATTCACATTCAGGAACTGGCATGTGTGTCCCGTGACACTAAGCTGGGGCCTGAAGAGATCACTGCTGATATCCCGAACGTGGGTGAAGCTGCGCTCTCTAAACTGGATGAATCCGGTATCGTTTACATCGGTGCAGAAGTGACCGGCGGCGACATTCTGGTTGGTAAGGTAACGCCGAAAGGTGAAACCCAGCTGACGCCAGAAGAGAAACTGCTCCGTGCAATCTTCGGCGAGAAAGCGTCTGACGTTAAAGACTCTTCTCTGCGTGTACCAAACGGTGTTTCCGGTACGATCATCGACGTTCAGGTCTTTACTCGCGATGGCGTAGAAAAAGACAAACGTGCGCTTGAAATCGAAGAGATGCAGCTGAAGCAGGCGAAGAAAGACCTGTCTGAAGAACTGCAGATCCTCGAAGCTGGCCTGTTTAGTCGTATCTACGCGGTGCTGGTCTCTGGTGGTGTTGAAGCTGAGAAGCTTGACAAATTGCCACGCGATCGCTGGCTGGAACTGGGCCTGACCGACGAAGAGAAACAAAATCAGCTGGAACAACTGGCTGAGCAGTATGACGAACTGAAACACGAGTTCGAGAAAAAACTCGAAGCGAAACGCCGTAAAATCACTCAGGGCGACGATCTGGCACCAGGCGTGCTGAAGATTGTTAAGGTCTATCTGGCAGTTAAACGTCAGATTCAGCCTGGTGATAAAATGGCAGGTCGTCACGGTAACAAGGGTGTAATTTCTAAGATCAACCCGATCGAAGATATGCCGCACGATGCTAACGGTACGCCGGTAGATATCGTACTGAACCCGCTGGGCGTACCGTCTCGTATGAACATTGGTCAGATCCTCGAAACCCACCTGGGTATGGCTGCTAAAGGTATCGGCGAGAAAATCAACGCCATGCTGAAGCAGCAGGAAGAAGTCGCGAAACTGCGCGAGTTCATCCAGCGTGCGTACGATCTGGGCACTGATGTTCGTCAGAAAGTTGACCTGAACACCTTCAGTGATGATGAAGTTCTGCGTCTGGCTGAGAACCTGAAAAAAGGTATGCCAATCGCAACGCCAGTCTTTGACGGTGCGAAAGAGTCTGAAATCAAAGAGCTGTTACAGCTGGGTGGCCTGCCGACTTCCGGTCAGATCACGCTGTTCGACGGTCGTACTGGTGAGCAATTCGAGCGCCAGGTTACCGTTGGCTATATGTACATGCTGAAACTGAACCACTTGGTTGATGACAAGATGCATGCGCGTTCTACCGGTTCTTACAGCCTCGTTACTCAGCAGCCGCTGGGTGGTAAGGCTCAGTTCGGTGGTCAGCGCTTCGGTGAGATGGAAGTGTGGGCGCTTGAAGCATATGGCGCGGCATACACCCTGCAGGAAATGCTTACCGTTAAGTCTGATGACGTGAATGGTCGTACTAAGATGTATAAAAACATCGTGGACGGCAACCATCAGATGGAACCGGGCATGCCGGAATCCTTCAACGTACTGTTGAAAGAGATCCGTTCCCTGGGTATCAACATCGAGCTGGAAGACGAGTAACTCTCGCTCAAACAGGTCACTGGTGCCGGCGTAATACCCGGCACCAGATTGTGCTAACTCCGACGGGAGCAAATCCGTGAAAGATTTATTAAAGTTTCTGAAAGCGCAGACTAAAACCGAAGAGTTTGATGCGATCAAAATTGCTCTGGCCTCGCCAGACATGATCCGTTCATGGTCTTTCGGTGAAGTTAAGAAGCCGGAAACCATCAACTACCGTACGTTCAAACCTGAGCGTGACGGCCTTTTCTGTGCGCGTATTTTCGGGCCAGTAAAAGACTACGAGTGCCTGTGCGGTAAGTACAAGCGCCTGAAACACCGTGGTGTGATCTGTGAGAAGTGCGGCGTTGAAGTGACCCAGACTAAAGTGCGTCGTGAACGCATGGGTCACATCGAGCTGGCGTCTCCGACTGCTCACATCTGGTTCCTGAAATCTCTGCCGTCCCGTATCGGCCTGCTGCTGGATATGCCGCTGCGCGATATCGAACGTGTTCTGTACTTCGAATCTTATGTGGTTATCGAAGGCGGTATGACGAATCTGGAACGTAATCAGATTCTGACCGAAGAACAGTATCTGGACGCGCTGGAAGAGTTCGGTGACGAATTCGACGCGAAGATGGGTGCGGAAGCGATCCAGGCCTTGTTGAAAAACATGGATCTGGAGCAAGAGTGCGAGCAGCTTCGTCAGGAGCTGAACGAAACTAACTCCGAAACCAAGCGTAAAAAACTGACCAAGCGTATCAAACTGCTGGAAGCGTTTGTCCTGTCTGGTAACAAGCCAGAGTGGATGATCCTGACGGTTCTGCCGGTTCTGCCGCCAGATCTGCGTCCATTGGTTCCGCTGGATGGTGGTCGTTTTGCGACGTCTGACCTGAACGATCTGTATCGTCGCGTCATTAACCGTAACAACCGTCTGAAACGCCTGCTCGACCTGGCTGCGCCTGACATCATCGTACGTAACGAAAAACGTATGCTGCAGGAAGCCGTTGATGCCCTGCTGGATAACGGTCGTCGTGGTCGTGCGATTACAGGTTCTAACAAACGTCCTCTGAAATCTTTGGCCGATATGATCAAAGGTAAACAGGGTCGTTTCCGTCAGAACTTGCTCGGTAAGCGTGTTGACTACTCTGGTCGTTCTGTTATCACCGTAGGTCCATACCTGCGTCTGCATCAGTGCGGTCTGCCGAAGAAAATGGCACTGGAGCTGTTCAAACCGTTCATCTACGGCAAGCTGGAACTGCGTGGTCTTGCTACCACCATTAAAGCTGCGAAGAAGATGGTTGAGCGTGAAGAAGCTGTCGTTTGGGATATCCTGGACGAAGTTATCCGCGAACACCCGGTACTGCTGAACCGTGCACCAACTCTGCACCGTTTGGGTATCCAGGCATTTGAGCCAGTACTGATCGAAGGTAAAGCTATCCAGCTGCACCCGCTGGTTTGTGCGGCTTATAACGCCGACTTCGATGGTGACCAGATGGCAGTACACGTCCCACTGACGCTTGAAGCTCAGTTGGAAGCGCGTGCGCTGATGATGTCTACCAACAACATCCTGTCACCTGCGAACGGCGAGCCAATCATCGTTCCGTCTCAGGACGTTGTATTGGGTCTGTACTACATGACCCGTGACTGTGTTAACGCTAAAGGCGAAGGCATGGTGCTGTCTGGCCCTAAAGAAGCTGAGCGTATTTATCGCGCAGGTCTGGCCTCACTGCATGCGCGCGTCAAAGTGCGTATCACTGAATACGAAAAAGATGCTAACGACGAGTTCGTTGCTAAAACCAGCATTATCGACACTACCGTAGGTCGTGCGATTTTGTGGATGATCGTACCGAAAGGTCTGCCTTACTCTATCGTCAACCAGGCGCTGGGCAAGAAGGCAATCTCCAAAATGCTGAACACCTGTTACCGTATTCTGGGTCTGAAGCCTACGGTAATCTTTGCTGACCAAACGATGTACACCGGCTTTGCTTATGCAGCGCGTTCAGGTGTCTCCGTTGGTATCGATGACATGGTCATCCCAGCCAAGAAAACTGAGATCATCTCTGAAGCGGAAGCGGAAGTTGCTGAGATTCAGGAGCAGTTCCAGTCTGGTCTGGTAACCGCAGGTGAGCGTTACAACAAAGTTATCGATATCTGGGCAGCGGCGAACGATCGTGTATCCAAAGCGATGATGGATAACCTGCAAACTGAAACCGTCACTAACCGTGACGGCGTAGAAGAGCAGCAGGTTTCCTTCAACAGCATCTACATGATGGCCGACTCCGGTGCGCGTGGTTCAGCAGCACAGATTCGTCAGCTGGCAGGTATGCGTGGTCTGATGGCTAAGCCAGATGGCTCAATCATCGAAACGCCAATCACCGCGAACTTCCGTGAAGGTCTGAACGTACTCCAGTACTTCATCTCCACGCACGGTGCGCGTAAAGGTCTGGCCGATACCGCACTGAAAACGGCTAACTCCGGTTATCTGACTCGTCGTCTGGTTGACGTCGCGCAGGATCTGGTTGTGACCGAAGATGACTGTGGAACTCACGAAGGCATCCTGATGACTCCGGTTATCGAGGGTGGCGACGTTAAAGAACCACTGCGCGACCGCGTTCTGGGTCGTGTAACGGCTGAAGATATCATCAAGCCGGGTACGGCTGATATCCTGGTAACACGTAACACCCTGCTCGATGAGCAATGGTGTGACCTGTTAGAACTCAACTCTGTTGATAGCGTGAAAGTACGTTCCGTTGTAGGTTGCGAAACTGACTTTGGCGTCTGTGCACACTGCTATGGTCGCGACCTGGCTCGTGGTCACATCATCAACAAAGGTGAAGCAATCGGGGTTATCGCGGCACAGTCCATCGGTGAACCGGGTACACAGCTGACGATGCGTACGTTCCACATCGGTGGTGCGGCATCTCGTTCTGCTGCTGAATCCAGCATCCAGGTGAAAAACAAAGGTAGCATCAAGCTCAGCAACGCGAAGTCTGTTGTGAACTCTGCCGGTAAACTGGTAGTGACTTCTCGTAACACCGAGCTGAAGCTGATCGACGAATTTGGTCGTACCAAAGAAAGCTACAAAGTGCCTTACGGTGCGGTAATGGGCAAAGGCGATGGCGAGCAGGTTGCAGGCGGCGAAACCGTAGCAAACTGGGATCCACACACCATGCCAGTTATCACCGAAGTGAGTGGTTTCATTCGCTTCACCGATATGATCGACGGCCAGACGATTACTCGTCAGACCGACGAACTGACCGGCCTGTCTTCCTTGGTTGTTCTGGATTCTGCAGAACGTACCGCGGGCGGTAAAGATCTGCGTCCAGCGTTGAAAATCGTTGATGCCAACGGTAATGATGTTCTGATCCCAGGCACCGATATGCCTGCTCAGTACTTCCTGCCAGGTAAAGCGATTGTTCAGTTGGAAGATGGTATCCAGATCAGTGCGGGTGACGCTCTGGCACGTATTCCTCAGGAATCCAGTGGTACCAAAGATATTACCGGTGGTCTGCCACGCGTTGCTGACCTGTTCGAAGCACGTCGTCCGAAAGAGCCTGCAATCCTGGCGGAAATTACCGGTATCATTTCCTTCGGTAAAGAAACCAAAGGCAAACGTCGTCTGGTTATCACTCCGTTAGACGGTAGCGAGCCTTACGAAGAGATGATTCCAAAATGGCGTCAGCTCAACGTGTTTGAAGGTGAACGTGTAGAACGTGGTGATGTGGTTTCCGATGGTCCAGAAGCTCCACACGACATTCTGCGTCTTCGTGGCGTACACGCGGTAACGCGTTATATCACCAACGAAGTACAGGACGTTTACCGTCTGCAAGGCGTTAAGATTAACGATAAACACATTGAAGTTATCGTTCGTCAGATGCTGCGTAAAGCAACCATCGATAGCGCTGGAAGCTCCGACTTCCTGGAAGGCGAGCAGGTTGAATACTCTCGCGTCAAGATTGCGAACCGCGATCTGGAAGCGAATGGCAAAGTGGCGGCGTTGTTCTCCCGTGACTTGCTGGGGTATCACCAAAGCGTCTCTGGCAACCGAGTCCTTCATCTCTGCTGCATCGTTCCAGGAGACCACTCGTGTCCTGACCGAAGCTGCTGTTGCGGGCAAACGTGATGAACTGCGCGGTCTGAAAGAGAACGTTATCGTGGGTCGTCTGATCCCAGCGGGTACGGGTTATGCGTATCACCAGGATCGTATGCGTCGTCGTGCTGCGGGCGAACTGCCAGCTGCACCTCAGGTCACTGCGGAAGATGCTTCTGCAAGCCTGGCAGAACTGCTGAACGCAGGTCTGGGCGGCTCTGATAACGATTAATCGTGCTTTGAGCTAATAAAAAACCCGCTTCGGCGGGTTTTTTTATGTCTGACAAAAAAGGGAGAAAAGGGTTACTTCAGAAGCGGCAACCGGCGATAGAGTTCGATCATGTCACCTGCCAAATCTTGAATCACCATCGCATTCATCAGGTGATCCTGAGAGTGGACGGTAATCAAATTTACCGGAAGTTTTCCTGTTCCCTCGTCCAACCCAATAAGCTGTGTCTGGATAACGTGCGCATGTTTGACATATTCGCGCGACTCTTCCATCGCTTTTTCGGCTTCGTCAAACTCGCCTTTACGTGCGAGTTGCAGTGCCGTCAGCGCAGCACTGCGCGCAGCGCCGGCGTTTACCAGCAACTCCATGATGGTTGTTTCTAAATCTTCCATTCATTGCTCCAGCAGTTTAAGCGCTTTTTCAAGGACGACATCACCTTTCATCATGCCGTAATCCATCATATCGATCACCGCGACCTGTTTACCCAGCGGTTCAGCCTGAGCCTGAAGTTTTGCCAGTTCGTATTTTACCTGTGGCCCCAGTAATACGATGTCGGCTGTGGCGATATAGTCTTTAAACTCTGCAACCGGAACGGCTTTGATAGTGACTTCAACGCCTTTTTTTTGCGCGGCGTCTTTCATACGCTGAACCAACATGCTGGTAGACATTCCCGCAGCACAACACAAAACGATATTCTTCATAGTCAGCCTCGATCTATATGTGTTTAATGATAATTATCCCGTGCAGACGGCTTCAACAACCGCTTTACCCCGATTGTGTGTCAGGCATCACAAAGAAATCGGAATTGAATGAAACCGGTTTCAATTTTAGCGCGATATGAAATTTTTCTTCAGCTGTGGGCATGGCCTAAGGTGGGTTAGTCACGGGAAAGTGGGTGCTCGATGCCGTGTCTTTATCTGTTGTGACTCTTATCAAAAATCTCTATGAAATTCGCCCGGATGAATAATTTGATGACTACTGTCAAAAAAAACATGTTATTAAAAACAGTATTGACTTGATTTTGGAAGTGCGTAACTTAGTACTCAACAGCAGAGAGAAAGTATTTTGCTGTTTATCCAGGAAGTATAAGTTGAGTATTACTGGGGATTGCGATGAAGGCCACGAAGTATTGTTGTTTGGGATAGTCGACGTGAGATGAACCAATATTCTTGCTTCGCTAATGCTTTAAAGGCCATGTAGTTGATAGATGAAATCGCAAAGTAGTGAATAAAGCGCGACGATGTAAGGCTATGTTTTTTAGTACTATTTGCGATGTTTTTTGAGAGAATGTCGCAACGGCAGTAAGGCCACGCATCAAAGAGTATATGTCGCGATGGGGAGTGTACTTGTTTAAGTCGTCGCCCTTGAGTTCTTTTATCAGGCCGACGGGATATGTATAACGGTAAATAGAGGAGCCTATTAGTTAGTATCAGTATCCAATATTATCTGTAATAAACGTGTACATTTAAAAGCAGTACCATTAGCAGTAAATACTATTAAGTCAATTAATGTTAAATCTGAAGTTAGTAGTACCATAAAAGCCCTGGCTGCAACGGTCAGGGCTTTTATCTGTAGATTCAATAAGATCCAGCCTTTCTAAAACGCGTCTTTCGCTTCGCTTGTCAGCAGCTTTTCGTTTTACGCCTCCAGAACAGTTGAAAATTAATCCTTGCTTAATAAATCAAACCAAGCCTACTATGCGTCATCGGTTTGGAACACAGACCTTATGAAAGCAGTTTTAGTAAAGCAGTCCTCAGTTCAAGCGTTATCCTGGATACCCCTTCTTCATGAGCCTCCTCCTAAGTGCCGCATAAGTTAAATTCTGAAAAACAGGCCAAATTCGCCGCGTGAGTGGCTCTCAAATAAGAAAGGAAATATCTATGTCTAACAAAATGACTGGTTTAGTAAAATGGTTTAACCCAGAAAAAGGTTTTGGCTTCATCACTCCTCAGGATGGCAGCAAAGATGTATTCGTACATTTTTCAGCGATTCAGAGCAGCGATTTCAAAACCTTAGACGAAGGCCAGAAAGTGGAGTTCTCAATCGAGAACGGCGCTAAAGGCCCGTCAGCGGTTAACGTTATCGCGCTGTAATCGCCGATAATCTCGCTAACGCTTACAATAGCGATGAAGGCCAGAGCCTGAGCAGATAAGTGATAGTGAATAAAAAACCCGCCATGGCGGGTTTTTTCGTTTCTGGCATCCATCATGTGAAGGCAGGGCGAAACGAGGAAGAGCTTTTCGCCCTGGTCAGCATCCGTTGCTGACGGCATAAGAGTAAAAAATCGCACGTCGTCCGACAATCACTTGCTCACGGTATTACGAGCCGCTTTGTCAAATTTCCGCGTCGTTGCACAGCGTTTCAACGAAGCTGCGAGGCGCGCCCCAGCCAGCTATCCCAGTCTTTCCACACCGGCTGTAACCCTTGTGCCGTAAGCGCCTTTGCAACATCTTCAGGACGACGGCCATCATGAGGGGCAAATTGCTCCAGCTCAGGATGATCATCGGCGTAGCCGCCCGGTTGAGTTTTCGAAAACGCGCTGACGTTATTAATCGCCAACGGAATGACCCGATCGCGAAAGTCGGGCGCTTCCCGCGTTGATAACGATAGTTCCACATCCGGTGCCAGTAAACGAAAGGCACAAATAGCCTGCACCAACTGTCGTTCATCCATGATCGATGCCGGCTCGATACCGCCAGTACAAGGACGTAGACGAGGGAAAGAGATCGAGTAACGGCTCTGCCAGTAATGTTGCTGTAGCCATAGCAGATGCTCCGCCACCATATAGTTGTCAACCCGCCAGCTGTCTGACAGCCCCGTCAGCGCGCCAAGGCCGATTTTATCAATTCCCGCCCGCCCGAGCCGGTCAGGCGTTTCCAGGCGAAAAAAGAAGTCCTGTTTTTTTCCCTTCAGGTGATGCTGAGCGTATATTTTTTCGTGATAGGTCTCCTGATAGACCATCACACCGTCCAGCCCTAGCGTTTTAAGTTCGGCATATTCGTCCTCAGACAGCGGCTGGACTTCCATCTGCAATGAAGCGAACTGGCCGCGAATAGCCGGGAAATGACGCCGAAAATAGTCCATTCCGACTTTTCCCTGATGCTCCCCCGTTACTAACAAAATATGCTCAAACCCCATTTCGCGGATCGCCGCACACTCACGGGCGATCTCGACCTCATCAAGGGTTTTACGCTTGATGTGGTTGCTCATCGAAAAGCCGCAATAGGTACAGTCGTTGGCGCAGAGATTGGAAAGATAGAGTGGCACGTAAAAACTGACCGTATTGCCGAATCGCTGGCGGGTCAGCTGCTGTGCACGTTGTGCCATGGGTTCCAGATAAGCGCTGGCAGCGGGGGAGAGCAGCGCCATCATGTCTTCGCGGGTGGGGTGGCGCGCATGCAGCGCACGCTCGACATCTGCAGGTTTTTTGCTGTTGATCCGCAGGCGGATCTCATCCCAATTGAGTTGTCGCCAGCGTTCGACAAAGGTGCTCATGAGTACGCCTCCAGAAATCCGGTTAGCGGGCTGCTGGCCTGCGCCTGCGTTCGGCGAGACCCTGGCCCTGATTGCCGCGCCAATACACCGGCTTCTACCGCCAGACGAAAGGCACGCGCCATCATCAGCGGATCGTCAGCCACCGCAATCGCGGTGTTGACCAATACCGCGTCTGCTCCCATCTCCAGCGCCTGTGCCGCGTGGCTTGGCACACCGATACCGGCATCCACCACCACCGGAATAGTGGCCTGTTCGATAATGATCTCCAGCATCGCACGGGTCTCCAGCCCCTGGTTTGAACCGATAGGTGCGCCGAGCGGCATGACCGCCGCGCAGCCCACTTCTTCGAGGCGCTTACACAAAACGGGGTCTGCGCCGCAGTAAGGCAAAACGGTAAATCCCTGTTTGACCAGCAGCTCAGCGGCTTTCAGCGTCTCGATAGGATCGGGCATTAACCAGCGCGCATCCGGATGGATTTCGAGCTTCAGCCAGCTCGTGCCCAACGCCTCGCGTGCCAGCTGTGCGGCAAAGACCGCCTCTTCAGCGGTCTTTGCACCAGACGTATTGGGCAGCAGGGTCACACCGGCCTCAAGCAGTGGCGCAAGAATGGCATCGTTATGATTACGCAGATCCACGCGCTTCATCGCCAGCGTCACCAGTTGGCTGCCGCTCTCGCGGATGGCGTTTACCATCAACTGTGGAGAGGCGAATTTTCCTGTACCGGTAAATAGATGTGAATCAAAGGTTTTATCAGCAATACGTAGCATCTCACCCTCCCGCAATGACCTGAAAAAGCAGGATCTGATCGCCGTCGCGCACCTGCTGAAGCTCCCACTGCTCGCGCGGCAGGACCTGTTGGTTAAGTGCCAGCGCCACGCCAGGTTTTAGCTGCTGCAACTGGTCAAGCAGTGTGGCGATGGTTAACCCGTCCACACACTGCATCGGTTCGTCGTTAAACAGAATTCGCATGATGTCCCCCGCAGACACGGCATCCGCTGGCGCGTTGTAACGCCAGTTGCCGCCAGCCCCCGACGCGAGCATCAAAAAGCCGCAGCGTATTGCGTGGGGTTTCCATACCGCTCAGCAGTTTGATGGCTTCAAGCGCCTGCAAGGTACCCATCACGCCGACCACCGGGCCGAGAATACCGGCCGTGCGACAGTTACGCTGGGGCTCATCGTCATCAGCCCACAGGCAGCGATAGCAGCCTTGCGTCCACGGTGGCGTCAGCACCATGAGCTGTCCGCCAAAACCCACTGCGCTGGCGGTAATTAACGGTGTGTTGAGGGCAACACAAGCCGCGTTTATCGCCTGACGTGTGGCCATATTGTCGGTGCAATCCAGCACCACGTCGGCACGATCAACTTCGTGGCGAAGGCTTTCGCCTGCGAGTTTTTCCCTCAAGGCGACAAGCTCAATATCAGGATTCAGTCTGGCGAGCCGCTGCTTTGTCACCTCTGCTTTTGACTGACCGAGATCGTCCATCGTGAACAGGGTTTGCCGTTGTAAATTGCTTAAGTGGATATCGTCATCGTCAGCTAATACCAGCGTTCCAATCCCCGCCCCCGTCAGATATTGCGCCGCCGGCGCACCTAAACCGCCAAGACCAATAATCAGTACCCGGCTGGCGAGCAATTTTTGCTGCCCGTCGATGGCGATATCGTCCAGCATGATTTGGCGGCTATAACGCATGAAGTCACTGTCATTCATCGCCCGCTCCTGCCAGTTGCAATAGCTGTGCTGTGGCTACCTGCCAGTCTGAAGCCTGAGTAATCGCGCTGACCACCGCAACACTCCCGACGCCGGTTTTCAGTACCGCAGGGACACGTTCAAGGCTAATGCCACCGATGGCGACGGTCGGGTAATCTGCCAGTCGTTCAATATGACGAGTCAGTTGCTCAAGACCCTGCGGCGCGGAGGGCATCTGCTTGGTTTGCGTCGGAAAAACATGTCCGAGCGCGATATAGGACGGTCGTGCCGCCAGCGCCATGTCGATCTCCATATCGTCATGTGTCGAAACGCCCAGGCGTAAACCGGCGTTGCGGATGGCGATGAGATCGGTGGTTTCCAGATCCTCCTGGCCCAGATGCACGCCATACGCCTGATGCTTAATGGCCAGTCGCCAGTAATCGTTGATAAACAAGCGAGCGCCATAACGGCGCCCCAGCGCTATGGCATGTGCCACGTCAGTCTCAACGTCTTCATCGCGTTTATCTTTGATGCGTAGCTGGAGCGTTTTAACGCCCGCCTGAAGCAGCCGCTCGATCCACGCCACGCTGTCTACTACGGGGTAAAGACCTAAGCGAAAGGGGACGGAGGGAAAATCGGGCTGATACATTATGCCTTCTCCTTTTTAAGGTAGATTTCACCACCTTTCGCGCGGAAGTTTTCTGACATATCGGCCATACCCACTTCGATAGCCTGTTTCGCGGCGTAATCGCGCACTTCCTGGCTGATTTTCATCGAGCAGAATTTTGGTCCGCACATGGAACAGAAGTGCGCCACTTTGCCAGATTCCTGCGGCAGGGTTTCGTCGTGATACGCGCGTGCGGTGAAGGGGTCGAGCGCGAGGTTAAACTGATCTTCCCAGCGAAATTCAAAGCGCGCTTTAGACATGGCGTTATCGCGGATTTGCGCGCCCGGATGGCCTTTCGCCAGGTCAGCGGCGTGAGCGGCAATTTATAGGTAATTAATCCCTGTTTGACATCTTCTTTGTTGGGTAAGCCCAGGTGTTCTTTTGGCGTGACGTAACAGAGCATCGCGCAGCCAAACCAGCCGATCATTGCTGCGCCAATGCCTGAGGTGAAGTGGTCGTAGCCCGGCGCGATATCCGTCGTTAACGGCCCCAGCGTATAGAACGGCGCTTCGTGGCAGTGCTCCAGCTCTTCGGTCATGTTGCGGCGAATCATCTGCATCGGGACGTGGCCTGGACCTTCGATCATCACCTGCACGTCATATTCCCACGCGATTTTGGTCAGTTCGCCCAGCGTATGCAGCTCGGCAAATTGCGCTTCATCGTTGGCATCGCGAATGGAGCCAGGACGCAACCCATCGCCCAACGAAAGAGATACATCGTAGGCCGCACAGATTTCGCAAATTTCGCGGAAGTGTTCGTAGAGGAAATTTTCCTGATGATGTGACAGGCACCATTTCGCCATGATAGAGCCCCCGCGCGAGACAATTCCGGTCAGACGCGTGGCGGTCATCGGGACGTAGCGCAGCAGTACGCCTGCGTGAATGGTGAAGTAATCAACGCCTTGTTCCGCCTGCTCAAGTAACGTGTCGCGGAACGCTTCCCAGGTCAGATGTTCCGCGATCCCGTTGACCTTCTCCAGTGCCTGATAGATCGGCACGGTTCCGATAGGAACGGGGCTGTTTCGCAAAATCCACTCGCGGGTTTCGTGGATGTAGCGCCCGGTAGAGAGATCCATGACCGTGTCTGCCCCCCAGCGTGTAGACCACACCAGCTTCTCGACCTCTTCTTCAATGGATGACGTCACGGCGGAGTTGCCGATATTGGCGTTAACTTTCACCAGGAAATTACGGCCAATAATCATTGGTTCAGATTCTGGGTGATTAATATTGGCGGGGATGATGGCGCGACCTGCTGCCACTTCGTTACGGACAAACTCGGGCGTGATGTTCTCCGGCAGGCGCGCGCCAAAACCTTCACCCGGATGCTGGTGGCGAAGCACTTCGCTGCGAATACGTTCACGGCCCATATTTTCGCGAATCGCGATAAATTCCATTTCCGGGGTCACAATACCCTGGCGGGCATAATGCAGCTGCGTGACGCATTTTCCTGATTTCGCACGTTTTGGCGTCAGCAGACCGGTAAAGCGCAGTTCATCAAGCCCCTCATCTGCAAGGCGTTCTTGAGTGTATGCGGAACTGCGAACGGTGAGCGCCACGGTGTCATTACGCGCGTCAATCCAGGGCTGGCGCAGTTTTGCCAGCCCTTGTTGAACGTTGATGGCAACGTCGGTATCACCATAGGGGCCGGAGGTGTCATACACCGGGACCGCTTCGTTATCCTCAAACTGCGGATTTTCTTTGCTGCCGCCGAGAAGCGTCGGACTGAGCTGGATCTCACGCATGGGCACGCGGATATCAGCCTGTGAACCGGTAATATAAATGCGTTTTGAGCTCGGGAAAGCAGTGCCTTCGAGCGTATCGATGAAGTGTTGTGCTTGTGCGCGCTGTTCGCGGCGGGTCAATTTTGCAGACATAGCTCATTCCATAAAAGTAAAGGAAGTGGCTTGTCAGACAACGGATGAACCAAGAGGAGATTACACTTCATCACTCAAGCGGCCTCTGCGCTGGCTGCCTTCGTTCACCTCAGTCACTTACTCGGTAAGCTCCTGGGGAGATGCAACTTGAATGGTTTTGTGTAATGGGTTTTGACTCTTGTTCCCTTCGCAGGTATTAACCTGATCAGGTTCCGCGGATCCCGAATTAACGGTCTCAGCCCGGCTTACGCACTGGGCACTCCGACAAGAATTTACACGTATTCTTCATCTGTCCAAAAAGCAGCGTGAAAAATTTCGTGTAATGCCCCTCCAGAGAGGGTCGTGTTTGTAAACTACGCGTTAACGATTAATAACTCAAGCAGGTCGCGCGACGTTATCTTCGTTACTGGCTTTCAAATTGTGGTCCAGCACGAGGGCAATCAGCTTATCTTCCAGCGTAAATCGCCCTTCCAGGGCTTCGCCCAGATCGGACAGCACCTGCTGTAATTCCAGATAGTTATCCTGGTCGATCGCGTTTTCGAGCGCGGAGTCGTAATAATCCATAATCTGCTGGGTGTTCGCTTCCAGCTGCGGATAGAGTTTTGTCGCCGCTAAATACGGATTCGTTCCTTCCATTTCACGGATAATACGTTCATAAATATTGAAATGGCCGTCGGAAAGGTAATCCACCAGACTCTGACAAAAATTATCCAGCGCTTTTTCATTCAGGCGCATATAGGATTCTTTGCCAGGCTTAATGCCAACCAGATTATAGTAGGCAACAAGCAATTGTTTACGCACGTGCAGCCAGCGATCGACCAATTTATTACTTCCTCCAACGCGCTCTGTCAGGCTTTCTAGCTGGTTTAGCATGTTTGACTCCGCAAGGTTAAGGTTAAAAGCTGCCCGCCTAAATTTGTAAGAATATTGTTATCAACATGCCTGTGAAGCGAAGGTAGTGCAATAGATATGGATCGTATAATTGAAAAATTAGATCGTGGCTGGTGGATCGTCAGCCATGAGCAAAAATTATGGTTGCCCGCCGGAGAGTTACCTTACGGCGAAGCCGGGCAATTCGATCTTGTGGGGCAATCGGCATTAAAGATCGGTGAATGGCAGGGCGATGCTGTGTGGTTGATCCAACAGAATCGCCGTCAGGATATGGGATCGGTACGTCAGGTGATGGATCATGATGCGGGGCTGTTTCAGCTGGCCGGACGCGGGGTGCAGTTAGCCGAATTCTACCGTTCGCATAAGTTCTGCGGTTATTGCGGTCATCCTATGCATCCAAGTAAAACCGAATGGGCGCTACTGTGCAGCCACTGCCGTGAGCGCTATTACCCGCAAATTGCACCGTGCATCATCGTTGCTATTCGTCGTGATGATTCGATTTTACTGGCGCAGCATGTCCGCCACCGGAATGGTATTCACACGGTACTGGCTGGATTTGTTGAGGTCGGCGAAACGCTTGAGCAAACCGTCGCGCGTGAAGTGATGGAAGAGAGCGGGATTAAAGTCAAAAATCTGCGTTACGTTACCTCTCAACCGTGGCCCTTCCCGATGTCACTGATGACGGCCTTTATGGCTGACTATGACAGCGGCGAGATCGTTATCGACCCGAAAGAGTTGCTGGAAGCAAACTGGTATCGCTACGACAATTTACCGCTGTTACCGCCACCGGGCACCGTGGCGCGTCGCCTGATAGAAGATACCGTGGCAATGTGTCGGGCCGACTATGAAGCCTGAATGACGTGATACACTAGCGGCAAGATGCTTAAGGAACCTGCAAAATGACCGAACTGAAGAACGATCGTTATCTGCGTGCGCTGCTGCGCCAACCCGTTGATGTTACCCCGGTGTGGATGATGCGCCAGGCAGGCCGCTATCTTCCGGAATATAAAGCTACGCGTGCGCAGGCGGGCGATTTTATGTCGCTGTGCAAAAATGCGGAGCTGGCCTGTGAAGTGACGCTTCAGCCACTGCGCCGTTTCCCGCTTGATGCGGCGATCCTTTTTTCAGATATCCTGACTATCCCGGATGCCATGGGGCTTGGGCTGTATTTCGAAACGGGCGAAGGTCCGCGCTTTACGTCTCCTGTTAAGAGCAAAGCCGATATTGATAAGCTGCCGATTCCGGATCCTGAAGATGAACTGGGTTACGTGATGAACGCGGTACGCACCATTCGTCGCGAGCTAAAAGGCGAAGTACCGCTGATTGGTTTTTCCGGTAGCCCATGGACGCTGGCGACCTATATGGTTGAAGGCGGCAGTAGCAAAGCCTTTACCGTTATTAAAAAGATGATGTATGCCGAGCCGCTGGCCCTGCACGCGTTGCTTGATAAGCTGGCGAAAAGCGTCACGCTGTATCTCAATGCGCAGATTAAAGCGGGCGCGCAGTCGGTGATGATCTTTGATACCTGGGGCGGCGTGCTCACCGGGCGCGATTATCAGCAGTTCTCTCTCTATTACATGCACAAAATTATCGATGGCCTGCTACGTGAAAATGAAGGTCGTCGTGTGCCGGTAACGCTGTTCACCAAAGGCGGCGGACAATGGCTGGAAGCCATGGCGGCCACCGGTTGCGATGCGCTGGGCCTTGACTGGACCACTGATATTGCCGACGCACGTCGTCGCGTGGGCGACACCGTCGCGCTGCAGGGCAACATGGACCCGTCTATGCTTTACGCTCAGCCTGCACGTATCGAAGAAGAGGTTGCGTCTATACTTGCAGGTTTCGGTCAGGGCGAAGGTCACGTCTTCAACCTGGGTCACGGAATTCATCAGGATGTACCGCCAGAGCACGCTGGCGCGTTTGTGGAGGCGGTGCACCGACATTCTGCCCAGTATCATCTGTAAGGAGTTGTTATGGATCTCGCGTCGTTACGCGCTCAGCAAATCGAACTTGCCTCGTCAGTGATCCGTGAGGATGGTCTGGATAAGGATCCGCCGCAGTTGATCGCCGGCGCCGACGTGGGATTTGAGCAGGGTGGTGACGTGACGCGAGCGGCGATGGTGCTGTTGACGTATCCCTCGCTGGAACTGGTTGAATATAAGGTGGCGCGAATCGCCACCACCATGCCGTACATTCCTGGCTTTCTCTCCTTTCGTGAATATCCCGCGCTGCTGGCAGCGTGGGAACAACTCTCGCAAAAACCCGATCTGCTGTTCGTTGATGGTCATGGGATTTCCCATCCTCGTCGTCTGGGCGTGGCCAGCCATTTTGGTTTGCTGGTGGATGTCCCGACAATTGGCGTGGCGAAAAAGCGCCTGTGTGGGAAATTTGAGCCACTTTCTGCTGAGCCGGGCGCGCTGGCACCGTTGATGGATAAAGGCGAACAGCTGGCGTGGGTCTGGCGCAGCAAAGCACGATGCAATCCGCTGTTCGTGGCGACAGGGCATCGCGTGAGCACAGACAGTGCGCTTGCGTGGGTGCAGCGTTGTATGAAAGGTTACCGTTTACCAGAGCCGACGCGCTGGGCTGATGCGGTCGCATCGGCGCGCCCGGCTTTTATTCGTTGGCAGGAAATTCAGCCTTGATTCAGGTAAACTGCCGCTAATTTCCGATTCGAGACATCATCATGTTACAAAACCCGATTCATCTGCGCCTTGAGAAGCTGGAAAGCTGGCAGCATGTCACCTTTATGGCTTGCCTGTGCGAGCGCATGTATCCCAATTATGCGACGTTCTGCAAGGAAACCGAATTTGGTGAAGGCCAGATTTATCGCCGTATTCTCGACCTGATCTGGGAAACACTGACGGTTAAAGACGCGAAGGTGAACTTTGACTCCCAGCTCGAAAAGCTGGAAGAGGCGATCCCATCGGCGGATGACTACGATATGTATGGTGTCTATCCAGCGATCGACGCCTGCGTGGCATTGAGTGAACTGGTGCATTCGCGTTTAAGCGGTGAAACCCTGGAGCACGCCATCGAAGTGAGTAAGGCGTCGATTACCACCGTTGCGATGCTGGAAATGACGCAGGAAGGTCGTGAAATGACCGATGAAGAGCTGAGAGTGAACCCTGCTGTTGAACAAGAATGGGACATTCAGTGGGAAATATTCCGACTTTTGGCCGACTGCGAAGAACGCGATATTGAACTGATAAAAGGCCTGCGCGCGGACTTACGCGAGGCGGGTGAGAGTAATATTGGTATAATTTTTAACCAGTGAGACAATAAAACGTGATTTAACGCCTGTTTTGTCGCACCTCTACTCTTCCCTTCTGCCCCCCGTCTGGTCTACATTTGGGGGGCGAAAAAAAGTGGCTATCGGTGCGTGTATGCAGGAGAGTGCTTTTTTGGCATTTTCGTCGCACTCGATGCTTAGCAAGCGATAAACACATTGAAAGGATAACTTATGAACAAGACTCAACTGATTGATGTAATTGCGGACAAGGCTGATCTGTCTAAAGTGCAGGCTAAAGCTGCACTGGAATCCACCCTGGCTGCTATTACTGAGTCTCTGAAAGAAGGCGATGCTGTACAACTGGTTGGTTTCGGTACCTTCAAAGTGAACCACCGCGCTGAGCGTACTGGCCGCAACCCGCAGACCGGTAAAGAAATCAAAATTGCTGCTAACGTACCAGCATTTGTTTCTGGTAAAGCACTGAAAGACGCAGTTAAGTAAGCCGCGTGGCAGTGAACAGTTTTAACAAGGGGGCGGTTTCGCCCCTTTTGTCTGTCTGGCGCTCAACGTTGGCGCTGGCAGGCGTGCTGTTGCTCTCGGCCTGTAGCCATGACTCTGCTTTGCCGCCATTCACCGCGAGTGGATACGCAGGCGATCAGGGTGCGGTGCGAATTTGGCGTAAAGACGTCAATGGTGAAGTCCATCTCCTTTCTGCATTCAGTCCCTGGCACAAGGGCAATACCTCTACAGCGGAATACCGCTGGCAGGATGATGCGCTGTCGCTGATTGAGCTCAACATCTACAGTAAAACGCCTGAACACATTCGTGTCCGGTTTGATAGTCGCGGCGAGCTGAGCTTCATGCAGCGCGAAGTTGACGGCCAAAAACAGCAGCTTTCGAGCGATCAAATCGCCTTATACCGTTATCGTGCCGACCAAATCCGTCAGACCAGCGATGCGCTGCGTCAGGGGCGCGTTGTGCTGCATCAGGGGCGCTGGCATGCCGATGGCTCGGTGACCACCTGCGAAGGTCAAACGGTGAAACCCGATTTGGACACGTGGGCAAAGGAACACATCGAAAGGCGTCAACGTCATTCGTCAATAGAAGTGAGTGTGGCCTGGCTTGAAGCATCCGAAGGTTCGCAGCTGTTGCTGGTGGCAAATGAAGATTTTTGTACCTGGCAGCCGACAGAAAAAAACTTCTGATTGAAAACCCCCTCCAGACGGAGAGGGCTAGCGTAAATTACTCGCCTTGCTCGCGTGCAATTGCACGATAACCGATGTCGCTGCGGCTAAAGCTGCCGTCCCAGTGAATATCGGCCATTAACGCATACGCACGCTTCTGCGCTTCCGCGACCGTATTTCCCAGCGCCGTTGCGCACAGAACGCGCCCGCCGTTGGTCACTACGCGATCGTCGTCAGACAGTTTCGTCCCGGCGTGGAACACTTTACCGCCGTCGACTTCTTCCAGCGGCAGACCGTGGATTTCGTCGCCGTTGCGGTAATCACCGGGATAACCGCCCGCAGCAATCACCACGCCCAGAGAAGCACGATCGTCCCACTCGGATGTTTTTTCATCCAGCTTGCCTTCGCATGCAGCCAGACACAGTTCAACCAGATCGGACTTCATGCGCAGCATGATTGGCTGCGTTTCAGGGTCACCAAAGCGGCAGTTGAATTCGATAACTTTTGGATTGCCCTGTTTGTCGATCATCAGACCAGCGTACAGGAAACCGGTATAGGTATTGCCTTCCGCGGCCATGCCTTTGACGGTTGGCCAGATGATACGGTCCATGGTGCGCTGGTGAACGTCATCAGTCACAACCGGTGCCGGAGAGTAAGCGCCCATTCCGCCGGTGTTTGGACCGGTGTCTGCATCGCCAACGCGTTTGTGATCCTGGCTGGTGGCCATCGGCAGAACGTGCTCGCCGTCAACCATGACAATAAAGCTGGCCTCTTCACCGTCGAGGAACTCTTCAATCACGATACGATGACCCGCATCGCCAAAGGCGTTACCCGCCAGCATATCCTGAACGGCAGCTTCGGCTTCTTCGAGCGTCATCGCAACGATAACGCCTTTACCGGCCGCCAGACCGTCGGCCTTGATGACGATCGGTGCACCTTTTTCACGCAAATAAGCCAGCGCAGGTTCGACTTCAGTAAAGTTCTGATATTCGCCCGTCGGGATTTTATGACGCGCGAGGAAATCTTTAGTGAACGCTTTAGAGCCTTCCAGCTGCGCAGCACCTTCGGTTGGGCCAAAGATTTTCAGACCCGCGGCGCGGAATGCATCAACAACGCCAATCACCAGCGGTGCTTCTGGACCGACGATGGTGAGATCGATTTTCTCGCTCTGCGCAAAATTCAGCAGCGCCGGAATATCGGTTACACCGATAGCCACATTCTGCAGAGTGGGCTCCAGTGCCGTACCGGCGTTACCCGGCGCGACAAAAACGGTGCTCACCCGCGGCGACTGCGCTGCTTTCCATGCCAGAGCGTGCTCGCGCCCGCCGTTACCAATGACTAATACTTTCATTACTGACTCCGGGATTAATGGCGGAAGTGACGCATATCGGTGAAGATCATGGCGATGCCGTGTTCGTCAGCGGCGGCGATGACTTCGTCATCACGAATGGATCCGCCCGGCTGGATAACACAGGTCACGCCAACGGCTGCTGCTGCATCAATGCCGTCGCGGAACGGGAAGAAGGCATCAGATGCCATTGCGGAGCCTTTTACTTCCAGGCCTTCATCGCTGGCTTTGATACCGGCGATTTTGGCAGAGTAAACGCGGCTCATCTGGCCTGCGCCTATGCCGATCGTCATATTCTCTTTCGAATATACAATCGCGTTGGATTTAACAAATTTGGCGACCTTCCAGCAGAACAGCGCGTCACGCAGTTCCTGTTCGGTTGGTTGACGTTGGCTAACGACGCGCAGGTCGCCCGCAGTCACCATACCTAAATCGCGATCCTGAACAAGCAGACCACCATTAACACGTTTGAAATCCAGGCCTGGAACACGCTCTGCCCACTGGCCACAAACCAGTACGCGAACGTTTTGTTTGGCTGCGGTGATTTTAAGGGCTTCTTCCGTTGCGGAAGGCGCGATGATCACTTCAACAAACTGGCGGGAAATAATGGCTTGTGCCGTCTCGGCATCAAGTTCGCGGTTGAACGCGATAATGCCGCCGAATGCGGACGTCGGATCGGTTTTGTAAGCCCGGTCGTAGGCTTCAAGGATAGATGTGCTGACGGCAACGCCACACGGATTTGCATGTTTCACGATGACGCATGCTGGCTCACTGAACTCTTTCACGCACTCCAGCGCCGCATCGGTATCAGCGATGTTGTTATAAGAGAGGGCTTTGCCTTGAACCTGTTGAGCGGTTGCGACGGATGCCTCTTTAATTTCTTCTTCTATATAGAAGGCAGCGTTCTGGTGGCTGTTTTCGCCGTAACGCATATCCTGCTTCTTAATGAAGTTCAAATTCAGGGTACGTGGGAAACGACCAGAAGGTTCGTTGCTTTCGCCGTGATAGGCCGGGACCAGGCTACCAAAGTAGTTAGCGATCATGCTGTCGTAAGCGGCAGTGTGTTCAAACGCTTTGATGGCGAGGTCAAAACGGGTCGCCAGTAGAAGAGAACCTTCGTTGGCATCCATTTCTTTAATAATGACGTCGTAGTCACTGCTCTTTACTACGATGGCAACATCTTTATGGTTCTTCGCCGCGGAGCGCACCATGGTCGGGCCACCGATATCGATATTCTCAACGGCATCTTCCAGTGAGCAGTTTTCGCGGGCGACGGTTTGGGCGAACGGATAAAGGTTAACGACCACCATATCGATCGGGGCGATGTCGTGTTGCTCCATAATGCCGTCGTCCTGGCCGCGACGACCAAGAATGCCGCCGTGTACTTTCGGATGCAGGGTCTTTACGCGTCCATCCATCATTTCCGGGAAACCGGTGTAATCGGACACTTCGGTTACCGGCAGACCTTTATCTGCTAACAGGCGAGCGGTGCCGCCAGTGGATAGCAGCTCTACACCACGTGCAGAAAGTGCCTGAGCGAATTCGACGATACCGGCTTTGTCAGAAACACTGAGCAGAGCGCGGCGGACTGGACGACGTTGTTGCATGGTAAATCCCCTGGATTTCACGATGACAGAGAGTGTTAGATGAATTTTTCGCAAAAAACTCATCTAACACCCCTAACGGGGCATCCTTGTTTAGCGCGTGCATTTTAACGAAAACGTTTGCGCACCGCTCGTGATTTTTCAAATTTTCGCAGCATTGTGGATAAGTCTGTGTGAAAACAGGTATAAGGCGGGGTTTTGCTGTGGAATGCAGCAGTCAGTCATTTTTCTGTCATTTAAGTATTGCGGATGATCGAGAACTCCCTATAATGCGCCTCCATCGACACGGCAGATGTGAATCACTTCACACAAACAGCCGGTTCGGTTGAAGAGAAAAATCCTGAAATAAAGGATTGACTCTGAAAGAGGAAAGCGTAATATACGCCACCTCGCAACGGTGAGCGAAAGCCGCGTTGCACTGCTCTTTAACAATTTATCAGACAATCTGTGTGGGCACTCAAAGTGACATGGATTCTAAACGTCTTCGGACGCTAAATGAATACCAAAGTCTCTGAGTGAACATACGTAATTCATTACGAAGTTTAATTCAAGAGCATCAAACTTAAATTGAAGAGTTTGATCATGGCTCAGATTGAACGCTGGCGGCAGGCCTAACACATGCAAGTCGAGCGGTAGCACAGAGAGCTTGCTCTCGGGTGACGAGCGGCGGACGGGTGAGTAATGTCTGGGAAACTGCCTGATGGAGGGGGATAACTACTGGAAACGGTAGCTAATACCGCATAATGTCGCAAGACCAAAGAGGGGGACCTTCGGGCCTCTTGCCATCAGATGTGCCCAGATGGGATTAGCTAGTAGGTGGGGTAATGGCTCACCTAGGCGACGATCCCTAGCTGGTCTGAGAGGATGACCAGCCACACTGGAACTGAGACACGGTCCAGACTCCTACGGGAGGCAGCAGTGGGGAATATTGCACAATGGGCGCAAGCCTGATGCAGCCATGCCGCGTGTATGAAGAAGGCCTTCGGGTTGTAAAGTACTTTCAGCGAGGAGGAAGGCATTGTGGTTAATAACCACAGTGATTGACGTTACTCGCAGAAGAAGCACCGGCTAACTCCGTGCCAGCAGCCGCGGTAATACGGAGGGTGCAAGCGTTAATCGGAATTACTGGGCGTAAAGCGCACGCAGGCGGTCTGTCAAGTCGGATGTGAAATCCCCGGGCTCAACCTGGGAACTGCATTCGAAACT
Source organism: Lelliottia amnigena (assembly GCA_900635465.1). Lineage (NCBI taxonomy): Bacteria > Pseudomonadati > Pseudomonadota > Gammaproteobacteria > Enterobacterales > Enterobacteriaceae > Lelliottia > Lelliottia amnigena. The sequence goes on from LR134135.1 coordinate 255,289, forward strand.
GGCAGGCTAGAGTCTTGTAGAGGGGGGTAGAATTCCAGGTGTAGCGGTGAAATGCGTAGAGATCTGGAGGAATACCGGTGGCGAAGGCGGCCCCCTGGACAAAGACTGACGCTCAGGTGCGAAAGCGTGGGGAGCAAACAGGATTAGATACCCTGGTAGTCCACGCCGTAAACGATGTCGACTTGGAGGTTGTTCCCTTGAGGAGTGGCTTCCGGAGCTAACGCGTTAAGTCGACCGCCTGGGGAGTACGGCCGCAAGGTTAAAACTCAAATGAATTGACGGGGGCCCGCACAAGCGGTGGAGCATGTGGTTTAATTCGATGCAACGCGAAGAACCTTACCTACTCTTGACATCCAGAGAACTTAGCAGAGATGCTTTGGTGCCTTCGGGAACTCTGAGACAGGTGCTGCATGGCTGTCGTCAGCTCGTGTTGTGAAATGTTGGGTTAAGTCCCGCAACGAGCGCAACCCTTATCCTTTGTTGCCAGCGGTTCGGCCGGGAACTCAAAGGAGACTGCCAGTGATAAACTGGAGGAAGGTGGGGATGACGTCAAGTCATCATGGCCCTTACGAGTAGGGCTACACACGTGCTACAATGGCATATACAAAGAGAAGCGACCTCGCGAGAGCAAGCGGACCTCACAAAGTATGTCGTAGTCCGGATCGGAGTCTGCAACTCGACTCCGTGAAGTCGGAATCGCTAGTAATCGTAGATCAGAATGCTACGGTGAATACGTTCCCGGGCCTTGTACACACCGCCCGTCACACCATGGGAGTGGGTTGCAAAAGAAGTAGGTAGCTTAACCTTCGGGAGGGCGCTTACCACTTTGTGATTCATGACTGGGGTGAAGTCGTAACAAGGTAACCGTAGGGGAACCTGCGGTTGGATCACCTCCTTACCTGAAGAACCTGCCTTTGTAGTGTCCACACAGATTGTCTGATGAAAAGTAAATAGCAAGGCGTCTTGCGATTGAGACTTCAGTGTCCCCTTCGTCTAGAGGCCCAGGACACCGCCCTTTCACGGCGGTAACAGGGGTTCGAATCCCCTAGGGGACGCCACTTGCTGGTTTGTGAGTGAAAGTCGCCGACCTCTGTATCTCAAAACTGATTGCACTGTGTAAACAGTAAGTCATGTTTGAGATATTTGCTCTTTAAAAATCTGGATCAAGCTGAAAATTGAAACGACACACTGTGTCTGCTCTCCGTAATAAGAGCAGATAAGCGGTGTGTTCGAGTCTCTCAAATTTTCGCAACACTGCGGGTGTTTTACGAAACATCTTCGGGTTGTGAGGTTAAGCGACTAAGCGTACACGGTGGATGCCTAGGCAGTCAGAGGCGATGAAGGACGTGCTAATCTGCGATAAGCGTCGGTAAGGTGATATGAACCGTTATAACCGACGATTTCCGAATGGGGAAACCCAGTGCAATCCGTTGCACTATCGTTAAGTGAATACATAGCTTAACGAAGCGAACCAGGGGAACTGAAACATCTAAGTACCCTGAGGAAAAGAAATCAACCGAGATTCCCCCAGTAGCGGCGAGCGAACGGGGAACAGCCCAGAACCTGAATCAGTTTGTGTGTTAGTGGAAGCGTCTGGAAAGTCGCAGGGTACAGGGTGATACTCCCGTACACAAAAATGCACATACTGTGAGTTCGAAGAGTAGGGCGGGACACGTGGTATCCTGTCTGAATATGGGGGGACCATCCTCCAAGGCTAAATACTCCTGACTGACCGATAGTGAACCAGTACCGTGAGGGAAAGGCGAAAAGAACCCCGGCGAGGGGAGTGAAACAGAACCTGAAACCGTGTACGTACAAGCAGTGGGAGCCTTGATTTATCAGGGTGACTGCGTACCTTTTGTATAATGGGTCAGCGACTTATATTCTGTAGCAAGGTTAACCGTATAGGGGAGCCGAAGGGAAACCGAGTCTTAACTGGGCGTTAAGTTGCAGGGTATAGACCCGAAACCCGGTGATCTAGCCATGGGCAGGTTGAAGGTTGGGTAACACTAACTGGAGGACCGAACCGACTAATGTTGAAAAATTAGCGGATGACTTGTGGCTGGGGGTGAAAGGCCAATCAAACCGGGAGATAGCTGGTTCTCCCCGAAAGCTATTTAGGTAGCGCCTCGTGAACTCATCTTCGGGGGTAGAGCACTGTTTCGGCTAGGGGGGCCATCCCGGCTTACCAACCCGATGCAAACTACGAATACCGAAGAATGTTATCACGGGAGACACACGGCGGGTGCTAACGTCCGTCGTGAAGAGGGAAACAACCCAGACCGCCAGCTAAGGTCCCAAAGTCACAGTTAAGTGGGAAACGATGTGGGAAGGCACAGACAGCCAGGATGTTGGCTTAGAAGCAGCCATCATTTAAAGAAAGCGTAATAGCTCACTGGTCGAGTCGGCCTGCGCGGAAGATGTAACGGGGCTAAACTGTGCACCGAAGCTGCGGCAGCGACGCTTATGCGTTGTTGGGTAGGGGAGCGTTCTGTAAGCCGTCGAAGGTGTCCTGTGAGGGATGCTGGAGGTATCAGAAGTGCGAATGCTGACATAAGTAACGATAAAGCGGGTGAAAAGCCCGCTCGCCGGAAGACCAAGGGTTCCTGTCCAACGTTAATCGGGGCAGGGTGAGTCGACCCCTAAGGCGAGGCCGAAAGGCGTAGTCGATGGGAAACAGGTTAATATTCCTGTACTCGGTGTTACTGCGAAGGGGGGACGGAGAAGGCTATGTTAGCCGGGCGACGGTTGTCCCGGTTTAAGCATGTAGGCGGAGCGTTTAGGTAAATCCGGACGCTTATTAACGCTGAGGTGTGATGACGAGGCACTACGGTGCTGAAGTAACAAATGCCCTGCTTCCAGGAAAAGCCTCTAAGCATCAGGTAACATCAAATCGTACCCCAAACCGACACAGGTGGTCAGGTAGAGAATACCAAGGCGCTTGAGAGAACTCGGGTGAAGGAACTAGGCAAAATGGTGCCGTAACTTCGGGAGAAGGCACGCTGATGGTAAGTGAAGCGACTTGCTCGTGGAGCTGAAATCAGTCGAAGATACCAGCTGGCTGCAACTGTTTATTAAAAACACAGCACTGTGCAAACACGAAAGTGGACGTATACGGTGTGACGCCTGCCCGGTGCCGGAAGGTTAATTGATGGGGTTAGCGGTAACGCGAAGCTCTTGATCGAAGCCCCGGTAAACGGCGGCCGTAACTATAACGGTCCTAAGGTAGCGAAATTCCTTGTCGGGTAAGTTCCGACCTGCACGAATGGCGTAATGATGGCCAGGCTGTCTCCACCCGAGACTCAGTGAAATTGAACTCGCTGTGAAGATGCAGTGTACCCGCGGCAAGACGGAAAGACCCCGTGAACCTTTACTATAGCTTGACACTGAACACTGGTCCTTGATGTGTAGGATAGGTGGGAGGCTTTGAAGCGTGGACGCCAGTCTGCGTGGAGCCAACCTTGAAATACCACCCTTTAATGGCTGGTGTTCTAACGTAGACCCGTAATCCGGGTTGCGGACAGTGTCTGGTGGGTAGTTTGACTGGGGCGGTCTCCTCCTAAAGAGTAACGGAGGAGCACGAAGGTTAGCTAATCCTGGTCGGACATCAGGAGGTTAGTGCAATGGCATAAGCTAGCTTGACTGCGAGAGTGACGGCTCGAGCAGGTGCGAAAGCAGGTCATAGTGATCCGGTGGTTCTGAATGGAAGGGCCATCGCTCAACGGATAAAAGGTACTCCGGGGATAACAGGCTGATACCGCCCAAGAGTTCATATCGACGGCGGTGTTTGGCACCTCGATGTCGGCTCATCACATCCTGGGGCTGAAGTAGGTCCCAAGGGTACGGCTGTTCGCCGTTTAAAGTGGTACGCGAGCTGGGTTTAGAACGTCGTGAGACAGTTCGGTCCCTATCTGCCGTGGGCGCTGGAGAATTGAGGGGGGCTGCTCCTAGTACGAGAGGACCGGAGTGGACGCATCACTGGTGTTCGGGTTGTCATGCCAATGGCATTGCCCGGTAGCTAAATGCGGAAAAGATAAGTGCTGAAAGCATCTAAGCACGAAACTTGCCCCGAGATGAGTTCTCCCTGACTCCTTTGAGAGTCCTGAAGGAACGTTGAAGACTACGACGTTGATAGGTCGGGTGTGTAAGCGTAGCGATACGTTGAGCTAACCGATACTAATGAACCGTGAGGCTTAACCTTACAACGCCGAAGCTGTTTTGGCGGAAAGAGACGATATTCAGCTTGATAACAGATTAATTGACGTGCAGAGATGCATGTTGATAACAGAATTTGCCTGGCGGCTTTAGCGCGGTGGTCCCACCTGACCCCATGCCGAACTCAGAAGTGAAACGCCGTAGCGCCGATGGTAGTGTGGGGTCTCCCCATGTGAGAGTAGGGAACTGCCAGGCATCAATAAAGAAGAACCCCGGTCCGCAAGGTCCGGGGTTTTTTGCTTGTGTTTTTTGGGTGAGCTGCGCAGAAAACAAGCCAGTCTGATACGTTGGCCAGATGTTTACTGCGTCTGTAGCCACTCCTCAATAAAATCGACAATCTCATCCATTCCCCCCGCCGTGAAACTTTCTCACCTTTCTCATACAGACTCGACATTCACATGAATCTTCGTTATTGTCAGCTATCTGGATGTCTAAACGTTTATACGTATGCTGTGAGGATTTAAGGCTATGCCGATTCGGGTGCAGGACGAGCTACCAGCCGTCAATTTTTTGCGAGAAGAAAACGTCTTTGTAATGAAGGCCTCGCGTGCGACAGGTCAGGAAATTCGTCCGCTGAAGGTCCTTATCCTCAATCTGATGCCCAAAAAAATCGAAACGGAAAACCAGTTCCTTCGCCTTCTTTCGAACTCACCGCTGCAGGTCGATGTTCAGCTTTTACGTATTGATGCACGCGAGTCACGCAACACCCCTTCTGAGCACCTCAACAACTTTTACTGTGATTTTGAAGATATCCGTAATGATAATTTCGATGGATTAATTGTGACCGGGGCACCGCTTGGTCTGGTCGAATTTAACGATGTCGCCTATTGGCCGCAGATCAAACAGGTGCTGGAGTGGGCGAAAGATCATGTGACTTCAACGCTATTTGTTTGTTGGGCCGTCCAGGCTGCACTGAATATTCTTTATGGCATCCCTAAACAGACGCGTTCAGACAAGCTGTCTGGCGTCTACGAACACCATATTCTGCATCCCCACGCGTTGTTGACGCGCGGTTTTGATGACTTTTTCCTGGCACCTCACTCGCGCTATGCTGATTTCCCGGCCGCGCTCATTCGCGATTACACCGATCTGGAAATCCTCGCCGAGACGGAAGATGGCGATGCTTATCTCTTTGCCAGCAGGGACAAGCGTATTGCCTTTGTCACGGGGCATCCTGAATACGATGCACATACGCTGGCAAGCGAGTTTTTCCGCGATGTTGAAGCAGGCCTGAGCCCGGAAGTGCCGTACAATTATTTCCCTAAAAACGATCCGCAAAACACGCCCAGAGCATCCTGGCGCAGCCACGGTAATTTGCTGTTTACCAACTGGCTCAATTATTACGTCTACCAGATCACGCCATACGATCTGCGACATATGAATCCAACGCTAGAATAATTGACTGACTCAAACGATCCTAAAGCGTTTCAGCTCTCCAGATAAGGCACCTTCGGGTGCCTTTTTTATTTCCGAAATACAAACCGACAACCAGAAAATATTTAACGCATTGTTAATCAGTGAGTTAAGTTCATTTAATTATTAAAATGGAAATTATTTTTGATTTTAGAAAAATAATAGATAGTCTTAACTCTGCTGAGCGAAAACTGTCCAACGATCTTTCGCTCGCACTGGATGAGTGTATTGGGATCTTTGATGAGGAGCAGCGTAATGACTCAACAGGCAACGACAGCAGACGAACTGGCCTTTAATCAGCCACACGGGGAGCAGGAAAAGCAGATTTTGACGCCAGAGGCTGTCGAATTTCTCGCTGAGCTGGTCACGCGCTTCGCGCCAAAGCGCCAAACGCTGCTGGCGGCGCGCATTCAGCAACAGCAGGATATAGATAACGGCAAACTGCCTGACTTTATTTCGGAAACTGCTTCCATTCGTGATTCGGCCTGGAAGATTCGCGGTATTCCTCAGGATTTGCAGGATCGTCGCGTTGAAATCACCGGCCCGGTTGAGCGCAAAATGGTCATTAACGCCATGAATGCCAACGTTAAAGTGTTTATGGCGGATTTCGAAGATTCGCTCGCACCGGACTGGCGCAAAGTGATTGAAGGGCAAATCAACTTGCGCGATGCGGTTAATGGGACGATCAGCTATACCAACGAAACCGGGAAAATCTACCAGCTCAAACCGGATCCTGCGGTCTTAATCTGCCGCGTACGAGGTCTACATCTGCCAGAAAAACACGTCACCTGGCGTGATGAACCGATTCCCGGCAGCCTGTTTGATTTTGCGTTGTACTTCTTCCACAACTATCAAAATTTGCTGGCAAAAGGCAGCGGTCCCTATTTTTATCTGCCAAAAACCCAGTCCTGGAAAGAAGCGGCCTGGTGGAGTGAAGTGTTTAGCTATGCGGAGGATCGCTTTAATTTACCGCGCGGGACCATCAAAGCCACACTGTTGATTGAAACATTGCCTGCGGTATTCCAGATGGATGAAATCCTGCACGCGTTGCGTGACCACATCACAGGACTGAACTGTGGGCGCTGGGACTACATTTTCAGCTACATCAAAACCCTGAAAAATCATCCTGACCGCGTTTTACCCGACCGTCAGGCGGTCACGATGGATAAACCTTTCCTGAACGCTTACTCGCGTTTACTGATAAAAACCTGCCACAAGCGCGGCGCATTCGCGATGGGCGGAATGGCTGCGTTTATTCCGAGCAAAGATGCCGAGCGCAACAATCAGGTGCTGAGCAAAGTAAAAGCGGATAAAGAGCTGGAAGCCCACAACGGTCACGACGGTACGTGGATTGCGCATCCAGGCCTTGCTGACACGGCAATGGACGTTTTTAACCGGACATTAGGCGATAACAAGAACCAGCTTTTCGTTAGTCGTGAAGACGATGCGCCTGTCACCGCAGAGGAACTCCTGGCACCCTGCGAAGGCGAACGAACTGAAGCCGGTATGCGCGCCAATATTCGCGTTGCCGTGCAGTACATCGAAGCGTGGATTTCAGGTAACGGCTGCGTACCGATTTACGGTCTGATGGAAGATGCCGCGACGGCTGAGATTTCGCGTACCTCCATCTGGCAGTGGATCCATCACCAGAAGACCCTCAGCAACGGCAAACCGGTGACGAAATCGCTGTTCCGCCAGATGCTGGCCGAAGAGCTGATGACCATCCAGGACGAGCTGGGCGAGCACCGCTTTAGCAGCGGTCGTTTCGACGACGCCGCGCGTCTGATGGAACATATCACGACGTCGGATGAATTAATCGACTTCCTCACCCTGCCAGGTTACCGCCTGCTTGCATAAATCCACCCCATAACAATACGGAGCATCTGCACATGAAAACGCGCACCCAACAAATCGAAGAATTACAAAAAGAGTGGACACAGCCGCGCTGGGAAGGCATTCAACGCCCGTATAGCGCAGAGGACGTGGTGAAATTACGCGGCTCGGTCAATCCTGAATGTACGCTTGCGCAGCTTGGTGCGGCCAAAATGTGGCGTCTGCTGCACGGTGAATCGAAAAAAGGGTACATCAATAGTCTCGGGGCGCTGACGGGCGGCCAGGCGTTACAGCAGGCGAAAGCGGGAATCGAAGCGGTCTATCTTTCCGGCTGGCAGGTGGCGGCCGATGCTAACCTGGCATCCAGCATGTATCCGGATCAGTCACTCTATCCGGCTAACTCTGTGCCATCGGTTGTCGATCGGATCAACAACACATTTCGTCGTGCCGATCAGATCCAATGGTCTTCGGGGATTGAGCCAAACGATCCGCGTTATGTCGATTATTTCCTGCCGATCGTTGCCGATGCAGAAGCCGGTTTTGGCGGCGTACTGAACGCGTTTGAGCTGATGAAATCCATGATTGAAGCCGGTGCAGCGGCCGTTCATTTTGAAGATCAGCTGGCGTCCGTGAAGAAGTGTGGGCATATGGGTGGCAAAGTATTGGTGCCAACTCAGGAAGCCATTCAGAAACTGGTCGCCGCGCGTCTGGCAGCAGATGTACTGGGTGTCCCGACGCTGGTTATCGCCCGTACCGATGCCGACGCCGCTGACCTGATCACTTCCGACTGTGATGCTTACGACAGCGAATTTATTACCGGTGAGCGTACCAGCGAAGGCTTCTATCGTACTCATGCGGGTATCGAACAGGCGATCAGCCGTGGTCTGGCTTATGCCCCGTATGCGGACCTGGTGTGGTGTGAAACCTCCACGCCGGATCTGGCGCTGGCGAAACGCTTTGCCGATGCCATTCACGCAAAATACCCCGGCAAACTGCTGGCCTATAACTGCTCGCCCTCGTTTAACTGGCAGAAGAATCTGGATGACAGCACCATCGCCAGCTTCCAGCAGCAGTTGTCCGAGATGGGCTACAAATATCAATTTATTACGCTCGCGGGCATTCACAGCATGTGGTTTAACATGTTCGACCTGGCGCATGCCTACGCGCAGGGTGAAGGGATGCGCCACTATGTCGAAAAAGTGCAGCAGCCGGAATTTGCTTCGAGTCAAAAAGGTTACACCTTCGCCTCTCATCAGCAGGAAGTGGGCACGGGCTACTTCGACAAAGTCACCACTATTATTCAGGGCGGCGCCTCATCCGTCACCGCCTTGACCGGCTCGACCGAAGAATCACAGTTCTAACCGCATTTTTCCCTCTCCCTCCGGGAGGGGGCGAGGGAAAACTATGTCGCGAGGTCTGGAGTTACTGATTGCACAAACCATTCTGCAGGGCTTTGATGCGCAGTATGGTCGTTTTCTGGAGGTCACGTCAGGCGCACAGCAGCGCTTTGAGCACGCCGACTGGCACGCCGTTCAGCAAGCCATGAAGCAGCGTATTCACCTTTACGATCACCATGTTGGTCTCGTCGTGGAGCAGTTACGTTGCATCACCGAGGGTAAAAGCACCGATGCGGATTTTCTGCTGCGTGTGAAAGAGCATTACACCCATTTATTACCGGATTACCCGCGCTTCGAGATTGCGGAGAGCTTTTTCAACTCCGTCTATTGTCGGTTATTTGACCACCGCTCGTTATCTCCTGAGCGGTTATTTATTTTCAGTTCTCAGCCGGAGCGCCGCTTTCGGGCGATTCCCCGTCCACTGGCGAAAGATTTTTTTCCCGAACCGGGTTGGGAAAATGCCCTCAACAACGTGTTGTCAGATTTACCCCTGCGACTGCCCTGGCAGAATAAAGCACGTGATGTCGGCTACATCGCTGCACATCTGATCGACACCTTGGGTGAAGAGACGTTGCGCCACAGCCACTTACAGGTCGCAAACGAACTGTTTTTCCGTAACAAAGCGGCATGGCTGGTTGGCAAACTCATCACACCGGAAGCCACGATCCCTTTTTTACTGCCCATCCATCGCTCTGATGACGGCGAACTGTTTGTTGATACCTGCCTGACGACCAGCGCGGAGGCCAGTATTGTCTTCGGTTTCGCCCGCTCGTATTTCATGGTCTATGCCCCGCTTCCCGCCGCCCTGGTCGAATGGCTACGCGAGATATTACCTGTCAAAACCACCGCCGAACTCTACATGGCGATTGGTTGCCAGAAGCACGCTAAGACCGAAAGCTATCGCGAATATTTGCACTACATCACCAGCACCGATGAGCAGTTTATTGAAGCGCCGGGTATCCGCGGCATGGTGATGCTGGTGTTCACGCTGCCCGGTTTTGACCGCGTGTTTAAAGTCATTAAAGATCAGTTTGCCCCACAAAAAGAGATGACGGCGGCGCACGTTCGCGCCTGTTATCAGCTGGTGAAAGAGCACGATCGCGTCGGGCGCATGGCGGACACGCAAGAGTTTGAAAACTTTGTGCTGGATAAGCGCCAGATCGATCCCACGCTGATGGCGTTACTCCTTCAGGAAGCGCCGGGTAAAATCACCGATTTGGGCGATAAAATTGCTATCAGCCATCTTTATATTGAACGTCGCATGGTGCCGCTAAATATCTGGCTAGAGCAGGTTGAAGGCGCGCAATTGCGCGATGCAATTGAAGAGTACGGCAACGCGATCCGCCAGCTTGCCGCTGCCAATATTTTCCCCGGCGACATGCTGTTTAAAAACTTTGGCGTGACCCGTCACGGACGCGTGGTGTTCTACGATTACGACGAAATTTGCTACATGACTGAAGTAAATTTCCGCACCATTCCAGCAGCGAGATATCCAGAGGATGAACTCGCCAGCGAGCCGTGGTACAGCGTCTCGCCGGGCGATGTCTTCCCGGAGGAGTTTCGCCACTGGCTCTGCGCCGACCCGCGCATCGGGCCGCTCTTTGAAGAGATGCACGACGATCTGTTCCACGCCGATTACTGGCGCGGTCTGCAAACGCGAATCAAACAGGGGCATGTCGAAGATGTGTACGCGTACCGCAAACGGCAGCGCTTTTGCCAGCGAGAATAAAGCAGAACGGCATCCCCGTTGCCGATTTAGTGTCTTCTCCTCTCCCGTGGGAGAGGGCCGGGGTGAGGGCATCAGGCCGCACACAGTAAAAGTAAACGGCATCCCCGTTGCCGATTTAGTGTCTTCTCCCTCTCCCCGTGGGAGAGGGCCGGGGTGAGGGCATCAGGCCGCACAGAGTAAAAGCATACAGCAACCCGGTTGCCGTTTTAGTGTCTTCTCCCTCTCCCCGTGGGAGAGGGCTGGCTGAGGGCATCAGGCCGCACAGAGTAAAAGCAAACAGCAACCCGGTTGCCGTTTTAGTGTCTTCTCCCTCTCCCCGTGGGAGAGGGTTGGGGTGAGGGCATCAAGCCGCAAAAGCCTTAACGAATCCCGCCATAGGCCAGCGTCACTTCTTTGGCCGCTTTGATCACCAGCGCACCCAACTCCGTTACGCTATCGTCAGTCACGCGTGAAATCGGTCCGGAAATGGAGATCGCGGCAAACGGCTCGCGATGCTCATCAAAAATACATGCCGCAATGCAGCGCAGGCCAAGCGCGTGCTCTTCATCGTCAAACGAGTAGCCGCGTTTGCGGGTCTGGGCTAAATCTTCTTTCAGATGTACCGGTGAAACCAGGGTGGCATGCGTATAGGCATGCAGCCCTTTTCGATGCAGCAGGCCAGTGACTTGCTCCTCACTGAGCTGCGACAGGAACGCTTTCCCCGCGCCAGAAGCGTGCATGGGCAGCTTGCCGCCAATCGGCGCAGACATACGCATCAACTGCGTACATTGTACCTGGTCGATAATAATCGCCTGATGATCGCTCTGGTCCAGGACGGCCAGATTGACCGTTTCGCCGGAGTCTTCCATCAGCTTGCGCAGAATCGGATGCACAATCGCCAGCAAATTACGGCTCTGCAGGAAGCTGCTGCCGACGATAAACGCATGCGCGCCTACCGACCAGTGCCCAAGCTCGCCAACCTGACGGACAAAACCCAGCTGCTGCATGGTGGTCAGCAGACGATGCGTTGTGGAGTTCGGTAAGCCCGCCTGCTGCGCCAGCTCTGTTAACGCTACGCTGCTGTGCGATTCGGCTATCCATTCCAGCAGCTTTAATCCACGCGTCAACGACTGGACCTGACCCGCAGGCTGAGCGGCAGTAGTGGCAGCAGGTTTTCTGCCGCGTTTAGCGGGAACGGTGGCAACCATAGCGAACTCCTTTTTCTGTATCGTGGAAATCATTTTCGTTTTATTTGGTGATTTTGCAACCGTTATCCTGACTGATCGGAGGAGTGATAGTGAACATGTCTCATGTTAACGCAGTGTGGCTTCTCCGCTCAGTCAGATTATGCCAGTATGGATAACTGGCCTGGTGGCCTGGGTGAGCGTTGTCGGGAGCAAGTGTGAGCAGCAAAATAGACCAACTGCGTGCGCAGTTAAACGAACGAATTCTGGTGCTGGACGGCGGCATGGGCACCATGATCCAGAGCTACCGTCTGAGCGAAGACGATTTCCGCGGCGAACGTTTCGCCGACTGGCCCTGCGACCTGAAAGGCAACAATGACCTGCTGGTGCTCAGTAAATCCGATGTCATTGCGGCGATTCATCACGCCTATTTTGAGGCGGGTGCGGACATTGTCGAAACCAACACGTTCAACTCGACAACGATCGCCATGGCCGATTACCAGATGGAATCCCTGTCGGCGGAAATCAACTTCACCGCAGCAAAGCTTGCTCGCGCCTGCGCTGATGAATGGACCGCGCGCACGCCGGAAAAGCCACGCTATGTGGCCGGTGTTCTGGGGCCGACCAACCGTACCGCATCAATTTCACCAGACGTTAACGATCCCGCTTTCCGTAACGTCACTTTCGATCAGCTGGTGGCCGCGTATCGTGAATCCACCAAAGCGCTGGTGGAAGGCGGTTCCGATCTGATCATGATCGAAACGGTCTTCGATACGCTCAATGCCAAAGCCGCCATCTTCGCCGTAAAAGAAGAGATGGAAGCGCTGGGCGTTGACTTACCGATCATGGTGTCTGGCACCATTACCGATGCCTCCGGACGTACCCTCTCCGGGCAGACAACCGAAGCGTTTTATAACTCTCTGCGCCACGCGGACGCGCTGACCTTCGGTCTGAACTGTGCGCTGGGGCCTGACGAACTGCGTCAGTACGTCCAGGAACTTTCACGTATCGCCGATTGCTATGTCACCGCGCACCCGAATGCGGGCCTGCCAAACGCTTTTGGGGAATACGATCTCGACGCGGTGACCATGGCAGCACAAATTCGCGAGTGGGCGGAGTCTGGCTTCCTGAATATTGTGGGTGGCTGCTGCGGCACAACGCCAGAACATATCGCCGCGATGAGTCACGCCGTGGCGGGCTTGCCGCCGCGCACGCTGCCGGACCTGCCGGTGGCCTGTCGTCTGGCGGGTCTTGAACCGCTGACCATCAGCAAAGAGAGCCTGTTTGTGAACGTCGGTGAACGTACTAACGTCACCGGCTCTGCCAAATTCAAACGGTTAATCAAAGAAGAGAAATACAACGAAGCGCTGGATGTTGCGCGTCAGCAGGTCGAAAGCGGCGCGCAGATCATCGACATCAACATGGATGAAGGGATGCTCGACGCCGAAGCGGCGATGGTGCGTTTCCTGAATTTGATTGCCGGTGAGCCAGACATCGCCCGCGTGCCGATCATGATCGACTCCTCGAAATGGGATGTCATCGAAAAAGGGCTGAAGTGCATTCAGGGTAAAGGCATTGTTAACTCCATCTCGATGAAAGAGGGGATTGAGCCGTTTATCCACCACGCCAAACTTGTGCGCCGTTATGGCGCGGCCGTCGTGGTGATGGCCTTTGACGAGGTCGGTCAGGCGGATACCCGCGAGCGCAAAATTGAGATTTGCCGACGCGCCTACAAGATTTTGACCGAAGAGGTCGGCTTCCCGCCGGAAGACATTATTTTCGATCCGAATATTTTCGCCGTCGCGACCGGCATCGAAGAGCACAACAACTATGCGCAGGATTTTATTGGCGCGTGTGAAGACATCAAACGCGAGCTGCCGCATGCGCTGATCTCCGGCGGCGTTTCCAACGTGTCGTTCTCATTCCGTGGTAATGATCCGGTGCGTGAAGCGATCCACGCCGTGTTCCTCTACTACGCGATTCGCAACGGGATGGACATGGGTATCGTCAACGCCGGACAGCTGGCGATTTACGATGACTTGCCTGCCGAGCTGCGCGAGGGGGTTGAAGATGTGATTTTAAACCGTCGCGATGATGCTACTGAACGCATGCTGGATCTGGCAGAGAAATATCGCGGCAGCAAAGCGGATGAAAGCGCGAATATTCAGCAGGCGGAATGGCGCGCGTGGGATGTGAAAAAGCGTCTGGAATATTCGCTGGTGAAAGGGATCACGGAGTTTATCGAGCTGGATACCGAAGAAGCGCGCCAGCTGGCTGCACGTCCTATTGAAGTGATTGAAGGGCCGCTGATGGATGGCATGAACGTGGTGGGCGATCTGTTCAGCGAGGGGAAAATGTTCCTGCCGCAGGTGGTGAAATCCGCGCGTGTCATGAAGCAAGCCGTGGCCTATCTAGAGCCTTATATTGAGGCCAGCAAAGAAAAAAGTTCCAGTAACGGCAAGATGGTGATCGCCACCGTGAAGGGCGATGTGCATGACATCGGCAAAAATATCGTCGGCGTGGTCCTGCAGTGTAATAACTACGAAATCATCGATTTAGGCGTGATGGTTCCGGCGGATAAAATTCTCAAAACCGCGCGTGAAGTGAATGCCGATCTGATTGGCCTGTCCGGGTTAATCACCCCGTCGCTCGACGAGATGGTTAACGTGGCAAAAGAGATGGAACGGCAGGGCTTTACCATTCCGCTGCTGATTGGCGGGGCGACCACCTCAAAAGCGCACACGGCGGTCAAAATCGAGCAGAATTACAGTGGGCCAACGGTGTACGTGCAGAACGCCTCGCGCACCGTTGGCGTGGTTTCTGCGCTGCTGTCCGACACGCAACGCGATGATTTTGTAGCGCGAACGCGCAAAGAGTACGACACCGTGCGTATCCAGCATGCGCGTAAAAAGCCGCGCACGCCGCCGGTGACGCTGGCCGCCGCACGCGAAAACGATCTGGCTTTTGACTGGTCAAGCTATACGCCGCCCGTGGCGCACCGTCTGGGCGTGCAGGACGTTACTGCCAGCATCGAAACGCTGCGTAACTACATCGACTGGACGCCGTTCTTCATGACCTGGTCGCTGGCGGGGAAATACCCGCGCATCCTCGAGGACGACGTGGTGGGTGAAGAAGCCAAGCGCTTGTTCAACGATGCCAACGATATGCTTGACCAGCTAAGTGCAGAAAAAACGCTAAATCCGCGCGGTGTGGTTGGCTTGTTCCCGGCTAACCGCGTGGGCGATGACATCGAAATTTATCGCGATGAAACCCGCACCAGCGTGCTGGCGGTCAGCCGTCATCTGCGCCAGCAAACCGAAAAAGTCGGCTTTGCGAACTACTGCCTGGCCGATTTTGTCGCGCCTAAACTCAGCGGCAAAGCGGACTACATTGGCGCATTCGCTGTCACCGGGGGCCTTGAAGAAGACGCTCTCGCGGAGGCGTTTGAAGCGCAGCACGACGATTACAACAAAATCATGGTTAAAGCGATTTCGGACCGTCTGGCCGAGGCCTTCGCGGAATATCTGCATGAGCGCGTGCGCAAAGTGCATTGGGGTTATGCTCCGAATGAAAACCTCAGCAATGAGGAACTTATCCGCGAGAATTACCAGGGTATTCGCCCGGCACCAGGCTATCCGGCGTGCCCTGAGCACACCGAAAAAGGAACGATCTGGCAACTTCTGGATGTCGAAACCCATACCGGCATGAAGCTGACGGAATCCTTCGCCATGTGGCCAGGCGCGTCTGTTTCGGGCTGGTATTTCAGCCATCCTGACAGCAAATACTACGCGGTCGCGCAAATTCAACGCGACCAGGTGGAAGACTACGCCATGCGTAAAGGGATGAGCGTGTCGGAAGTGGAGCGCTGGTTGGCGCCTAACCTGGGTTACGATGCGGATTGACCTGGCTCACTTGCCAGCTTACACCAGGGCTGTTCTCGCTCGAGTCACGTACTCTGTGTACGCTCCCCTCGCTGCGAGCAGTCCGTGTGCAATCTGGCTGCGCCGCCGACGGTCAATATTAAACTTCATTACTTGCCAGCTCGCACCAGGGCTGTTCTCGCTCGAGTCACGTACTCTGTGTACGCTCCCCTCGCTGCGAGCAGTTGGTGTGCAATCTGGCTGCGCCGCCGACGGTCAATATTAAACTTCATTACTTGCCAGCCCGTACCAGACGCTAGATAAATCGGGATATTTCACTTTTCCTTACAACATACGGGGCGCTCATGCGGCGCCCTGTCTCTTTATTACGTTTAAAGCCTTATACTGGAAGAAGGTCTTTCCTCACGTGAAAAAGCGGGGAGGGAACCAAAGGAACACATAACGATAAGGAGAACCCACTTCCGTGCTGACACTGTTACACCTGCTTTCTGCCGTCGCTCTCCTGGTATGGGGCACTCATATTGTCCGTACCGGTGTGATGCGTGTGTTTGGCGCACGCTTACGTACTGTTCTCAGCCGCAGCGTTGAGAAGAAACCGCTCGCCTTTTGCGCGGGTATTGGCGTCACCGCGCTTGTGCAAAGCAGCAATGCGACCACGATGCTCGTCACCTCGTTTGTGGCACAAGACCTGGTTGCGCTGACGCCCGCGCTGGTCATCGTATTGGGCGCGGATGTGGGCACCGCGCTGATGGCACGCGTGTTGACCTTCGATCTCTCCTGGCTCTCGCCGCTGCTGATTTTCATCGGCGTGATCTTCTTTTTGGGGCGTAAACAGACGCGCGAAGGCCAGCTTGGGCGCGTGGGCATTGGCCTCGGCCTGATCCTGCTGGCACTGGAACTGATTGTTCAGGCCGTCACGCCGATTACCCAGGCTAACGGTGTGCAGGTTATTTTCGCTTCGCTGACCGGCGACATCATGCTCGATGCACTGATCGGTGCGGTCTTCGCCATCGTCAGTTATTCCAGCCTGGCCGCGGTCTTGCTGACCGCGACTCTGACGGCAGCGGGCGCGATTTCATTCCCGGTGGCACTGTGTCTGGTGATCGGTGCCAACCTTGGCTCGGGACTGCTGGCAATGCTGAACAACAGCGGCGCCAACGCCGCCGCCCGTCGTGTGGCGCTCGGCAGTTTGCTGTTTAAGCTGGTGGGCAGCCTGATTATTCTGCCGTTTGTGCATCCGCTGGCGAACGCGATGGATAATTTGCCCTTGCCGAAAGCGGAGCTGGTTATCTACTTCCACGTTTTCTACAACCTGGTACGTTGCCTGGCGATGGTGCCGTTTGCCGGGCCAATGGCGCGTTTCTGCAAGCGGATGATCCGCGATGAGCCAGAGCTCGACGCGCGCCTGAAGCCGAAACACCTCGACACCTCCGCACTGGATACGCCTGCGCTGGCGCTGGCCAATGCAGCGCGCGAGACGCTGCGCATTGGCGATGCGATGGAAACGATGCTGGATGGCCTGAAAAAGGTCATGCACGGTGAGCCGCGCGAAGAAAAAGAGCTGCGTAAGCTGGCTGACGATATCAACGTGCTTTATACCGCCATCAAACTTTATCTGGCGCGCATGCCGCAGGATGAGCTGGCCGAAGAGGAGTCCCGCCGCTGGGCGGAGATTATCGAGATGTCGCTAAACCTTGAGCAGGCATCCGATATTGTCGAGCGTATGGGCAGCGAGATTGCCGATAAATCGCTGGCGGCACGTCGGGCATTTTCCCTGGAGGGCGTCGCCGAGCTGGACGCGTTGCTGGAACTGTTACTCAATAACCTGAAGCTGGCGATGTCGGTCTTCTTCTCCAGCGACGTGCCCAGCGCGCGCCGTTTGCGCCGTAATAAGCACCGCTTCCGTATTCTGAATCGCCGCTACTCGCATGCGCACGTTGACCGACTGCATCAACAAAACGTGCAAAGTATCGAAACCAGCTCTCTGCACCTGGGGCTGCTCGGCGATATGAAACGTCTCAACTCGCTGTTTTGCGCCGTGGCCTATAGCGTGATGGAACAGCCGGACGAAGATGACGAAAGGGATGATTATTAATCTTCAGCACTTTTAATCGTCAATCCAAGACCCAGCGCTTTCATAACGGCAAGCGTGGTTTTAAGCGTTGGGTTACCTTTTTCACTAAAAGAGCGATACAGCTGTTCGCGAGACAAACCCGTTTGTGTCGCAATGGTAGACATTCCTTTTGCGCGGGCAACGATCCCTAATGCTTTAGCAATGTAGGCAGAATCGCCAGTTTCTAGCGCATCAGCCATGAATACGCTAATTTCATCATCATTGATAAGCGCCCGGGCAGGATCGTAATGAGTGAGTTCAGTCATGGTGTATAAACTCCCGATGTTCGAGTGATCTTGCGAGTGTCTTTGCCAGAATGATGTCTTTATCCTGACTATTTTTATTGCCGCCACTGAGCAAAATGATCAGTACGTTTCCCTGCGATTTAAAATAGATCCTGTAACCCGGGCCGTAATGAATCCGTAGCTCGCTGATACCTTCTCCAACAGGTTTTACATCCCCCGGCAGACCATTAGCCAGGCGGAATAAACGCGCTGCAATAAGCGTTTTTGCACGTGGATCGTTTACGTTTTGCTCCCAGCAACGGAAGGATTCTGTTTGAACAATCTCCTTCATACTACTCCATGTTGTTTTTAAACTACAGTGTCAGTTTGGCGAATGGAAGGAAATTAGAAGGTGTTTGTAGGGGAGTAAATGACTAACGTGGAGATCCTGAAAGCACGCCGCAAACTCGACTGAGATATTGGCGGCTAATCTTTTTACTCGCCGCAACCTAAGGTATATTTCGCCTATAAAGGAGAAATTATGCTGCCCAACCAATCAACCCGATTAAACAAATACATTAGCGAGAGCGGGATTTGCTCACGCCGCGAAGCTGACCGCTACATCGAGCAGGGTAACGTGTTCATCAATGGTAAACGCGCGGCTATCGGTGATCAGGTCGCCCCTGGCGATGTGGTCAAAGTGAATGGTCAGTTAATCGAGCCAAGAGACGAAGAAAATCTGGTGTTTATCGCGCTAAACAAACCGGTTGGCATTGTCAGCACCACGGAAGACGGCGAGCGCGATAATATCGTGGATTTCGTTAACCACAGCAGCCGTATCTTCCCGATTGGTCGTCTCGATAAAGATTCACAAGGGCTGATTTTCCTGACCAACCACGGCGATCTGGTCAATAAAATCCTGCGTGCGGGTAACGACCACGAAAAAGAGTATGTGGTCACGGTCAATAAACCGATCACTGACGATTTTATTCGTGGAATGGGCGCTGGCGTCCCAATTCTGGGCACCGTCACCAAGAAGTGTAAAGTCAAAAAAGAGGCGCCGTTTGCGTTTCGCATTACCCTGGTTCAGGGTTTAAACCGACAGATTCGTCGTATGTGCGAGCACTTTGGTTTTGAAGTCACAAAGCTGGAACGCACACGTATTATGAACGTGAGCCTTGCGGGTATTCCGCTCGGGGAATGGCGTGATTTGAACGGTGATGAACTGATTGAGCTTTTTAAACTGATTGAAAATTCGTCCTCGGAAGCGAAGCCGAAGACGAAAGCAAAACCGAAAACGCAGGGAATTAAACGCCCGGTGGTGAGTGCACCAAAATCTGCCGAAAAAGAACGCAACAAGCCAGCCGGAAAGCGTTTTGTTCAGCCTGGCCGCAAAAAGAAAGGGCGCTAATTAGCGCCTTCCACGTGGTGCCGTATTGCCTGACCAGGAAAATGTTGATTCGGTGTCGGGCTTAAAAGCCTGCGCTTTTTTGACTTTGCGGGCTTTTTTGGCCTCAACTTCTCGCTGAGCCATCAGTTTGTCGATGTACTCTTTTTTGACCTGATTGGTCTCGGCGTTGGTCAGCGTGCGTCCATGGGCGATGCGTGCTCGATCGAGCAGGGTTTTCAGCTCGCGCTGTTCGCTCTCCGTCATGTCTTTCTGGGTCAATCTCGGTGTAGCCATCGCTGAAGCCTCCTGTAGAAGAGGCTTCAGTGTAAAGCAAGCCAGACCTGGCGCGAAGCGAATTAACCCGCTTTCACCCTATCTTTCTTGTGCGGTTCTTCAATCGGTTTCCCTGACCAGTAGCCCGCCAGCAACGATCCAGACAAATTATGCCAGACCGAGAACAATGCGCCGGGGAGTGCCGCAAGCGGAGAGAAGTAAATTTTACCCAGCGCGGCAGCCAAACCCGAGTTCTGCATACCGACTTCAATTGCCAGCGTACGGCAGGTGGATTCGTCAAAGCCAAACAGTTTTCCGCCCCAGTAACCGCTCAGCAGGCCAATGGCGTTATGCAGGATCACCGCGATGATGACCACAAAACCGACAGAAGCGATGTGCGAGGCTGAACCCGCGACCACCGCACTGATAATCGCCAGAATACACGCCATGGAAAAGGCGGGCAGATACGGCTCAACGGCCTTCACCACGCGCGGAAACAGATGATGAATTACCAGACCTAGCGCAATCGGAATCACCACTATTTGCAGAATCGAGAGCAGCATTCCCATCACATCGACCTGAATATGCGCATCCACGTACAGGCGCGTCAGCAACGGTGTGGCGACCACGCCCACCAGTGTCGAAACGGATGAAATGGTGACCGACAGCGCCACATCGCCTTTCGCCAGATAGATCATCACGTTTGACGCCGTACCGCTGGCGACGCTCCCGACCAAAACCATTCCCGCGGATAAATCCGGCGGCATCTTAAAGGCGATCGCCAGCAGCCAGGCGGCCAGCGGCATCACCAGATAGTGCAGGAAAATACCCGCCGCGACGGGCGCAGGGCGTGACAGCACGCGCTTAAAGTCGTCGATTTTCAGGTGCACGCCCATGCCAAGCATAATCAGCATCAGCAGCGTGGTGACCCACGGGCCGATCGGGGTGAAGGTGGTTGGCGTGTAATAAGCGAGCACAGAGAGCAGCAGCGCCCATAACGGGAACAGCCGGGTGATGGCGGATAACATAGTCTTTCCTTGCGATTTTAGTGTGTTGTTTTGTTATAAAAAAGCCGGGTCTGTGCCCGGCTGATAGGTATTGTTTATCCTGCTAAGGAATTTTATTCAAACAAATTATGATGAAGTTTCTGCACGACCTGCTCGGCTTCGTGGCCCGGCACCAGGAAGCACAGGTTGTAGCTGGATGCGCCGTAGCAAATCATGCGGATGTTGAACGGGTCGAGAACGCCAAACACCTCTTTGCCCACGCCGCAGGCGCGTGACAGCTTATTGCCGATGATCGCGACCAGCGCCAGGTCTTCTTCCACTTCCACGCGGCACAGAGCCGAAAGCTCCATCAGCAGCGACTGAGTCAGCAGCGTATCGCCGGTTGACGTTGAGCCGGTCGTATCCAGCGTTAACGCGATGCTCACTTCCGACGTGGTAATCAAATCAACCGAGATATTATGGCGCGCCAGAATACCGAACACTTCGGCGAGGAATCCGCGCGAATGCAGCATATTCAGGCTGTGCAGCGTGACCAGCGTCTGCTTACGGCGCAGCGCCAGCGCGCGGAACAGCGGTGGGTTCACAGTGTTTTTACATACCAGGGTGCCGCCCGCTTTCGGATCTTTGCTGGAGCCGACGAACACAGGGATATCGCTGCGCACGGCGGGCAATAATGTGGCCGGATGCAGCACTTTTGCGCCGAATGTCGCCATCTCAGCCGCTTCTTCGAATGCAATCACATCAATACGTTTAGCGGCAGGTACCACGCGAGGATCGGTGGTGTAGATGCCAGGGACGTCGGTCCAGATATCAACGCGCGTCGCATACAACGCTTCACCCAGCAGGGCTGCCGTGTAGTCGCTTCCGCCACGGCCAAGCGTCGTGGTGCGGCCTTTGGCTTCGCTCCCGATAAAGCCCTGGGTAATCACGATGCCTTCTGCAAGGCGCGGAGCCAGCTGCTGTTTTGACAGCTCAGAAAGCGTAGCAACGTCCGGCTCGGCACGACCAAAACGGTCACTGGTGCGCATCACTTTGCGCACGTCAAACCACTGCGCCATCACGTCGCGTTCACGCAGGATCTCAACGAAAAGCAGGGTGGACATCAACTCGCCGTGACTCACCAGTTCATCGGTCAGCGCCGTGGATGTCGCCAGCGAGGCCGCTTCGGCCAGGGTGGTGATATTTTCCATCAGGCGTTCAACTTCTTCACGAATGACGTGAGGATTTTGCATACGTTCGAGGATATCGAACTGAATTTTGCGCAGCGCGTCGAGCTTCACAAAGCGTTCTGTCGCTTCCAGTCCCTCAGACAACGCAACCAGCAGATTAGTCACTCCTGCTGATGCAGAAAGAACAACCAGGCGGGTATTCGGATCGGCCAGCACCACATCGGCGCTGCGGTTCATGGCAGCGTAATCGGCCACGCTGGTCCCGCCAAACTTGGCGACAACAAAACTCGTCATAACATCCTCGTGTAGGAAAAGAATAAAGCGACCCTGGCACAAGAATGAAATGAAAACAGGTGCAGGCGCAAATACCGCCCTATAAATAAAATGCGGGAGGAGTCCTGTCAACGCTGGGATTATGCGGATTTTTCATGGGGGGTACCCCCTGAGTAACAGGACTTATAAAAGGACGCTATTTTATCCTTCACTTTACCGCTGAACGGGCTACTTTTGACCGCCCGCAGGCTCAGGATTCAGCAGCTATACTTTTTGGGTCTTTTCACTCGCGTTTGATACAGGCCAGGCCAATGGCATAAAAACCATCACAATTTCTCCGCGCAGGCGCTACAATCGACCGCAGTCACAATTCTCAAATCACAAGAGTATTGCTAATGAAAAACATCAATCCAACGCAGACTTCTGCCTGGCAGGCACTACAAAAACACTTCGACGAAATGAAAGACGTCTCCATCGCGGATCTGTTCGCGAAAGACGGCGACCGTTTTGGCAAATTCTCCGCAACCTTCGACGACCAGATGCTGGTGGATTTCTCCAAAAACCGCATCACGGAAGAGACGCTGGCGAAACTGCAGGATCTGGCGAAAGAGACCGATCTGGCAGGGGCTATCAAGTCCATGTTCTCCGGTGAGAAGATCAACCGTACCGAAGACCGTGCCGTGCTGCACGTTGCGCTGCGTAACCGTAGCAATACGCCAATTATGGTTGATGGCAAAGATGTGATGCCTGAAGTCAATGCGGTGCTGGAGAAGATGAAAACCTTCTCAGAAGAAATCATTTCCGGGAGCTGGAAAGGCTATACCGGCAAAGCGATTACCGACGTGGTGAACATCGGTATCGGTGGCTCTGACCTCGGCCCGTTCATGGTGACCGAAGCGCTGCGTCCGTACAAAAATCATCTGAACATGCACTTTGTGTCTAACGTCGATGGCACCCACATCGCCGAAGTGCTGAAGAAAGTGAATCCAGAAACCACGCTGTTCCTGGTGGCGTCGAAAACCTTCACCACGCAAGAGACCATGACCAACGCCCACAGCGCGCGCGACTGGTTCCTGGCAACGGCGGGTGACAACAAACACGTGGCGAAACACTTCGCGGCGTTGTCCACAAACGGTAAAGCGGTGGGTGAATTCGGTATCGACACCGCCAACATGTTTGAATTCTGGGACTGGGTTGGCGGTCGTTATTCTCTGTGGTCGGCAATCGGCCTGTCGATTACTCTGTCCGTGGGTTACGACAACTTCGTTGAGCTGCTCTCCGGCGCGCACGCGATGGACAAACACTTTGCCAACACGGCACCAGAGAAAAACCTGCCGGTTCTGCTGGCCCTGATCGGCATCTGGTACAACAACTTCTTTGGTGCTGAGACCGAAGCGATCCTGCCGTACGACCAGTACATGCACCGCTTTGCAGCGTACTTCCAGCAGGGCAACATGGAATCCAACGGCAAATACGTTGACCGTAACGGCAACGCGGTGGATTACCAGACGGGCCCAATCATCTGGGGTGAGCCGGGTACTAACGGTCAGCATGCGTTCTATCAGCTGATTCACCAGGGCACCAAAATGGTTCCGTGTGATTTCATCGCACCAGCGACAACCCACAATGCCCTGTCTGATCATCACCAGAAGCTGCTGTCTAACTTCTTTGCGCAGACCGAAGCGTTGGCGTTTGGTAAATCGCGCGATGTGGTTGAGCAGGAATACCGCGATTTGGGTAAAGATCCGGCGACGCTGGAAAACGTGGTGCCATTCAAGGTCTTCGAAGGCAACCGCCCAACCAACTCCATTCTGCTGCGTGAAATTACGCCGTTCAGCCTGGGCGCGTTGATTGCGTTGTATGAGCATAAAATCTTTACTCAGGGCGCTATCCTGAACATCTTCACCTTTGACCAGTGGGGCGTTGAGCTGGGCAAACAGCTGGCGAACCGTATTCTGCCAGAGCTGGGTGACGATAAAGATATTAACAGCCATGACAGTTCAACAAATGGTCTGATTAATCGCTATAAATCCTGGCGCGCATAATCTTTATTCCGTAATGAATGCCGGCGACCTGCCGGCATTTTTTTATCGGATAATTCCGGTTGTCCGTTACCTGACGCAAATTTCTATTATAAGTTTAATCCGAAAAGCCTGATTACCCCGTTAATAACTGCGGGTTATTTTAGGAAAATACGGAGTATTAATATTGAGAGTTATATTTTAAGTTATTGAATATAAATAATTTTATTAATTTATATTTGCGTTTTATATTTCCTTTCATCCATTTATCCTAAAACCGCCTGGCTATTTCCCCGTACGTCAATCCGCCTGCTTTAGTTGTGTATACTCGAATCCGCCCGAATTTCTTTTTGGGCAAATCTCCATTCATTCATTGAAGGGAAATTGTTATGAAGAAAGTACTGTATGGCATTTTTGCCATAACTGCGCTTGCGGCAACGTCTGTCTATGCGGCTCCGGTTCAGGTCGGGGAAGCAGCAGGCTCAGCGGCAACGTCTGCCTCAGCGGGGAGTTCTACCGCGACGGCGACAAGCACCGTAGGCTCGGCCGTGGGTGTCGCTCTGGCGGCAACCGGTGGCGGTGATGGCTCCAATACCGGAACCACGACCACCACGACAACCAGCACTCAGTAATCACGGGTGTTTTAATCATAACCACACTTCGGTGTGGTTATTTCGCCCCTTCGGAGAAGAGTCGTGAAGCGACCTGCAATCATTCTGATTTGCCTGCTTTTACAGGCATGCTCAGCCACCACAAAAGGGCTGGGCAACTCACTGTGGGACAGCGTGTTTGGCACGCCTGGCGTACATCTTACGGACGATGACATCCAAAACATGCCGTATGCCAGCCAGTACATGCAGTTAAACGATGGCCCGCAGCTTTTTGTGGTGCTCGCTTTCGATGAAAACGGGCAGCAGAAATGGGTGACGCAAGACCAGGCCACCATCGTGACGCAGCATGGGCGTATCGTGAAAACGCTGCTGGGCGGTGACAACCTGCTTGAGGTGAATAACCTCGCGGCGGACCCGCTCATCAAACCGAATCAAATCGTTGATGGTGCAAGCTGGACGCGCATCATGGGCTGGACCGAGCACAAGCAGGTCCGCTACGCCACCGCGCGTTCTGTTTTCCGCTGGGACGGGACAGATACCGTGACGCTGGGCAGCGACGAAACTCAGGTCCGCGTGCTGGATGAAGAAGTCACAACCGATCGGGCGACGTGGCACAACCGCTTCTGGATAGATGAGGAAGGGCAGATTCGTCAGTCGTTACAGTACCTTGGCGCAGATTTCTTCCCGGTGAAAGCCACCCTGATCAAGGCGGCGAAATCATGAAAATCATCACAAGCGTTGCGCTGATCGTCACGCTCGTCGCGCCGCTGGCGTGGTCTGCGGGAACCATTAAGGTCTATACCCCGGACAACAAAGAGCCAAAAACATTATCCAATGCCGAACATCTGATCGATCTCGTTGGGCAGCCCCGGCTGGCAAACAGCTGGTGGCCAGGCGCCATTATCAGCGAGCGTCAGGCAACGGCGATAGCTGAACAAAAACACCAGGCTTTGCTGGCTCGCCTGACCGGGCTGGCAGGGCAGGAAGAGGGCGACACGGCGGCGGCAATCAATGCGGTACGCCAGCAGTTGCAGGCGATCACCGTGACCGGACGTCAGCGGGTGAATCTGGATCCCGACGAAGTGCGCGTAACGGAAAACGGCAACCCGACGCTGGAAGGGGACTACACGCTGTGGATCGTGGCGAAACCTTCAACCGTCACCGTGCTGGGATTGGTCAGCAGCCCAGGCCAAAAACCCTTTACGCCAGGACGCGACGTGGCGAGTTATCTGGATGAACAACAGTTGCTGAGTGGCGCGGAAAACAGCTACGCGTGGGTGATTTATCCCGATGGCCGCAGGCAAAACGTCCCCGTGGCGTACTGGAATAAGCGTCACATCGAACCCATGCCGGGCAGCGTGATTTTTGTCGGCTTTGCCGATCACTTCTGGACGAAAGCGTATGACGGGCTGAACACCGACATTCTTCGCTCTCTGACGCAGCGGATACCGGAATAATGAAAAGAACTTATCTCTATAGCATGTTGGCGCTCTGCGTAAGCGCTGCCTGTCATGCCGAAACGTATCCGGCACCCATTGGTCCGTCACAGTCAGATTTTGGCGGTGTAGGGCTCATGCAAACCCCCACCGCGCGCATGGCGCGTGAGGGTGAACTCAGTCTTAACTATCGCGATAACGACCAGTACCGCTACTACTCGGCCTCCGTACAGCTTTTCCCGTGGCTGGAAACGACGCTGCGCTACACGGATGTTCGAACCAAACAGTACAGCAGCGTTGATGCGTTTTCCGGCAACCAGACTTACAAAGACAAAGCGTTCGACCTCAAACTGCGCCTCTGGGAAGAGAGTTACTGGATGCCGCAGGTGTCCGTGGGCGCGCGTGATATCGGCGGTACAGGGCTTTTTGATGCGGAATATCTGGTCGCCAGCAAAGCCTGGGGACCGTTCGATTTTTCACTTGGTTTGGGCTGGGGGTATCTCGGCACCAGCGGCAACGTGAAAAACCCATTCTGCTCCTACAGCGACAAATATTGCTCTCGCGACAACAGCTATAAAAAAGCCGGTTCGGTGAGCGGTGACCAGATGTTCCACGGCCCGGCATCGCTGTTTGGTGGCGTGGAATATCAAACGCCCTGGCAGCCGCTGCGTCTGAAGCTGGAATATGAAGGCAACAACTACACCGAGGACTTTGCGGGCAAGATCGAGCAGAAGAGCAAGTTTAACGTGGGTGCTATTTACCGGGTCACCGATTGGGCCGACGTTAACCTCAGCTACGAGCGCGGCAACACCGTGATGTTTGGTTTCACGCTGCGGACTAACTTTAACGATATGCGGCCGTCCTATAACGACAATGCGCGACCAAAATATCAGCCGCAGCCGCAGGACGCGATCATCCAGCACTCGGTGGTGGCGAATCAGCTCACGCTGCTGAAATACAATGCGGGCCTGGCCGATCCTAAAATCCAGGCAAAAGGTGACACGCTGTACGTGACGGGCGAGCAGGTAAAATATCGCGATTCCCGTGAAGGCATAGAGCGCGCGAATCGGATCATCATGAACGATCTGCCGGAGGGGATCCGTACGATCCGCGTGACGGAAAATCGCCTCAACATGCCGCAGGTGACGACCGAAACGGACGTGGCCAGCCTGAAGCGTCATCTCGAAGGCGAACCGCTGGGGCATGAAACCGAACTGGTGCAAAAACGTGTAGAACCGGTGGTACCAGAAACTACCGAACAGGGCTGGTATATCGAAAAATCCCGCTTTGATTTCCATGTCGATCCGGTATTGAACCAGTCCGTTGGTGGGCCAGAAAACTTCTATATGTACCAGCTGGGCGTGATGGCCACGGCGGATCTGTGGGTGACGGATCACCTCCTGACCACCGGTAGCCTGTTTGGCAATATCGCCAACAACTACGACAAATTTAACTACACCAACCCGCCAAGCGACTCAAAACTGCCGCGTGTTCGAACCCGCGTGCGCGAATATGTGCAGAACGATGTGTATGTGAACAACATGCAGGCCAACTATTTCCAGTATCTTGGCAACAGTTTCTATGGCCAGGTGTATGGCGGTTATCTGGAAACCATGTACGGCGGCGCGGGTGCAGAACTCTTGTACCGCCCGGTCGACAGCAACTGGGCGTTTGGCCTTGATGCCAACTACGTGAAACAGCGTGACTGGCGTAGCGCGCAGGACATGATGAAGTTCACCGATTACAGCGTCAAAACCGGTCATCTGACTGCCTACTGGACGCCGTCGTTTGCGCAGGATGTGCTGGTGAAAGCCAGCGTTGGGCAATATCTGGCGGGGGATAAAGGCGGTACGCTGGAGGTTGCCAAACGCTTCGACAGCGGCGTGGTCGTCGGCGGTTACGCCACGATTACCAACGTTTCACCAGACGAATACGGCGAAGGGGACTTCACCAAAGGCGTGTATGTATCGATTCCGCTTGATCTGTTCTCATCCGGCCCAACCCGCAGCCGTGCGGCCATTGGCTGGACGCCATTGACGCGCGACGGGGGTCAGCAGCTTGGGCGTAAGTTC
The DNA here is from genome assembly GCA_900635465.1 of Lelliottia amnigena. NCBI lineage: Bacteria > Pseudomonadati > Pseudomonadota > Gammaproteobacteria > Enterobacterales > Enterobacteriaceae > Lelliottia > Lelliottia amnigena. Next base: position 283,509 of record LR134135.1, read on the forward strand.
CAGCTGTACGACATGACCAGCGATCGGAGCGTGAACTTCCGCTGATGTTTTATTCCCTCCCCCTGTCAGGGAGAGGGAATAATTCCGCTTTGCACAAAACATAAACAAAAAATATAGATCTCCGTCACAATTTTGCGTTATACAGGTACTTCGCCCCTGAGATTGAGGTGCTGTATGACATCACTGACGCGTCCGCGCGTTGAGTTTATCTCAACGATTCTCCAGACCGTGTTGAATATGGGTCTGTTGAGCCTTGGCCTGATACTGGTCGTCTTTCTGGGCAAAGAAACTGTGCATCTGGCTGATGTGCTGTTCGCCCCCGAGCAAACCAGCAAATATGAGCTGGTGGAAGGACTGGTAGTCTATTTTCTCTACTTCGAATTTATCGCCCTGATTGTGAAATACTTTCAATCCGGCTTTCACTTCCCGCTGCGTTATTTTGTCTATATCGGGATCACCGCGATTGTGCGGCTGATCATCGTCGATCATAAATCACCGCTCGACGTGCTGATCTACTCGGCGGCGATCCTGCTGCTGGTGATCACCCTGTGGCTGTGCAACTCGAAACGGCTAAAGCGCGAATAAAAAAATGGCGGCCCGAGGGCCGCCTAACAACAGTCACAAGTTTACTTTTCATATTTTACGCTGCTGATGGGTTGGCTGCGTTCACTCACCCCAGTCACTTACTTTCGCAAGCTCCTGGGATTTACTCGCTTACCGCCTTCCAGCACCGCAAAATATTTTGAGTATTGGGTCAAAAATTACGTCAAAGTTGAGGGTTGCAGTGGCATTACATGATGAAACTTAACCTTTCACACCGCCTGCCGTCAGGCCGTTAACCAGCCAGCGCTGAGCCAGCAGGAACACGACGGTAATCGGGATGGCGGAGAGTACAGCGGCTGCGGCAAAGTCGCCCCACAGGTAGTTTTGCGGGTTGAGATATTGCTGCATACCGACTGCCAGCGTGTAGCTATTCACATCACGCAGTAGCAGAGACGCGACCGGCACTTCGGTAATGGCCGCGATAAACGACAGAATAAAGACCACGGCCAGAATCGGCACCGACAGCGGTAACAGCACCAGGCGGAAGGCCTGCCACGGCGTTGCGCCATCCAGCGCAGCCGCTTCTTCCAGCGATCCGTCGATGGTTTCGAAATAGCCTTTAATCGTCCATACGTGCAGCGCGATGCCGCCCAGATAGGCGAAGATGACGCCGCCGTGCGTGTTCAGACCGATAAACGGCACGTATTGACCGAGACGGTCAAATAACGCGTACAACGCAACCAGCGACAGCACCGCCGGGAACATCTGGAAAATCAACATCCCTTTCAGCAGCGTCGCTTTTCCCGGGAAGCGCATACGGGCAAAGGCGTAAGCACAGGTGGTTGAGAGCGCCACAATTCCCACGGCGGTAATACCGGCCACTTTGATGGAGTTCCACAGCCACAGCAGAACCGGGAACGGCGGCGGCGTCACGCGGCCATCGGCATGCTCGACGCTAAACCCTAACGCCAGTCGCCAGTGTTCCCATGAGATTTTCTCAGGGATCAGGCTGCCGGTAGCAAAGTTGCCCTCGCGCAGTGAGATGGCGATAACCATCAGCAGCGGGAACATAATGGCTGCGATAAAAATCAGCAGACCTAAGTGCGTCGCGAAGAGACGCAGCTTTTGAGATTTGGGTTGGACCATAGCCATTTTCGTTATCTCCCTTAATCGAATTTCATACGCGTGGCTTTCAGATTCACAATCGCCAGCGCGCCAACCAACAGGAAGATCAGGGTGGCAATCGCTGCCGCCAGACCGAAGTCCTGCCCGCCGCCGCCTTCAAAGGCGATGCGGTAGGTGTAGCTCACTAACAGGTCGGTATACCCCGCTGGCGTGGTGGTGCCGAGGCGGTCTGGGCTGCCGTTGGTCAGAAGCTGAATCAGTACGAAGTTATTAAAGTTAAAGGCAAAACTGGCAATCATCAGCGGCGTTAGCGGCTTGATCAGCAGTGGGAGCGTAATCTTAAAGAAGTTCTGGAACGCGCCCGCGCCGTCCATCGCGGAGGCTTCGTACAGGTCGTCCGGAATCGCTTTCAGCAGGCCCATGCACAGAATCATCATGTACGGATAGCCGAGCCAGGTGTTGACGATGATAATCATCGAGCGAGCCGTCGTTGGGTCGCTAAACCACGCTGGCTTAATGCCAAACAGCGCACCCAGCATCATGTTGATTTCACCGAAGCTCTGGTTGAACAGGCCTTTGAAAATCAGAATCGAGATAAACGACGGGACGGCGTAGGGCAGAATCAGCAGTACGCGGTAAATGGCTTTGCCTTTCAGGGACTCCCACTGCACGACACACGCCAGCACCATGCCGACCGCCACGGTCAGGATCACCGTCAGGACTGAGAAGACCACTGTCCAGACGAAAATGGCCATGAACGGTTTCTGGATGCCCTCGTCGGTAAAGACGCGGGTAAAGTTCTCCCAGCCGATGGTGACGGTATAGCCTGGGCTGAGTTTATCGTCACCCCATTTGCCATCGGCGTTCACGGACTGATAGAAGCCGATATCGTTGTTTGGACGATATTTCACGCCGGTCTGGTTGTTGGTCAGCGAGCCGTCATCCGCCCGCGTGTACAGCGGCTGCGTGCCCGAGAACTGGCGCAGCGAGCTCATGATGACTTTGCTTTCGTCAGGCAGCACGGCGGTGAGCTGCGTCAGCGCCTGGCGATTCTGAGTGATAATGCGCAGATTGGCGCGTTCGCCTTCTGGCAGGGCATTCGCTTCTTTGAGCGTCAGCTTTTGTTCGCCGCCAAACTTAAAGGCGTCGGAGACATAATATTTCCCGCTTTCCTCGTCAGACAGCGCCAGCTTCCACTCCTCTCCCGCCGGATATAAACCAAAGTTAAAGGTTTTTCCTGCCTGATAGGAACGGTCCATCAGCACCTGCTGGGCGCGCTCCTGAGCGAGCTGGTTAGTGCTGCTGTAGTTGGTAAAGGCGATAGCGATAGTACAAATCAGCGGGAACAGGACAAACAGCCCCATCCCGGCGACACCCGGATAAACGTAGCGCCAGGCGTACGCTTTGCGATTGGCAAAAATATACAGGCCAACTGAGCTTAAAATCAGCGTCATGATGGCGAACAGGTACTCCCCCTGTACATACATTAAAACAACAAGGTAGCCCACCAGTAAGCCGAGCAGACCTATCACTGACCATTTCAGCGTGTCGCTTTGCCACCAGTGCTTCTTTTTAATGACATCCATGGGGATCTTCCTCTTTACACTTTATCCTTCACGCTGCCTCTTTGTTGGCTGCGGACGCGCACCCCGGTCACTTACTGTTGTAAGCTCCCGGGGATTTGCATCCTTGCCGCCTCGATGCAACGCGAATGATGTTGCGTAAACAACGTATTCAATAAACCTTATTCCCTGAGAAATAAGGGGTAAAAGCATTACTTCGTAATACGACCCTGAGCGTCTTTCAGCGCAGCATCCACTGTCTGACGACCGCTTGCCGCGTTGATCACAGCAGTACGTGTGGCATACCAGAACGCCGCCATTTGCGGGATGTTTGGCATGATTTCGCCTTTCTGGGCGTTATCCATGGTGGCGGCAATGCGAGGATCTTTCGCCAGCGTATCCTGGAAGGATTTCAGTGCGACGGCGCCCAGCGGTTTATCCTTGTTCACCACATCCAGACCCTGATCGGTCAGCAGGTAGTTTTCGAGGAACTCTTTTGCCAGCTCTTTGTTCGGGCTGGCGGCGTTGATACCCGCGCTCAGCACGCCAACGAACGGTTTAGACGGCTTGCCTTTAAAGGTAGGCAGCAGCGTGACGCCGTAGTTGATTTTGCTCTTATCGATGTTAGACCAAGCCCACGGACCGTTGATGGTCATCGCGGTTTCGCCTTTGTTGAACGCCGCTTCTGCGATGGAATAATCAGTATCCGCGTTCATGTGTTTGTTTTTGATAAGGTCTACCAGGAAGGTCAGACCGGCTTTCGCGCCAGCGCTGTCCACGCCCACGTCTTTCACGTCGTATTTGCCGTTTTCAAACTTGAACGCATATCCGCCGTCAGCAGCAATCAGCGGCCAGGTGAAGTACGGTTCTTGCAGGTTGAACATCAGCGCGCTCTTACCTTTCGCCTTGAGCTCTTTATCCAGAGCCGGGATCTCTTCCCAGGTTTTTGGCGGGTTCGGTACGAGGTCTTTGTTATAAATCAGCGAGAGTGCTTCCACGGCGACCGGATACGCGATCAGCTTGCCGTTATAACGCACTGCGTCCCCAGGTGAAGGGGAACAGTTTGTCCTGGAACGCTTTATCTGGGGAGACTTCAGCCAGCAGGCCAGATTGCGCGTAGCCGCCAAAACGGTCATGCGCCCAGAAGATAATGTCTGGACCGTCGCCGGTCGCGGCAACCTGCGGGAATTTCTCTTCCAGTTTATCCGGGTGTTCAACGGTCACTTTAATGCCGGTGTCTTTTTCGAATTTTTTACCCACTTCGGCCAGGCCGTTGTAGCCTTTGTCGCCGTTAATCCAGATAACCAGTTTACCTTCTTCAATTTTGGCGAGCGCCGGTGCGGAAATCATCATTGCTGCCAGGGCGGACAAGGCGAAAACGCGTGCGCCAGTATTGATCTTCATATCTGCCATCCTTTTGGGTGATGTGCTCGTGGATACACTGAGGTCGTTCAACGTGACTCAGTCTCCTTATTTGACATCCTCTTTCCATCCTCCTTAGCCCTACGCCCCACCCCCTCTTTGTGTGATCTGTGTTGCATAGATTTAAGTTATGAGTCATGGCGCACATAAAAACCCGCTGATTTTTGTCGCGTGCATCACGAAATTAGCCTTAGCCCGCCTGATGCGGGGGCAGAACCGTCCGTCTCATCCTCCCGCCTCCTCCCCCACAAAAAAACGAGGGGGTGGAGGATTCACAACAGTAATGGATGCCCCATATTCAGCCCATCTTGAATGTTTCTGTCGGTGACAGGTTGTAACGAAGGGAGAAGGGCATGGCGAGCGTACAGCTGCGGAATGTAACGAAAGCCTGGGGCGACGTAGTGGTGTCGAAAGACATCGATCTGGACATCCACGAAGGTGAGTTCGTGGTGTTTGTCGGTCCATCGGGCTGCGGTAAATCAACTCTGCTGCGTATGATTGCCGGACTTGAAACTATCACCAGTGGCGATCTGTTTATTGGTGAGACTCGCATGAATGACATTCCGCCCGCAGAACGCGGCGTGGGCATGGTGTTCCAGTCCTATGCGCTTTATCCCCATCTCTCCGTTGCCGAGAACATGTCCTTTGGTCTGAAGCTGGCCGGAGCTAAAAAAGACGTTATCAATCAGCGTGTGAATCAGGTGGCCGAAGTGCTGCAGCTGGCGCATTTGCTGGAGCGCAAACCGAAAGCCCTGTCCGGTGGGCAGCGTCAGCGCGTGGCGATTGGTCGTACGCTGGTGGCAGAACCGCGCGTGTTTTTGCTTGATGAACCGCTTTCTAACCTGGACGCCGCCCTGCGCGTTCAGATGCGTATTGAAATCTCCCGTCTGCACAAACGTCTTGGCCGCACGATGATTTACGTCACCCACGATCAGGTTGAAGCGATGACGCTCGCCGACAAAATTGTGGTGCTGGACGCAGGCCGCGTCGCACAGGTGGGCAAACCTTTAGAGCTGTATCACTACCCGGCCGACCGTTTTGTTGCGGGCTTTATTGGCTCGCCAAAGATGAATTTCCTGCCGGTAAAAGTGACCGCGACAGCTATTGAACAGGTACAGGTGGAACTGCCTAACCGCCAGCAGATTTGGCTGCCAGTGGACAGCGCCAACGTACAGGTCGGGGCGAATATGTCCCTGGGTATCCGTCCTGAACATTTACTGCCGAGTCAGATAGCCGATGTGACGCTGGAAGGTGAAGTTCAGGTCGTCGAACAGCTTGGTCATGAAACACAGATTCATATCCAGATCCCCGCCATCCGTCAGAACCTGGTGTACCGCCAGAATGACGTGGTGTTGGTAGAAGAGGGTGCCACATTCGCTATCGGCTTGCCGCCAGAGCGTTGCCATCTGTTCCGTGAGGATGGCACCGCATGTCGTCGGTTGCACAAAGAGCCTGGCGTTTAAGCAATCCCAATAAAAGGCACGAAACCGTCAGGTGAAGTGTTCAAAGAAAAGCAATGATCTCAGGAGATAGAATAATGATTACTCTGCGCAAAGTTCCTCTGGCTCTCGCCATTGCGGCAGGCATCTTGTCTGCCCAGGCCGGTGCTGTCGACTTTAAAGGTTATGCTCGTTCTGGCATTGGCTGGACCGGGAGTGGTGGTGAGCAGCAATGTTTCCAGGCAACGGGTGCCCAAAGTAAATATCGTCTCGGTAACGAATGTGAAACTTATGCCGAGATTAAATTGGGCCAGGAAGTCTGGAAAGAAGGTGATAAAAGCTTCTATTTCGATACCAACGTAGCGTATTCCGTTGCACAACAGAATGACTGGGAAGCGACTGACCCGGCATTCCGTGAAGCGAACGTGCAGGGTAAAAACCTGATTGATTGGCTGCCAGGTTCAACCATTTGGGCCGGTAAGCGTTTCTATCAACGTCATGACGTTCACATGATCGACTTCTACTACTGGGATATCTCTGGTCCTGGTGCAGGTCTGGAAAACATCGACGTCGGTTTCGGTAAACTGTCTCTGGCTGCGACGCGTTCTTCAGAAGCGGGCGGTTCTTCTTCTTTCTCCAGCAACAGCATTTATGACTACACCACGCGCACAGCGAATGACGTTTTCGACGTTCGTTTAGCACAGATGGAAATTAACCCAGGTGGCACGCTGGAACTGGGTGCCGATTATGGCCGTGCAAATGAACGTGATGGCTATTATCTGGTTGACGGTGCATCAAAAGATGGCTGGATGTTCACCGCAGAGCACACTCAAAGCATGTTAAAAGGCTTCAACAAGTTTGTCCTGCAATATGCGACTGATTCTATGACCTCACAAGGTAAAGGCCTGTCGCAAGGTTCAAGCATCGGGACCTCCGATGATATCAACTATGCGATGAACAATAATGGCCACCTGTGGCGTGTTCTGGACCACGGTGCGATCTCCTTAGGCGACAGCTGGGATCTGATGTATGTCGGTATGTATCAAGACATCAATCTGGACAGCAATAACGGTACTAAGTGGTGGACAGTGGGCGTGCGTCCAATGTTCAAATGGACGCCAATCATGAGTACCTTGCTGGAAGTTGGCTATGACAACGTTAAGTCTCAGGAGACTGGCGATACCAACAACCAATACAAAATTACCCTGGCGCAACAATGGCAGGCTGGCGACAGCATCTGGTCTCGCCCGGCAATTCGTGTATTCGCGACCTATGCCAAGTGGGATGAAAAATGGGGCTATGCGCCAACCGGTAATAACAGCAAAGCGGGTTATACCCCAGGCGTTGCTTACAGCGACACTTCTCTGAACAGCTTTAGCCGTGGCGACAACGATGAGTGGTCCTTCGGTGCTCAGATGGAAATCTGGTGGTAATAACGTCGTAATTTGACGGACTGATCAAACAGAGGGGCGAAAGCCCCTCTATCCCTTAGGGACGGCGCGCTATTGCCTGGCTACCGCTGAACCTGCGCTTTATGAGGTGATAACAATGAAAATGAAGAAAAATCTTGTAGCCCTTTGCTTGTCAGCGGGGTTATTGGCCAGTGCGCCGGCCATCACACTCGCAAATGTGAATTTCGTTCCACAGAATACGACGACGGCTCCGGCTATTCCTGCGGCAGCATTGCAGCAACTTGTCTGGACGCCAGTCGATCAATCTAAAACGCAAACGACTCAGCTTTCGACCGGCGGTCAAACTCTGAATGTCCCAGGTATCAGCGGCCCTGTAGCGGCCTACAGCGTGCCTGCAAATATTGGTGAGCTGACCCTGACACTCTCCAGTGAAGTGAACAAACAAACCAGCGTCTTCGCACCGAATGTGTTGATTCTCGATCAGAATCTGACGCCATCTGCCTTCTTCCCAAGCGAATACTTTACCTATCAAGAACCCGGTGTGATGAGCGCCGACCGTCTTGGCGGTGTGATGCGCCTTACGCCAGCGTTGGGCCAGCAGAAGATCTATGTGCTGGTCTTCACGACTGACAAAGATCTCCAGCAGACAACAACGCTGCTGGATCCAGCCAAAGCCTATGCCAAAGGTATCGGTAACGCTGTACCGGATATCCCAGATCCTATTGCTCGTCATACCACTGACGGCGTCGTGAAATTGAAAGTGTCTACCAACAGTGCCTCAAGCGTTCTGGTCGGCCCGCTCTTTGGTTCTTCATCTACCGGGCCTGTTACTGTTGGCAATACCGCAGCGCCTGCACCAGCTTATGCGGCTCCTGCTCCAGCCGTCGCTGCTCCGGCACCCGCGCCGGTGAAAAAATCCGCACCGGTACTGAACGATACCGAAACGTACTTCAACAAAGCCATCAAACAGGCCGTTGACAGCGGCGATGTCGACAAAGCGCTGAAGCTGCTTGATGAAGCTGAGCGTTTAGGTTCAACCACTGCCCGTTCCACCTTTATCAGCAGTGTAAAAGGCAAGGGGTGACCGTCTCCCCACAGTGCTGATTTTGTCAGTAGTTTAGTGCGCCTGAGTGGGCGCACTTTTTTTGGCGCTGTTTATGCTGTTGCATCACTGTTGCGATAATGATCGCTAATCCACGTTTGAACGCCCCCAACCTGCATTTCTGCGATACAATAGCCATACGTTATGTATCGGAGAGTCTGGCATGTCACACCCTGCGCTAACGCAACTGCGTGCGCTGCGCTATTTTGACCAAATACCCGCGCTGAGCTCTGAGCAACTCGACTGGTTGCTGCTGGAAGATTCCATGACGAAACGTTTTGAGCAACACGGGAAAAACGTCACCGTGACGCTGATTCAGGAAGGATTTGTGTCCGCTGATAAGGTCTCCAGTGAGCTCCCGTTGTTGCCAAAAGAAGAACGCTACTGGCTGCGTGAAATTCTGCTGTGCGCGGACGGCGAACCCTGGCTTGCCGGGCGCACTGTCGTTCCGGAATCTACGCTTTCTGGCCCGGAACTGGCGCTGCAACAATTGGGTAAAACCCCGCTGGGACGCTACCTTTTTACGTCGTCCGAGCTCACCCGTGATTTTATTGAAATAGGGCGCGATGCCGATCTGTGGGGACGCCGTTCCCGCCTTCGCTTAAGCGGCAAACCGTTAATGCTGACGGAGCTGTTTTTGCCCGCATCGCCGTTGTACTAAGAGGATATTAAAATGGAGTGGAGTCTGACGCAGGACAAGCTGCTGGCTTTTCACCGTCTGATGCGAACGGATAAACCGATCGGAGCCTTGCTGCTGCTATGGCCAACGCTTTGGGCACTGTGGGTCGCGGCTCCCGGTTTGCCACCGCTATGGATCCTGGCGGTATTTGTGGCGGGCGTGTGGTTGATGCGGGCTGCGGGCTGCGTGGTGAATGATTATGCCGATCGCAAGTTTGACGGACACGTTAAACGCACGGCCAATCGCCCACTGCCCAGCGGTCAGGTTTCTGAAAAAGAGGCACGGACGCTGTTTGTGGTGCTGGTTGCACTCTCTTTCCTGCTGGTGCTCACGCTTAATACCATGACGATTTTGCTCTCGGTGGCAGCGCTGGCGTTGGCATGGGTGTATCCGTTCATGAAACGCTATACCCATTTGCCACAGGTGGTGCTTGGGGCAGCGTTTGGCTGGTCGATTCCAATGGCGTTTGCTGCCGTCAGTGAGTCCGTGCCGCTGAGCTGCTGGCTGATGTTTCTCGCCAATATCCTGTGGGCGGTGGCCTACGACACTCAGTACGCGATGGTTGACCGTGATGATGACCTGAAAATCGGCATCAAATCGACGGCGATTTTATTCGGCCGTCACGACAAGCTGATTATTGGAATATTGCAGGTCGCCGTGCTGGCGCTAATGGTCGTCATTGGTCGTCTGAACGGGCTGAACTGGGAGTTTTACTGGTCGGTACTGGTGGCGGGATTGTTGTTTGCGTATCAGCAAAAGCTGATCGCAAAGCGCGATCGTGAAGCCTGCTTTAAAGCCTTCCTGAATAATAACTACGTTGGCCTGGTGCTGTTTTTAGGTCTGGTGATGAGTTACTGGTCTTAGAAGCAAAACGGCAACACCGTTGGTTGCCGTTTTTGATGCTCGCCGCCTCTCCCCATGGGAGAGGACCGGGATAAGGGCCCCAGACCACACAAGGTAAACGTAAAACGGCAACACCGTTGGTTACCGTTTTTAATGTTTGCCGCCTCTCCCCGTGGGAGAGGGCTGGGATAAGGGCACCAGACCACATGAGTTCAAAAGCAAAACGGCAACCATCAGGTTGCCGTTTTAGTCTCCGCACTAATGCGGCTCGCACAAGCCGTTTTACTCGTCCTGCGTTGCGCTCTCAATCGTCAAACGCACATCAGACGTAATCAGTTCCGCCAGCATCTGGTAAACCTTCATGGTTTCGCCAGGCTCGGCATCTCCGGTATCGCTGATATAGCCTTCGTCACGCAGCGTCAGCACCAGTGAGCTAAACACCGCTTTATCGAAGAATTCAGGTGCGTTGATGCCGTGCAGCACAGACAAACGCTGAGCTAGGGTGCGGCTCTCTTTTTCCAGCGTTCCACGGTTAATGGACGGGTTGGCGCTCAGCAGCCAGAAGGTGATGGCGTAGCGTTGCAGCGTCTCACGCGCGCCTGCGGCCAGCAGTTGAAGCGTGCGAGAACGTGACGGATTGATATGAAGCTCATCGCCTTTCACCGCGATCAGCCCCTGACGGAGCATCTCTTCGGTCAGTTTATCCAGCTCTGCTGCCAGCTCGTCTTTGCTCCAGCGCAGGAACAACTCCGCTTTCAACATCGGGTAAAGCACTTCAACATGACGCAGTATCTCCTGACGGGAAATACGACGGTGCTGAGTGATGATGGCAGCCATCAACGACGGTAGCATCAGCATATGCGCGATATTGTTGCGATAGTACGTCATCAACACCGCCTGCTCGCGCGGCAGAATGATGATGTCACCAATCGTGTCCTTCTCGACCTCGAACTTGTTCATTTGCAGCGCATGGTCGATCAATTGACCCGCCGTCACAGACGGCACGGTTGAGTCCGTTGAGTACGGAACATGACGCATCATGTCGAGATAACAATCGAGCTGTTCGGTCAGCTGTTCGCGTGTCAGTGAGCGCTGACGAGAGGCCAGCAGCGCGGTACAGCACAGGTTCATGGCGTTAGCCGCGCCCGCGTTGTTAATACGCACCATCAAATCGGCAGCGATATTGTTTACCGTAGGCGTCAACCACGCCGGGCGAATGGCTTCGATCGGATCGATAGATTCTCGCCATTCCGGCACATGCTGGTTCAGATACGTCATCAGCGGCATCGGTTCGCCAAAGTTTACGTAGCCCTGACCGAGATTACGCAGCTTGCTCAGACCACGCAGCATCTGCGGTAAGCTCTCTTTTTCTTTTGTCGCGCCGCGTAGCTCTTTAGCGTACGTGCCCACTTCCATTACGTGTTCGTAACCAATATAAATCGGTACCAGCGTAATTGGACGTGTGCCGCCGCGCAGCATGGCCTGAATGGTCATCGAGAGCGTCCCGGTTTTCGGGTCGAGCAGACGACCGGTGCGGGAGCGACCCCTTCAACAAAGTATTCGACGGAATAGCCACGGCTGAACAGTTCGCCCAGATATTCGCGGAACACCGTTGAATAGAGCTTGTTGCCCTTAAAGGTACGACGAATAAAGAATGCGCCCAAACGGCGGAAAATCGGACCTGCTGGCCAGAAATTCAGGTTGATCCCCGCAGCAATATGCGGCGGAACCAGCCCCTGATGATAGAGCACGTAGGAGAGCAGCAGATAATCCATGTGGCTGCGGTGGCAGGGCACGTAGACAATCTCATGACCGTCGTGGGCCAACTGGCGCACACGCTCGGCGTTATGAACGTTAATCCCTTGGTACAGACGGTTCCAGGTGAAGCTCAGAATACGGTCAGACAGTCGGATCATCTCGTAAGAGAAGTTCGCCGCAATCTCTTCCATCAGTGCGATAGCGTTTTGCTGCGCTTTCTCATGAGAGATTTTCTTGCTTCGCGCTTCGTCTTCAACTGCGCGGGCAATCGCTTTGGACGCCAGCAGTTTGTTGAACAGATCCTGACGCGCAGGCAATCGTGGCCCCACAGCCGCTAAACGCTGACGGGCGAAGTGCATACGTGCAACGCGTGCCAGTTTTTGGGCAATGATTTTATCGGTGCCATGCTCATCCGCCATGCGTCGTAACGACACAGACGGCGAGAAACGAACAAAACTATCGCGGCCCAACCATGACACGGCAAAGAATTTTTGCACGCCGTTAAGCATGCGCAATGGTGGATTCTCGTCGCCTTTTTGACGCCCTGGACGACGACCAAACATGATCGACACTGGCACCATCTGGACATCCAGATCGGGGTTACTGCGGTGCAGATCAAGATAGTCGTGGAACAGTTTGATCGACTCTTCTTTCGGCGTGTAATAGGTAAACACGCGCGGCCCGCCGTGGATAAACACATAGCGAGGAAGGAGAGTGCCGTCGATTTCCAGGGGTTCCAAAGGATCCGGTAAATCGTGCGCCAGACATTGGGCGCGCAGCGTCAGTAAGTCTGCCTTCGAGTTATAAGGCAAAACGTACATAATAGGACGCGAGGTATCGAGCCCTAATTCCAGCGCAGGTTCCGCCGGGATAGACTTACTTTTTACCAGTACGCTTAATGGTAAATTAAGTAATTTGTAGTAAATTCGTGGCCAGCCGGACATAAACGATGTAAAGCCTCTGGTTAATAATGCAATTGCGGCGCAAGGATAACAGAAAGCGCGCAAGATTTCTGTTGTTACCCGTCATACTTCAGGCTGCTGCGAAACCCGCTGCAGCCCTTGTTACTGACGTCAAATCTAATAAAAGGTTCTTTTAATGGCCAATAATACCACTGGGTTTACCCGAATCATCAAAGCAGCCGGATATTCATGGAAAGGTTTCCGCGCAGCATGGATAAATGAAGCCGCCTTCCGGCAAGAAGGCGTTGCCGCCATTATTGCCGTGATTATTGCGTGCTTCCTTGATGTCGATGCTATCACCCGTGTACTTCTCATCAGCTCCGTGCTTTTGGTGATGATAGTGGAAATTCTCAACAGTGCTATCGAAGCCGTTGTTGACCGTATTGGTTCTGATTTCCACGAGCTTTCTGGTCGTGCGAAAGACATGGGCTCTGCCGCTGTACTGCTGGCGATTATCATCGCTGTCATTACCTGGGTCACTCTCCTTTGGTCACATTTTCGATAAGCTTTCAGGAATCGAATAAGTCTCTGGTTTTTTGTGCAGTTTTTGATTCCAAATTCGCCTTTGACTGTATATACTCACAGCATAACTGTATATACACCCAGGGGGCGGAATGAAAGCGTTAACGGCCAGACAGCAAGAGGTGTTTGATCTCATCAGGGATCACATCAGCCAGACGGGAATGCCACCCACGCGTGCGGAAATCGCTCAGCGCCTGGGCTTCCGTTCACCAAACGCCGCTGAAGAGCATCTTAAAGCGCTGGCACGTAAAGGTGTTCTTGAGATTGTTTCGGGCGCGTCACGCGGTATCCGCTTACTGGTGGAAGAAGAAACGGGCATCCCTCTTATCGGTCGCGTTGCGGCGGGTGAGCCGTTGCTGGCACAGCAGCACATTGAAGGCCACTATCAGGTCGATCCGGGTATGTTCAAGCCGAGCGCAGATTTCTTACTGCGTGTTAGCGGTATGTCAATGAAAGATATCGGTATTCTTGACGGTGATCTGTTGGCTGTTCATAAAACTCAGGATGTGCGCAACGGACAGGTTGTGGTTGCGCGTATTGACGACGAAGTGACGGTTAAGCGCCTGAAAAAACAGGGCAACACTGTGCAACTTCTGCCTGAAAACAGCGAGTTTTCTCCAATTGTGGTGGATCTGCGCGAGCAAACCTTCTCTATTGAAGGACTGGCGGTTGGCGTTATCCGCAACGGTGAATGGCTGTAATTTCTCTCTGACAGGCTGCGCCATCCGCGCAGCCTGACTGTCCTATCTCGCTTCCGGTAATTTCCTATGTCGCTGCTGACAACTTCAGACAAGGCATTATGGCGTCTTGCGCTGCCAATGATTTTTTCCAATATCACCGTTCCTTTGCTTGGACTGGTGGATACGGCCGTTATTGGACATCTGGATTCTCCTGTTTATTTAGGTGGCATCGCGATTGGCGCGATGGCGACCAGCTTCCTCTTTATGCTGCTCCTGTTTTTGCGCATGAGCACAACCGGACTGACAGCCCAGGCCTTTGGCGCGAAAGATCCCGTTCGCCTTGGGCGGGCGCTGGTTCAGCCGCTGATCCTGGCATTAGGTGCCGGGCTGCTGATTGTCGTAGTGCGTGCGCCTCTCATCGATCTGGCGCTGCATATCGCCGGCGGCAGCGAGGCTGTGCTGGAACAGGCGCGCCGTTTTCTGGAAATTCGCTGGCTCAGCGCCCCTGCATCGCTCGCTAACCTCGTGCTGCTTGGCTGGTTGCTCGGCGTGCAATATGTTCGTGCCCCGGTCATTTTGCTGGTGGTGGGGAATATCCTGAATATCGTTCTCGATCTGTGGCTGGTGATGGGTTTGCATATGAATGTGCAGGGCGCCGCACTGGCAACCGTCATCGCGGAATATGCCACCTTCTTTATCGGCTTATGGATGGTGAAACGCGTGCTGGTGATGCGTGGCGTCACGCTCGCGATGCTGAAAAATGCCTGGCGGGGCAATATGCGCAAGCTGCTGGCGCTGAACCGCGACATCATGTTGCGCTCTTTATTGCTCCAGCTATGCTTCGGTGCGATGACGGTATTAGGCGCGCGTCTTGGGCCTGAGATCGTTGCGGTCAACGCGGTGCTAATGACGCTGCTGACATTTACCGCCTACGCGCTGGATGGTTTTGCCTATGCCGTTGAAGCGCACTCCGGTCAGGCTTACGGTGCGCGACAGGCCGGGAAATTACAGGAGGTCTGGCGAGCCGCCTGCCGCCAGTCCGGGCTGGTCGCGCTGATGTTTGCGCTGATTTATGCTCTTTTTGGCGGGCATATCGTCGCACTACTGACGTCATTACCTGAACTACGTGAGCTGGCACGGCACTACATTTTCTGGCAAGTGGTGTTACCGGTGGTGGGTGTCTGGTGCTATTTGCTGGATGGCATGTTTATTGGCGCAACACGGGGTGCAGAAATGCGCAATAGCATGGCGGTAGCCGCGGCGGGTTTCGGTTTGACCTTGCTTACCGTTCCCTACCTGGGAAACCAGGGTTTGTGGCTGGCACTCGCTGTCTTTCTTGCTCTGCGAGGCCTCTCGCTGTGGGTTATCTGGCGACGTCACTGGCGCGAAAACAGCTGGTTCTCGTAGCGGCTTCTTTTGTCCAGATGGTTAAAGATTCTGAATATCGAAACGACTGCCGAATCCTTGTCTACAATTATTATCACGTCCAGCAGGAAATGAACGTAACGGACGATACAAATTTACGTGATAACCGAACGATGAGGACATGATTATGAATAAAGACGAAATCGGCGGTAACTGGAAACAGTTTAAAGGTAAAGCGAAAGAGCAGTGGGGTAAGCTGACTGACGATGATATGACCATCATTGAAGGTAAGCGTGACCAGCTGGTCGGTAAAATTCAGGAACGTTACGGTTACCAGAAAGATCAGGCCGAGAAAGAGGTCGGTGACTGGGAAAAACGTCACGATTATCGCTGGTAGGCAATTCCGTAGCGAAAAGTTCTACCCGAAAGTACAAGGACGTACTATCCCTGAGGGCGGCTTAATGGCCGCCCGCTTTGCGTTTTAGCGCGGCTTCTTTTTCACATGAATGGAGTGATCGTGCTGACACGCATCCTGATGGCTACACGCTTCTACTTCCACACAGGCTGAACACAGGCCATGTGCTTCAATCACATTATGACGTAGCGCGAAGCCCATTTTTGCTGCCAGCGTATGCATAATGTCTTCAACCCCTTCCGCCGCTTTTTCCTTCACTGCACCACATCGATCGCAGATGAACATCGCAGAGGTGTGCGTCGGTTGATCGAACAAATGGCAAAGCACATAGCTATTTGTTGATTCCACTTTATGCACAAAGCCTTGTTCCAACAGGAAATCAAGCGCCCGGTAAACCGTAGGCGGTTTAGCCTGCGGCTCGTTAACACGCAGCAGATCAAGCAAATCGTAGGCGCTGATCGCGTTTTGTTGCAGGCTCATCAAACGCAAAACTTCAAGGCGCTGCGGGGTCAGGCGCACATTGCGTTGCGCACAGAGCTTTTCAGCTTGCACGAGCAGCTCCTGCGTTGTGGTCTTATCCATTTGCACCTCGAATAGTAGTCGGCCGGAAAACCCTCACTTTATCATGTTCTGTCAAAAACGCCGAGATCCCACGCGGTGTGCTATACCTGACGCAACGCAACATGGGGAGATAAACAATGAAAAGACCTGACTGCATTCAACACTGGCGTGACGTCGAGGGGGCTGACGATTCAACGTACCCGGACAGTGACGAACGCTTTGCGATTGGTGCGCCGTTGGCGCGCAAACTGGGGCTGGGGCGTCTTGGGATCCATCATGAGCGTTTACCGCCGGGGCGTCGCACGTCCTATCCGCATGCAGAAAGTGACGAGGAAGAGTTTATCCATGTTATTGAGGGGCATCCGGAGGCGTGGATCAACGGTTATTTGTGGAAGCTGGAGCCAGGGGATAGCGTCGGTTTCCCTGCCGGGACGGGCGTGTGTCACACCTTTATCAACAACACCGACGAGGATGTACGGCTGCTGGTGGTAGGGGAAGCGAACAAAAAACACAATCGTATCTATTACCCGTTAAATCCGATGTATGCCGCCACACGCGAAGACCGCTGGGTCGACCATCCCCCCGCAGTTTTTTGGGCCCCACGACGGAAAACCTGGGCGAAAATAATATCCTCTTCTATAAATATTGAGGGCCGTCACAAATACAATAGGCCAGTTGGGTGATTTAACTTAAGGAAATGGCAGGTCTTTTGGTTCTTATTCACAGCAATAGTTCGCTCCCGTATGGGCGTAAATAGCGGGGGTTGTTTAATAACACTATAAGACGGGCATACTGTGAAAAAAACTTTTAAATTTTCAGTGGTTAGCATCGCTGTTTCTCTGCTGATGGCAAATCAGGCGGGAGCAGCCAATACCTGGACGGAAGCGCGTAGCGACGCAATGGGTGGTACGGGCGTGGCGGCGGGCAATTATGGCAGCGGGGTATTAATCAACCCAGCGCTGTTGGCCAAAGCCAAACCGGATGATGACATTACCGTCATTTTACCGTCCGTTGGCGCCAGAATTACGGATAAAGATAATCTTCAGGATCAAATCGACGACATCAGTGACAAAGTCGACCGCTACAGTGATGTCGTGGACAGCCTGACGGCAGCAGAGATCATCGCTAACCCATTAGGGTCTGTTAATCAGTTCCAGGGTGCGGCTAAAGATCTCGCTGATGAACTCAGTAGTCTGAAAGGCAAAACGGCGCGTGCAAATGCGGGCGCGGGTATTGCGGTCAGTATTCCTAATAACGTGCTCTCGGTGGCCTTCGTGGCGAAAGGCAACGCGCACGCTCGCGTAAGCTCTTCTATCGATCAGCAAGATATTGATTATCTGCGCAGCATCCAGAACAGCAAAATTGTCGCGGGTGGCGTTGCGCTGGACGCCGCATTAAACGGCACCGATCAAATTACCAAAAACCTCAACTCCACGGCATCTGGCCGAGCAGCCATTGTCTCTGACTACGGTGTTGCGGTTGCCCGCCAGTTTGATATTGCGGATATCCCGGTGTCCGTGGGTATCACACCAAAACTGCAGAAAACCTGGCTCTACAACTACACCACCTCCATTTACGACTACGACAGTAACGACTGGAACAGCAGCCGTTACCGTACGGATGATACCGGCTTTAACGTGGACGCCGGTGTGACCGCTGATTTTGGTGAAAACTGGACGGTAGGCTTGAGCGGGCAGAACCTAATGTCTCGTGATATTGATACCAAAGACATCCGTATCCGTAATGGTCGTACGGGCGAAGTGGTGAACTATAAAGATACTTACCAGATTCGTCCGTTGGTGACCGCAGGCGTGGCGTGGCACACCGATCTGCTGACCTTAACGGCTGACGGCGACCTCACCGAAACCAAAGGCTTCAAAAGTGAAGAAAACTCACAGTATGTCGGCGTAGGTGCGGAAGTCACCCCGCTGAGCTGGCTGGCAGTCCGTGCCGGTTATCGTGCGGATGTGAAGGGGAACGATAGCAACGTGTTCACCGGCGGTGTCGGCTTTGCACCGTTCAACACCGTCCATGTGGATCTGATGGGCCTGTATGGCGAAGACGAAACCTGGGGCGCGGGCGCGCAGTTAAGCGTGACGTTCTAAGGCGATCCGGAGGCCATGCGCCTCCGGTTTTCTTTGTGCTATAGTAGCGCCCCTTTTCCAGCAGATGCCTAAAACTTCGCCATGTCGTCAGAATTAAAGTCCACTTTCCCTGCACACCGTTTCTCCATCGCGCCGATGCTCGACTGGACGGACAGACATTGTCGCTACTTCCTGCGTCAGCTGTCTCGCCACACGCTGCTGTACACCGAAATGGTCACCACCGGAGCGATCATTCACGGTAAGGGCGACTATCTGGCCTATAGCGAAGAAGAGCATCCGGTGGCGCTGCAGCTTGGCGGCAGCGATCCGGCCGCACTGGCAGAATGCGCAAAGCTTGCAGAAGCGCGTGGCTACGACGAAATTAACCTCAATGTGGGGTGTCCGTCCGATCGCGTGCAGAACGGCATGTTTGGCGCATGTCTGATGGGCAACGCACAGCTGGTGGCTGACGGCATTAAAGCGATGCGCGACGTGGTGTCGATTCCTGTTACCGTCAAAACGCGTATCGGCATCGACGATCAGGACAGCTACGAATTCCTGTGTGATTTCATTGATACCGTCGCCGGGAAAGGCGAGTGTGAGACGTTTATCATCCACGCGCGCAAAGCCTGGCTGTCGGGCCTTAGCCCGAAAGAGAACCGCGAGATCCCACCGCTGGATTATCCGCGCGTGTATCAACTCAAGCGTGATTTTCCGCATCTGACGATGTCGATCAACGGCGGCATCAAATCTCTCGAAGAGGCCAAAACGCATTTGCAGCATATGGATGGCGTGATGGTCGGGCGCGAGGCGTACCAAAATCCGGGCATTCTGGCGACGGTCGACCGCGAAATCTTCGGCGTTGACGGTGCGGATAGCGATCCGGTTGCCGTGGTCCGCGCGATGTATCCGTACATCGAACGAGAGCTGAGCAATGGCACCTATCTGGGACACGTTACCCGCCATATGCTTGGGCTTTTCCAGGGTATTCCGGGGGCGCGCCAGTGGCGTCGTTACCTGAGCGAAAATGCGCATAAAGCGGGCGCAGATATTGAAGTGCTGGAACACGCTCTGCGCCTGGTCGCCGACAAACGATAATTTTCACTAAAAGATCGTCAAATTCACCACGCCCTGCACAGTGCTGCAGGGCGTTTTTGTTTCCAAATCAGTAAGTTAATTTTGGCACGATTCTTGTAATAACTTTAGCATCGTTGTGGGATATTCGGGAGAGCGTCATGCTGGAACTACTTTTTGTGATCGGATTTTTTGTCATGCTGATGGTAACGGGCATTTCATTGCTCGGGATTATTGCCGCGCTGGTTGTCGCAACGGCGCTGATGTTCGTCGGCGGGTTGTTTGCGCTGATGATCAAACTGTTGCCGTGGTTACTGCTGGCGATTGCGGTTGTGTGGGTCATAAGGGCAGTGAAAACGCCAAAAGTCCCAAATTATCAGCGCAATAACCGCTTTCGTTACTAAGGTATTGAGGCGTTCGTCACATACCTGTAACTTTTCCGGCGGCACGGCTTAGAACAGAATAGGATTTACTTATCAAATCTGTCACTATTGTTGCCGTTAAAGAATTCATCGAGCTGTACCCTACATACAGCCGAACTAAAAAAAGAAAGGGCTTCCTACGGGAAGCCCAATTTCTTTTTCCCCCGTCATAATTCAAGCTGCAGATGCGTTGGCTGCTTTCATTCACCCAAGTCACTTACTTGCGTAAGCTCCCGGGGATTCATTCATTTGCCGCGTTTATGCAACACGAATTATTTAGAGGAAACGAGCACATTAGGGGATCAGCAAACTCGAACCCTCTGTCGCGCGACTTTCCAACACCTCATGCGCGCGCTGCGCCTCGCTTAGCGGATATTTCTGCGCATCAGACACATCCACTTTAATGACGCCGCTGGCGATCAACGAGAACAATTCGTTGCTGGCTTCGGTCAACTCATCACGCGTAGTGATATATCCCTGGAGGGAAGGGCGAGTCACATACAGCGAGCCTTTCTGGTTCAAAATGCCCAGATTGACGCCCGTCACCGCGCCGGAGGAGTTACCAAAACTGACCATCAGTCCTCGGCGTTGCAAGCAATCCAGCGAGGCTTCCCAGGTGTCTTTCCCCACGGAGTCATACACCACGCGCAGTTTTTTACCGCCGGTTATCTCTTTCACTCGCTCTGCAATGCTCTCTTCGCGATAGTTGATCACCTGCCATGCGCCAGCCTGTTTTGCACGCTGCGCCTTTTGCGCACTGCCGACGGTGCCGATCAGTTTTGCGCCCAGCGCCTTCGCCCACTGACAGGCGATTAACCCTACGCCGCCTGCGGCAGCATGGAACAGGAACTGTTCATCCGGTTTAATTTCATAGGTTTTACGCAGCAGGTAAAAGACCGTTAGCCCTTTCAGAAATGATGCCGCGGCTTGCTCAAATGAGATGGCATTGGGCAACACTGCGGCTTTATCCGCGAGGACGTTGTGAATGGAGCTGTAAGCACCCAGCGCCGACTGCGCATACACCACGCGGTCGCCTTCTTTAATATGCTTAACGGCGCTTCCGACTTTGACCACCACGCCCGCCGCCTCGGTTCCCAAACCGCTCGGCATGGACGGAGGTGGATACAGGCCGCCGCGAATATAGGTGTCGATGTAGTTGATACCAATCGCTTTATTTTCTACCTGGACTTCGTTCTCACCCGGCGCGGCCGGAGTGAACTCCACCGCTTTGAGTACTTCGGGGCCACCATGCTTGTGAAATTCAATGCGCGTTGCCATGATTCCTCCAGAAAATGTGGTAATCTTTCGACCCATTCTTTATCTCGGTAACTCCATTCACTATGGCAGGAAATAAACCCTTCAACAAACAGACTGAACCCCGTGACCGCGACCTCCAGGTTGCCGGGCTAAAGGTCCCGCCGCACTCGATTGAAGCGGAACAGTCGGTGTTGGGCGGTTTAATGCTGGACAACGAACGCTGGGACGATGTCGCCGAGCGCGTCGTGTCTGACGATTTCTATACCCGTCCGCACCGCCATATTTTCACCGAAATGGCGCGTCTGCAGGAGTCGGGCAGCCCGATTGACCTGATCACGCTCGCGGAATCGCTTGAGCGTCAGGGACAACTGGATAGCGTCGGTGGATTTGCCTACCTCGCAGAATTATCGAAAAACACGCCAAGCGCAGCGAATATCAGCGCTTATGCTGACATTGTGCGCGAACGTGCGGTTGTGCGTGAAATGATCGCCGTAGCAAACGAAATCGCCGAAGCCGGTTTTGACCCGCAGGGCCGCACCAGTGAAGATCTGCTGGATCTCGCGGAATCTCGCGTTTTCAAAATTGCCGAAAGCCGAGCGAATAAAGATGAAGGCCCGCGAAATATCGCCGACGTGCTTGATTCTACGGTTGCCCGTATCGAAGCGTTATTCCAGCAGCCGCACGATGGCGTTACGGGCGTGAATACCGGTTATGACGACCTGAATAAAAAAACCGCCGGTTTGCAGCCGTCGGATCTGATTATCGTCGCGGCGCGTCCGTCGATGGGTAAAACGACATTTGCAATGAACATCGTCGAAAATGCGGCGATGTTGCAGGATAAACCAGTGCTTATCTTCAGTCTGGAGATGCCTTCAGATCAGATCATGATGCGTACCCTGGCGTCGCTGTCGCGCGTCGATCAGACCCGTATTCGTACCGGCCAGCTTGATGATGAGGACTGGGCGCGCATTTCTGGCACCATGGGCATCCTGCTGGAAAAACGGAATATCTATATCGATGACTCTTCCGGCCTGACCCCGTCCGAAGTGCGTTCGCGTGCGCGTCGTATTGCCCGTGAGCACGGCGGCATTGGTCTAATCATGATCGACTACCTGCAGCTGATGCGCGTTCCGTCGCTGTCGGATAACCGTACGCTGGAAATTGCCGAAATATCGCGCTCGCTCAAAGCGTTAGCGAAAGAACTCCAGGTACCCGTTGTTGCACTCTCTCAGCTTAACCGCTCTCTGGAACAACGCGCTGATAAGCGCCCGGTTAACTCAGACCTGCGTGAATCGGGTTCCATCGAGCAGGATGCCGACTTGATCATGTTCATCTATCGTGACGAGGTTTATCACGAAAACAGCGACATGAAGGGCATCGCAGAAATCATTATTGGTAAGCAGCGTAACGGCCCGATCGGTACGGTGCGTCTGACCTTTAACGGACAGTGGTCGCGCTTCGATAATTATGCGGGACCACAATACGACGACGAATAATTCCTCGTCATCCTTCGCGCCACAGCGGCGTTGGCTTCACCCCGGTCGCTTAATTATCTAAGCTCCCGGGATTTACGGCCTTGCCGCCTTGCTGTGACGCAAATGATTTAGAGGAATACTTTTTCTTTACGGCAAGGAATTCAAATGCAAGCGGCAACTGTAGTCATTAACCGCCGCGCTCTGCGACACAACCTGCAACGTCTGCGTGAACTGGCGCCCGCCAGTAAACTCGTTGCAGTCGTGAAAGCGAACGCTTACGGACACGGTCTTCTTGAGACCGCGCGAACGCTCCCTGATGCCGATGCCTTTGGCGTCGCCCGTCTCGAAGAAGCCTTACGCTTACGCGCAGGCGGTATTACGCAACCCATTCTGTTGTTGGAGGGTTTCTTTGAAGCCACCGATCTGACGACGATTGCCGATCAGCATCTGCACACCGCGATTCATAATGAAGAACAGCTGCTGGCGTTAGAAACGGCTGAACTGAGCGAACCGGTTACTGTGTGGATGAAGCTCGATACAGGCATGCATCGCCTGGGCGTGCGTCCGGAACAAGCCGAGGCGTTTTACCAGCGGTTAAGTCAGTGCAAAAATGTGCACCAGCCGGTGAATATCGTCAGCCATTTTGCCCGCGCCGACGAGCCGGAATGTGGTGCAACGGAGCAGCAGCTCGATATTTTTAATACCTTTTGCGAAGGCAAGCCGGGCATGCGTTCCATCGCGGCCTCTGGCGGCATCTTGCTGTGGCCGCAATCGCACTTTGACTGGGCACGACCAGGCATCATTCTTTACGGCGTTTCACCGCTAGAAAACAGACCCTGGGGCCCCGATTTTGGTCTGCAGCCGGTGATGTCTTTGGTGTCGAACCTGATCGCCGTACGCGAGCACAAAGCGGGTGAACCGGTTGGTTACGGTGGCACGTGGGTGAGCGAGAATGATACGCGCCTGGGCGTTGTGGCGATGGGTTATGGCGACGGTTATCCGCGCGCGGCACCTTCGGGAACGCCCGTGCTGGTGAATGGCCGTGAGGTGAAGATTGTCGGCCGTGTCGCGATGGACATGATTTGCGTCGATCTGGGGCCAGACGCTGATGATAAAGCGGGTGATGCAGTCGTGTTATGGGGTGAAGGTCTCCCCGTTGAGCGCATCGCTGAAATTACGAAAGTGAGTGCTTACGAACTTATTACGCGTTTGACCTCACGCGTGGCAATGAAATACATCGACTAACGCCTTTTTTGTCTTTTGATGAGGCATTTGGGGTGCAGGTAAACAGGCCGCACCCCAACTTCATTAACATCCTCTCGACCTTCTTTCACTTCCGGTTTATTGTTGAAATCCCTGCCTCTTAGATATCCGGAGAACCATCGCGTGTTCCAGAAAGTTGACGCCTACGCCGGCGACCCCATCCTCTCCTTAATGGAGCGTTTTAAAGAAGATCCGCGCAGCGACAAAGTAAACCTGAGCATCGGTCTGTATTACAACGAAGACGGCATTATTCCTCAGTTGAAAGCCGTCTCCGAAGCCGAAGCGCGTATGAATTCAGTGCCCCACGGCGCGTCGCTTTACCTGCCGATGGAAGGGCTGAACACCTATCGCAATACCATCGCGCCGCTGCTTTTTGGAGCCGATCATGTCGTGTTGCAGAAAAAGCGTGTAGCGACTATTCAAACGCTGGGCGGTTCTGGTGCGCTGAAGGTGGGTGCAGACTTTTTGAAAAAATACTTCCCGGATTCGGGTGTATGGGTGAGCGACCCAACGTGGGAAAACCACGTCGCCATCTTTGAAGGCGCGGGTTTTGTGGTGAACACCTATCCGTGGTTCGACAATGAAACCAATGGCGTGCGCGTTAATGCGCTTCTGGAAAAGCTCAATACGCTGCCGGAACGCAGCATTGTCCTGCTGCATCCGTGCTGCCATAACCCGACCGGCGCTGACCTGACCAACGATCAGTGGGATGCGGTGATTGAGGTTCTGAAAACACGCAATCTGATCCCTTTCCTCGATATCGCCTATCAGGGCTTTGGCGCAGGCATGGAAGAGGATGCCTACGCGATTCGCGCCATTGCCAGCGCCGGGTTACCTGCACTGGTCAGCAACTCCTTCTCAAAAATCTTTTCACTGTATGGCGAGCGTGTCGGCGGATTGTCCGTTATCTGTGAAGATGAAGAGGCCGCGGGGCGTGTGCTGGGACAACTTAAAGCCACCGTTCGCCGTATCTATTCAAGCCCGCCGGCCTTTGGCGCACAGGTGGTGGCGACCGTTCTCGGTGACGACGAGCTGAAATCGCTGTGGCTTGCGGAAGTTGAAGCTATGCGCAAGCGAATCCTGGCGATGCGTCAGGAACTGGTGAACGTATTGAAAGAGACCGTGCCGGGGCATAATTTTGATTATCTGCTCAAACAACGCGGTATGTTCAGTTATACCGGTCTGAGCGCGGTACAGGTCGACCGCCTGCGTGAAGAGTTCGGCGTCTACCTGATTGCCAGTGGCCGCATGTGTGTCGCGGGTCTGAACGCACACAACGTCCAGCGTGTTGCCCAGGCGTTTGCTGCTGTAATGTAAGTACTTACCAACAAACCCTCTCTTGCGAAGAGAGGGTTCCTGCCTGATAACTTCTTCTGTGATATCCCTCATTCTACCAGGGTTAATAGTCAGAATTGTCTTCCCATCATCCGCCTCAGGGGTTATGGTCTGATAGTTTTTTGACCATTCGCTCAATTTAAAAGCATAAAAAATAGAATATTCAGGGGAATACATGCGCAAGATCACACTGGCGCTCAGCGCCGCCTGCTTATTGTTCTCACTCAATAGTGCCGTCGTCGCCCGCGCTTCTGCACCAACACCGCTTTATACCGGTACTACCGCTGCCATTTTGGCTGAACAAGCCCCCATTCACTGGGTCTCTGTGGCACAAATTGAAAACAGTCTGATGGGCCGCGCGCCGATGGCTGTCGGTTTCGACATCGACGATACCGTCCTTTTCTCCAGCCCAGGCTTCTGGCGCGGTAAAAAAACCTTCTCGCCAGCCAACGAGGAATACCTCAAAAATCCTGAATTCTGGGAAAAAATGAATAACGGCTGGGATGAATTCAGCATTCCGAAAGAAGTCGGCCGCGCGCTGATCGCCATGCATGTGAAACGCGGCGACAGTATTTATTTCGTGACCGGTCGCAGCCAGACGAAAACCGAAACCGTCTCTAAAACGTTGCAGGGCGATTTTGCGATTCCTGCCGCAAACATGAACCCGGTGATTTTTGCGGGCGATAAAGCGGGGCAAAACACCAAAACACAGTGGCTGGAACAGAAAAACATCAAAGTTTTCTATGGTGATTCGGATAACGACATCACGGCTGCCCGCGACGTCGGTGCCAGAGGCATTCGCGTGTTGCGGGCTTCAAACTCGACTTATCGGCCGTTGCCGATGGCGGGTGCGTTCGGGGAAGAGGTAATTGTGAATTCCGAATACTGAGTTGTGATTATTTTTTGAACAAATCAGGCTTGCCTGGGTTTACCTTTCGCCGTCTTGCTGCACACTTAAAGGGGCAGTTTCTCAGGTCGCATTCAACCCACTGAAAGGGGAACACAGATGACAATTTCGGAGATATTGCAATATTGCATGAACAAAACCGGCGCTGAACAAAGCGTTCACAGCGACTGGAAAGCCACGCAAATCAAAGTGGCCGATGTGTTGTTTGCGATGGTAAAAGATGTGGAAGGGCGCCCGGCAGCCTCGTTAAAAACCAGTCCGGAGCTCGCGGATTTGCTGCGTCAGCAGCACAGCGATGTGCGTCCAGCAAGCATCTGAATAAAGCGCACTGGAGCACGATTTATCTCGACGGATCGCTTCCGGATTCGCAGATTTACTATCTGGTGGATGCGTCTTATCAGCAGGCCATTGAGTTGCTGCCGGATACGACCCGGCAGCAACTTTCAGTCTAAGACTACAGCAGAGGTTTCAGGAAGCGCGCGGTGTGCGAGGCTTCGCACTCTGCGACTGTCTCTGGCGTACCGGAGACAAGGATTTCACCGCCGCCGCTGCCGCCTTCCGGACCGAGATCCACAATCCAGTCCGCGGTTTTGATAACGTCCAGGTTGTGCTCAATCACCACAATCGTGTTGCCCTGATCGCGTAACTGATGCAGCACTTCAAGCAACTGCTGGATATCGGCAAAGTGCAAACCGGTGGTCGGTTCATCCAGGATGTACAGCGTCTGACCCGTCCCGCGTTTGGACAGTTCACGCGCCAGCTTCACGCGCTGCGCCTCACCGCCGGACAGCGTTGTCGCCGACTGCCCCAGACGAATATAGGTCAACCCTACGTCCATCAGCGTTTGCAGCTTACGCGCCAGCGCAGGCACTGCATCAAAGAACTCACGAGCTTCTTCGATGGTCATATCCAGCACTTCGTGGATTGTCTTGCCCTTGTACTTAATCTCCAGCGTTTCACGGTTATAGCGTTTGCCTCTGCACTGATCGCACGGCACATAAATATCCGGCAGGAAGTGCATTTCGACTTTGATCACGCCGTCACCCTGACAGGCTTCACAGCGTCCGCCGCGCACGTTAAAGCTGAAACGTCCCGGCGTATATCCGCGCGAACGTGATTCAGGAACACCCGCAAACAGTTCACGCACAGGCGTAAACACGCCGGTATAGGTCGCCGGGTTAGAACGCGGAGTACGACCAATCGGACTTTGGTCGATATCGATAACTTTATCGAAATGTTCCAGACCATGGATCTCGCGATATGGCGCCGGTTCCGCGAGCGTTGCGCCGTTTAACTGGGTCTGCGCAATCGGGAACAGCGTGTCGTTAATCAGCGTGGATTTACCGGAACCCGAAACGCCCGTTACGCAGGTGAACAGCCCCACCGGCAGCGTCAGGGTCACATCTTTCAGGTTGTTGCCGCGCGCGCCGGTCAGCTTCAACACTTTTTCCGGATTGGCCGCGACGCGCTGCTTCGGAACTTCAATTTTACGCTTGCCGCTCATGAACTGGCCGGTCAACGATTCCGGCACCGCCATAATGTCTTTCAGCGTGCCTTCGGCCACGACCTGACCACCGTGCACACCTGCACCAGGACCGATGTCGATCACGTGGTCAGCGGCGCGGATCGCATCTTCATCGTGCTCAACCACAATCACCGTATTGCCAAGGTTACGCAGATGAATCAGCGTGCCGAGCAGGCGCTCGTTATCGCGCTGATGCAGGCCGATAGACGGTTCATCCAGCACGTACATCACGCCGACCAGGCCCGCGCCAATCTGGCTTGCCAGACGAATACGCTGCGCTTCACCGCCGGAGAGGGTTTCCGCCGAGCGAGAAAGTGACAGATAGTTCAGGCCGACGTTAACCAGGAACTTCAGACGATCGCCGATCTCTTTCAGGATTTTCTCTGCAATTTGCGCGCGTTGGCCCGCAAGCTTGAGATTCGTGAAGAAATCCATCGCATGGCCGATGCTCATATCCGAGATGGTCGGCAGCGCGGTATTCTCGACAAAGACGTGGCGAGCCTCGCGCTTCAGACGCGTCCCCTCGCAGGACGTACAGGAACGGTTGCTGATAAATTTCGACAGTTCTTCGCGCACGGCGCTCGATTCTGTCTCTTTATAACGGCGTTCCATGTTGTGCAGCACGCCTTCAAACGGATGACGACGCACGGACGTATCGCCGCGATCGTTCATGTATTTGAATTCAATATTCTCTTTTCCAGAACCGTACAGCACCACTTTATGAACAGTTGCACCCAGGCTGCCCCACGGCGCATCAACGTCGAATTTGTAGTGTTCCGCCAGTGATTTCAGCATCTGGAAATAGTAGAAATTACGGCGATCCCAGCCGCGAATTGCACCACCCGCCAGCGAAAGCTCTGGGTTCTGGATCACGCGATCCGGATCGAAATATTGCTGCACGCCCAGACCGTCGCAGGTTGGACACGCACCCGCCGGGTTGTTGAACGAAAACAGACGCGGTTCGAGTTCACGCATGCTGTAGCCGCAAATCGGACAGGCAAAATTCGCCGAGAAGAGCAGCTCTTCTGCTTTTGGATCGTCCATGTCAGCCACAACTGCCGATCCGCCGGAGAGATCCAGCGCGGTTTCAAACGATTCGGCTAAGCGCTGCGTGAGGTCTTCGCGCACCTTAAAGCGGTCAACGACCACTTCAATGGTGTGTTTCTTTTGCAGCTCAAGTTTTGGCGGATCCGACAGATCGCACACTTCACCGTCGATACGGGCGCGGATATAACCCTGGCTTGCCAGGTTCTCCAGCGTTTTGGCGTGCTCACCTTTTCGGTCTTTAATGATAGGAGCCAGCAGCATCAGGCGTTTGCCCTCTGGCTGTGCCAGCACGTTATCCACCATTTGGCTGACGGTTTGCGCCGCCAGCGGCACGTCATGGTCCGGGCAGCGCGGTTCACCTACGCGGGCAAACAGCAGGCGCAGGTAGTCGTGAATTTCAGTAATAGTGCCGACCGTTGAGCGCGGGTTGTGCGACGTTGATTTTTGCTCAATCGAAATCGCAGGCGATAACCCTTCAATGTGGTCAACGTCCGGCTTTTCCATCAGCGACAAAAACTGACGCGCATAGGCAGAAAGCGATTCAACGTAACGGCGCTGTCCTTCGGCGTATAAGGTGTCGAAAGCCAGTGATGATTTGCCAGACCCCGAAAGCCCGGTCACGACAATAAGCTTGTCGCGAGGGATTATCAGGTTGATATTCTTGAGATTATGGGTGCGGGCGCCCGTACTTCGATCTTATCCATTCACCTTTCCCGGTAGAGACTCGGATGCCTGGTTTGTTTGAAGGACAAACGGCAGAAACGGCTAATTATGACACAATCCGACCTGTTTGAATATACAGTATTGGAATGCATTTTCTGATTCGTTGTGCAACAATGTATGGTTCACGCAGATATCTGGAATCCATGCTGCAACTATCAAAATGCTACATGGAAATGATACACTCGCGCGTTACACTATTAAGAAACGAATTCAGGAGACACGATCATGGCCAGCAGAGGCGTAAACAAGGTGATTCTCGTCGGTAATCTGGGCCAGGACCCGGAAGTACGCTACATGCCGAGTGGTGGTGCAGTTGCCAACATTACGCTGGCTACTTCCGAATCCTGGCGTGATAAAGCGACCGGTGAGATGAAAGAGCAGACTGAATGGCACCGCGTTGTGCTGTTTGGCAAACTGGCCGAAGTGGCTGGTGAATATCTGCGTAAAGGTTCTCAGGTGTATATCGAAGGCCAGCTTCGTACCCGTAAATGGACCGATCAGTCCGGTGCAGAGAAGTTCACGACGGAAGTTGTGGTTAACGTTGGCGGCACCATGCAAATGCTGGGTGGTCGTCAGGGTGGTGGTGCTCCGGCAGGCGGTGGTCAGCAGCAGCAGCAGGGCAGTTGGGGTCAACCTCAACAGCCACAGGGCGGCGGCAACCAGTTCAGCGGCGGCGCGCAGTCTCGCCCGCAGCAGCAGTCTGCACCAGCACCGTCTAACGAACCCCCAATGGATTTCGACGACGACATCCCGTTCTGATTGTTATAGACGAAATGCTTTGTACTGCCCGAAGCCCTGCATTTGCAGGGCTTTTTGTTTGAGAAAGTCGGTGTTCAATACGAATATTTCGCGATTGATCAAGTGATGACCACCGGCCAGTCTGGTGGGGTATGGCTCATGGCTTCCATCATGACGACTTTCACATTGCTCCAGATAGTTGCTACGTCCGCCATCGTAATGCCCAGTAAGCCCGTCGCAAACCAACATGCTGCGCCCAACCCCAATAAGGTGCTGATCACGGCGAGCCCAGCGTAATCTGATTTACGGAATTGAATATTTAGCGTGCTGGCTAAAAACATCATCACTGCACTCAATAACGGCCAGCGTAAAAGAACCATGCTGGTAGTAATGGTTGCCATAAAACCTATCCTCGAGATAACAAAAAGTAACAATGAAACGGTGTTTCACGTTGCAAAATATGTGTGAACTATATCACACTTGTTCTTTTATTCGCCAGTGCTGTTGCCGGGAAACTGTGCGTTACCAGTCGCTTCTGCATAAGGATTTGTCGTAGTGAAAATATATCTTCGCAGGCTAAGAAACAGTTTTACAGGGTGTTTATAAGGAATTCATTAGGATAGCGAAAACAAGTACGACTGAGGTGAGAATAGACAATATTTACAGTATTAATACTATGACTTATGCTTGAACGGACAATTAATTATACGCACAGCTAATAACTCAACCATTTGAATTAATAGATTATTTATTATTTTGTCATTTAATTTTTACACATGCAATTTTGTATTTACATAAGTATGCGCTGTCTTTTAATAATCATTAAGTCATGTTTTGTGCGAATGTTGAGATATTCGTTATGCCCGACTTTTATTATTCAATCACCTGCGAATAAAAACGATGAAAGACACCTGTCGTGAAATGATTAACGACAGCATGCTGGCTTTGCATGCTTTAGCAAAACTGATGCCGCTGCTTACGCCTCAGCGTTCGCTGACTGAAATGCTGGAAACGATCAATCGTACGCTTGGCTCAACGCTTGCCTGGGTCAGTATCGGTGATGAAAGCGCTGAGCCGCGGGTGGTTTGCGCGGGAGAGGTTGTTTGTCACACGGGTGAAGTGACGAATTTTCTGGCCAGCACGTTGCTGCAACAGCATCATCATTCATGGCGGTCTATTTACTGGAAAGAAAGCGTTGGCAAGGTGATGTTTTCACCTCAGCATCCAGGGCATGCGCAATTACAAAGCGGTGTGTTATACAAATTCTCCTCCCGTGATGGAGGTTGCTGCGGGTATTTCTTTCTCGCGTTTTCCAAGCGTATTGATACATTACCCATCCTGAAAAATATCGTGGTTGTGCTCGCTGAAAAGCTCAAAGATTATTTTGTCGAAATGATTTCACGAGAGCGCATGGCAATAGAAATGCAGCGTGTGGTGACACAATATAAAACGCTGTTTGAACGTGCCCCGGTGCTAATGACCTCTTTTGATCGACATAACCGCTGCGTGTTGTGGAACGGTGAATGCGAAAAAGTATTTGGCTGGAGCATGGAGGAAATCAATGCTTATCCCGAACCATTGGCGCTTTTTTATCCCGACCCCGCAGAACGACGACGGGTACGCGATTCAATCCATCTTTCATCCCTGAAAGATATGTACGAGTGGCACCCGCTGCGAAAAGACGGATCGCAGCTCACGATTTTGTGGTCGAATATTCTCCTGCCCGACAGCTCTATTTTGAACATTGGCCTGGATATCACCGAACGCAAAAATGCGGAGCGCCAGCTTGCGGTGAGGGCCACCACTGACGACCTCACCGGATGTTTTAATCGCTCCGCTATTTTGCAGAAGCTTCAGGCGGCGACGGAGTGCAATCAGCTGTCAGAAACGGAAGGTCCTTTCTGCGTGTTGATGTTCGATCTGGACTACTTCAAGCAGATCAACGATGAGTGGGGTCATCAGGTTGGGGACGCGGCCCTTGTCTATTTTTGCGATCGGCTGCGAGAATTGAGCCCGAGACTGTCTGCACTGGGTCGGGTTGGTGGCGAGGAGTTTTTGCTCCTGCTCACGCAAGCCGATAGCCAGGCCGCGATGGCGCTCTCGACAACGCTGCGTTCCTCGCTCTTTGACAGACCCCTGCTGGTCGAAGACAAAGCGTTGGTTCTTTCCTTTAGTGCTGGCGTGGTAGAGGTCTGTCATGGTCAACACGACACCTCTTCACTTCTTACGCGTGCCGATAAAGCGCTATATGCTGCAAAACGTAGCGGCAGAGGAAAAACGGTGATCTCCGTTGATTATTTATAAATCATCATTCGGAATGGTTATCTGCAAATAATCTGAAATTTCATGATCAAGTTGTATTTTTTTCATGCTGTTGCGAGTTTGGCTTAATCAATGATCCCCTGTCGTGTTATCTTAAAACTCACCGGTAATGCTGGATAATAACTTTCCTTAATAAAAACGAAACGCATTCTTTTAGTTTGAGTTACGGACACATATTATCGTCATAACTAAGTTTGAGAATTTTAATACTAAAAGTCAGTTGCTAACTTCGCATGATTCATGCAACGTAATCACCTGTTTATCAAAGCATCCGGCCTTCATTACTACAGGCACACATATTGCAGGGATATAGGGCGGAAATGAATCGTAGCGCACGGCGCCAAGGTGCTGAGGGTAGTCGGGGTCATCATGGTAGTTTTGCTACCTGTGATGCTTGCGCTATGGTTTGCCCAGCTAAGAGCCGTTACCGAAACAAGCAGTCAGCTACGAACCTTTGCCCAACTCGCTTTAGATAAAACTGAACTCGTTATTGAACAGGTTGATTTAGCCCGCGACGCCGCCAAAAAATACCAGGGTGAAGTGTGTTCGCCTGCGCATCGGCAATATATGTTAAATGTCGTTCGTGGACGGCTCTACGTTGCCGATTTAATATATGCAGATGGCCAGCGTTTTTTATGTTCCACGGTCTCCACGCCAGATCAACCCTACATTATCCCTGGCGCAAATTACACACGTAAACCCGACGTCTCAATCTATTATTTCCGCGATACGCCTTTCTTCGCCGGTTATAAAATGACATATATGCAGCGCGGAAATTATGTGGTGGTGGTCAACCCATTGTCATACGGTGAAGTCATGACAGCCGACCATGCATTGACATGGGGTGTATATGACACGGTAACCAACAATTTCTTTTCCGTGAGTCCACACGCCGAGATTTCTTTATTACATTCGCTATTAGGTAATTCTGAGCAAGCATTTCAAAGTGATGGACGTTTTTACACCACCGCGAATTCTACGAAACGTCCTATCGCCGCGATTGTTTCCACCTCGAATACTCGATTTTATGAAGTTCTCTATCATCAGGCGACATTGACGCTGCCGCTAGGGATGATTTGCAGCATTATTATATTGCTGGTGTGGTCACGTACACATCGAGAATTTAATTCACCTGGACGTTTATTGCACCGCGCATTAAATAAACGCCAGCTGTGTGTACATTATCAGCCCATTATTGATATAAAAAATAAGCAATGTGTGGGTGCAGAAGCACTACTTCGCTGGCCGGGCTTTAACGGTCAGGTGATGAGTCCCGCAGAATTTATTCCGCTGGCAGAAAAAGAGGGAATGATCGAGCGGATCACCGATTATGTTGTTGAAGAGGTCTTTAACGATCTTGGGCATTTTCTGGGTAACAACCCGCATCTTTATATCTCCATTAACCTGTCGGCATCCGATTTCCACTCTTCTCGCCTGATCGCCCTGATCTCTGATAAAGCTCAGCACTATTCTGTGCGCGCTCAACAAATTAAAATTGAAGTGACAGAGCGTGGGTTTATTGATGTACCGAAAACCACGCCTGTAATTCAGGCTTTCCGTCAGGCCGGTTATGAAGTCGCGATCGACGACTTTGGTACCGGTTATTCCAACCTGCATAACCTGTACTCACTGAACGTGGACATTCTGAAAATCGATAAATCATTTATCGATACCCTGACCACCAACAGTACCAGCCATCTGATTGCAGAGCACATCATTGAGATGGCCCAGAGCTTGCGGCTGAAAACCATTGCTGAAGGGGTGGAGACGGCGGAGCAGGTGACATGGCTACTGAAGCGCGGTGTGCAATATTGCCAGGGCTGGCATTTTGCGAAGGCGATGCCGCCGCAAGAATTTATGGACTGGCAGCAGCACCCTGTTCACGTTCTGGTCCCGCGTACCAGCTAGTTGAGCTGGTGGCGGTAATCGCTCGGGGTGCGATCAAATTCGCGTCTAAACACCCGGGAAAATGTCTGTTGCGACACGTATCCTAAATCCATCGCGATATCAAAAATCGGGCGGCGCGTGCTGCGCAGCGCCTGCGCTGCCAAAAGTAATCTGCGCTGACGAATGTAATCTCCCAGCGTCTGATGCATGACCGTGCGGAACATTCTCTGCAAATACCATTTCGAATAGCCCGACTTCTTCGCCACGGCGTCAATGCTTAATGGTTGGTCGATATGTTCATCAATCCATTCAATCAATGTCTGAATAATTTGCTGATGTGACATAAGGTTGCCCCTCTTTAAATACAACACTTTCAGTTGATTGGTCGTTTTCTCTGCGGGGGAGTATAATTCCTCAAGTTAACTTGAGGTAAAGAGGTTTTATGGAAAAGAGATTACCGAGAATTAAAGCGTTGCTCACACCGGGTGAAGTCGCAAAACGCAGCGGGGTGGCGGTCTCGGCGCTGCATTTCTATGAAACAAAAGGGCTGATTAAAAGTATCCGCAACGGTGGCAACCAGCGCCGTTATACCCGTGATGTGCTGCGTTACGTGGCGATTATCAAAATTGCGCAACGCATCGGGATCCCGTTGGCGACCATCAGCGACGCCTTTGGCGTGCTGCCGGAGGGCCATTCGCTGAGTGCAAAAGAGTGGAAAGATCTCTCCTCACAGTGGCGCGAGGAGCTGGACCGGCGTATCCATACGCTGGTTGCGCTGCGCGATGAGCTGGATGGATGCATCGGGTGTGGGTGTCTTTCCCGGAGCGATTGCCCGTTGCGTAACCCTGGCGACAAACTGGGTGAGCAGGGCACGGGTGCGCGGTTGCTGGGCGAAGAATAAAAAACTAAAGCGCCAGACTAAGGCGCTTTAGTTTATTCCCGGTCTTTGTCTTTCACTCTATCCCGCTGGTTCACGGGAGGGTTTCCCCCGACATCAGCACCCCTCATGTCGAGCAGTTGGGGAGGTTCCGGTTTGTGCTGACACTTTAATTGTATGCAAAATCGTCATCTTCGCCAGCGCGAACGTTCAGATTTTAGCCAAAATTTTTTCGCGGAGTTGTGCAATTTTCTATAGTTAGTTTGTATGAATCAGAGGAGAAAACCATGCTCACGCTCCACCATTTGAATCAATCCCGTTCACAGCGCGTGATCTGGGCGCTTGAAGAACTTGACGTGCCGTATCAAATTGTCCGCTATCAGCGCGAAAAAACCATGCTGGCGCCGCCGTCACTCAAGAAAATCCACCCGCTGGGTAAATCGCCCGTGGTAGAGGATAACGGACTGATCCTCGCAGAATCGGGTGCAATTCTTGAATACTTGCAAGAAACCTATGATCCCCAGTCGCATCTCAAGCCTCAGGATGCGGCGCAGAAAACCCAGTATCGCTTCTGGCTGCATTACGCCGAAGGGTCGCTGATGCCCTTGCTGATGATGAAACTGGTCTTTAACAGTCTGGGTAAACCGCCGGTGCCTTTCGGCATGCGAACGTTGGGTAACCTGCTGGGGCAGGGCGTGCAGAAAGGCTATCTCAACCGTCAGATTGAAACGCATGCGCGTTTTGTCGAATCGCATCTGGCCGAGAACAGCTGGTTCGCAGGCGATCATCTCAGCATGGCGGATATTCAGATGAGCTTCCCGGTCTTCGCGTTGCTTGCGCGCGGTGGAATCGACAACCTCCCGCATCTACACGCGTGGAAGAAAAAGGTTGAAATGCGTCCGGCGTGGCAACGTGCGATTCAACAGGGTGGACCCTTTGAAATCCCCGGATAAACATTAATTGTTATTAAATTGCGCATTCACGATAACGTTTGCGCATCCTCTGGTTATTTCTTCAGCGTCATAAGCTAATTTTAGCGAAAAACGACAAAGTTAAGTTGAAAACGCCCTGTATTAGGCTAGATAATCGTTTGCCTTCAATTAACCACCCGTTTTGTAAGCGCGGAGCTAAACGTTTGCTTTTTTTGTGACGGCCCCTATTCGTCACAAACGCAGCACAAGGATTTGACGTTTCGCTGGCAGTGGAGTTGTCCACCACGCTTATAAACGAATGATAAAAATTCTCAGGGGATGTTTTCTATGTCTACGCCTTCAGCGCGTACTGGCGGTTCACTCGACGCCATGTTTAAAATTTCTGCTCGCGGCAGCACCGTGCGTCAGGAAGTTGTCGCCGGTCTGACGACCTTCCTGGCGATGGTTTACTCCGTGATCGTTGTGCCGGGCATGCTGGGTAAAGCGGGTTTCCCGCCTGCTGCGGTGTTCGTTGCCACCTGTCTGGTTGCGGGTCTGGGTTCTATCGTGATGGGCCTGTGG
Organism: Lelliottia amnigena; assembly: GCA_900635465.1. Classification (NCBI taxonomy): domain Bacteria; kingdom Pseudomonadati; phylum Pseudomonadota; class Gammaproteobacteria; order Enterobacterales; family Enterobacteriaceae; genus Lelliottia; species Lelliottia amnigena. The sequence continues at coordinate 320,328 of LR134135.1, forward strand.
GCTAACCTGCCGCTGGCGATTGGTTGCGCAATTTCACTGACCGCATTTACCGCATTCAGCCTGGTGCTGGGTCAGCACATCAGCGTGCCCGTTGCGCTGGGTGCGGTGTTCCTGATGGGTGTGCTGTTTACCGTGATTTCTGCGACCGGCATCCGTAGCTGGATCTTGCGGAACCTGCCGCAAGGCGTCGCGCACGGTACAGGCATCGGTATCGGTCTGTTCCTGCTGCTGATTGCCGCCAACGGCGTGGGCCTGGTCGTTAAAAACCCGCTGGATGGTTTGCCGGTTGCGATGGGCCATTTCGCCAGCTTCCCGGTGATCATGTCGCTTATTGGCCTGGCGTTCATTATCGGTCTGGAAAAACTGAAAGTGCCTGGCGGTATCTTGCTGACGATTATCGGGATTTCCGTGGTTGGGCTGCTTTTCGATCCGACCGTTCACTTCTCCGGTATCTTTGCCATGCCGTCGCTGAGTGATGAGCATGGCAACTCGCTGATTGGTAGCCTCGATATTGTCGGTGCGCTGAACCCGATTGTGCTGCCAAGCGTGTTGGCGCTGGTCATGACCGCGGTCTTTGACGCCACGGGGACTATTCGTGCGGTCGCGGGTCAGGCTAATTTGCTGGATAAAGACGGCCAGATTATCGATGGCGGCAAAGCGCTGACCACCGACTCCCTGAGCAGCGTGTTCTCCGGTCTGGTGGGCGCGGCTCCGGCAGCGGTCTACATCGAGTCAGCCGCGGGTACAGCGGCAGGCGGCAAAACCGGTCTGACGGCTATCACCGTCGGCGTGCTGTTCTTGCTGATCCTGTTCCTCTCGCCGCTCTCTTATCTGGTGCCGGTTTATGCGACCGCACCGGCGCTGATGTACGTCGGCCTGCTGATGCTGAGCAACGTGGCGAAAATCGATTTTACCGATTTCGTTGACGCGATGTCCGGCCTGATTACCGCCGTCTTTATCGTGCTGACCTGCAATATCGTCACCGGCATCATGATCGGCTTTGCCTCACTGGTGATTGGTCGTCTGGTGTCGGGCGAATGGCGCAAGCTGAACGTTGGCACCGTGGTGATCGCGATCGCGCTGGTCGCGTTCTATGCGGGCGGCTGGGCCATCTGATTTAGCAGAACCTGCGAAAACGGGTGGCTTAGGCCGCCCGTTTTCATTTTCAGACCACATCTCGTTGTCATTTGCGTTACTCTGAAGAGGGTAAAATAGAAGCACGACGCTTCATGTTTTAGACAATAAGAAACACGCAAACAGGGAACGCATGGAAATTTTCTTCACCATTCTCATCATGACCCTCGTGGTCTCACTTTCCGGGGTAGTCACCCGCGTACTACCCTTCCAGTTACCCCTCCCGCTGATGCAAATTGCCATTGGCGCACTATTGGCATGGCCGACGTTTGGCTTGCATGTGGAGTTCGATCCCGAACTGTTCCTCGTACTGTTTATCCCGCCGCTGCTGTTTGCCGACGGCTGGAAAACGCCTACGCGCGAGTTCCTTGAGCACGGGCGAGAGATATTCGGCCTCGCGCTGGCCCTGGTGGTCGTCACGGTGGTCGGGATAGGCTTCCTGATCTACTGGATTGTGCCGGGCATTCCGCTGATTCCAGCCTTTGCGCTGGCCGCCGTGCTGTCGCCTACCGATGCCGTGGCGCTGTCCGGTATTGTCGGCGAAGGGCGTATTCCGAAGAAAATCATGGGGATTTTGCAGGGTGAGGCGCTAATGAATGACGCCTCTGGCCTGGTGGCGCTCAAGTTTGCTGTCGCCGTGGCGATGGGCACCATGATTTTCACTATCGGCGGTGCGACCGTTGAGTTTTTCAAAGTGGCAATTGGCGGCATCCTGGCCGGTTTCGTCGTCAGTTGGCTGTATGGCCGTTCGCTGGGCTTCCTCAGTCGCTGGGGCGGCGATGAGCCTGCGACGCAAATCGTTCTGCTGTTCCTGCTGCCGTTCGCGTCCTATCTGATTGCAGAACATATCGGCGTGTCGGGCATCCTCGCGGCCGTGGCGGCGGGGATGACCATCACCCGTGCAGGTGTGATGCGCCGTGCGCCGCTGGCGATGCGTCTGCGCGCCAACAGTACGTGGGCGATGCTTGAGTTTGTGTTTAACGGCATGGTTTTCCTGCTATTGGGCCTGCAGCTTCCGGGCATTCTGGAATCCTCGCTGGTGGCGGCCGAAGCCGATCCGAACGTTGAAACCTGGATGCTGTTTACCGATATCGTGCTGATTTACGTTGCGCTGATGCTGGTACGCTTTGGCTGGCTGTGGACGATGAAAAACTTCAGCATGCGCTTCCTGAAGAATAAGCCAATGGAGTTTGGCTCGTGGACCACGCGCGAACTGCTGATTGCGTCGTTTGCGGGCGTGCGTGGGGCCATTACTCTTGCCGGTGTGCTCTCTATTCCGCTGCTTCTGCCCGACGGAAACGTCTTCCCGGCGCGTTACGAGCTGGTATTTTTAGCGGCGGGCGTGATTCTGTTCTCACTGTTTATTGGCGTGGTAATGCTGCCGATTCTGCTGCAACATCTGGAAGTGGCCGACCATGCCCAGCAGCAGAAAGAGGAGCGCATCGCGCGCGCCGCAACGGCAGAAGTGGCGATTGTGGCGATCCAGAAAATGGAAGAGCGCCTTGCCGCAGACATCGAAGAGAACATTGATAACCAGCTGCTGACCGAGGTCAGTTCGCGCGTGATCGGTAACCTGCGCCGTCGTGCCGATGGGAGCAACGATGTTGAAAGCTCCATGCTGGCCGAGAAACTTGAGCGCCGTTTCCGCCTGGCCGCGCTGCGCTCCGAGCGCGCCGAGCTGTACCACCTGCGCGCGACGCGCCAGATCAGCAATGAGACGCTGCAAAAATTGCTGCACGATCTCGATTTGCTGGAAGCGCTGTTGATCGAGAGTCAGTAGGGTATTTCTCCTCCCGCCAGGGCAGAGAGAAGGCTTCAAATTGATGATTGGCACAATTCACGCCCTCTCTATCCAGGGAGAGGGCGGGTTGGGGGGGAACATGGTGCTCAAGAGGTTATTCCGTTCACTTCCAGAAACGTGCTTCTCTATGATGACGGAACATGTGAACGAGCCATGGCGGCTCAATCGCCGCCGCCCTGGCGACCCGGGCTCCCGGCAAGAAAATCGCCGCTTCGCGGTGCCTTCGTCTCCTTCCCTACGTCTTCGGGTCGGGCGCGATCCTGCATCCCTGCGGGTCACGCCCTCTCCGCGCATCCATGCGCGTCGCCCCGGCCTTTGGTCAACGACTCAGCGATTTATCGCCGGACCAGGGCATCGCTTTTAGTTCTGAATTACCCCTCATCTCATTTCTGGCTGATGATAAAGTGAGAACCCCGCATCCCGTCAGGGTGAAGGGACCCAAAACCCCTCGCAGCACGTCAGCCACGCCTGCGCGCTGTTCGACAGATAAACCCCTTCGCGCCAAATCATGCCCAACTGCCAGTGAAGATCGCTTTCGAGTGGGATCCAGCGCAGCGTGTTTTTATCCAGCCGCTCGCAAATGGGTTGCGGCAAAATCGCGATGCCCACACCCGCCTGTACCATTGCCGCGAGGAAATCCCACTGGCCGCTGCGCACGGCAATGCGCGGCTTTACATCGTGCTGAGTAAACAGCTGCATCAGTTGGCGGCTGAGGGCGAAATCTTCGTTGTAAATCAGCAGGGGATGTTCTGCCAGCAGCTCGGGTTTAACGGTTTCAACACTGAGCCAATCACCTGATCGTGGAACCAAAACGCACAGCGGATGGCTGAACAGCGGCAGCGTCGCCAGGCCGCTGTCTTCTTCAACGGGCAGGGCGGTCATCGCCAGATCCAACTCCCCGTTCATCACCGCCTGCTGCACGGTTAACCCGCCAAATTCAGAGATTTTTAGCTCGACGCCAGGATAGCGCTGGCGATACAGGCTGATCGGTCCGGCCATCATCATTCCCACCATCGGCGGAATGCCGAGGCGCAGCAGCCCTTTGTTCAGATGGTTAATATCGCCAAGCTCCGCTTCCAGCTGGCGGAACTCCGCCAGAATCGCCAGTCCACGTTCAAACACCACGCGCCCGGTATCGGTGAGCAACAGCTTGCGCCCGTCGCGAATCAGCAGGGTACAGTTCAGTTCGTCTTCGAGGTTTTTCAACATTTTGCTGATGGTGGGCTGGGTGACAAACAGCTTTTCCGCTGCGCGAGTAAAACTCTGCTGGCGAACCACTTCGACGAAATAGCGCAGCGTTCTGATGTCCATGATTATTCCCCGAGACTATGCATTCGATGATTTTAATTCATTTCAGTCCGTTACGTGCGGTCTCTATACTGGCGCTTCATCTCATTTCAAGGAAATCCCCATGGCCGTGGCGTTAAGTCGTGTTACGCCTGCCGTTGTGCAACGACTCCAGATTCCGGTGCAGGTCGGGCTGTATGCTGGCGTGTTTGTTTTCGCAGAGTACCTCGTCAACTGGCTGCATTTGCCGCTGCCCGCCAACCTGGTGGGCATGATGTTAATGCTGACGCTGATTGTGTGTCGCGTTATCCCGCTGAACTGGGTGCGCGCAGGCGCAAGCTGGCTACTGGCGGAAATGCTGCTGTTTTTCGTGCCAGCGGTGGTGGCGGTGGTCAATTACGCCCAACTGCTGATGGTCGATGGCTGGCGCATTTTTGCCGTCATTGCGCTGAGTACGTTAATGGTGCTGGGCGCGACGGCGTGGGTAGTGGATAAAGTGTATCGCTTTGAAATCAGCAGGCTGAAGCATGACTAATTTTCAGGTCAGCCTGCTGTGTCTTATCGCCACGCTGGTTATCTATTTTGCCAATAAGCGCCTGTATCGTCGCTTTCATAAATTGCCGCTGATGCCGCTGGTGTTCACGCCCATTTTGCTGGTGCTGATGCTCATTTTTGGCCACATCTCCTGGCAGAATTACATTGGCGAATCGCACTGGCTGCTGTGGCTTTTAGGCCCGGCGACCATCGCGTTTGCCGTTCCCGTGTACGACAATCTCGCCATTATAAAACGTCACTGGATGTCGCTGACCGCAGGCGTGGTGACCGCGACGGTGGTCGCCGTCACCAGCTCCGTCTGGCTGGCGCGCTGGTTTACGTTATCGGATGAAATTCAGCGCAGCCTGGCGGTGCGATCGGTGACGACGCCGTTTGCGCTGGCGGCGGCAAAACTGCTGGGCGGCCAGCCGGATCTGGTGGCGCTGTTTGTCGTTGTCACCGGCGTGTTTGGCATGGCAGTCGGCGATATTCTGTTTTTGCGTTTGTCGATTCGGGAAGGCATGGCGAAAGGTGCCGGGTTTGGTGCGGCGTCGCACGGCGCAGGCACGGCGCGATCCTATGAGCTAGGTCAGCAAGAAGGCGTGGTCGCGAGTCTGGTGATGATGCTGTCAGGCGTGGTGATGGTGCTGGCAGCGCCGCTGGTGGCGTGGATGATGTTCTAAAATTCCCCGGCCGCGCTGGCCGGGGGAGAGACGTCGATCAGTGCGCGCGGCCCTGATCGATGCCTAAGCCGGTTTGAGAACGGATAAACTGGGCGCGGAATTTCTCACGCTCCAGCTTACCTTCGGCTGAATTATCGTTGGCCGAGAAGAACCAAATCCCAATAAACGCCACGGCAATCGAGAACAGCGCCGGGTATTCGTACGGGAAGATGGCTTTTTCGTGACCGAGGATCTGCACCCAAATGGTTGGGCCGAGGATCATCAGAATTACCGCCGTCAGCAGGCCCAGCCAGCCGCCAGTCATCGCCCCACGGGTAGTCAGTTTTGACCAGTACATCGAGAGCAGGATGATCGGGAAGTTACAGCTTGCCGCAATCGAGAAGGCCAGTCCCACCATAAAGGCGATGTTCTGATTCTCGAACAGAATACCCAGCAGAATCGCCACCACGCCCAGAATCAGAACCGTGATTTTGGAGACTTTTAGCTCCTGACGTTCCGTCGCGCCTTTACGCCACACGTTGGCATACAGATCGTGTGAAACAGCGGATGCACCCGCTAGCGTCAGGCCCGCCACAACCGCCAGAATGGTGGCGAAGGCGACAGCGGAGATAAAGCCGAGGAACAGGTTACCGCCCACGGCATCGGCCAGATGCACCGCCGCCATGTTATTACCGCCAATCAGCGCGCCAGCAGCATCTTTGAACGCCGGATTCGCACCCACCAGCATGATCGCGCCAAAGCCGATAATAAAGGTCAGGATGTAGAAATAACCCATAAAACCGGTGGCGTAAAACACGCTTTTACGTGCTTCGCGGGCGTCTGACACCGTAAAGAAACGCATCAGAATGTGCGGCAAGCCTGCGGTACCAAACATCAATCCGAGACCAAGCGACAGGGCGGATATCGGATCTTTGACCAGCCCGCCCGGGCTCATAATCGCTTCCCCTTTCGGGTGAACCGCCATCGCCTGGGTAAACAGATTATTGAAGCTGAAGCCCACGTGTTTCATGACCATGAAGGCCATAAAGCTTGCGCCGAACAGCAGCAATACCGCTTTGATGATTTGCACCCACGTGGTGGCGAGCATGCCGCCGAACAGAACGTACATCACCATCAGCACACCCACCAGCACCACGGCGATGTGATAGTTCAGGCCGAACAGCAGCTGAATCAGTTTGCCTGCCCCGACCATTTGCGCGATCAGGTACAGCGCGACGACCACCAGCGAACCGCAGGCGGACAGGGTGCGGATCGGTCCCTGTTTCAGGCGATAAGATGCCACGTCGGCGAAGGTGTAGCGCCCAAGATTACGCAGACGTTCGGCGATCAGGAACAGAATAATCGGCCAGCCCACGAGGAAGCCGAGCGAGTAAATCAGCCCGTCGTAGCCGGAGGTGTACACCAGCGCAGAAATCCCCAGGAACGATGCGGCGGACATAAAGTCACCCGCAATCGCCAGCCCGTTCTGGAAGCCGGTAATATTGCCGCCCGCCGTGTAATAATCATTACGTGAGCGCACGCGTTTCGACGCCCAGTAGGTGATATACAGCGTCAGCAGCACGAAAATCAGGAACATGATAATCGCCTGCCAGTTGGTTGGCTGGCGTTCCACCGCGCCGGTGAGTGCATCAGCGGCGTTGGCCGCGAAGGGCAGTGTGGCGGCTAGCGCCGTCAGGACTCGCTTCATGGTGCTTTTACCTCACGCAACACTTCTTTGTTAAGGCGATCAAATTCACCGTTCGCGCGTACGACGTACACGCCAGTCAGCACAAATGAAATCACAATCACGCCGATACCGATGGGAATGCCGCGCGTCACGCTGGTTCCGGCATGCAAAGGCGTACCGAGCCAGTGCGGTGCAAAGGCGATCAGCAGAATAAAACCGACATAGATAATCAGCATGATGATAGAAAGCGTGAAGGCAAACCGTTGCCGTTTTTCGACGAGCTCCTTGAAATGCGCACTGTTTTCTATCCGTTGATAAATGTTGTCATTCATCACAGAACTCTCCAGAGTTCCCCTGCGTCTTTCACGCTGCAGGTGCGTTGGCCGCACTCACCCACCCCAGTCACATAGTTCGCTATGCTCCTGAGATGTGTTCGCTTGCCGCCTTCCTGCAACGCGAAATCCTTTGGGGAGGGTTTATTATTATTCCCTCTCCCGTGAGGGAGAGGGGCAGGGTGAGGGGTTACGATGGCATCGCGATGGCCTGCTTCTCTTCAAGCAGTTTTTCCACTACGCCTGGATCGGCGAGCGTTGAGGTATCACCCAGATTGCTGGTGTCACCCGCCGCGATTTTGCGCAGAATTCGGCGCATGATTTTGCCGGAACGGGTTTTCGGCAGGGAGTCGGTCCAGTGCAGCACGTCTGGTGTGGCAAGCGGACCAATCTCTTTACGCACCCAGTTGCGCACTTCGGTGTACAGTTCAGGCGTGGGCTCTTCGCCGTGATTCAGCGTGACGTAAGCATAAATCGCCTGGCCTTTGATGTTGTGCGGAATTCCCACCACTGCCGCTTCGGCAATCTTCGGATGCGACACCAGCGCCGACTCAATTTCCGCTGTCCCCAGACGGTGGCCGGAGACGTTCAGCACGTCATCCACGCGCCCGGTGATCCAGAAATAGCCGTCTTCGTCACGACGCGCGCCATCACCGCTGAAATACATGTTTTTGAAGGTCGAGAAATAGGTCTGCTCAAAGCGCTCGTGATCGCCAAACAGCGTACGCGCCTGACCCGGCCAGGAGTCGGTGATCACCAGATTGCCCTCGGTTGCCCCTTCCAGCGGATTCCCTTCGTTATCCACCAGCGCAGGCTGCACGCCGAAGAACGGATGGGTTGCCGAACCGGCTTTCAGCTGGGTCGCGCCTGGCATTGGGGTGATCATGAAGCCGCCCGTTTCGGTCTGCCACCAGGTGTCGATCACCGGGCATTTTTCGTTACCGATTTTCTTCCAGTACCATTCCCACGCTTCCGGGTTGATAGGCTCGCCCACGGAGCCGAGAATGCGCAGGGAAGAGCGATCGGTGCCGTCGATAGCTTTGTCGCCCTCCGCCATCAGGGCGCGGATCGCCGTCGGTGCGGTATACAGAATATTCACTTTATGTTTATCAACCACCTGACACATACGCGCAGGCGTCGGCCAGTTGGGTACGCCTTCAAACATCAGCGTAGTTGCACCGCAGGCCAGCGGGCCGTACAGCAGATAGCTGTGACCGGTGACCCAGCCGACGTCAGCGGTACACCAGTAAATATCCCCCTGATGATAATCAAAGACATATTTAAAGGTGGAGGCCGCGTACACCAGATAGCCGCCGGTGGTGTGCAGCACGCCTTTCGGCTTGCCGGTAGAGCCGGAGGTGTACAGGATAAAGAGCGGATCTTCGGCGTTCATCTCTTCGGGCTGGTGCTGGTCGCTGGCTTGTTCAATCAGGTCGCTCCACCACAGGTCGCGACCCTCTTTCCACTCGACATTGCCGCCGGTACGCTTGAAGACCACGACGTTGCTGATGCTCTTCACGTTCGGGTTTTTCAGCGCTTCATCAACGTTTTTCTTCAACGGAATGCTGCGTCCCGCGCGCACGCCTTCATCGGCGGTGATCACCAGTTTTGAATTGGAATCGACAATGCGTCCGGCAACGGCTTCCGGCGAAAATCCACCGAAAATCACCGAATGGATCGCCCCGATGCGCGCGCAGGCGAGCATGGCGACGGCCGCTTCGGGCACCATCGGCATATAAATGGCGACCACATCGCCTTTTTTGATGCCTTGCGCCAGCAGGACGTTGGCGAAACGGCACACGTCGCGGTGCAGCTCTTTATAGGTGATGTGCTTGCTTTGGGAGGCATCGTCGCCTTCCCAGATAATGGCGGTCTGGTTGCCGCGCTCGGCGAGATGTCTGTCCAGGCAGTTGGCCGCGAGATTCAGCGTGCCGTCTTCATACCATTTAATGGAGACATTACCCGGCGCAAAAGAGGTGTTTTTCACCTTCTGATACGGCTTGATCCAGTCAAGGATTTTGCCCTGCTCGCCCCAGAAGGCGTCAGGATCAGAAATCGAGTGCTGATACTTCTCTTTATACTGCTCCGGATTAATCAGGCAATGGTCCGCAATATTTGCGGGAATGTCGTGTTTATGGATTTGGCTCATGGCTTTTATTCTCCTTGTAGGATGTTAATAATATGTCGCAAAAAACGTTAATTGTAGGGGCTTTGCCAGCTTTGTTTGTTATTTGGGCGACAGATCACGCAATGTTTGAATAGTTCGAAAAAGCAGCGAATGACACTTAGAAGGGAAATAATTCAGGTGAATGATTATTCACAAATAATGAAAAAAAACCGTTTTTATAACAAAAGGTTATTAATGGGAATTATTACAAATTAGCGTCATATGACCTTTTGTCAGTGAAAAGCTTCGTTCTATAAGGCTTGCACAGCAGGCCATGCAGATGATAATGATACGCCGCGTTAAAAAACCCTATAAACCAACGCAACACAATTCATACCCTTTCAGTATGTGTCCCTATTCATTACTGGATCAGGACGCTTCATTGAGGAAGTCTGTTTTTATGAAAATTTTGAAAATCAGCCTGGCCTGGCAAATTCTGCTCGCCCTTGTGCTGGGTATCTTGCTGGGTAGTTATCTGCATTATCATAGCGACAGCCGCGAGTGGCTGGTGGTGAACATGCTGTCTCCTGCCGGAGATATCTTTATTCACCTGATCAAAATGATTGTTGTCCCGATTGTGATTTCGACGCTGGTGGTCGGTATTGCAGGCGTCGGCGATGCGAAGCAGTTAGGCCGCATCGGTGCAAAAACCATCCTTTATTTCGAAGTGATCACTACGGTTGCCATCATTCTGGGTATCACGCTGGCGAATGTGTTCCAGCCTGGGTCCGGGATTGATATGTCGCAGCTGGCGACGGTGGATATTTCGAAATACCAAAGCACAACGGCAGAAGTGCAAAGCCATGCTCATGGCCTGATGGGAACAATTCTTTCGCTGGTGCCGACTAATATCGTGGCGTCGATGGCGAAGGGCGAAATGCTGCCGATCATCTTCTTCTCGGTGCTGTTTGGTCTGGGGCTTTCGTCCTTGCCGGCCACGCATCGGGAACCTTTGGTCACGGTGTTCCGGTCGATTTCCGAAACCATGTTTAAAGTGACGCATATGGTGATGCGTTATGCTCCGGTGGGCGTGTTTGCGCTGATTGCTGTCACCGTAGCGAACTTCGGTTTTGCCTCGCTGTGGCCGCTGGCGAAGCTGGTGATTTTGGTACACTTCGCGATTCTGTTCTTTGCGCTGGTGGTGCTGGGTCTGGTGGCGCGCATCTGCGGATTGCGCATCTGGATCCTGATTCGCATCCTGAAAGAGGAGCTGATTCTGGCGTACTCCACGGCCAGCTCTGAGAGCGTGCTGCCGCGTATTATTGAGAAGATGGAAGCCTACGGTGCACCGGCGTCTATCACCAGTTTTGTGGTGCCGACGGGGTACTCGTTTAACCTGGATGGCTCCACGCTGTATCAGAGTATTGCGGCGATCTTTATCGCGCAGCTGTACGGAATCGATCTGTCACTGTGGCAGGAAATCGTGCTGGTACTGACGCTGATGGTGACGTCGAAAGGCATCGCAGGCGTGCCGGGCGTGTCGTTTGTGGTCCTGCTGGCAACGCTGGGCAGCGTCGGTATTCCGCTGGAAGGTCTGGCCTTTATCGCGGGTGTTGACCGTATCCTCGACATGGCGCGTACCGCGTTAAACGTGGTGGGCAATGCGCTGGCGGTGCTGGTGATCGCCAAGTGGGAACATCAGTTCGACCGCAAAAAAGCGATGGCGTACGAGCGGGAAGTGCTAGGTTGTTTCGATAAGACAGCCGATCGGTAATGCTTTCTCTCCCTCTCTCAGCAGAGAGAGGGAACCCTTTTATTCTCCGCTCAACGCCTCAAACTCTTCGCAGCCCGTATCAAATCCTTCGCTACAGCTCAGATTGAACCAGTACAGCGCTTTCTGTTTGTTTGGCGTGATGAATCCCTTTTCACCCTGCTGGAACACCATTCCGGCCCAGTATTCCGCATATCCGGTTCGTGAAAGGGCTGAGCTGCGTTTAAGCCACAGTTCGGCCTGGGCATCATCCTGCGCCATCTCTACGCCGTTGGCGTAAATCAGGCCTAACAGCATTTGCGCATCTACCGCCGAATCGTTATCGATATCGTCCGTCGCGGTTTGCAGCAATGTGATCGCCTGCGGATAGTCAGTGGGTCCCGCCTGGGTGTTCACCAGCAGTCGCGCCAGCATGATGGCACCACGTTTGCTGCCCGCAAGCGTAGCCTGCTGCGCCAGCGATTTTGCCTGAGCATATTCGCCATGCTTAAAATGAATTTGCGCGAGCAGCGCCATGGCGTCGATATCACCGCCCCTGGCAGCCTTTTCGGCCCACAGCCCGGCCTGCTTGTCATCACCCGAGCTGAACCAGGTGTCTGCCAGGTAGTATTGCGCGCGTGCATCACCGGCTTCGGCTTTATCTTTAAATTGGCTGCCAATTTCGTCAGCGTTGGCAAACGCGGTAAACAGTGACAACAGTATAACAATGAGTTTCATGGATTCTTATCGTTGGGGTACCTATCGCGCAGTATAAAGGGTAAGACGGCCAATGGAACGAAAACTCACGTTAAGCTTTTATGCAAAATATATAACGTTACGGCGAGAGTAATATTTACAGGGGTAATGAATTTCAGAATATGAATGTTCACTCTGACGGAGAAAACCGAAATAAAAATGGGATGAATAAATCATCCCATTTCATTATTGAACGCCGCGTGAGAATCAACCCATGGCGCTTTCGCGCAAACGGGCTTTCAGCTTCGCATATTCATCAATGACATATTGTTCGGCAGAATGCTGATCGGCGATAGGCTCGACGCGCACGGCGCAATACTTATATTCCGGCGTTTTGGTTATCGGGCTTAAGTTTTCCGTCACCAGCTCGTTACAGGCCCCAATCCACCACTGATAGGTCATGTACACCGCGCCTTTATTGGGGCGATCGCTGACCTGTGCACGGGTGATAATGCGGCCCTTACGTGAACTTACCCACACCAGCGCTTCATCTTCGATACCCAGTCGCGCGGCATCGGCGGTGTTGATCTGCGCGTAGCCCGGTTCGTCAGCCAGCGCTGCCAGCGCCGCGCAGTTACCGGTCATCGAGCGGCATGAATAGTGGCCCACTTCACGCACCGTGGAGAGCACCATCGGATACTCGTCGGTGAGCTTATCGACAGGCGCGACCCAGTCGCAGGTGAAGAACTGCGCCAGTCCGTTCGGGGTATCGAATTTCTCTTTAAAGAGATACGACGTTCCCTGATCGGCATCCGATTCGTCGCGGCACGGCCACTGAATATACCCCAGCTCACCCATTTTATCGTAGGTGGCGCCGGTGAAATCCGGACACAGATGGCGCAACTCGTCCCAAATTTCCTGGGTGTTGTTGTAGTGCATCGGATAGCCCATACGGGTCGCGATTTCGCTGATAATCTGCCAGTCGGTTTTCAGATCCCACTTCGGCTCCACCGCTTTAAAGAAGCGCTGGAAGCCGCGATCCGCCGCCGTGTAAACCCCTTCATGCTCGCCCCATGACGTTGACGGTAAAATCACATCCGCCGCCGCTGCTGTTTTGGTCATAAAGATGTCCTGCACAATCACCAGCTCGAGATCCTCAAACCCTTTACGCACCGCAGAAAGCTCGGCATCGGTTTGCAGCGGATCTTCGCCCATGATGTACGCCGCGCGCACTTCGCCATGCGCCGCACGATGCGGCAGCTCGCTGATGCGATACCCGGTATGCTCAGGCAGGCTTTCAACGCCCCAGGCTTTGGCGAATTTCGCGCGGTTTTCCGGGAATTTAACGTACTGATAGCCCGGATAGGTATCCGGCAGCGCGCCCATATCACAGGCGCCCTGAACGTTGTTTTGCCCGCGCACCGGGTTGACGCCCACGTGCGGCTTGCCAAGATTCCCGGTCAACATCGCCAGGCTTGTCAGCGAGCGCACGGTTTCCACGCCCTGATAGAACTGTGTGACGCCCATGCCCCACAGAATCGACGCGGTTTTTGCTGCGGCATACATTCGCGCGGCCTGGCGAATCTCGTGCGCGGTCACGCCCGTGATCGTTTCGACCGACTCCGGCGTGTAGCCTTCGACAATCTTGCGATACTCTTCAAACCCTTCGGTACGGCTGGCCACAAACGCCTGGTCGTACAGGTTTTCTTCAATGATGACGTGCCCCATCGCGTTGAGCAGGGCGATGTTTGAGCCATTTCTTAACGCGATGTGCATATCCGCAATACGCGCCGTCTCGATTTTACGCGGATCGCAGACGATGATTTTCGCTCCGTTGCGCTTCGCATTAATGACGTGATTCGCCACGATCGGATGTGAATCCGCCGGGTTATAGCCGAAAATAAACACCAGATCGGTGTTATCTATTTCGTTGATAGCATTACTCATTGCGCCGTTACCGACCGACTGGTGCAGACCTGCAACCGATGGGCCGTGTCAGACGCGAGCGCAGCAATCGACGTTATTGGTACCAATAACGGCGCGCGCGAATTTTTGCATTACATAGTTGGTTTCGTTACCCGTCCCGCGTGATGAGCCGGTGGTTTGGATCGCATCCGGGCCATACTTCGCTTTGATGTCGCTCAGGCGGCTGGCGACGTAATCCAGCGCTTCATCCCAGGAGACAGACTCCAGTTTGCCACCGCGCGTACGGCGGATCATCGGGGTTTTCAGACGGGGGGTCAGGATCTGGGTATCGTTAATAAAATCCCAGCCGTAGTAGCCTTTCAGGCACAGCGTGCCCTGATTGGTCTTACCCTGCGCAGCCTCCGCCCGAACGATTTTGCCGTTATCGACCACCAGGTTTATCTTGCAACCCGAGGCACAATAGGGGCAAACCGTGACGACTTTTTTCATCGGTCTCGCTCCAGTTAATCAGTTCTTCGCACCCATTATGCAGCTTCTATGCCATATTTTTAGTGTGGGTATGCCCTGACTTTACGGGCGATGTGCACCAAAAACCCTGACGACGAGCAGGCAATCGTCAAAATTGACGTGTCGAAGGGCAATGGATGTGACATGGGTTAAAATTCCGTTACGCCGTCATGGATTTGGCTGGAGCCGTTTGCAGAATAGGTCAGACTTAACATAATCCCCTGACGGAAGCATGCGATGAAACCGGCGATTCTGGTTGTTGATGACGATACCGCGGTCTGTGAACTGCTGCAGGATGTGCTCAACGAGCACGTTTTTGCCGTGCATGTCTGTCATAACGGGCTGGATGCGCTGGCGATGGCGCAGCGTGAACCCGCGATTGCGCTGGTGTTGCTGGATATGATGCTGCCGGATATCAACGGCCTGATGGTGTTGCAGCAACTGCAAAAATTGCGGCCCGAGCTGCCTGTGGTGATGCTTACGGGCATGGGCGGCGAATCCGATGTGGTGGTGGGGTTGGAGATGGGCGCAGATGATTACATCGGCAAACCGTTCAATCCGCGAGTGGTCGTCGCGCGGGTCAAAGCGGTGCTGCGACGCACCGGCGTGCTGGCGGCGGAACCCACTGCGCCGCGCGTTTCAGGGATCGGTTTTAACGGCTGGACGCTCGACACCACGCGCTGTGAGCTGAGCGATCCCCAGCGCATGACGGTGCCCTTAACGCAGGGTGAATACGGTCTGTTGCTGGCGCTGGCGCAAAATGCCCGGCGGGTGTTAAGCCGCGAACAGCTGCTGGAGCTGACCCACAGCGAAAGCGCCGAAGTGTTTGACCGCACCATCGACGTGTTGATCATGCGTCTGCGACGGAAAATCGAGATCAATCCGCATCAGCCGCTGCTGATTAAAACCATTCGTGGGCTTGGCTATGTCTTTGCCGCAGACGTTTCCCACCACGATAAAGCGGCCTAAGCGTTGTCGTGAATTAGCGTCTTAAGCTCTTCCAGCGTTTTTGCCCCGTCAATCGCATTCGCGGCCAACAGGCTGGCTCGCGCGCAGGCATGCGCCAGCTGAATACTGTCCGTCAACGGCCAGGCTTCGTGGCAGCCATACAAAAATCCCGCGCAAAATGCGTCACCCGCGCCGACGCTGCCGATAATCTCTTCCTGTTCGAGCTGTTTTGACGCAATCCACTGGCCCGGCTCACCCGGCGCTTCGCCCCAGGCCCCTTCGGGACAATGAATCACCACGCGCTGTTTGACGCCTGCGGCTAACAGCTGCGACGCCGCCAGCGCGATGTGGTCAATATCCGGGGCATCATCACCGTTACGCATATCCAGCCCGCTAAATTCCCCGGCTTCCAGCTCGTTAATCACCAGATAATCCACATAACGCAGGGCAGGGAGCACCAGCGGCTGATAGCGTGGATCGCCTTTGCGCGACACCAGGTCGAGCGACGTTTCATACCCTTGCTCACGCATTTGCGCCAGCAGGCGCGCGCTGCGGGTGCCGAATTCGTCGTCCGGTAAATCCAGGCTGTCGAGCAGCAGCAGATACCCCAGATGGAAAATCTTCATCGACGCGTCGAGTCGGTCAAAGGCGGGGAGATCGAGCAGGCGATTGGCGGCAGGCGAATGGAAAAAGGTGCGCTGCCCAGTGGGATCGGTCATCACCTGCGACATTGACGTGGGGGCAAACGTGGTGCGCTGTACCCGCTGGCGATTGACGTGGTACTGGTCGAGGCATCGCCATAATGTAATCGCCATCGCTGTCTTCGCCGATAAGACCGACCGCCTGTAACGGCAAGCCGACGTGCATTTTCGCCAGCGTCAGCAGGACGTTAAGCGGCGCACCGCCGGTCGCCCGTTCACTGTGAATAATCTCCGCCAGCCAGCCGCGCTCCGGCCACTGGACGATCTGATGCACATGATCGACCAGCATATTGCCCGCGGCGATAATCCCTTTGCGTTCCATTACGCGTGCCCCGCGCTACCGAAAATACGCATTTGTTCAGAAACGGTGTCGGTAATCGCCTCTTCAATGCCGAGCAGCAGTTCGGCGAACTCATCGTAAAGCGGCTGGCGATGCGTGATGCGATGCTCAACCGCAGCCAGCGCAGCCTGCGACATACCGGTGTAGAAATTGATTTTGTGAATGCCGAGTTCAATGGCGCGACGGAAATCGGCATCGCTAATCCCGGAGCCACCGTGCAGCACCAGCGGCAGGCCGGTTTGCTGACGAATCGCGTCCAGACGCGGGAAGTCGAGCTTCGGCTCGCCTTTGTATTTGCCATGCGCATTGCCGATAGCCACGGCCAGCGCGTCGATACCCGTCTGATCGACAAACTCACGCGCCAACTGCGGATCGGTGAAAAAGGCCTCGTCGGCATGACCATACAGCGCGCCGCCTTCGTCACCGCCCACAGCGCCCAGCTCGGCCTCCACCGACACACCGACCGCATGGCACATTTTCACCACTTCGCGGGTCTGACGGATATTTTCTTCATAGCTCAGCGTCGAGCCATCAAACATCACGGAGCTGAACCCCAGGCGCAGCGCCCGTACGACTGCCTCAAAATGCAGGCCGTGATCGAGATTCAACACCACTGGAATATCATGGCGCGCGGCTTCAAATCTCACCGCTTCGACTAACGAGTCGAGGGATAAATACTTAAAATGCACTTCGGCGATGTTGATGATAAACGGCGAGCGCTCCTGTTTTGCCGCGGCGAACAGCGCGCGCAGAAAGTGGGAGTCGAGTACGTTAAACGCCCCCAGCGCATAACGGTTTTCACGGGCGTGTTCCAGCCCCGCGGCGAGAGAAATCAGTGGCATCTTCACTCCTTATAGACGAAACAGGCTGTACTCGTTACACAGCACCAGCACGGCCGGTTCGTCTTCTTCGATCGTGTTGTAACGCGAGACAGGCTGCAAAAAGTGGTTGTCGTGATCATCGTCATTGACCGATGAAACTTCGCCAACCAGCACATCGCCAAAACCCCGCTCCCCCCAAAAACTGTGATAAAGCCCCGGTGTCAGACAGATGCTTTCCCCGGGTCGAAGGCGCAACTGACTGCCCGCTGCATGCGTCTGAAAGCACCCATCAACGCTAACCGTGACGTCGGTTTCTTCCGTTTCTTCATGCGTGCCGGCATTCCAAAGTTCTATAATCAGGTTCCCGCCACCGCGATTAATGATGTCCTCGCGCTTGCGCCAGTGAAAATGCATCGGCGTCACCTGGCCATCGCGAACTTGCATGATTTTTTCGGCGTAGCATTTTTCATAGGGCGTACCGTTGGGTGAACCGTTTCGCAGTGCAAAAAGCGTTAGCCCAAGCTCTGCGAACCGATTTTCGCCAAATGCCGTCACGTCCCAGCCAAGTTTTAGGTCAAACACTTCGCGCCAGGCATGATGGTCAAGCTGCTGCCATTGGGTCGGCGGGAAGCTGGCAAACGGCGGCAAATGCACATCATGCTTCGAGAAAAACTGCCGCGTATGACCGAGGATTTCATTAATCTCGGAGCGTTTCATGGGAACTCCTTGGAGTGAATGTGCGTGCTGTGCCCCTCACCCCGGCCCTCTCCCCAGGGGAGAGGGAGAAAAGAGAATCCCGCACCCCGTGAGTAAGAAAAGACCGCATCATCCCGTTCTTCTCTCCCTATGAGAGAGGGTTAGGGTGAAGGCATCAGACCGCATCAATCAGTTCCCTCTCCCTGTGGGAGAGGGGTAGGGTGAGGGCATCAGACCGCTCCAACCCGTTCTTCTCTCCCTGTGGGAAAGGGTTAGGGTGAAGGCATCAGACCGCATCAATCAGTTCCCTCTCCCTGTGGGAGAGGGGTAGGGTGAGGGCATCAGACCGCACCAATCTTATTTAACCGTCCAGCCTTTATAGTTAGCGACGCTCTTCTTATCGATCATCGTGACCGGAATCAGCACGGGTTCTTTTGGCGCAGGTTTGCCCTGTAAAATGTCGTAGCCAATCTCCACCGCTTTGGCCGCCATCACCTGCGGATCCTGCGCTGGCGTCGCAACAAACAGCGAATTCTCACGCTTCAGCGCCTCTTCACCATCCGGTGAACCATCCACGCCGACGATAAAGAATTCGTTACGCTGAGCCTGTTTTGCCGCCAGATCGGCACCGATCGCCGTCGGATCGTTAATCGCAAACACACCGTCGATCTTCGGATTCGCTGCCAGCAATGCGGTCATCACTTCCAGACCGCCTTCACGACTGCCTTTGGCATTCTGGTTATATGACAGCACTTTGATCCCCGGATGGCGCTTAAACTCGGTCTGGCACCCTTCGACACGGTTTTGCACCGCAGACACCGGCGGTCCGTTGATGATCACCACATCGCCTTTGCCTTTCAGGCGATCGGTGATGTATTTACAGGCCATTTCACCCGCCTGGGTGTTATCGGAGGTGATCGTTGCGTCGGCGCCTTCAGCCGCCACGTCAACCGCCACCACCACGATCCCGGCGTCTTTCGCGCGTTTCACCGCCGGGCCGATCCCTTTGGAGTCCGCGGCGTTCAGGATGATCATGTCCACTTTTGCAGCGATAAAGTTGTCAATCTGCGCCACCTGCTGGCCCAGATCGTAACCGCTGGACACCAGCGTCACTTTGACGTTATCACCGGCCAGTTTGCGCGCTTCCAGCTCAGCCCCTTTAGTGATCTGTACAAAGAACGGGTTGGCCAAATCGCCCACCGTCACGCCGATAGATTTCAGATCTTTTGCCTGCGCAAACGGAGCGGAGGCCAGCAGTGCGCCAGCACAGAGCGCGGTAACTAATGGCTTCAAACGCATAGGGTAGTCCTCAAGGTAAGATGTTGTTGTTATGCACTTTGATGATGTCGGGTACGGTATTTGTCGATCAGAACCGCAATGATGATCACCGCCCCTTTGATCACCAGTTGCCAGAAGTACGAAACGCCCATCAGCGTCATGCCGTTGTTCAGCGTGGCGATAATCAGCGCGCCCACCAGCGTGCCGGTGATCGTGCCGATCCCGCCGACAAAGCTGGTGCCGCCGAGGATCACCGCCGCGATGGCGTCCAGCTCGTATCCCATGCCTAAATTGCCGTTAGCGCTGTAGAGGCGCGAGGCGCTCATCACGCCGCCCAGACCGGACAGCAGGCCGCTCATGCCGTACACAAACAGCAGCACCAGCCACACTTTGATACCGGTCAGGCGCGCCGCCTGCATATTGCCGCCAACCGCATAGATATGAACGCCAAGCGTGGTGCGGCGCAGAATAAACCAGCACACCGCGATCACTGCCAGGGCGATCACCACGAGCCACGGAACCGGGCCAAGATAGTTATTGCCGATCCATTCAAAGCTGATATTGGAGTTAATCACCGTGGTGCCATCGGCCAGCAGATAGGCCGCGCCGCGCAGCGCCGTATAGGTGCCGAGCGTGACGATAAACGGCGGCAATCCGGCAAACGCCACCAGCGCGCCGTTGAACAGCCCCAGAACCATGCCGAGCATTAACGCTGCCGGAATCGAGAGCATCGCGAACTCGGGGATTAGCGACACCACCATCGCCGCCACTGCCGTAGTGCCCAGAATGGACCCCACCGACAGGTCGATCCCGCCGGTCAAAATGATGAACGTCATGCCCGCCGCCAGCACGATGTTGATCGACGCCTGACGGGTGATATTCAGCAGGTTGCTTTCGGTGAAGAAGTTAGGGGCGATAAAACCAAATACCGCCACGATCAGAATCAAAATCGGTAAAATCCCGACCGTTTGCATCAGATCGCTCATCAGCATTTTTTTGGCGGAGGCGGATTTCGCCACCTGTTGCGGAGTAGGAGTTTGTGTCATGGTTGCACCGCCTGATGATGAGAGTCGTTCACGCCGGTTGCCAGCGTCATGATATTTTCCTGAGTAATGCTGTCGCCGTGCAGTTCGCCGGCAATGCTGCCTTCGCGCATCACATATACGCGGTCGCTCATTCCGACCACTTCCGGTAGCTCGCTGGAGATCATCAAAATCGCCACCCCTTTGCGCGCCATCTGGTTCATGATGCGATAAATCTCGCTTTTCGCGCCGACGTCCACGCCGCGCGTCGGCTCATCCAGAATCAGAATGCGTGGGCCAATCGCTACCCAGCGGGAGATCAGCAATTTTTGCTGATTGCCCCCCGATAATCCGCCCGCGCGTACCTGCGAATGCGGCACGCGGATGTTGAGCAGGGCGATGGCGTCATCGGAAATGGACTGCGCTTTTTTGCGGTTCAGCATGCCGAAGGAGGCGTCGCGCTCAAGCGTCGCCATGGTGATGTTTTCCTGCGCCGCCAGTTCCAGGAACAGCCCTTGCTCTTTGCGGTTCTCGGTCAGATAACCAATACCCTGATCGATGGCGGCGCGGGGGGAGTGAATCACCACCGGTTCGCCGTCAACCTCAATCATGCCGCCCGTGGCTTTACGTACGCCAAAAATCAGATGGGCCAGCTCAGAACGCCCGGCGCCGACCAGCCCGGCCAGCCCGACGATCTCGCCGGAACGTACCTGCAGGCTGCACGGCTGGACTTTTTTGCCATCCGTCAGGTGATGCACGTTGAGACGCGGACCGCCCAGCGGGATATCGCGCTCTTTGTTGAACAGATCGCTCAGCGGACGGCCCACCATCATGCGCACCAGCTCGGAGGCATTCAGTTTGTCGCGCGTCAGGCTGCCGACGTACTGCCCGTCACGCAGGACGCTCACGCGGTCAGAAAGCTCATACACTTCCGCCATGCGATGGCTGATGTAGATGATTGCCATCCCCTCATCGCGCAGGCGCAAAATCAGTTCAAACAGGCGATGGGTTTCACGCGATGAGAGGGCGGCGGTCGGTTCATCCATCACCAGCACGCGGCTTTTACGGTGCAGCGCGCGGGCGATTTCCACCTGCTGCTGCTCGGCAATGGTGAGCTTCATGACTAAATCGGTGGATTTAAAATGCGCGCCAAGCCGGTCGATGACCGTCTGCGCCTGCGCGGCCATCTCTTTACGCTGCACCAGTCCGCCGCGTGACAGCTCGCTGCCGAGGAAAATATTCTCCGCAACGGTGAGATTTGGCGCGAGCTGCATCTCCTGGTAAATCAGCGTGATGCCCGCTGCCAGCGCGTCTTTGGGGCCTTTGATGGTGTAGGGCTGGCCGTCGATCAGGACTTCGCCGCTGGTGGCGATATATGCCCCCGCGAGGATCTTCATCAGCGTGCTTTTGCCCGCGCCGTTTTCGCCCATTAACGCGTGGATCTCACCGGGCCAGACCGTCAGATCCACACCCTTGAGTGCGTGGAAGTTGCCAAAGGTTTTGGCAATATTGCGCATCTCTAGTACCGGGGTCCTGCTCATGGCGGATCTCCTGTGAAGGTCGATATCAGCAGTCCATCACATCCCGGTAAATGCAAAATGTCAGAAGCCGTTCATATTTGTCATAGTTATGAATAGTTAATGTGGATCACAGTTTAGGGCTGTGATGACCTTTTACCCTCACCCCAGCCCTCTCCCTAAGGGAGAGAGAGAAAACCATACCCTCGATCCTTTGGGGAGCATTCTGGGGAAAAGACGCACAGTACGCCCTGCCTCATGGGCGGAAGATTTGCGCTTCCCCCTCTCCCTAAGGGAGAGGGAGAAAAACAAGCCCTCGATCCTTTGGGGAGCATTCTGGGGAAAAGACGCACATTACGCCCTGACTCATGGGCGGAAGATTTGCTCTTCCCCTCTCCCTGTGGGAGAGGGCCGGGGTGAGGGCATCAAACCACACTGGAGCCAACAAACATGCCATCTCGCCGCCCGCCTTTTTTTGCCAGCGCCCGTGGCCGCCTGCTAATTTTTAATCTGCTGGTGGTCGCGGTGACGCTGATGGTCAGCGGCGTGGCGGTGCTCGGTTTTCGTCATGCCAGCCAGATTCAGGAGCAGGTCCAGCAGCAAACGCTTAACGACATGACCGGCAGCATGAATCTGGCACGCGACACCGCGAATGTGGCGACGGCGGCGGTGCGCTTGTCTCAGGTGGTGGGGGCGCTGGAGTACAAAAGTGAAGCCGACCGGCTCAAGCAAACGCAAATGGCGCTGCGCCGCTCGCTGGAACAACTCGCCGATGCGCCGCTGGCGCAGCAGGAACCGGCGCTGGTGGCACGAATTATTCGCCGCAGCAATGAATTACAGCAAAGCGTGACCGGGATGCTGGAGCGCGGACAGCGCCGTCACCTGGAACGCAACGAGCTGCTGAGTTCGCTTTATCAGAGCCAAAGCTTTTTGCGCCATTTGCAGGACATTAACCGTCGCTTTGGCGGCGATGTGCCCGATGCACAGCTGCTTGGCGAGATGGACCGGCTGCTGATGGCTGCCATTGAAACCCCGTCGCCGCGCGCCACTATCCAGCAGCTGAATGCTGTGATGGCCTCTCTGCCGCAGTCGGCTACGCTGCCGGTTATTGATTTTGTGCTGCCGGATTTTAACGCCGAGCTGCGCAAGCTCGCACCGCTATCAAAGCAGCTTGAAGAGAGCGATCTGGCGATCAGCTGGTACATGTTTCACATCAAAGCGCTGGTGGCGATTTTAAACAGCGATATCAATCAGTACGTGGCGCAGGTGGCGCAGGCGTCGGAATTACGTACCGCACAGAGCCATAAAGAACTGCGCTCGATCAGCGTGTTCATCAGCGTTTTTGCGCTGCTGGCGCTGATCATCACCGGTTTTGCATGCTGGTATATCTATCGCAATTTAGGCTCTAACCTGACGGCGATTTCACGCGCGATGTCACGGCTGGCGCACGGCGAGCCGGATGTGTCGGTGCCTGCGCTACAGCGGCGTGATGAGCTGGGCGAACTGGCGCGCGCGTTCAACGTGTTTGCCCGCAACACCGCCTCGCTTGAGCACACCACACGGCTGCTGAAACAAAAAACCACGCAGATGGAAATCGACAGGCTGGAGCGTCAGGGGCTGGAAGAGGCGCTGCTGCACAGCCAAAAAATGAAAGCCGTCGGCCAGCTCACGGGCGGGCTGGCGCATGATTTTAACAATCTGCTGGCAGTGATTATCGGTAGCCTTGAGCTGGCAAATCCCGAGTCTCCGGACGCGCCGCGCATCACCCGTGCGCTCAAAGCCGCCGAGCGCGGGGCGTTGCTCACGCAGCGCCTGCTGGCGTTTTCGCGCAAACAGTCCCTGCATCCGCATGCGGTCGAGATGAAACCGCTGCTGGAAAATCTCGGCGAATTGATGTGCCACTCTTTGCCTGCCACCATCACGCTGGATATTGAGGCGCAGCACCCCGCATGGCCCGCGTGGATTGACGTCAGCCAGCTGGAAAACGCCATTATCAATCTGGTGATGAACGCCCGCGATGCGATGGAAGGCGAGGGCGGCATTATTCGGATCCGCACATGGAATCAGCGTGTTACCCGCAGCGATGGACGCCGACAGGATATGGTGGCGCTGGAGGTCATCGATCACGGCAGCGGCATGTCGCAGGAGGTGAAATCGCGGGTATTTGAACCGTTCTTCACCACCAAACAGACCGGCAGCGGCAGCGGACTGGGCCTGTCGATGGTCTACGGGTTCGTGCGCCAGTCCGGCGGGCGCGTGGAAATCGAAAGCGCGCCGGGGCAGGGCACGACCGTGCGGCTCCAGCTTCCGCGCTCTTTACAGCAGGTGATGATTGAGGACGAAACGCTGGCGGCCAACGAGGCACCGCAAAGCGATCGGCTGGTGCTGGTACTGGAGGATGAAGCAGACGTGCGCCAGACGCTGTGCGAGCAGCTGCATCAGCTTGGCTATTTAACGCTGGAAGCTGAAAACGGCGAACAGGCGCTGAGAATGCTGGGATCTTCGCCCGATATCGAAATGTTTATCAGCGACTTAATGCTGCCGGGCGGCATGAGCGGTGCTGAGGTGATTCATCACGTGCGCACGCATTTCCCGCTTCTTCCGGTACTTATGGTGAGCGGCCAGGATTTGCGTCCAACGCATAATCCGCAGTTGCCGGACGTTGAGCTATTGCGCAAACCCTTCACGCGCGCGCAGCTGGCGCAGGCGCTGCACAAAGCGATGAAAATTTGAGATTCCTCCGCTACTCCCGATTTTCACCGTTGATTAACGTAAAGCCAGCCCACCTGCGAGACTGGCATTATGAAAAATTACGCTTCCGCCCTGTTATTTGGTCTGCTGTCTTTAACCAGCCAACTGGCTCATGCCGACCTTGTTGATGACGCAATCGGCAACATTCAGCAGGCGATCAACGACGCCTACAATCCCAGCAGCGCTAGCCGCCGGGATGAGGATGACGATCGCTACGAAGACCGTCGTCGTAACGACAGCCGTCAGTATGACGACCGACGTCGCCAGCTTGAAGACCGCCGCCGTCAGTTAGATGACAGACAGCGCCAGCTGGATCAGGACAGGCGTCAGCTTGAAGACGATGAACGGCGGCTGGAAGACAATTACGATGGTTAGTCGGCGGCAGTAATGAGGGCGTCGGACGTGTCGCCCCCATGCTCAGACCGCGAATGCTCAGGCTTTATGCTTTGACGTCGGGTTGGGCATTCTCTGACGGGATTTTCACAATGGCTGGACGTACATATTTTTTATCCCCGCGCCCTGGAAGATAAGGCACGCACCAGCCCATGATCAGACCGGCCAACAGCCCGGGTCCCGTTGCCATCCAGAAGATCGCTGAATCGAGCGAGCCTGAATAAAGCAGCCCGTAAAGCGTAGCAATCGCCGCACCCATCGCACCGCAGGCGAGTGTTCTATGCCAGGCGTGCTGATAAATATGCTGCGGAAGACAGGCCGCGGCGACCCCGGTCAACAGGGCAGAAACGCCCCCCAAAAACCACGTCACCGCCATAAAATACGGGAAATTCAGGACGATTTGCAGCAAGAGGTTTTCCGCCGTGCGGTGGTTGGTGAGCAGTTCTCCAGCGAAAGTAACGGGTACGCCGAGATGCGGTCCCAGTAAAGCAAACCAGCAGGCGTGATGGAAAATACGGCGTGTTTTGGTCATAAGCATCCCCTTCATATGGTCAATTTGGCGGGGAGCATAAAGGGCGTAAGTGAAGTCACGGTGAAGTGGTGTTAATCCAGCATCAAAACCATCCCGTCGTATCCGGCTTCAAACCCGTCTGGCAGCGGGTTATCCATCAGCCATACGTCAAACTGGTGGCTGATGTGGGTCAAAATCACCTGCGGGCACCCAATCACCTTATTGAGTGCGATAACCGTGTTGAGATCGCTATGATTACGCGGCGTTTCTTCGCGCGGCGCATGGCTGCAATCGATCACGATGACCTGCGGTTGGTTGTTGAGCAGGAATTTCACCGTCTTTTCCGGTAGCCCGGCGGTGTCAGACAGCCACGCCACACGGCTGTGCGCGCTTTCCAGCAGATAGCCAAACGTCAGCTTAGAGTGGTTCAGCGGCAGCGGCGTCACTCGCAAACCCTGGAGTTCGAACATCACAAAGGGTTCAACCGTCCGGCTAAAATCCAGAATGCCGGGATGTTTGAACAGATCGTCGCAGCCCGCGTCGTCCGGGGGGCCGTAAACGGGAATGGTCGCGCCCACGCCCCAGCGCAGCGGGAACAACCCCTGGACATGATCCATATGGTAATGCGTCAGCAAAAACTGTTGAAAACTGCCCGCCGGCCAGTCATCCATCAGATGCGGAATGCCCGCGTCCAGCAGCGTCACTGCGTCGTTGAATTTGACCGCCGCGCTGCACGGGCGACGGCGATGCGCCTCCTGTAACCTCGCCCGACGGCACGCCGCGCAGTCGCAGCCAAAGACCGGCACCAGCTGCGCGCCACCCGTTCCCGTCAGCGTAATGGTCAAACACATAGCGCCTCCTTACAGAGGTTTGGTGAATCTATAGTGGCTCTGGGCATATCCTTCGCGAATATAAAAACGGTGGGCATCGACGCGCTTCACGCTTGTGGAAAGCTCCGTCATCTCCGCGCCCACTTTTCGCGCTTCATCCTCGGCCCAGGCCAACAGCTGGCTACCGACCTTCAGACCGCGCGCCTGCGGCAGAACCACCAGCTCCTGAATTTCACCGATCCAGTTAACGTGATGGAGGTGAAATTGCAGATGCAGACCAATCATGCCGACGGTCTGCCCGTCCAGATCCGCCAGCTGATAATGCATGTGGCGATCCTGAAGATTGGCGAGAAAACCCGCCAGAAACGCGTCACGATCAAATTCCGCCTGTTTGAGTTCACATATCAGGCCGTAAACGGCCTGAGCATCTTCAGGTGTGGCGGGGCGGAGTTCACAGGCAGGCATGGCATTTTTCCTTCTGACGAATAAGCGCGATCAAGTTATCGACAGACTGTAGCAAACTTCCGTCGTTATTGAGGAGATGGCATTCGGATGGCGTATAGCGCGCGGCGCGCGCCAGCCGTTCGTCAATCTCACGCGCGGTTTCCCGTCCTCTGTTTTGCAAGCGATGACGCAGCACGTCAGGCGAGACCTGCAAACAAACCGGCAACAACGCGTCGCCGTATCGGGCGTGCGCCTGTGGCAAATGGGCGCGAGAACCGTTCACCAGCACGTTAAATCCCGCGTGCAGCCACAGGTCGATCTCTACGCCGACGCCGTAATAAAAGCCGTTCGCATGCCAGCTCAGTGCCAGTAAATTTTGCCCGGCGCGGGTAAAAAATTCCTGCTCGCTCAGGGCGATATGGTTCTCGCTGCCTGCATTTGCTGCCCGCGTTATGTAACGATGCGCCACTAACAGCCGCGTATGTTCCTGCTGGCGTAGCGCCGTCAGCAGGCTGTCTTTACCGGAGCCGGACGGCCCCATTAGCCAGATCAGTTTTCCCATCAGAACACCCGTTTTCCCTGACGCCAGACGTGGTCAATATGAACATGCTCGCCTTTACGATGCGCCAGTACCAGGTCGGCCCGTTTGCCTTCGCCGATGACGCCGCGATCGCGGAGGTTCAGCGCATCCGCCGGGTTTTTGGTCACCAGACGAATCGCCTGCGGCAGGGTAAAGCTGTTACCTGCGTCGTCGGCGACGCGGAAAGCGGCATCCAGCAGGCTGCCGGGATAGTAGTCGGACGAGAGAATATCCAGCAGCCCGAGCGAGGCGAGTTGGCTGGCGGCAACGTTGCCGGAATGCGATCCGCCGCGCACGATATTCGGCGCGCCCATCAGGACGTTCATTCCGTGCTTGCGTGAGGCTTCTGCCGCTTCGAACGTGGTGGGAAATTCGGCGATCACGCTACCAAGCTGATGGGATTCGAGCACATGATCGTGCGTGGCGTCGTCGTGGCTCGCGAGGGCAATGTTGCGCTCGCGGCATATCCCGGCAATCGACAGACGATTCGGCTGCGACCACTGCGCGGCCAGCGCCAGCTGTTCCTCTTCATAACGCGCCATTTCGTCATCGCTGAGCGAATATTTGCCCTGATAATATTCACGATACTTTTCAATATTGGCGAACTGGCGCTGGCCCGGCGAGTGATCCATCAGCGACACTAGCGATACCGGCTCGCGACCCACCAGCTTTTCGAACAGCGGAAGCGTGGTGAAATGCGGAAGTTCGCAGCGCAGATGCAGGCGGTGCTCGGCGCGATTCAGACCGCGTTTCTGGGTGTCTTCCACCGCGTTAATCATCTTCTCGAGGTTTTCGAGACGATCACCGCCGTCGCGCACATCGCCAATCGCCACCGCGTCCAGCACGGTGGTGATCCCGCTGGCGACCATGAGCGCGTCATGGCTGCTCATCGCCGAGTGGGCCGGCCAGTCTACTTTCGGGCGAGGGGTAAAGAATTTGTCGAGGTTATCAGTGTGCAGTTCGATAAGCCCTGGCAACAGCCAGCCGCCTTCACCGTCCATTGCCTCCGGTGAGCGGCTTTGCGTCTCGGCAAAGGCACGGATTTCGCCGCCCTGCACGTCAATCGATCCCTCGACGACGTCGTTTTCCAGCACCAGCTTGACGTTATTGATAATCATGGCGCGACTCCCATCGTATGCAGACGATCCGCCACGCGATCGCGCACCGCAGCGTCGTGGAAGATCCCGACGATTGCAGCACCCCGCGTTTTGGCATGTTCAATCAGTTCGACGACGGCGGCGCTGTTTTTGGCGTCCAGCGAGGCGGTCGGCTCATCGAGCAGTAAAATCGGGTAATCGACGATAAACCCGCGCGCGATATTCACGCGCTGCTGCTCCCCGCCGGAAAAGGTCGATGGCGCAAGATGCCACAGGCGTTCCGGTACGTTCAGGCGCGTGAGCAAATTCGCGGCTTTTGTGGCGCACGCTTCGCGCGGCACGCCCAGATCGAGCAGCGGCTGCATCACCACGTCAAGGGCGGAGATCCGCGGGATCACCCGCAGGAACTGACTCACCCAGCCGATCGTCGCCCGACGCACTTCCAGCACTTTGCGCGCCGGGGCCTGCACCAGATCCACCCATTCATCACCATGACGAATATGAATATGGCCTTCGTCGGGCAAATAGTTGGCGTACAGCGAGCGTAAAAGCGTCGATTTTCCGCTGCCGGAATGACCGTGCAGCACCACGCATTCGCCGCCGTTTACCTCGAGCGAGGCGTTTTGCAGGACCGGCAGGCGCACGCCGTTTTGCTGGTGGAGCACAAACGTTTTACTGACATTTTCTACGCGGATCATGTTGACCTCTTAATTCTGTAAAACGGACGACACCAGCAGCTGCGTGTAGGGGTGATGCGGATCGTCGAGCACGCGGTCGGTTAAACCACTTTCCACCACCTGGCCCTGCTTCATCACCAGCAAACGATCCGCCAGCAGACGCGCCACGCCTAAATCGTGGGTGACAATCACCACCGCCAGATCCAGTTCCACCACCAGACCGCGCAGCAAATCCAGCAGCCGCGCCTGGACCGAAACGTCCAGCCCACCGGTCGGCTCATCCATAAACACCAGTTTGGGATGGGTCACCAGATTGCGGGCAATTTGCAGGCGCTGCTGCATGCCGCCGGAAAACGTGGTCGGCAGGTCGTCGATGCGCGACGCGGGGATTTCTACCTCTTCCAGCCACTGCTGGGCGGTGGCGCGGATCGTGCCGTAATGGCGCGCGCCGGTAGCCATCAGCCGTTCACCGATGTTTCCCCCCGCCGACACCTGGCGGCGCAGACCGTCCATCGGATGCTGATGTACCACGCCCCATTCGGTGCGTAGCAGGCGGCGGCGCTCGGCCTCACTCATGCCGTACAGCGACCGATCCTGATAGCGGATTTCGCCGTTTTGCGGCGTTAAGCGCGCGGAAATGGATTTCAGCAGCGTGGTTTTGCCGGAGCCGGACTCACCGACAATGCCCAGCACTTCGCCCGGCCACAGATCAAACGACACATCGCTAAAGCCTTTTCCTGGCGCGTATAAATGGGTCAGGTTATTCACCGAAAGCAGCGGTTTCATTGGCCGTTCGCCTCGCTCTGTTGGCGACAGAAATCGGTGTCGGAGCAGACAAACATCCGTTTGCCCGTATCGTCCAGCACCACTTCGTCGAGATAGCTGTGTCTTGAGCCGCAGATGGCGCACGGCTCGTCCCACTCCTGCACCGTGAACGGATGATCGTCAAAGTCGAGACTCTCCACGCGGGTATACGGTGGCACGGCGTAGATGCGCTTTTCGCGTCCGGCACCAAACAGCTGGAGCGCGGGCATCATGTCCATTTTTGGGTTATCGAATTTTGGGATGGGCGACGGGTCCATGACGTAGCGTCCGTTCACTTTCACCGGATAGGCGTAGGTGGTGGCGATATGGCCGAAGCGGGCGATATCTTCGTACAGTTTCACCTGCATCACGCCGTACTCTTCCAGAGCGTGCATGGTGCGGGTTTCCGTTTCGCGTGGCTCGATAAAACGCAGCGGTTCCGGAATCGGCACCTGGAAAATCAAAATCTGGTCTTCGGTGAGCGGCGTTTCGGGGATGCGGTGGCGGGTCTGGATGAGCGTGGCGTCTTCGGAGCGTTCGGTGGTGTGCACGCCCGTCACGCGTGTGAAGAAGCTGCGGATCGACACGGCATTGGTGGTGTCGTCTGCGCCCTGGTCGATCACCTTCAGCACGTCCTCCTCGCCAATCACGCTGGCGGTAAGCTGAATTCCGCCGGTTCCCCAGCCGTATGGCATCGGCATTTCACGGCCACCAAACGGCACCTGATAGCCGGGAATCGACACCGCTTTTAAGATGGCGCGGCGGATCATGCGCTTGGTTTGCTCATCCAGATAAGCAAAGTTATATCCGCTGAGGTTAGCCATTTTTGCGCTCCCGTTGCAGACGTTTCAGCAGTTCCAGCTCGGCCTGGAAATCGACGTAGTGAGGCAGTTTGAGGTGCGAGACAAAACCCGCCGCCTCGACGTTATCCGCGTGCGCCAGCACAAACTCTTCGTCCTGCGCCGGGCCCGCAATGTTCTCATCGTAATCAGGGGCCTGTAGCGCGCGGTCTACCAGCGCCATCGCCATCGCTTTGCGTTCGCCCATGCCAAACACCAGCCCGTAGCCGCGCGTAAAATGCGGTTCTTCCTGCGCGGGCGCGACGAATCCGTTGACCATTTCGCACTCGGTGAGCAGCAGTTCGCCGACGTTCACGGCAAAACCCAGCTCTTCCGGCACGATTTCGATCTCCACATGGCCGCTGCGAATTTCCGCCGCGAACGGGTGATTGCGCCCGTAGCCGCGCTGCGTGGAATAAGCCATCGCCAGCAGATAACCCTCGTCACCCCGCATCAGCTGTTGCAGCCGCGACGAACGTGAGCACGGATAAACCGGCGGCGTGCGGGTCACATCATCGGGCGTGGCTCCTGAGTCTTCTTCCGCTTTCGCCAGCCCCTGATTCGCCAGCAGGCTAAATACGTGCGGGGACGACTCGTGCTCGGCGTCGCGGGTGTGCAGCGCAGGCACTTCGCCGTTTGCCAGCAGGGTGAAATCCAGCAGGCGATGGGTGTAATCGTAGGTTGGGCCAAGCAGCTGGCCGCCAGGAATATCTTTGTAGACCGCCGAGATCCGGCGCTCCAGGCGCATCTCGGCGGTGTTAATCGGCTCGCTAACCGCCAGTTTTGCCAGCGTCGTGCGATAGGCGCGCAGCAGGAAAATGGCTTCGACGTTATCGCCGCTGGCCTGTTTCAGCGCCAGTGCTGCCAGTTCGCGGTCGGCAATGCCGCCTTCGGTCATCACGCGGTCGACGGCGAGATTAAGCTGCTGTTCTATTTGGGCGACGTCCAGCTCGGGCAGCTGTTCATCGCCGCGTCGTCTGGATTCCTGCAACGCATGGGCGGCGGCTATCGCCTTCTCGCCCCCTTTGACGGCGACGTACATCAGCACACCTCGACATGCGTGGTCCGCGGAATCGCCAGCAGGCGCTCGCCGCAGGTGAGGATCAGATCGATACCCAGCGGGAACGGATGCGGACGCTCGGTGAGTTCATTAATGATGCATTCCGGCAGCTGCGGCGCGACCATGCGTTCATCGGCAATCCCGGCACCCGTCAGGCGCAGCATGCGGCCGCCGCTCAGGCTTGAGACCTGCAAAATCAACGTAGCGCTGGTTTCCGGCGCGACGGCTGTGCCTTCGGAAAGCGCGTTCAGTTGCTCGTGGCTGATTTTTTCATCCGCGACGGCGAACAACGCCTGCTGCGGCTGATCGACCAGCGGTGCGCTGGTGTGAAAACGCAGGTTCTGGCTGGCAATATCATTTTGCAGGCTGGCTGAAAGCCACACGGGCGTGTCGCTGTCAGCAAGGGTCAGCAGCACGCTGGTGGTGGCGAGATTCAGCGGCTGCCAGCCGTGGGTGAGTTGATGCAGGGAGACAATCACGCCCGGCTCGCTCATGGCTTTGAGCAGACGACGAAAACTGTGTTGGGCATCCTGCACGGGCAGCGTAAAAGCGGGTTTGAGAGTCATGCGTTATCTCCGCGAACGAGCGTAAAGAAGTCGACCCGGCTGGTGTTCACTTCGGCCTGACGCGCGGCGAGACGTGCGGCGCGATCGGCTTCCAGCGGGGCAATTAAGGTTTCCATTAGGGTTTGAAAATGAGGTGGTTCTTGCAGCAATGCGTCGATAACGGCGCACCGCTCGGCGTGGTCTTTATTGCGCCCGAGCAGATAGCTGTAGCCGAGCGTCCCGCTGGCAAGACGAATTACCGCGCGGGTCAGCGTGGCGTCACCGGCAAAAAAACGGTTACCTGTGCCGCCCATTCGCGCCTGGATCTGTACCAGACCGATTTCGGGTGCGCGGATCGGCGTATAGTCCGCAGTGATATTCAGCCGATGCATGTGTGCCTGCAGCGCGGCGGGCTGGCTGTGCGCGAGCACGCTCATCCAGCGCTGGCGAATGGAGGGAGTGAAATGCATTCAGTGCTCCATGGTGAATTCGATCATGTCGGCGCGGGTCAGGCTGACGGAATATTCCGTCGCGTTGATCTCGCCGTCACGATGGTTAAGGGTGCGAACGCAGAGCAGCGGCGCCATGTTGGGGATCTCCAGCACTTTGCTCTCTTTGGCCTGCGCGCGACGGGCGCTGATCCGCGTCTGGGTGCGTTTGAGCGCGATCCCGGTCGAATCAAACAGAAAATCATGCAGCGAACCGCTGGAGAAATTTTGCAGCACCGGCCACAGGGTGAGGTCGGCAAAGTAGTGGTCGATCTGACAGACCGCCACACCGTTGACGCGTCGCAGGGTGCGCAGATGCACCACGTTCTCTCCCTCCTGAATCCCCAGCGCATCGGCGATATGGCTGGAGGCCGGGCGCAGCACCGAGAGCAGTTTTTCGCTGGTCGGGTGGCTGCCCTGATCGAGCAAGTTCTGGCTAAAACGCGCCTGCGCATTCAGCGGGTAGTCGAACGGGCGCATCAGCACCAACACGCCCACGCCCTGACGGCGCTGTACCCATCCACGCTCAACCAGCTGGTCAATGGCGCGGCGCAGGGTATGGCGATTCACTTCATAGCGGTCGGCGAGCTGTTGCTCGGCGGGCAAAAAATCCCCGCAGCGATAGTGGGTGCGCAGCTCAACTTCGAGCTTTGCGGCAATCTCTTGCCAGCGGGTTGGATAACTGGTCGGATGTCTGGATAAGTGCATAACAATCAATGCCTCGCTTCTTAGATGAAGTGCTTACGCAAACGTTGAGACAGGAAATCCAGCAGGCTGACGGTAATGATGATTAACACCATCAACGCGCAGGTTTGCTGGAACTGGAAGCCGCGAATCGCTTCCCATAAAGTGACGCCAATTCCGCCCGCGCCGACCATGCCGACCACCGTGGCGGAGCGCACGTTGGATTCAAAACGGTACAGGGAGTAGGAGATCAGCAGCGGCATCACCTGGGGCAACACGCCGTAGAGAATTTCTTCGATTTTATTGGCACCCGTTGCGCGGATACCTTCGACCGGACCGGGTTCAATGGCTTCGACCGCTTCAGAAAGTAGCTTCGAGAGCACGCCGGTGGTGTGGATAAACAGCGCCATCACGCCCGCGAAAGGGCCAAGGCCGACGGCGACCACGAACAGCATCGCGAACACCATTTCATTGATGGCGCGGCAAGCGTCCATCAGACGGCGCATGGGCTGGTAAATCCACCACGGCACGATGTTTTCGGCGCTCATCAGGCCAAACGGGATCGAGAGAATCACCGCGAGCGCGGTGCCCCAGACGGCGATTTGCATGGTGACCGCCATTTCGCTGAGGTAATCCTGCCACTGGCTAAAGTCCGGTGGGAAGAAGTCGGCGGCGAAGGTCGCCATGTTGCCGGAGTCCTGAATGAGCATCAGCGGGTTCATTTCCGCGCCCTTCCAGGAGACGATCAGAACCGCCAGCAAAATCGCCCAGCTGATCAGCGAGAACCAGCTACGCTTCGGCGGTGGAACGGTGATGGTTTGCATGTTTAGCTCCGGTATTTTCCTCCTCATCTTTGAGAGAGGCTGCTATCTGGTACGGCTTTTCTCCCTCTCCCGTGAGAGAGGTCGCTATCTGGTACGACTTTTCTCGCTCTCCCTGAGAGAGGTCGCTACCTGGTGCGGCTTTTCTCGCTCTCCCGTGAGAGAGGCTGCTATCTGGTACGCCTTTTCTCCCTCTCCCTGTGGGAGAGGGCCGGGGTGAGGGCATCAGCGTGTGCATTTCCCCCTCACCCTCAAGGCAGAGGGGGCTGTTCTTTTCCTCCCTCAGCGAGAGGGAGAAAAAGGTTATTGCACTACTTTATTCACGCTGGTCATCGCGCTCAGGGCGGCGGTCAGACGGTCGAGATCTTCCAGCTGCGCCTGCAATCCAGAGACTTTGCTGGTCTTCTCTTCCGCACTCAGACCTTTGTTATCTTTTACACTCTGCATCTGCTTAAACAGCGCGAGCTGGCGAATCGGCACCAGTTGCAGGTCGCTGGAGGCGCGGAACGGTGCCCATCCCAGACGTTCCAGCACCGTTTTCTCTTCCGGCGTTTTGCCGTAATTCATAAAGAAGTCGTACACCTTGTCCTTGGTGCCTTCGGAGAGGTTTTTACGCCACACGATCGGGTCGCCAGGGATCAGCGGCGATTTCCAGATAACCTTCAGCTGTTTCAGTTTTTCGGGTGCGGAGGTTTTCAGCTTGTCGAGGTTTTCAGTGTTGTTGGTGGCAACATCGACCTGTTTATTGGCGACAGCCAGCGCGTTGGTTTCATGCCCCGCATTAACGGTGCGTTTGAATTCGCTGGTGGAGATATTGTTTTTGGCGAAGACGTAATAGCCTGGGACGAGGAAGCCGGACGTTGAGTTCGGATCGCCGTTACCAAACGTCAGATCTTTGCGCCTGGCGAGCATGTCATTGAGGTTATTGATTGGGCTGTCTTTGTTGACGATCAGTACGCTCCAGTAACCCGGAGAACCGTCTGCGGCGACGGTCTGTGCAAAGACCTGACCGTTAGCGCGATCCACCGCTTCCATGGCGGAGAGGTTGCCGTACCAGGCAATATCTACTTTGTTAAAGCGCATGCCCTGGATAATGCCCGCGTAATCCGGCGCGAAGAAGGCATTCACTTTGATCCCCAGTTTGGTTTCCATATCTTTCAGGAACGGTTCCCACTGGGGCTTCAGGTTTTGCTGTGATTCGGTCGAAATGATGCCAAAGTTCAGCGCTTTTTCCTGTTCTTCGGCATACGCCGGGCTTAACAGGGTGCTGATACTGAACATGCTGGTGAAAGCCAGCGCGGCAACGGCTTTATAGCTCATGTACTTTCCTCACGTTGACATTGTTCCAGGCTATTTCATTGGCAAACCTGGTCTTTTTGTGTGCGTTAAGCAGCCTGTGCCTTCTCTTCGACGCGGTTAATGCCGCGGTAGAGATGGTCAAAGCGGTCGTTATCAAAGGCCTGGCTTGAACCGTCGTAAAAAACATGTCCCTGACGCAGGGCGACGATGCGCTCGCAGTAGCGCAGGGGCGTAATCCACCTGATGCAGCGTCACTACCACGGTGATGCCGTCGTTCTGGTTAATGTCGCGCAGGGTTTCCATCACGATGCGGGCAGATTCCGGATCGAGAGAGGCAATGGGTTCATCGGCCAGAATGACGTTGGCTTTTTGCATCAGCGCCCGGGCAATCGCCACGCGCTGCTGTTGTCCGCCGGACAGCGTGGAGACGCGCTGGTGGGCAAAATGCGCCATCCCGACGCGGGTCAGCGCCTGAAGAGCCTGTTGTTTTTGGGCGGGTGAGAACCAGCGCAGAAAGGTGCGCCAGAAAGGGGTGCTGCCGAGCGCGCCAATCAGTACGTTTTCCAGCACCGTCAGGCGGTTTACCAGGTTGAACTGCTGGAAGATGTAGCCGGTTTGCGCGCGGCTTTTACGGATGTCACCCGCCAGACGGCCCGCGCGCTGCACGGTATTTCCCAGCAGTTCGACGTGGCTTTCAGGGGTTTTATCACCCGTGATTAAGCCGCTAAGATGGCGCAGAAGCGTGGATTTTCCTGAACCGGAAGGCCCTAACAGCGCCACCATTTCGCCTTTCTCGACGGTCAGATCAACGGCATGCAGGGCCTTATTGTGATGAAAGGTCTTGCTCAGTTTCACGACGCGGATGACAGTTTGCATGTGCTGGGCCTCACGATAAATGTGGCCTCATGCTGGCGGATTATTGTGACATTTGGGTTAAGTATTGGTTGCGGGAGTTTGAAGAGTTGAGGCGAAAGCGATGACAGGCGGAAGCACGCGGCCTCCGCCAGAATGCTACTGCTGTTTCACGACGTTGATCATCCATGGCACGCCATATTTGTCGGTGACTTTACCGAAGCCGTGCGCCCAGAAGGTTTCTTGCCACGCCATGTCGATATTGCCGCCTTCGGCGAGATTATCGAACCAGCGTTTGCCTTCTGACACATCCTGCGTGTCGAGCACCAGCGTAAAGCCTGCGTAATGGGCTTTTTCTCCGGGCAGGCCGTCGCTCATCATAATATCGCTACCGGCGATACGAACGTTGGAGTGAGCAATGGCGGAGTCAGGGAACGACATGCCGGAAGGGCAGCCGTCTTCGCTGTGCTCGTCTTTGGGCATTTCACCGAAGGTGATTTTGTAGAGGAGTTCTGCGCCGAGCGTTTGCTGATAAAAGGCGGTGGCCTCTGCACAGTTTCCGGCAAAAGAGATATAGGGACTTAACGGCATAATCATTACCTCAGGTAAGAGAAGCTCGATAAGTGTAGTTCCAGTCAGCCCGGTAAGCTAAGCGCTACCGGGCAGGCAAATCAGTTCTTTTTGACGAATTCTGATTTGAGCTTCATTGGGCCAAAGCCGTCAATTTTGCAGTCAATATTATGATCGCCTTCAACCAGACGAATATTCTTTACCTTAGTGCCGATTTTCAGCATGGAAGAACTGCCTTTCACTTTCAGGTCTTTTACGACGGTGACGTTATCGCCATCGACCAACAGATTACCGTTGGCGTCTTTCACGATCAGCGCATCGCTATCTTGCGACGTTTCGGCGTCATTCCATTCATGGGCGCATTCAGGGCAAATGAACATGCCATTATCTTCATAGGTGTATTCGGAATTACATTTTGGACAGTGTGGAAGAGACATATCGGTATCCTCTAAAAGTGCGAACGGGGCTGGAAAGCGCCAGCCAAAAACACGGCAGTTTGCCGAAAAAGGCGTCAAGTATAGCGTAAGTCCCCACTTTTGTCGGTGATATTCTTTTTTTAAAAAAATAAATAAAACACCGCAACTGGAGTGACATTTCCTGTCAGTCAGTTAAGCGATGCTAACAGCGTGCTTAAGAGATAAACATCGCGATGAAATATATAGAATATTTTATTGCGCAAATTGCCAGGTACAGATATTTCGGATAAGGTGAGGTGCGCTGTTGTTATTTATCAACGGCAACCGGGTTTGCCACTTCTACTTGGGTGACCGGGAATTACCTCTCTTTTTAGGTGGGTAAATTACGTTGATATATCCTATAGCTCCATAAAAATGGTCTACGCTCATTATCTTTCGCCTTTTCTGGCCGAGAGGAGTGTACGAGCGCTCTACGCTGCAAACAGATTATATTTGGTTTGTCATCAGACGCTTATATTCAATGAACCTAATTTCCACGCGTAATCAAAAAAGCCGAAATTTCATTATTAAAAC
This sequence comes from Lelliottia amnigena, assembly GCA_900635465.1. NCBI lineage: Bacteria > Pseudomonadati > Pseudomonadota > Gammaproteobacteria > Enterobacterales > Enterobacteriaceae > Lelliottia > Lelliottia amnigena. The sequence goes on from LR134135.1 coordinate 358,308, forward strand.
TATCTGGCTTAATAAAAGTAATAAATTTGCGTTAAGGAAAGGCTTTTATCATGCACACACAAACAATATTTGAATTGAGCCAGGAAGCAGAGCGTCTGCTACAACTTGCTTTACAGAATCTTGATGCCCTGAAATCAATGCCGATTGCGGCACTTGATAGCACCACGGCGGCAATAACCGGTGTTAGCAATAATGTGCTGCCTTTGCACTTCAGCACCCGCGGTGTTGAAACCCAGCTGTCGATGCTGAATAACGAATTACGTAAAATAACCCGTCTTGAGATGGTGCTGGCGATTGTTGGCACGATGAAGGCCGGGAAATCGACCACGATTAATGCGATTGTCGGAACGGAAGTTTTACCCAACCGTAATCGTCCAATGACCGCCCTGCCGACGATGATCCGCCATACGCCCGGGCAAAAAGAGCCGGTGCTGCATTTTGCCCACGTTTCACCGATCGACACGCTGATAAAACAATTGCAGGAAACGCTGTGTAATCACGATCGCGGTCAACTGACGCAGCGCCTCGAAATTGATAAAGATATGAATGCGTTGCTCGGGCGCATTGAGCAAGGTAAAGCCTTCGAAAAACACTACCTTGGCGCGGAGCCTATTTTCCAGTGTCTGAAAAGCCTGAATGATTTAGTGCGGCTTTCTCAGGCGTTAGGCGTTGATTTCCCGTTTACTGAGTACACCGCGATTGAGCATATTCCGGTGATTGAAGTGGAGTTTGTCCACCTCGCCGGCATGGACTCTCACCTGGGGCAGCTGACGCTGCTGGACACGCCGGGGCCGAATGAAGCCGGGCAGCCGCATCTGCAAAAAATGCTTAACGAACAGCTGGCGCGCTCCTCGGCGGTGCTGGCGGTGATGGACTACACCCAGCTTAAATCGATCTCCGATGAAGAAGTACGACAGGCGATTTCGGCGGTGGGCAAATCGGTGCCGCTGTACGCGCTGGTGAATAAATTCGATCAGAAAGACCGCAATAGCGATGATGAAGAGCAGGTGCGGGCGATGATTTCCGGCACGCTGATGAAAGGCAATATTTCGCCGGGGCAGATTTATCCTGTCTCTTCGATGTGGGCTTATCTGGCGAATCGTGCGCGCTTTGAAATCGCCAACCATGGGCGTCTGCCGGACCATCAGGAGCAGCGCTGGGTGCAAGATTTTGCGGAAGCCGCGCTGGGCCGCCGCTGGCGCACGGCAGATCTGGATGATGTCGAACATATTCGCCATGCCGCCGATCTGCTGTGGGAAGATTCACTGTTTGAACAGCCGATTCGCAAACTGATCTATGCCGCGTATGCCAATGCGTCGCTGTATGCGCTGCGCTCGGCGTCCCACAAACTACTCAACTATGCGCAGAACGCCCGTGAATATCTGGATTTCCGCTATCAGGGGCTGACGGTCGCGTTTGATGAGCTGGAGTTGAATATTTCGCGTCTCGAAGAGGATATGGCACTGCTTCAGACGCGTCAGGATGTGGTGAGCGACGAAGTCGGACACGAAGTGAAGCAGGCGCTTGATGCGGCACATACGTTTATCACGCATCAGCAAAACCAGATTCAGCAGTCGATTAGCCAGATTTTCAACGGTGATAACGTTCTCGATTTGGCGGGTATTGATCGCATGAGTTTGCGAAACGGGGCGCAGCATGAAATGGGGCAACTGGTGCTTGATGACGAAGGCCAGGCGCAGATTGTGCTGAGCAAAATCCGTTCATCCTGTGAGCTGGTCATGCTGGCTGCGCAGGGCAAAATTAGCCGCGAGCTGGCGCTGCGTTTTGATCAGCTTGAGTCGACGCTGGCGCGTTCCCTGAACGAGGCAATGCGTCCGATCGAGAAACGCATCAAGGAAGAGCTAAGCCACGCTGGATTCCGGGCGCGGATCAGCTTCCCGGCCTTCCAGGCCAGTCAGCTCAACTTCAACACGCGCGGGTTGTTTAACGATGCGATTGCCTCAGAAAATCGTCCTGCCGGTGAGGTCGCTGGTGCGAGCAGCGTGCGCGAAACGGTTTCCCGCTGGCTAAACAATCCGGGTTGGGGTTGGGAGGATTGCGTGGTGACGCGTACGCGATACGTTATTGACGTGGCGCAGCTTCATACGCGAATTAAAGAACATATTGATCAATTTTGTGAACAAATCTATAAAGCTTTGGTGGCGCAGGTCGATGTTTCTGTTACGGCAGGTATGGCAACGTTTTTTGCGGAATTCTCGCTGTGCCTCACCGGATTACAGGAAAGCTTGCGTGATAGCCTCGCAGTGCGACAGCAAAATGAGCATTCAACCCGAGCGCTCAGCCAGCTGTTGCAGCAAAGTATTACAACTGCGACGTGGATTCAGGAAGATACCCGATTGTTACGCGATGATATTCAAACCTTATTCGCGGCAGAGCAACCATGACAACCCCATTGCTGGACGGTCCCGGGCGGACGCTAGAGTGTATTCATCCCAAATTTATGGTTGATTTGGTGCAAGGAGTGGATGCGGTGCGTCTCACTCCGCTGGTACCTCAGCAGCAGCAGTTTCGTGAGCGTTTAGCCCAGGAGATCATGACTCAGACGAAGCTTCGACCCTGGGCGATGACGGGAATGTTCAGCGAAAATGCTGCGCTGCGGCTGGGTCTGGCGGAAAAACTGGCCGGCATGTTCGATCCCGGGCATCTGGCCTTAACGCGTATGACCGACAAATTAGCCTCTTTGCGCCAGCAAACTAACCGTCCCAAGCAACACTCTCTGGGATTGATGCAGCAATATGACGCTCTCTCCTCTTATTTTCACCAGCGCGCGGCCTATAAAGAAAAAGCGTTGTCACAGCGTGGCTTAACGGTGCAGGCGGGCGAACACAGCGAGCAAATCTTTACCCACTGGCGAGCGGGACAATACGATGGCTGGTCGCTGGCGGGACGGTGCTACGTCGCGCTGGAAGAGCTGCGCTGGGGCGCATTTGGCGATGCCTGCCGTCTGGCGAATGATGATGTCGCGGCGATGCTGAAGGATAATTTGCGCAGCCTGACGGCTAACTACCTTGCCCAGGGCATTAATGCCTCGCCAACAACACGTCATTTTTATCATCAATGGCTTGCAACGCCGGTATCGCCGGGCTTAATGGATCATAAAGATATGCTGGGCTGGCTGGGGGACTGGTGCCATGCAGACCGTCACCCCGGTGAGTTGGTCGGTGACGCAGAGCTGGCAAACGGTGTCGCTTGGCATGCCGCGATTGTGTTCGGCGAAAAGGCTGGCGGATGCGATGGTGGGCGAGATATTTGGTGAATAACAGCGCGCGTTGTTACAACAAAAAAACCTCTCAGATGAGAGGTTTTTTTATGTGAGAAGCTTAGTGGTGCAACGATTCGACTGGCTGTGGCTCGACGTCGGCTTTCGGGATATTGCCGTAGCGCTTCGCATACAGTGCAGTGATGATAGGCACCAGAATTGCGGTCACGATGACTGACGCGGCCACCAGTGCCGTCGCAGAAGCCGCAACAGGCTCGAATGACGGGTTAATCTGCGCAATGATCATCGGGTTCGCCACCGCAGCGCCTGCGGCTGACGACGCGGCGACACCGGCGGTACCATTCCCTCCACCAATCATGCGGTCGGCAATAATCAGCGGGATACCGGTGATAGCGATAACCGCAACACCCAGCACGATACCCAGCAGGCCGGTATCCATTATCACGTTCAGGTTGATGGTATTACCCAGCGCGAAGCCGAAGAAGGGGATCAGAACCGGCGTTGCTTTGCTGAAGAAATCGCGCAGATCGGTGTCCAGGTTGCCCAGGGCAAAACCAATCAGGAACGGCAGGACCGCGCCAACGAAGTGGTGCGGTTCAAACGATGCCAGTCCAGCGGAGCCGAGGATTAACATGGTCACCAGCGGGCCAGATTCCAGAGACATTAGCACGAATGCGCCGGACTCTTCTTTCGTGCCGTACTGATTCATCAGGCTGGCGTAGAGCCGCCGTTGGTCATGTCCATGGCAGACACGATTGCCAGAACCGAGAGACCGCGAAGAAACCGGTTTGAATGCCATTCTCAGGAATGAATATCGCACAGACCATGGCGACAACCCAGGCAACCGCAATTTTGGTGAGCACTAACGTACCGGATTTGCGTAAAACGGTTCCGGTTGCACGTAAATTAATGGATGCGCCAATACAGAAAAACCACACCGCCAGAATAGGCACAGTGCCGGAAATCATTCCTTTGGTAAAACCGCCAAAATAAGCACCAGTATTCGGCGCCAGGGTATTTAAGATTGCGCCAAGCACCAGGGGGACCAACATCATCCCGCCAGGGATGCGTTCAATTGTGGCTTTGATTTTCATGATAAATCCTCACATCTTATCTCGCGTTTCTGGCGGACAAGTCGGGTGTAAATTCGTATTAAATTCAACTTATTGTGAATTTTTACTGTCTGGCGAACCGTCTGTTTAACCAGAAGCCGTAATCAGTTTTACTTTGTTTACGGCTGGTGAAATGCACCCGGAGCGGCGTGGTCGGGCTTATCATCTGATCTTTGGAATTATGATTCAATGAAAATAAAACAATGTTTTAGTTATCTGGATCACATATTTCTGTAAACGCGTGTCTACATTATTAGTAATTAAAATTGCTGTGAATTTAATGTGAATAAAGGTGAGTGGTTTTTCGAGTTTTGATGAAAGTAATAACCTGAGAAAGTGAATTCTAAAGGACACAGAACGTTCAAGGTTAAAGAAGGGCGTTTACGTTTTCTGACAACATCTGACACCCCACGTAAATATCTGTGAAGTTGATCACTAATTTAAAGGCTGGTAGGGTAAAGACGTCACTAACTGCCCAGACAGGCGTCAACAGGTTCGGTTGTATCGACGAGAAACGTCAATGTAAGTAAACCTGCTACGCTTGAATAAGAAGAGTCGCATGAGGCGAATTCGAGGTTCACAGACCGCAAGAAGATCTGTGGTATGGACAGGGCTGAGTCTACGAGGATAGCAATGCTTAAAAGGAAAAAAGTAAAACCCATTACACTGCGCGACGTCACTATCATTGATGACGGCAAGTTGCGTAAAGCCATTACCGCCGCGTCGCTTGGTAACGCGATGGAGTGGTTTGATTTTGGTGTATATGGTTTCGTTGCCTACGCATTAGGTAAAGTCTTCTTCCCGGGTGCCGATCCGAGCCTGCAGATGATCGCGGCTTTAGGTACTTTCTCCGTACCCTTCCTGATTCGCCCGCTGGGCGGCTTATTCTTCGGGATGCTGGGCGACAAATATGGTCGCCAGAAGATACTCGCCATTACGATTGTGATTATGTCGGTCAGCACGTTCTGTATCGGCTTGATTCCGTCGTATGCGTCGATTGGCATCTGGGCACCTATATTGTTGCTGCTGTGTAAAATGGCGCAGGGCTTCTCGGTCGGCGGTGAATATACCGGTGCCTCGATCTTTGTCGCTGAGTATTCTCCGGACCGTAAACGCGGCTTTATGGGAAGCTGGCTGGACTTTGGCTCTATTGCCGGGTTTGTGCTGGGTGCGGGCGTCGTGGTGCTGATTTCCACCGTCGTCGGCGAAGATAACTTCCTTGAGTGGGGCTGGCGTATTCCGTTCTTCCTGGCGCTGCCTCTGGGTCTGATAGGTCTATACCTGCGTCATGCTTTAGAAGAGACACCTGCGTTCCAGCAGCATGTTGAAAAACTGGAGCAGGGCGATCGCGAAGGGCTGCAGGAAGGACCGAAAGTCTCCTTTAAAGAGATTGCGACCAAACACTGGCGTAGCCTGCTGACCTGTGTCGGTCTGGTCATCTCGACCAACGTGACCTATTACATGTTGCTCACCTACATGCCGAGCTACCTGTCGCATAACCTGCATTACTCCGAAGATCACGGTGTGCTGATTATTATCGCCATCATGGTGGGGATGCTGTTTGTGCAGCCGATTATGGGCCTGCTGAGTGACCGCTACGGTCGCCGTCCGTTCATTATTCTGGGCAGCGTTGCGCTCTTACTGCTGGCGATCCCGGCCTTTATCCTGATTAACAGCAATGTGCTGGGCCTGATTTTCGCCGGTCTGCTGATGCTGGCGGTGATCCTGAACTGCTTTATCGGGGTGATGGCGTCAACGCTTCCGGCAATGTTCCCGACGCATATTCGCTACAGCGCGCTGGCGGCGGCGTTTAACATTTCGGTGCTGGTTGCCGGCCTGACGCCGACCATTGCGGCCTCGCTGGTAGAAAGCACGCAGAACCTGATGATGCCAGCGTATTATCTGATGGTGATTGCGGTGATTGGTTTGATCACCGGCCTCACCATGAAGGAGACCGCGAATCGCCCTCTGAAAGGGGCAACGCCTGCGGCGTCTGACCTTCAGGAAGCGAAAGAGATTCTGCGCGAACACTACGACAATGTTGAGCAAAAGATTGACGATATTGACGTAGAGATTGAAGAGCTGCAGAAAAAGCGCTCTCGACTGGTGGATCAGCATCCGCGCATTAACGAGTAAAACGAAAACCCGCTTCGGCGGGTTTTTTATTGCTCTACGTTTATGGAACTGCTGGGGGCGTTTTTTTGATGAAACGTCGAACGGCAAACACCAGATAGATAAAGGCGATATTTAAAATCAGAGAAACGACCAGAAGGACACTGGTGTAAAAATCATTCCATTTCGTTTCGGGAATAAATTCATGATAATGCCGACGGATTAGGCTCCAAAATCCCATCTCCGGAAACCACGCGAATATCACTGCGAAAATAATCACATAAACCACTGAGAAGAACAGCCATGCCAGAGCAAATTTGGTTGCTGTCATTAATACACCTGTACCGTGCCGTAAGCTGTGAGTGAAGCAGTCACCATCATTGTGGCTGTTTGCAAAAGAGCAGTTCTAAAAATGGCGTAGTCGGATTTGCTGGGGAAGGTAATGCAACCCTCACTAATCCCTTTATAACCTGCTGGATGCAATCGGAAATTTCCACGCTGTACCTTATCAATGAACGTCAAATCATCAATACTGCCGTCATCTCGAAACAGGGCAAACCAGACATCGCGGTCAGACCCGCTGATAATAGATGCGGCCAAATCATTAACGTAACCTAAACGCCCTCCTTGTGGTCGGTTAACGATATAATAACGCCCAGTCGGGAGCGGCCCAGCATCAGGCACTTTGATATCATTGGGATTATTTCTGCTCGTTCCGGCATAACCTGAATATGCTCTAAAAAATCCCACGCCTGGGCAGCTTAAAACGCTCATTCCTGCGCCGTTGAGTCTGAAAGTACATCGGATCATCTTTCATTCCATGAATCGGTGAAAAGGATATTCCCGTCGCAATACTTCCAGGTAATTTTCTCGTAACGAAGGGATATTGCCTCGAGATGATTATGCTTTTCCATTGCGGGGTTTTTAACGTCGTGCATGACGGGGCAAACGGAAACCACTTTGACGTTTTCCAGTAACATGTTGAAGTATTCAGCTTCCTGTCCGGCGTCGTTAATTTGATACCATTTAAACTCTGCACTGTGGAGAGTTTGGCCTGTGGCGACGGCTTTATAGAGATAGGGACTCGCTGAATCGAATTCTTTCTCGAAGGTCAGGGCGCTATGTACCCGTGTACCGGTGATTTTTCCTGTCGTGTTATCCGTGGGCAGAAACAGACCATGCGCGAAGCCAGGCACCTCGATGCTGCCTTCGCGATCCCGTATATCAACGGAACCTTTTATCGCTGCACCGCCATCGTCCTTGAGCCATAAATAGGCTGGAATAGCCATTATTTTACCCTCCATTCCTTGTGTGTATTTGGCGAGTATAGGCGTGGAAGGAGAGATGTAAATTAATATATTCTTGTTAATTAAGACTAAAATATAAAAATAAAAGCTTAAATTATCGATGGAATATATCAATCATTGCTGGCGTATATAATTTTTAAATCTCACGTCGGGGGGATTTTTTATTAGCAACCGGCGGCAATATAGTCGCCGTTGGCACTGATGGGGATCACCGTCAGGAATAGCACTGTCGCAAACAAGATCAGCACGATACCTCCGGCAATTTTTGCTGCTGGCATCAGCCAGCTCATCGTAGAACCGCCACCAAAGAAAGCGACCGTTCGTTCCCGCGCATAACGCACCGCCAACGAGAGTCCCATAATCGACAGCGCGGTACCGAGCGACATGGTCATCACCGCCGCCATTCCCCACGTCACAATTCCCAGCGCATTTGAGAACATCAGAATCATGATCGCGCCGCTGCATGGTCGCGCCCCGATGGCCAGAATCACCCCCAGACGCGTTTTCCAGTCGCCTTTTTCCACATCTGCATTTACACCATGATGCCCACAACCGCAGCGTTCATCGTGCTGATGGAGCGGTTTTACGCTGTAAATTGAGACGCTACGCGGCCGGAGGCTTTTCAGCGTTTGGTAAATCATAAATACACCGAATGCGCCGATCAGCACTGCGCTGATTTTCTCTACGTACCAGCGGCTGGCGCTGAGATCGCCAGAGGCGAGGTTAAATCCAACGGCCAGAATAAACACAAACAGTATGGCGCTGACGCCTTGCATCAGGCTACCGAGAAATGGCACGACGCGTGCGGCAAGCTGGCTCTCTTTATTGGTGCTGAGATAGGTCGTGACGATGAATTTGCCGTGCCCCGGCCCGATGGCGTGAAGCACGCCGTAAAAGAACGCGCCCGTCAGTAACCATAACCCACCGCTGTACTGATGATTATTCAGCTGCAACAAATACATTACCAGATAGCGATGCAGCGTGATTTGCGTGGCGAGACACCATTGAATAAAAGCGCTCCAGTGAGCATGCAAGGTGATTCCGCTAAACAGAACCAGCAGAAAAAGCAGTCCTGCCGCAGGAATACGCCAGTCGCGTGTGAGAGTTTTTGTCGTCATGTTGCGGCCTGTAAGGAGGGCTGATTCTGGGGCAAGTATAGCGCGAGCCGTGAGGTGGAGAAGGCATTTTGCGGTGCGCTCACGAGCTGTTAAACATTCGCCAAAGTAGACTTTATGTGTCGTCGCCTGCCCGTCGCGGTAAACCAAGACCTGAGTAAAACGGTTATCCCGTTCATCTGTCGTGACAGCGGCATGACACAATAGTGTTTGCCTTTGATTTCCCTGTCTGAAAGGACGTCGCGCAAAAAACGTTATCTCTCTGACGACGGATATTTGCGTGGTCGGGAGGTTTATTTTCTGCCAGCCTCTTAATCCTCTGTCACTCCTTCGCCATGTTTCCCTTTCACCCATGCGACGCGGCGATGGAACATTTTTCTCAAAGCCCGGCCAAGGGTATTGAACCAGCCTGTCGGGCGCGGGTCGGCCAGCATGCTCATGGCGCGAGCGTAATCCAGCACCAGTCCTGGCGTCCAGGCCATTGTTTCGGCGCGTTTTCGCAGCTGCAACGCGACCCACAGCTCAGGTGTGGATATCAGTTTTCCAATCGAGAGCCAAAAGCCGCGCTTTTGCCACAACCTGCCGACGGAGCCTTCAAGCGCGGCTTCCAGCGCTCTTGCCACGCTGCTGGAACAGTTACGATGCGTCAGATTATAGGATTCATTTTGGCGGTAGTTTTCCCAAAACGCCGCCAGACGCGTTTCGCTGTAATTGCGAATCCGCACCTTTCGGGTGGAGTGACACCATTTACTGGATTCGGTGACGTAATCCGACTGGAATTCACCCGGCACGTTATTTTCGGGCGTTGCGCGTAACAAGCGGGCGAAGGCATCGGGCGAGCGATCGATCTCAACGGCGGGATATAAACTGATGTAAACCCCGCCAGGGGATTCCAGCGCCGCGTGGCCTGTCGAGATGACGCCATTTTTATCCACGGCAGCAATGTAACGGCTGATCACCGGACGGGAGATCGTCTCGCCAGGTGCCGAGCCAACGGGCGTCCAGACGTGAACCGTCAGCGCTTTTTCATCGTCTTCTGGCGGGCCGTCCCACTCCACCACGGCGGGCTGATGCGTCTCCGCTTCTTCCATATACTCTTCGCCTTTCAGACCAGGGTTGGCTGCCGCCACTTTTACCCGGTTAGCGAGGATAAACATATTCCAGCCCGCAAAGGCCAGACCGAGGCCGAGGCAGTACGGAACGGTACCTGAATAGTTGGAAGGCCACGGTTGATAGAAGAAAATCGCCAGCGCAATTTCGACGATCCCTCCTGCCAGGGCAGGCCGCCAGCGCCGATAGCGCACCACGATGGCCGAGGCAATTTGGAGCGCGCCATCCAGCAAGAACAGCGTGCCGAAGATCATTGCCAGCACAATATTACCGTCGTGGTTTCCGGCGAGGATGAGCACGGCGGCCAGCGAAAACGTCGCCCCTTTGACATAGCGCAAAATGCGCTGTCCGCCCATGCCGCTGTGTGCGACCAGCAAGGTGGCGACGCCCTCAACCAGCAGCAGACACGCAAAAGGTTCGATAGGGAAGTAGAGTACGCCGTCCAGTGCATCGATAAAAATAACCGTCCCGGCGATGAGCGTGACCCACCCGAAGCGCCGCAGTCCGCGCCAGTGCGAACGCAGATAATCAACGCCGAGCAGAATCAGGATCAATCGCATCATAAGAGGGGCTTCCGGAATTGGCCTCCCACATTTATAACCCACGCAGGGCGGAAGTGCCTCAGGAAATGATAGCGAGTTGAAGGGAAGGGGCCGTCCATCGTCATGCCCATATCGATCGTGACCGATATGGGCATTTAGCTCAGCCTTTTAAACGTTAGAAGGTTTCCCAGTCGCTGTTATTGACAGCGCTACTGGTCAAACTGTGCGCCTCGGATTGTCGTACTGCGGACGAATGCCCCAGTCTCTGCGGTTTCACGGCGGTGGCGAGTTTTACCGTGTTGGCTCCGGCATGATTCGGTAAAGTAAAAACGGCTACCGCTTGTTCCAGTTGCGCCGCCTGATCTTCCAGCGAGCTGGCGGCGGCTGACGACTCTTCAACGAGCGCGGCGTTTTGTTGGGTAGAGGTGTCCATTTCAGCCATCGCCTGTGCAATCTGCGCAATGCCACGACTTTGCTCATCGGAGGCGGCAGCAATTTCGCTCATGATATCGCGCACCTGAATGACCGATTTCACCGTCTCACCCATAATAGAACCGGCGTGCTCTACCTTCACAAAACCACTATCTACTTTTGATACCGATTCATTAATCAATGCTTCAATTTCTTTGGCGGACTGCGAACTGCGTTGCGCCAGGCTTCTCACCTCTCCAGCAACCACGGCAAAACCACGCCCCTGCTCACCCGCACGCGCCGCTTCAACTGCCGCGTTGAGCGCCAGGATGTTGGTCTGGAAGGCGATACCGTTTATCACCGAGATAATTTCTGAAATACGCTGCGAGCTGTCACGGATATCTTTCATTGTGGCGATTAATTCATCGACCACTGCGCCGCCATCGTTGGCCTTCTGCGACGCCTGCTCGGAGAGCTGACGGGCCTGATGCGCATTCGATGCGTTCTGCTGCACGGTAGACGTCAGCTGCTCCATACTGGCAGCCGTTTGCACTACCGCCGCAGACTGCTGTTCAGTGCGGGCAGACAAATCCATATTACCGGCAGCGATTTCCGTTGATGCCCGGCTCACGCTTCCTACGCCGTCGCGCACGTTATAAATAATGTCTTTCAGATTCTCATTCATCGTAGACACGGCCTGAATCAGCTGGCCGGTTTCATCTTTGCGATTATTGATCAACGTACCGGTGAGATCGCCTTTCGCGATCTGCTGCGCAAGAGTCAGCGTCTGATTCAACGGGGCGGTAATTGAGCGGGTAATGAGCCAGGCCAGTATTATCCCGAGGATGACCACTGTCAGGGCGGTGGCTCCCATCATCCATTCGGCATTGCCAACAAACTGTTTTGACAGTTCTTGCTGGTAGGTGAACCAGCTATTGATGTCTGTGCCCAATTGCACGCCTAAGCGCGAAAACTCGGCCTGCGTGTCTATCTGTTTTTTCAGCGCCTGTTGGTAAGCGTCAAGGGCATCTAAATAGCGCTGTGATGCGGCAAGACCGCGAATGAGTATTTTCTGCTGGTCGGTCGATAATGACGGGCGCAGTTTTTCAGCCATCGCGACAGCGGCGGGAATTTGCTCTCTGATTCCCTGTTTGCTCACCTCGAGCGGATTAAGGGTAAAGTTCTCAATGCGGGTGACGATGTCGTTCCATTCAAATGCCAGGTGCGCCATATCACGTGACGTTTCAATCGATAAGCCTGGCTGGTGGCTAAGCGCATCTAAGTCGACAGAGCTTTTGTACAGATCGGTGGTGTTAAGGGTCTGAGCCAGTTCAGCTCTCTTGTCAAAAGCATCCAGGAAAATGGCGCGAACCACGAGATCGGTTTTAAACAGCTCAGCCACCTTGTCAGCACTCGCTTTCCCTACAGGTCTCCACTGAAACTGCTCATGGAGCTGTGCGATCAGTTCACCCATTCGATTCATGGCCGCTGTGTTGACGTCACGATCCTTTTGATTGTTTGTAGACTGGAAAATCAACCGACTGGATCGGGCATTCCCGAGCGAATCCATTAACTTTACCATCACCGCTGTTTTTGCCGAATTGTCCTGAATTTGTTCAAAACCGCGAATACCGGTTAAAGCAACAATCACTGTCAGAAGCAGCACGATGGCAAATCCGAGACTCAATTTTTTACCGATTCGCAAATTTGCAAAATAAGTAAATTTACTTTGATGCTGGGTCATTATTCCGGTCCACATAGATAAAGAAGAGAATAGGATGATTTTCAGAAGGTTATTTCTCTCAACATCCCGCATCTCAACTATCGGCAACCGCGTTTTAGAATTTATTCTGTATTTTAACCCTGCAGAGATTAAAGGTCTGACTGGTAGTTATCTGATTGATTTGTTTGACTAAAATAAATTTACCATGCTAATGCTTAGCAGGATGGTATTGTCATTATTAATATAATATTCAATGGGTTAAATATCCTGCGCGGAAAGTTGACGCAATCATTTTTCAGTCTTGATAGGCCATTAAGCGTGATGAAACAGGGGCTTTTTTCTCGTTTGATTTAAATACTGGTTTTTTACGTTGATGATGAAAATATATATTAATATTTTTTCTGTAAAAACAATGATGTTTGAACCGGAATGAATCATTTTGGCGCAGAGTAAACATGAGCAGAAAAAATCGAGCAATGCTTAATGGCTGATATCAAATATAAAAATATCCAGGCGTGCCTGTGGCTATCCTGATTTACTGCATGGCGTCATGATGTTAACAAACGAAACAAAGGATTCTGGATGACTGCACAGTGGCTGAAAGCTCTGGCGGGTGTGTAGCGACAAAAGAGGATGCAGATGTGCGTGGATTTTGTTGGGATGGGAGATGGATGACGCGTCATTGAGCGGATTTGAGAGCGTGTGTGTGCTTTCAAAAGCAAAAAACCCGCCATAGGCGGGTTTTTCTAAAAAGTGGTGCCCGGACTCGGAATCGAACCAAGGACACGGGGATTTTCAATCCCCTGCTCTACCGACTGAGCTATCCGGGCAACGGAGCGCATTAAACCTTAATCCCGTTTGGTCGTCAACCCTAATTCGGGGAAAGCTGTTCAACTGCTTAACTTTACGGCAATCTGTCGATCTACGCGTCGATTTTGCACAAATCTTCCAGACAAAAACGCTAGGGCGAGCAATGCTGATTGTGATGAGGGGGAAGTATGGCAAACGACTGGCTTGAGCTGCGTCAGCATGCGGAAACAGGTATTGAGACGATCAAAGCGCACTTTGAAGGCCACGCCTTCGATCCGCACTGGCACGACAGCTATCTGGTGGGCATTACTCTGTCTGGCACGCAGCAATTCCACTGCCGCCGCGAGCGGCATCGCAGTCATCCCGGCGATGCGTTTTTACTGGAACCGGGTGAAATTCACGACGGTGACGCGCCGGTAGACGGTGGCTTTACCTATCTGACGTTTTACCTCGATGAGCAGTGGCTGACAAATACGCTGCACGGCTTGTATGAATCCACGCCGGGAAGTTACTCGCTGCATTTCGCGCAAACCCTGACGCGTGAACCGCAGCTAGTGCGTACCATCAGCGACACGTTTTCCACGCTTCACAATGATGAGATGAAGATCGTGCAGCAGAGCACAATGGATAATCTGCTCGCACAAATCACGTCCCATTGTCACTGGCGCAAAAGATTGCCCTCTCAGCTTCAAAGCGCCGCGGTTGCTCATCGTGCGCGCGATTATTTGTATGCGCACATGGGAGACAATATCGGCTTGTCCGATCTGGCGCGAGAAACAGGCACCGATCGCTTTACGCTGACGCGCTGCTTTAAACGCGAATTCCACCTGGCACCGCACGCCTGGCTTATCCAGCTGCGCCTGGCAAAAGCGCGTCAAATGTTGGGAATGGGCAAGCAACCTGTCGAGGTGGCCGCGGCGCTCGGTTTTGCCGATCAAAGTCATTTAGGACGCTGGTTCCAGCGTGCCTACCGCATAACACCTGCCCATTACCGTCGGTTGTGCACAAACCTTCCAGACGTTTCCAGAAAATAGCGGCACAGTCAGGACTCCAAACATAAGGAGTCACCTGTGGATCTGATGCCGTTTCTGCTGTTTGCGTTTGTCGCCTCGATAACGCCCGGACCGACCAATATTCTCATTTTGACCAACAGTCAGCACGTTGGCGTTATAAAAACCGTGCCTGCGATTCTGGGGGGATGTGTTGCGGCAAGCCTGATTGTGTTGATTTCTGGTGCGGGGGCAGGGGAGATTTTGCGTCAATATCCGCTAGTGCGTCAGGTGATGAGTTGGGCCGGCGTGCTGTGGCTGAGTTGGATGAGCTGGCAGCTTTTCAGCGCGCCAGCGGCAAATTTATCGACAGGAACACATCGACGGTTTACCGCCCGCGCGGCGGCATTATTGCAGGTGATCAACCCAAAAACATGGATGATGGCGCTGGCGGTTGTGAGCTTGTTTGCACCCGCAGGCGCGAATGCGCTGCACGATGTGGCGTTAATGGCGCTGTGGTTTCTGATGATTTCGATGGCGTGTTTGATGTGCTGGGCATGGCTGGGAAAAGCGGTGAATCGGGTGTTTCGCACCACCGTGGCGATGGTGCGCTTTCAGCGCCTGATGGCGCTGTGTCTGTTCATCTCCGCGTGGGCGGGAATGCTGGCTTAGGTTAGCGCGCCGCCCATGCGACACTGGGCAAAGCGCAGAATATCTTCTGCCAGACGATGCGCCGTCTCAACGTCAGTCAGGCTACGATTGATCAGCATGCGGCTCAGGCAGCCCTCCAGCACCAGCTCCATCTGTTTGGCGACCATCGCCGGATCGTCGACCTCAAGCTTTGTGAGCAGCTCATGGGTAAAGTCGTGAGCGGCACGTTTTTGCTGATCGGCGAGCTGATGGATCGGGTGGTCCGGATCCGGGTAGAACGTGCAGGCGGCGATAAACAGGCAGCCTGGATAGCGGTTGTTACGCACGCAATCCGCCAGCGCGGTATAGCGCGCCAGTACTTTTTGCTCGGCCGTCAGCTCTTCGTTCAGCATGAGCTGTCTGCGCCAGATATCGACCTGTTGGCTAAGATAGCGGAGCGCATCGTAGAGCAGCGCTTCTTTATCCGGCCAGAAACGGCGCAGTTCATCCAGAGGATAATCGATGCGTTCGGCGACCATCTCAAGCGTGGTGCTGGCGATCCCTTGTATCTCAAGTAATTGCAGGGCTTGTCCCAGTACGTCTTCACGTTGCACGGTTTTCTCCTCCCAATGCTAACGGTTTATCCCGTTAACAGTGTCGTTTACGGTTGGCGATCGCGCAAATGCGCGCTGAACGCTGTTGCATCCATAAATCCTGTCACCCGCTCGCTCGGCTGCTCTTCTCCCTGCTCATTGAAGAACAGAATAGTCGGCAGGCCGAGCACGCTGAGTTGTTTCAGTAAAGCCTTGTCCTGCGCGTTATTGGCGGTAACGTTCGCCTGCAACAGGACCGTATCTTTTAACGCATTTTGTACCAGCGGATCGCTAAAGGTGTATTTTTCGAACTCTTTGCAGGCGACGCACCAGTCGGCGTACAGATCGAGCATGACGGGTTTACCTTTTGCCTGCGCCAGCGCGTGGTTCAGCTCATCGACGTTGCTGATTTGAATAAAGTTAAGATGAGCCTGATTTTGCGCTGCAGGTGCACCAAATGCCCAATCCTGAAGCGGTCGCACGCTGATCAACGCAGCCGCCAGCAGGATGATTTGCACGATGCGCATCCACCCTTTTTGTGCCTGCAGGCTGGTGATGAACGCCCAGCCGAAGAACGCGACGCCAAGAAGCGCCCACAGACGAAGGCCCCATACGTCACCAATCACGCGCTCCAGCAGGAACACCGGCAGCGCCAGGATGACGAAACCGAAGGCGATTTTGACTGTTTCCATCCACGGCCCGCTTTTCGGCAGCAGACGGTTACCAAAAACGGTGACCAGAATCAGCGGCAAACCCATGCCCAGCGCGTACAAATACAAGGTGCCGCCACCCAGCCACATGTTCCCGCTTTGTGCGATGTAGAGCAGGATCGCGCTCAGCGGCGCGGTGGTACACGGCGAGCAAATCAGCCCGGCAATCGCGCCCATCACAAACACGCCGCCAGCGGAGCCACCTTGCTGACGGTTGCTCATCAGCGTTAAACGCGTTTGCAGCGATGACGGCAGTTGCAGGTTGAACAGGCCAAACATCGACAGCGCCAACAGGGTAAAGACCACTGACAGGCCGATAAGCACATACGGATGCTGAAGCGCGGCCTGGAACTGTAGTCCGGCGGCGGCGACCACAATCCCGAGCGCGGTGTAGGTGAGCGCCATGCCCTGAACGTAGATGAACGCCAGCAGCAATGCGCGACCGGTGGATAAACGTTGTTTACCGCCGAGCACGATGCCTGAGATGAGTGGATACATCGGCAACACGCACGGCGTAAAGGCGATACCGATACCGATGAGTAGCGCCCACAATGCGGAGAACGGCAGTTCTGCGCTGTCTTCCCCCTTCTCACTGGACGGCGGCGCAGCAGGCTGAGCAGCCGCAGCCACTTCACTGAGCGGCACAATTTTGGTTTCTGGCGGATAGCAGAAACCCGCGTCGGCACAGCCCTGATACGTCACGGTGAGCGTCGCGCCTTTATCGGCCTGATTGACGCTAACCGGCACGACAAGCTGGTGGCGGTAGATTTCACTTTTGCCGTAAAACTCGTCTTCGTGCCACTCGCCCGCAGGCAGTTGCGGCTCGCCGATTTTCGCATTGGCTGGCGTGATGCTGACCTGTTTGCGGTAGAGGTAGTACCCGTCTT
This sequence comes from Lelliottia amnigena, assembly GCA_900635465.1. NCBI lineage: Bacteria > Pseudomonadati > Pseudomonadota > Gammaproteobacteria > Enterobacterales > Enterobacteriaceae > Lelliottia > Lelliottia amnigena. The sequence continues at coordinate 375,600 of LR134135.1, forward strand.
TGACCTGCCAGTTGAGGCTGAGATCGTGCTGGTTTTGCTGGAAGTCGAAGACAAACGCCTGGTCAGCAGGAATAAAATTGGAGCGGCCAGGTGCGTCGAACAACCCGGCAAAGGCTGATGTGCTGCACAGCAGCAGGATCAGCGTAAAGAAGCGTTGAGCCATGAGAGATAGTCGTTATCGCCGTGGGACACTGGGAGCACCAGCAGTTCCGGAGTCTGGTAGGGATGATGAGATTTGAGGCAATCCAGCAGCGCCTGCTGATGCGCTACCGTGGTTTTGAGCAGCATTTGCACTTCGTACTCTTGCTCAAGCTTGCCTTCCCAGTAGTACAGGGAGGTGGCGCCAGGCAGGATCGTGACGCAGGCAGCGAGCTTGTCAGCCAGTACTTTGGCGGCCAGCTCCTGAGCAGTCGCTTCATCGGGAGCGGTACAAAGTACAACAACGGCGTCAGGCGTGTTCACAAGTCGACCTCCTCATCGCGAAAAAATCACTATATCATGGCGGGTCGGAGGTCATTAATGAATCGGGCCGCTGAGCGGCCCGAATTTAACAAATTTTACAACATCGAACGCTTAAAGAATCACGCTACCGATGAGGAAACCGAAGCACACGGCAAACACTACGCCCATCGTGCCCGGAATAAAGAACGGATGGTTAAAGACGAAACGCCCGATGCGCGTAGTCCCGGTATCGTCCATCTGCACGGCTGCGACAAGCGTCGGGTAGGTTGGCAGAATAAACAGGCCAGAAACGGCAGCGAAGGAGGCGACCGCTGTCAGTGGCGACACGTTCAGCGCCAGCGCCATCGGCATCAGCGCTTTCGCCGTCGCGGCCTGAGAGTACAGCAGCGCGGAAGCCACAAAGAAAATCACCGCCAGCAGCCACGGATGGCCTTGAATCACGGTGCCTGCGGTATCTTTAATCCAGTCGATATTGTGGGAGACGAAGGTATCACCCAGCCACGCCACGCCGAGGATACAGATACAGGCGCTCATCCCGGCTTTGAAAGTACTGGAGCTGAGAATACTGTCCGTTTCCACGCCGCACAGCACGGTGGTCAGGGTCGCGACGCTCAGCATAATAATCAGGATCGCGTTGGTGGTATTCATCAGCGGCGTTGCTACCAGACCCAGGCTTGGGCTGTTGACGATGGCATAAATCACCACGCAGACCACCCCCAGCAGGAACAGCAGCACCGACAGTTTTGCGCGCGGTTTGATCTCAACTTTATTTTCACCGCGCAGTTCGATCAGACCTTCTTCCAGACGTTTCAGGTACACCGGATCGTCAGAAAGTTTGGAGTTAAACAGCGTGGTGACCAGGAACGACATGAGCAGTACGGCCAGCAGCGTCGACGGGATCACCACGGAGAGCAGATGAATATAGCTGACGCCATGGCCTTCCATTACCGATGACATATACACCACCGCGGCAGAAATCGGCGAGGCGGTAATTGCAATCTGCGCAGACACCACGGCAGTCGACAGCGGACGGCACGGCTTAATACCTTGCTCTTTCGCCACTTCGGCAATAACCGGCAGCGTCGCCAGTGAGATGTTGCCCGTACCGGCAAAAATCGTCAGGAAGTAAGTGACGACTGGCGCGAGAATGGTGATGTATTTCGGGTTTTTGCGTAGCAGTTTTTCGGTTTGATTAACCAGATAATCCAGACCCCCTGCAATCTGCATAGCCGAGATGGCCGCAATCACCGCCATGATGATGGAGATCACGTCAAAAGGGATTTTCCCCGGAGCGACACCAATGGCTGCCAGAACCAGTACGCCCAATCCCCCGGCATAGCCGATACCAATTCCTCCTAGCCTGGCGCCGATGAAAATCGCCGCTAAAACGATAATCAGCTCAATGACAATCATAATCGCTTCCTTGAATGTTAGATGTTGGATACATAAATGTTATTTTTGTGATGTCCTATAAAAGCAAAAAGGCACGTCACCGGGTGACGTGCCTTTCGGAAATTTAACCGGAACGGTTACTGTTCGCTTTCATCGGTATACCGTTTCGCTTTATATGCCGGATGCATCAGGTTTTGCGCCGAGAAGATATCATCCAGTTCGGCCTCTGTCAGCAATCCACGCTCAAGTACGACTTCGCGCACGCTCTTACCGGTTTCAGCACAAATCTTACCAACGATATCGCCGTTGTGATGGCCAATGAACGGGTTCAGATAGGTGACGATGCCGATAGAATTGTAGACGAAGCTTTCACACACGGCTTTATTGGCCGTGATGCCGTTGATGCATTTTTCCAGCAGGTTGTAGCATGCGTTAGTCAGGATATGGATGGATTCAAACATTGCCTGGCCAATCACGGGCTCCATGACGTTCAGCTGCAGCTGGCCGGCTTCGGAAGCCATGGTGACGGTGATGTCGTTACCGATGACTTTGAAGCACACCTGATTCACCACTTCTGGCACTACCGGGTTCACTTTGGCTGGCATGATGGACGAACCGGCCTGCAGCTCTGGCAGGTTGATTTCGTTCAGGCCAGCGCGCGGGCCGGAAGAGAGCAGGCGCAAGTCGTTACAGATTTTGGACAGTTTAACCGCCAGGCGTTTCAGCGCACTGTGCACCATGACGTAAGCGCCGCAGTCGGACGTCGCTTCGATCAGGTCTTCGGCTGGAACAACCGCGAGGTTAGACACTTCTGCCAGCTTCGCGACGGCCAACTGTTGATAACCGTCAGGAGTGTTGAGGCGAGTCCCGATGGCCGTTGCGCCGAGGTTGACTTCAAGCAGCAGTTCGGAGGTACGCAGAATGTTGCGGGTCTCTTCATTCAACAGCACGTTAAACGCGTGGAATTCCTGACCGAGGGTCATCGGCACCGCATCCTGCAACTGGGTACGACCCATTTTCAGAATATCCTGGAACTCCACCGCTTTGCGCTGGAAGCCGTCGCCCAGTTGGTTAATCGCGTCGATCAGTTTCAAAACAGAAGCGTAAACCGCGATGCGGAAGCCGGTCGGGTAGGCGTCGTTAGTAGACTGGCATTTGTTTACGTGGTCGTTAGGATTGAGGTACTGGTACTCACCTTTCTGGTGACCCATCAGCTCCAGGCCAATGTTTGCCAATACTTCGTTGGTGTTCATGTTCACGGATGTGCCTGCGCCGCCCTGATAGACGTCGACGGGGAACTGGTCCATGCATTTTCCGTTGTTCAACACTTCATCGCAGGCTGCGATGATGGCATTTGCAGCGCTTTTAGGAATGGTTTGCAGCTCTTTGTTTGCCAGGGCTGCCGCTTTCTTCACCATCACCATACCGCGTACAAACTCAGGGATGTCACTGATTTTGTTGTTGCTGATGTAGAAGTTCTCAATCGCTCTCAGAGTGTGAATACCGTAATAGGCATCCGCTGGAACTTCCCTGGTACCCAACAAATCTTCTTCGATACGAATGTTGTTTAACATGTGAACCTTCTTTTAAAGCTGCCGATGGATTGTACTAAACACACAGTAGATATGTGGTTTTGAATATTTGCTGACCGACGATTATTCCCTCAATCAGCCAGATACCCGAGATGATATGCTGATGATAGCGAATTGCCGTAATCTGGATCACTTATTATCGCCCTCGCGGCATGATAATTATTAATCTGTGAAATGAGTCACCGCTTGAATGTTTCCAAAAAAATATCCGTGCAAACCGATTGAAATTTGGCTAACCGTCACCATTTCAAAGAAACGCGAATCGCAAACACATTCAGACAGGGGCCAGACGGCGTCTGCCACACAGGAGAAGCCAGTGCGCTGGATACCTTTTATTGCTATTTTTCTCTACGTTTACATAGAGATTTCTATTTTTATCCAGGTCGCTCATGTGATGGGAGTCCTGCTGACGCTGATCCTGGTCATATTCACATCAGTAATAGGTATGTCGCTGGTACGTAATCAGGGTTTCAAAAATTTCCTGTTAATGCAGCAAAAGATGGCGGCCGGTGAAAGCCCTGCTGAGGAGATGATCAAAAGCGTGTCGCTGATTCTTGCTGGCCTGCTGCTGATCCTGCCAGGATTTTTCACCGATTTCCTGGGCCTGTTGCTGCTGCTGCCGCCAGTGCAAAAGCTCCTGACGATGCGCCTTTTGCCCCATTTGCGTTTTAACCGGATGCCCGGCGGTGGATTCAGCACCGGGCCGGGAAATGGAGACACCTTCGAAGGGGAATACCAGCGTAAAGACGATCAGCGTGACCGCCTCGATCATAAAGACGACGAGCGCTAAGACAACAACGCCCGGCTTTGCCGGGCGTTTTGCTATCTAATGATGCTGCGCTTGGGCAGTAAGAACCATAGCCCCGCCAGCATAATAATCGCGTAGAGGCTTTTCCAGCCCACCATGGCCAGCAGGAGCATACACAGCACGCCACCGATGACCGCCAGCACTTTAAAACGCCCCGTCAACAATCGACATCCTGCCAGCATACACAGCAGGTAAATCATGATGAAAATGCCGTTGGCGTAGACAATGAGCGCATCCAGATTGATGTTGAGCCAATAAATACCGAGCGTACTCAACACACAGCAGCCCAGCACCGCGTTTAATGCATTTATCGGCAACTGGCGCTTCGACAGGCGTGACAGACGACTGTTCGGCTTGTATTGCGCCTGGGACCACATCAGGCGCGCAAAGCTTTGAATGTAGATGTTCAGGCTGGCGAAACAGGCGAGATAGCCAATCACGCAGGCAATCCACAACGCTTTCACTCCAAACAGTTGCACAACGATACCCGGCAGCGATGCGGCCGCAGCCGTGTCTGAGCCGTAGGCGTTAAAGTGCAGCACCAGCACGGTACATGCCCAGTAAACCGTCCCGGCCAGCAACAGGCCAATCATCAGCGCGCGCGGAAAATCACGTTCAGGCTGTTTAAATTCTGAGGCCAGATGCGCAAAAGCTTCCAGCCCGACAAAACACCAGAACATCACCGAAAGCGCGGCGAAGAGTTGTGAATGATTCACGTCCGATATGGCCGGGAACGGAATTTCGCCCACGCTCATGTCACCCGCCCACCAGATCGCCGCGATCAACGCCACAATCAGTATGGCGACCAGCGTTTGCAGATTGGCGCTGGAGCTGGCCCCGCGTGAACCCACCCACCAGACGATCGCCAGCGTGCCCAGCTCAGCAAACAGCAGTTGCTCATCGTGCCAGCCAAACAGCGCCTGGCCGAAACCGGTGGCGATATGCAGGGCGGCGGGTAAGCCAACCGGAATCACCGACAGAAAAAGCCAGCCCGTGACGCGCTCCAGGCGCGGCCCAAACGCCATGCCGACAAAATGCGCCACGCCGCCAGCGCTGGGGAAATGGCGTCCGAGAATCGCGAAGACAATGGCTATCGGAAAGACCAGGGCGATCAACACTGGCCACGCCCACAGGCTGTTGTTTCCGGCCACCAGCGCCGCCAGTGCGGGCACCGCAAACACGCCGGTTCCCAGTAAGGACGTTGAGAGTAAACCCACGCCCTGCGCAAGTCCCAACTCCTGTTTTAGTCCACTCATTGACCTCGTCCTGCTACTGCTAAAAGAGAAGCGATGGTAACACTTTCGTAAATTTTTTTTCGACAACCCCTTGAAGGGGCAGTTTTCGACCCCCATCTCTCAGGTCACCAGTCGGTAAACCTTTTACGGCCCGGCGTCTTCCATAACTGATAATGACTTTCTCGAAGGAGAGCTATCAATGAGTATTCGTCCGTTACATGATCGTGTGATCGTCAAGCGTAAAGAAGTTGAAACCAAATCTGCGGGCGGCATCGTTCTGACCGGTTCTGCAGCAACCAAATCAACTCGTGGCGAAATCATCGCTGTCGGTAAGGGCCGCATCCTGGAAAACGGTACTGTGCAGCCACTGGACGTTAAAGTGGGCGACATCGTGATTTTCAACGATGGTTACGGCGTGAAATCCGAGAAGATCGACAATGAAGAAGTGTTGATCATGTCCGAAAGCGACATTCTGGCAATTGTTGAAGCGTAATCCGCGAACGACACTGAACATACGAATTTAAGGGAAAGATAAAATGGCAGCTAAAGACGTAAAATTCGGTAACGACGCTCGTGTGAAAATGCTGCGCGGCGTAAACGTACTGGCAGACGCAGTAAAAGTCACCCTCGGCCCGAAAGGCCGTAACGTAGTGCTGGATAAATCCTTCGGCGCTCCAACCATCACGAAAGATGGTGTTTCCGTAGCACGTGAAATCGAACTGGAAGACAAGTTCGAAAACATGGGCGCACAGATGGTGAAAGAAGTTGCCTCTAAAGCGAACGACGCTGCAGGCGACGGCACCACCACCGCAACCGTACTGGCACAGGCTATCATCACTGAAGGTCTGAAAGCGGTCGCTGCGGGCATGAACCCGATGGACCTCAAACGTGGTATCGACAAAGCGGTTATCGCCGCTGTTGAAGAGCTGAAAACCCTGTCCGTACCGTGCTCTGACTCTAAAGCTATTGCGCAGGTGGGTACTATCTCCGCTAACTCCGACGAAACCGTAGGTAAATTGATCGCTGAAGCGATGGATAAAGTCGGTAAAGAAGGCGTGATCACCGTTGAAGACGGTACCGGCCTGGAAGACGAACTGGACGTGGTTGAAGGTATGCAGTTCGACCGCGGCTACCTGTCTCCTTACTTCATCAACAAGCCAGAAACTGGCGCTGTTGAACTGGAAAGCCCGTTCATCCTGCTGGCTGACAAAAAAATCTCCAACATCCGCGAAATGCTGCCTGTTCTGGAAGCCGTTGCGAAAGCAGGTAAACCACTGCTGATCATCGCTGAAGATGTTGAAGGCGAAGCGCTCGCGACGCTGGTGGTTAACACCATGCGCGGTATCGTGAAAGTGGCTGCCGTTAAAGCACCTGGCTTCGGCGACCGTCGTAAAGCTATGCTGCAGGACATCGCAACCTTGACTGGCGGTACCGTAATCTCTGAAGAGATCGGTATGGAGCTGGAAAAAGCGACTCTGGAAGATATGGGTCAGGCGAAGCGCGTCATCATCAACAAAGACACCACCACCATCATCGATGGCGTGGGTGAAGAAGCCGCTATTCAGGGCCGTGTTGGTCAGATTCGTAAGCAAATCGAAGAAGCGACCTCTGATTACGACCGTGAAAAACTGCAGGAGCGCGTAGCGAAACTGGCTGGCGGCGTTGCGGTTATCAAAGTCGGTGCAGCGACCGAAGTTGAAATGAAAGAGAAAAAAGCACGCGTTGACGATGCTCTGCACGCGACCCGTGCAGCAGTGGAAGAAGGCGTGGTTGCAGGTGGTGGCGTAGCGCTGATTCGCGTGGCGTCTAAACTGAGCGAACTGCGTGGTCAGAACGAAGATCAAAACGTGGGTATCAAAGTTGCGCTGCGCGCAATGGAAGCGCCACTGCGTCAGATCGTGCTGAACTGCGGCGAAGAGCCTTCAGTAGTGGCTAACACCGTGAAAGCGGGTGACGGTAACTACGGTTACAACGCTGCAACCGAAGAATACGGCAACATGATCGACATGGGTATCCTGGACCCAACTAAAGTGACCCGTTCTGCTCTGCAGTATGCGGCGTCCGTAGCGGGTCTGATGATCACCACCGAATGCATGATTACCGACGTGCCGAAAGGCGACGGTCCTGACTTAGGTGCAGGCGGTATGGGCGGTATGGGTGGTATGGGCGGCATGATGTAATTTGCCCGCGCCCGGCATCCTTCAGGCTGCAGATGCGTTGGCTGCGTTCGCGAACCCCAGTCACTTACTTCAGTAAGCTCCTGGGAATTCACGAACTTGCCGCCTTCCTGCAACCAGAATGATTTTGGCGCACACGTCCCAGAACTGAAAAACCCTCAGACAGAAATGTCTGGGGGTTTTTCTTTTGGTCATCTTTTTAGTATAAGGTTTAGACAGGGACAACGTTTGTCCAGCTTATTGAAAACGAGGAATAACATGCGCGTAACAGTCTGTGCAGGGATCGTAGGGGCAGCAATGCTGCTGGCGGGTTGTAGCTCCAGTAACGAGCTATCCGCAGGTGGTCAGGGCGTTCGCTTTGTGGAAGATAAGCCGGGCAGCGAATGTCAGCTAGTAGGCTCGGCGACCGGTGAACAAAGTAACTGGATGTCAGGCCAACACGGTGACGAGGGCGGTTCAATGCGCGGAGCGGCGAACGCGCTACGCAATCAGGCAGCAGCGATGGGTGGGAACGTGATTTATGGCGTCAGCAGCCCAACCCAGGGCGTGCTGTCGAGCTTTGTCCCGACCGCCAGCACAATGAACGGTCAGGTTTATAAGTGCCCGAATTGATCGCTGCGCCTTGATACTTTAACCCTCTCCCACGGGAGAGGGGATTGATCGGCGCAAACACATTCTGTCGAATAGGTACAGGACTCGTCACCCTCTTCCAGCGGAAGAGGACTGGGGAATTAATTCTGCCGCAGCTGTAAATCTAGCGGCGTTTTACTTGGCTCACCGCCGATTTCTCTCGCCAGTTTCGGCACCATATAGCCGGAAACAAGCGTCAACAGCTCCCGCATGATCTGCCGGGCTTCTTCATCGCTCACCATGAAATGCGCCGCACCCTGAACCCTGTCCAGAACGTGCAGGTAATAGGGCATTACCGACGCATCAAACAGCGCGTTGCTCAGGTCAGCAAGCGTCTGAGCATTATCATTCACGCCGCGCAGCAGCACGCTTTGATTCAACAGCGTCACGCCCACGTTACGCAGACGCGTCATCGCAGAGCGGAACGCCTCATCGATTTCATTCGCGTGGTTAATATGATTGACCAACAGGATTTGTAAAGGGGACGCTGCAAACCGGGAAACCAGACCGTCAGTAATGCGCGCTGGGATGACAATCGGCAAACGGCTGTGAATACGCAAACGCTTAATATGCGGTATCGCTTCCAGCTGCGTGAGCAGCCAGTCAAGTTCGTGATCCTTCGCCATGAGCGGATCGCCGCCGGAAAAAATAATCTCATCCAGCTCGGGATGGGCCGCAATATAGTCCAGCGCCACCTGCCAGTTGCGCTTATTGCCTGGATTTTCGGCGTATGGGAAGTGACGGCGGAAGCAATAACGACAATTTACCGCGCAGCCTCCTTTCACCAGCAGCAGTGCGCGGTTACGGTATTTGTGCAGTAAACCGGGCACGACGTTGTTCTGCTCTTCTAACGGATCGGTGCTAAAACCGGGTGCGGTAACAAACTCATCTTGCGATGTAAGCACCTGTTTTAGCAGTGGATCGTTAGGATTGCCTTTCTCCATGCGTGCGACAAATGCCCGTGGCACACGCAGCGCAAAAAGACGCTTTGCCTCACGGCCAGCCAGCATATTTTCATCAGAGTCTATATTCAACAGACGCAGCAGTTCATCGGGACTGGTGATGACATCGGCAAGTTGCGATAACCAATCTTCTCTGTACGGGGTATTTAGGGTTACAATATGCGCCATTTTGTGGCTTAGCTACCAGTTAACAATTTTCAGAGGGCCTTATGGCGACTTACTATAGCAACGATTTTCGTGCTGGTCTTAAAATCATGATGGATGGCGAACCGTATGCGGTTGAAGCGAGCGAATTCGTTAAACCAGGTAAAGGCCAGGCATTCGCGCGCGTTAAGCTGCGCCGCCTGCTGACCGGTACCCGCGTTGAGAAAACCTTCAAATCTACTGACTCTGCCGAAGGCGCAGACGTAGTCGATATGAACCTGACTTACCTGTACAACGACGGTGAGTTCTATCACTTCATGAACAACACGACTTTCGAACAGCTGTCTGCTGATGAGAAAGCGTGGGTGAGAATGCGAAATGGTTGTTGGATCAGGCAGAGTGCATCGTGACTCTGTGGAACGGTCAGCCAATCTCTGTAACGCCACCAAACTTTGTAGAACTGGAAATCATCGAAACCGATCCAGGCCTGAAGGGTGACACTGCTGGTACTGGCGGTAAGCCAGCCAAACTGTCTACCGGTGCAGTGGTTAAAGTACCGCTGTTCGTACAGACTGGCGAAGTCATCAAAGTCGATACCCGCTCTGGCGAATACGTATCTCGCGTGAAGTAATTCATGTAAAAGACTTAAGGCGCAGCGCTCGCTGCGCCTGTAATATTCAGGCAGGGATGATGAAACGTACGATTAAAATTCTGCTGATGCTAACCCTTTCCAGCGCCATCCTGTCTGGCTGCAATACCGCACGTGGTGTAGGCGAAGACATTAAATCCCTCGGCCATGCCATTTCTCACGCCGCCAGCTAAAACGTCTAATTTTCCTAAAAATCGGCCCTTTTCCGTCGAACGGATGGATTTTGTCTATCCTTAAGTAGCTATACACAAATAACATTGGCTATAAAAGGAAGATATTATGGTTAAGAAAACAATTGCAGCGATCTTTTCTGTTCTGGTGCTTTCCTCGGTTCTGACCGCCTGTAACACCACGCGTGGTGTAGGTGAGGATATTTCGGACGGCGGTAGCGCAATTTCTGGCGCAGCGACGAAAGCGCAGAACTAAGCAGTGTGATATCCGGACGGTACGGGATACGAACGATCGCCGTACCGTCAGCTTTGTACGTCCTGAAGTGACAAAAACGGTGAAAAACGGGTATCCATATGTAGCTTCACGCGGATATTTCGTTTGTAGGTATACACCGTTTTACTGTTAATGCTGAGCTGCCCGGCTATCTTCTGATTGCTGGCGCCTTCCATCCAGAGCGTTAAGACTTTCTCTTCCTGTCTTGTCAGAAGGGGTTGCGTGACGCTCGGCGACGCACATTGAGCACGAGTGCTTAATGCTTCGTTAATGACTTTCGCCAGCAATTCCAGTCGAGCACTTTTGCAGAGAGTGGCCCACAGCGGGTATTGCTTAATATACCCTGACATATCTGTCTGTTCGCTGGATTGCAGTAATATAAACGGCAGCCTCTCGCTCGCGTTAAGCAGCGAAGATAATTGCTGCGCATCATTCATATCCTGCATAAAACTATTTAAATCAGCGATGACCAGCGTCGGTTTCCAGTGGAGAATATGTTCTCTTGCCAGGAAAAGGTTATTCACACCCGTTATCGTAAAATCGCCGGTGAACAAACCTGAATGATTGAGCCATGCTTCAAGCCCTGAACGGGTGAAGTGACAACGGTCAATCAAAAGAATTTTAAACATGTCGTTTTCGCATCAGGCAAAGGGATAAGCTGACTGTCATCAGAAAGGCCCCTATCTTAAACAAGTCCGATGAGTGATAAAGGAGCGAACTCCGTTACATACCGCGGCTATTTCCGGCTATTACCTGTCTTTTAGAAATGGATTGAAATAAATTCGCTTTCTGCGGAAAATACACACTCTGCTTATGCCTTGCGGGACGACCTGCAAGCGCTTCGAACATCGGGGACGGCCCCATACTGTTATTTAAGTTAAGGAGCCTGATATGTCCTGGATTATTCTTTTGATTGCCGGTTTGCTTGAAGTGGTGTGGGCGATTGGCCTGAAATACACCCACGGTTTTACCCGTTTAACGCCGAGCATCATTACGGTGACGGCGATGATTGTCAGCATTGCGCTGCTCTCGTGGGCGATGCGAACGCTGCCCGTAGGGACCGCTTATGCTGTCTGGACAGGGATCGGTGCGGTCGGTGCGGCGATCACCGGCATTCTGCTGCTGGGTGAGTCCGCGAGCCCGGCGCGTATCGCCAGCCTCGCGTTAATCGTTGCAGGGATCATCGGGTTAAAAATCAGCACGCACTAATGCGGCTGTTCAATCCACATTAATTTCGATGCATCAAACCCTTGCCGGGTCGCGACATCAAGCATCTGCTGTTTCATTTCGTCTGAAATGGTCGGGGTGCGAGAGAGTATCCACAAATAGTCGCGATCTGGCCCGCATACCAGCGCATGGCGATATTCTTTGTCCAGCGCGATGACGTTATAGCCACCATAGAATGGCCCGAAGAAGGACACTTTCAGGGCCGCTCTGCTTGGGTCGCCGGTAAAGTAGGCCTGGCCAACCACCTGCTGCCACATTCCGCGTTCAGGGTTATATCCTCGGTTCACCACCTGAATTCCGCCATCATCCATGGAACTGTAGGTTGCCGTCACGCGCTGTAATCCGCGCTCAAAACGGTGGTCAAACCGGGCGATTTCATACCATTTGCCAAGATAACGTTGCGAATCGAAAGGGGTGACAACGGTGACGCCCGGAGGTGGCGTCGGGGAGCTACAGGCAACAACGAGAAACGCGGCTGTCACCGCGGCGATAACAGGCAAAATACGCATAGCCATTTCCTTGCTGTTTTTTTTGATAAGTGTAGATGACAGCAAGGAAAATGGGGGTAAATCGGTTATTTCAACGTGTCCAGGATACGATACGCCGCATCGACACGCGCAGGGTTAGGATAGCTTTTATTCGCCAGCATCACGATGCCGATGTTCTTTTCAGGAATAAAGGCGACGTAGCTCCCAAATCCGCCGGTTGAACCCGTCTTGTGCACCCACGAGGCTTTAACTGCGGGCGCGGGAGGATTCACTTCGACGGCCGTCAGCGATGCCAGTGCGATTTTGTTATCGCTGCCGTCGACGACGGTTTTTGCTTTCACCGGCCAGTTCAGCATTTCCCAGCCTAAGCCCTGATACATCTCCCCGATACGCCAGTAACGTGACTGTGCCAGTTCGATTCCTTGCTTAAGCATTTCATCTTTAACGCCCGCAGGATTCATATTGGCCCGAACCCAGCTCGCCATATCTTCAATGGTCGTTTTGACGCCGTAAGATTCCGCATCAAGCATGCCGGGCGAAACGTGCACCGGTTTACCGTCACGATAGCCCCAGGCGTAATGCTTCTCCTCTGCTGCCGGGACGTTAATCCAGGTGTGATTGAGTTCCAGCGGCTGGAACACGCGTGTGGCCATCGCCTGTTCAAAATCCATCCCTGATGGCTTGACCGCCAGCATGCCGAACAAACCGATACTGGCGTTGGCGTACAGGCGTTTTGCGCCCGGCGTCCACTGCGGTTGCCAGTTTTGGTAGAAATGCAGAAGCGCCGCCTGATCGGTTACCTCATCCGGCACTTGCAGCGGCAAACCGCCTGCGGTGTAAGTAGCCAGATGCATCAGAGTAATGCCTTTCCATTGTTTACCCGTCAGCGCAGGCCAGTATTTGCTGGCGGGATCGTCAAGCCTGATTTCACCGCGTGCGATGGCTTCGCCGCCCAGAACGCCGGTAAAGGTTTTGCTCACGGAGCCCAGCTCAAACAAGGTGTGCTGAGTGACGGGCTGATTCGCGGCGATATCTGCTTTGCCGTAGACAAAATAGTGCGTCTTTCCCTGATAAATCACGGCGACGGCCATGCCCGGAATCGCCTGTTCTTTCATGAGCGGGGTCATGATGCGATTGACGGTATCAGCGATCTGTTTTTCAGTTTGAGGCGCGGCAAGCGCAGAGCATGAAGCGGTAAGCAGCAGCACGGCGCAAAGGGATTTTTTCATCTGATTCTCTTCCATAAAAAAGCCCGCCGGGAAGGGCGGGCCGGATGAAGAACCACAATATCAGATAGTGACGATAGCCACCAAAGTTACCACGGTCAGGATCGTCGCCAGACCGTAAAATACCCATTTACCGTTGGGTACGTGGATTTTTAAATCATGCATGGCGTGATGAATACGGTGCAGTCCCAGCCACAGCGGCAGAACAATCATCAGGAAGATAAACACGCGACCAATAAAACTGCTCGCGAATGCCAGTACACGCTCGTATCCCAGTGCCTCGCCAGGGAACAGCCCCAGCGGCAGCAAAATGGCAACCAGCAGAATAATGACCGGGGCGACGATGGCGCTCCACATTCCGCCTGCGCCAAACAGACCCCAGAATACCGGCTCGTCAGAGCGCTTTGGATTTGGATTAATCACTCAGGCCTCCTTACCAGAACAGTGCGACAAACAGAACGACCGCAGTCACGACTGCCGTCACCGCCCAAAGCCCTTTAATGACCGGCTCGGGTCCCATTTTTTCGCCTTTAACAATGATATTCGCGGCTTTTGGTGCCAGCTCAAACCAGGTTTTGGTATGCAGCAGCGCGGCCGCCAGTACGATCAGGTTCAGGATCACCACCACCGGATTTTGCAGGAAACCCACAAAACCCGCCCAGGTTTCCGGACCGTGTTTAAGGGCGAATACCCCATACATCAGCTCAAGGCTGAACCAGACCGCCGGAACCGCAGTGCCTTCGCGCAGCATATAGAAGCGATAAAACGGCAGTTTTTTCCACCAGGTGGACGGCATTGGCCGCACGTAGGCTTTGCGTTTAGTCGTCATCATGCACTCCTTAGCGTGGTTTCAGGGTGGCGATAAGAAAGTCTTTCGAGCTTTCCACTTTACCCTGCTGAATGGCGGCGGCCGGATCGACATGTTTCGGGCACACTTCGGAGCAGTAGCCCACGAAAGTACAGCTCCACACGCCGTTCTGACTGTTCAACTGCGCCATACGTTCTTTCTTACCGTGGTCGCGGCTGTCTTCGTTGTAACGATGCGCCAGCGTAATCGCAGCCGGACCGATAAACTCCGGATTCAGGCCGAACTGTGGGCAGGCCGCGTAGCACAGACCACAGTTGATACAGCCGGAAAACTGATGGTATTTCGCCATCTGCGCAGGCGTCTGAGTGTTTGGACCCTGATCCGGCGTACGCGGGTTACCGATAATGTACGGCTTAATCGCTTCCAGACTTTCGATAAAGTGGGTCATATCGACCACCAGATCGCGCTCGATCGGGAAGTTGCCCAGCGCTTCGACCTTCATGCCTTTGGTGTATTCACGCAGGAACGTTTTACACGCCAGCTTCGGCACTTTGTTGACCATCATGCCGCAGGAACCGCAGATTGCCATACGGCAAGACCAGCGATAGCTCAGGTCCGGAGCCAGGTTATCTTTGATGTACCCAAGCGCATCCAGCAGGGACGTTTGCTCGTCATAAGGTACGTCATAGAACGCGCTGTGCGGTGCGGCGTCGACTTCCGGGTTGTAGCGCACCACTTCGATTTTCAGCGTTTGCATCTCAGCCATTTGCCGTCTCCTTTTTGTCGGCTGCTTCCGCTTCTCCACCGTAAACACGTTTTGCTGGCGGCAGCGTGGTGATCTTCACATCGCTGTAGCTCAGGCGAGTTGTGCCGTCAGCGTCGCGATAAGCGAGGGTATGCTTGAGGAAATTGACGTCATCACGTTCGGTGCAGCCTTCGTCAAGACGTTGATGCGCGCCGCGCGACTCTTTACGAGCCAGCGCAGAGTGCGCCATACATTCGGCGACGTTCAGGCCGTGGCCCAGCTCGAGGGTGTAGAGCAGATCGGTATTGAACACGCTGGAGGTATCGGTAATACGCACGCGCTTGAAGCGCTCCTGCAGCTCTGCCAGCTTATCAACGGTTTTCTGCATCAGCTCTGGCGTACGGTAGATACCGCAGCCTTCTTCCATGGACAGGCCCATTTCATCGCGGATCTTCGACCAGTTCTCGTTACCTTCCTGATTGACCAGCGCTTTCAGGCGCTTCTCGACATCAGCCACCTGTGCGTCCAGCGCGGCGCTATTGGCCTCACCGGTTGTTGCCGCACGTTCCATCGCTTTTTCACCGGCCATGCGGCCAAAGACGACCAGCTCTGCCAGAGAGTTAGATCCGAGTCGGTTCGCGCCGTGCAGGCCGACAGAAGAACATTCGCCGACGGCAAACAGCCCTTTAATGTGGGTTTCGCACTCCTGATTGGTTTCGATACCGCCCATGGTGTAGTGCGCGGTTGGACGAACAGGAATCGGCTCTTTTACCGGATCGACGCCGACGTAGGCTTTTGCCAGTTCACAAATGAACGGCAGACGCTCCAGCAATTTCTTCTCGCCAAGATGACGCAGGTCGAGGTAAACCACATCGCCGCGCGGCGTCGAAATGGTGTTGCCTTTGCGCCACTCGTGCCAGAACGCCTGGGACACTTTGTCGCGTGGGCCGAGTTCCATATATTTGTTTTTCGGCTCGCCAAGCGGGGTTTCGGGGCCCATGCCGTAATCCTGCAGATAGCGATAGCCATCTTTATTGACCAGAATCCCGCCTTCACCGCGGCAGCCTTCCGTCATCAGAATGCCGGAACCCGGCAAACCGGTTGGGTGATACTGCACAAATTCCATATCGCGTAGCGGAACGCCGTGACGTAACGCCATGCCCATTCCGTCGCCCGTCACAATCCCGCCGTTGGTGTTGTAACGGTAAACACGACCCGCACCGCCGGTTGCCATCACCACGGCGTTCGCGCGGATTTGCATCAAGGTGCCTTCCATCATGTTCATCGCCACCAGACCGCGCGCATGACCGTCATCGACCAGAATATCCAGGACGAAGTGTTCATCGAAGCGTTGAATTTGTGGGAACTGGAGGGATGTCTGGAACAGGGTATGCAGCATGTGGAAGCCGGTTTTGTCGGCGGCAAACCACGTTCGTTCGATTTTCATGCCGCCGAAACGGCGAACGTTGACGCTGCCATCTTCACGGCGGCTCCACGGGCATCCCCACTGTTCCAGTTGCGTCATTTCGGTGGGACAATGATGAACGAAGTAGTCAACGACATCCTGTTCGCACAGCCAGTCGCCACCGGCCACCGTGTCGTGGAAATGGTATTCGAAGCTGTCATGATCCTGCGCAACGGCGGCGGATCCTCCTTCTGCAGCAACCGTGTGGCTGCGCATCGGATAGACTTTTGAAACCAGCGCAATTTTAGCATTCGGATTAGCCTGCGCTGCGGCAATAGCGGCGCGTAATCCCGCACCGCCAGCGCCTATAACGACCAGATCGGCTTGAAAAGTGTGCACGACATTCCTCCAGATTTTTGTTATTCCGCAACGCGAATGCCTTAACGGTGTTCACCTGCCCGAGGGCGATTGCGAAAGAGATTCCACTGCTCCTTTATGGGTAAAACAGTATAACCGTATGGATGTCGGGGAAATTTGACGTGTTCGATTTTTTTGCTGTTCTGTACGCGGATTTATCATCTTGATTGATGAAATGCGTCACGAAATCACGCGGTCGGCTGAATCGAGAGAATTTAGTGTGCAAAATTTGTCACTCCCGACGCTTACGAGTAGACTTCGTGCCCTTGTCTGAAATCGGAGAAAGTCTCATGAGCGAAACGGCCACCTGGCAGCCGAGCGCATCCATCCCAAACCTGTTAAAACGCGCGGCAATTATGACGGAAATCCGTCGTTTCTTTGCTGACCGTGGCGTACTGGAGGTGGAAACGCCGTGCATGAGCCAGGCGACGGTAACCGATATTCATCTGGTGCCGTTTGAAACCCGTTTCGTGGGGCCTGGCCACTCGCAGGGGATGAACCTCTACATGATGACCAGCCCGGAATATCACATGAAACGCCTGCTGGCGGCGGGCTGTGGGCCGGTTTATCAGCTGTGTCGCAGCTTCCGTAATGAAGAGATGGGGCGTCACCACAATCCGGAATTTACCATGCTGGAGTGGTATCGCCCGCATTACGACATGTATCGTCTGATGAACGAAGTGGACGACTTGCTGCAACAGGTGCTGGATTGCGCTGGAGCAGAAACTCTGTCGTATCAGCAGGTCTTCCAGCGTCATCTGGAAATCGATCCGCTGTCGGCAGATAAAACGCAGCTGCGCGAAGCGGCAGCAAAGCTGGATCTCAGCAACGTCGCGGACACGGAAGAAGATCGCGATACCTTATTGCAGCTGCTGTTTGCTTTTGGCGTTGAACCGCACATTGGCAAAGATCGCCCGACTTTTGTTTATCACTTCCCGGCAAGCCAGGCGTCGCTGGCGCAGATCAGCACCGAAGATCACCGCGTCGCCGAGCGTTTTGAGGTGTATTACAAAGGTATTGAGCTGGCGAATGGTTTCCATGAACTGACGGATGCCCGAGAGCAGCAGCAGCGTTTTGATCAGGATAACCGCAAGCGCGCCGCACGCGGATTGCCGCAGCAGCCTATTGATACGAATTTACTGGAAGCGTTGAAAGCCGGGCTTCCGGATTGCTCCGGCGTGGCTCTGGGCGTCGATCGTCTGGTGATGCTGGCGCTGGGGGCTGAGCAACTGGCGGACGTGATCGCCTTTACGGTCGATCGGGCCTAGCCAAAAGCAAAACGGCAACTCAGTTGCCGTTTTTAGTATTTTCTCCCTCTCCCGTGGGAGAGGGCTAGTGTGACGGCATCAGACCGCACAAGCCAAAAGCAAAACGGCAACTCAGTTGCCGTTTTTAGTGTTTCTCCCTCTCCCGAGGGAGAGGGCTGGGGTGAGGGCATCAGACCGCACAAGCCAAAAGCAAAACGGCAACTCAGTTGCCGTTTTTAGTATTTTCTCCCTCTCCCGTGGGAGAGGGCTAGTGTGACGGCATCAGACCGCACAAGCCAAAAGCAAAACGGCAACTCAGTTGCCGTTTTTAGTGTCTTCTCTCTCTTCCGTGAGAGATGACCGGTGTGACGGCATCAGACCGCACCGACCTTCCCGCATCACACCTTACAAACTTCCTGCCGGGCGTTTTCGCGTTGCCGACGACAGTGTTCTACCCGTTTTACGCCCATCGAGAGTTTCCAGACGCATCTGGAATGGTGGGAACGGCATATCAATCCCGTGTTCACGGAAGCCCGCCAGAATAAGCTGATGGATTTCGTGACGCAGCGGCATACGGTGTCCCATTTCAGCAGCGTAGATACGCAGCTCGAAAATCTGAATCCCCTGCTGTAAATCCACCAGAAACACTTCCGGCGCTGGATTATCAATCACCAGCGAGCAGCGCTCCGCCGCCGTGTACAGAATCTGCGTCACCTCTTCGCTGTTGGCATCCGACGGCGCAGGCACGGTGAGCACCACGCGCGTCACGGAGTCGGAGAGGGACCAGTTGATAAACTGTTCGGTGATAAACGCTTTGTTCGGCACGATGATCTCTTTGCGGTCCCAGTCACTGATCGTCGTAGCGCGGGTGTTGATCTTGGTAATGCTGCCGGTCAGATCGCGGATCGTCACGGTGTCGCCAATACGTATTGGTTTCTCGAACAAGATGATCAGACCCGAGATAAAGTTGGCGAATATCTCCTGTAAGCCGAAGCCTAACCCGACACCCAGCGCGGCGACCAGCCATTGCAGCTTCGACCATTCAATACCTATCATCGAAAAGCCCATCAGCGCGCCAAACAGCAAGATCAGATATTTAGTGATCGTGGTGATGGCGTACCCGGTGCCGGGGGTCAAATCCAGATGCTGCAACAGCGCCAGTTCCAGCAGGGCTGGGAAGTTTCGCACCAGTTGGGTAGTGATAATCAGGACCAGAATCGCGATCAGCACTGCACCGAGGGTTATCGGTTCAATGCTTTCGACACCCTGAACGGTCGAGGTGGCATCCCACAGCGAAATGTTCTCCAGGAAGCCAAACGCCGAGTGGATTTCCGACCACAGAACGATGACCGACAACAGCGCGATCAGCATCAGGATGGATCGCACCAGGCGCAATGACTGGGTACTGATGGCGTCAAGATCCAGCTCGACTTCATCGACATCCATATTGCCTTCTGTACTGCTGGTGCTATGCGGATCTTCTTCACCGCGCGCACGCTGGGCAAGAATTTCGGCTCGGCGATGCTTGGCACGATCAAAAGCCAGTCGGCGGCGCTGAATCAGCATCCAACGACGGATAACGTGATACACCACCAACAGCAGGAACCAGATCGCGACCGACGTTTCCAGACGCGCCAGCAGCGCCTGCGCGGTGGCGAGATAGCCCACGGCGGCAGCCAGAATTGCCGCCAGCGGGGCGCTAAGCAGCAGGTTCCACAGCATGCGGTTCACCATGTTGTCGCCGCTGCCGGTCTTATCGACATACAGCGGAATGCCCGCGCGCTTGAGACTCAGTGTGACCATCGCCAGCGCGCCGCAGATCAGCATAAAGCACAGCCGTCCGAGGGAGCCCGAAAATTCACGGTCGTTCAGATTATCGAACATAATCAGCGCCATAATCAGCGGCACAATCAGTCCGATGCTCATCAGGTAATAGCGCATCGCGCGCGACACACGCTGGCGCGGCCAGGCAAAGTGGGCGATAAACAGGCCATTGGGGCGAGCAAAGGTGGCGCAAATCATCACCACCCATAGCAGCGGAACCGTGGCGGTTACGCCATCGCCAATCGCCACGGCCAGCGGATATGGCCACGCTTCTCGCAGGCCATATCCCAGCGTCATCCACAGAACCGGCAGCGGTGACGCCACCAGAATCGACCAGAAAACGGTGCGCAGCGTGAGCCAGAAGTGGTCCTGCGTCACTTTACCGACGCGGGAGCTGGAACGTTCCAGGAACCGTGTGAAATGCCTGCGCGAGTAAATACTAAATCCAACCAGGATCAGTGCGCCCAGCAGCGGGAAGATGGTCTCTTTGCTGGTGAGAATCATGACACCGGCTTTGCCCACCTGACCAAAGGTATCCAGTGAAATCAAACGACGCAGATCCTGCACGATATCAATTGGCCAGGAGAAGGTCATGGGCCGAACATCGGAGGTCCAGAACAGGTAGCGATGCGTCGCCTCGTTGACTTCTTTCAGCGCGTCTTCAAGCTGGCTATTGGAAACTTTCAGCTTGGTCAGTTCGAGAATGAGCGTATCACCGCCCTGTAACAGCGAGTTCAGCAGTTCGCGTTGGGTGCGCAGTTGCGCTTCCAGAATGCGATTTTGCTCGCTGGTCAACGGTTTACCATCCGCCTGCTTAAGCTGGCGAATTTGCGGCTGTTTGTTGAGCAGATCTTCAAAACGCAGGCGCTGAACGCGCAATTGCGCCATTTCGGTGTCCAGCTGCTGCGGCTTTGGCATTTCCGGCAGACGCGAAACCTGCGCACGTAATGCTTCGCCGAGTAAATTCGATGAGCCGAGCCACTGCGATTGCTCGCGCAACGTGTTCAGGGCCTGTCGGACCTGTAACGTCTGATTGGTGGCCTGGCGCTGCTGAGAAGCCACCAGGTCCATACGCTGAGCCTGCTGGTTGAGCGCGGCAGACAGCTCACGGTTAATTTTGAACTGATCGACGATGCCCGCAGGCAGGTTTTCGCTGTTTTCAGCCAGCAGTTCGGTGCTCTCCAGCGCGCGCTCGGCTTCACGCTGGCGTTGACTGTTCAACTGATTACGCAGGGCTTGCAGATAGGCATCAAGCTGCTGGCTCTGCTTTTGCGCCAGTTCTGAACGCATACGCGCCAGTTCCTGACGGTTATTGGCCGACAGTTGGGCGAGTTCGAGCTCATCAACTTGTGCTTTTAGTTTGGCTGATTCTGCCTGCAAACTGAGATTTTGCGGGGTGTTGCCTGGCTGCGCACCGATCCGGCGTTCAATTTCATTTAGCTGGCGACGGGCATCGGTTTGCTGTTGCGGCAGTTGGCTCAGGGAATCCGCGATTTCGCGGGCGCGCTCTTGTTCCTGCTGGGCCTGACGGCTTTTTTCCAGCAACTGACTGCTGACCTGCAGGATTTCCTGATTCAGGGCATCGGACGTCATACCCAAAGGGGCGTCACGCGGCTCGTCGCGCAGATTAGTCAGCTGCGAACGCAACGTTTGCGAGAGTTTAGGGAAGTTATCAATAACTTGTTGATACTGCTGCGCACGCTCAAGAGAGCCTTTACGTTCTTCAAGCGCATTCAGGGCGGCCTGGAGCGACTCAACGGTCTCGGGCTGAGCGGGTTTTTGCCGCTTTAGCCTGTTCCAGTTCTTGGGTGATTTGTTTGGCGTCAGGGGCTGTTGCTGCATACGCCCCCACACTGAGGCACCAGGCCATCAGAAAAATAATTATCAGGCGCACGTCAGCGATTCCTTCATACATTTTTTACTTCAGGCTGCCGATTGGCTCAGCGCAGCCTGAAGGGTATGCGTATGTTTTAGACTGGGTCTTTACTGTCGTCAACCAGCGGGCTGGCGTCGTGTTCAGCGTTGATCTCTTCTTCTGCCAGCGGTGCAGGTTCTGCTTCCGGCGTTACGAAGGTTTCGGTAGAGATAGCCAGCGGTTGACCAATCTTAGTCACGGACAGGCTTTTCAGCGACTCCACCAGGTTAACTTTGCCCGGTGCGAACAGGTTAATCACCGTTGAACCGAGTTTGAACCGACCCATTTCCTGGCCTTTCAGCAGAGCGACAGACCCTTCGCTTTCTCCAGCCGGCCAGGTCCAGCGTTTGATGACGCCTTCACGCGGTGGCGTAATCGTGCCAGCCCATACGGTTTCGATGCTGCCCACAATCGTCGCACCTACCAGAATCTGGGCCATCGGACCGAATTCAGTATCAAACAGGCAGATGACGCGCTCGTTACGGGCGAACAGGTTCGGTACATTTTGCGCGGTCAGATGATTGACGGAGAACAGGTCGCCCGGCACATAGATCATCTCGCGCAGGATGCCGTTGCATGGCATATGTACGCGGTGATAGTCACGCGGTGACAAGTAAGTGGTCACAAACGAGCCGTTACGGAACAGATCCGCCATCAGATAGTTTCCTGCCAGCAGGGCTTCCATGCTGTAGTCATGGCCTTTGGCCTGCAGGATTTTATCTTCTTCAATCTTGCCGAGCTGACTGATAACGCCGTCAGCCGGCATCACCAGCACGTTGGGATCGGTATTCAGCGGGCGAACTTCATCACGCAGTGGGCGCACGAAAAAATCGTTAAAGGAGCGATAGCTGGCAGTATCCGGCTTCTGCGCTTCTTTCATATCGACCTTGTAGTATTTAACGAACAGATCGATAACCAGCTTCGTTAACCAACCCGCTCGTTTGCTCGCGCCCCAACCCGCCAGGCGGGTGAGCCATAGTTTCGGCAGAATGTATTGAAGCGAAAGTTTAAATGAGTTTAACAAGGTAGCCTCCAGGCCATTGTTTTGTCGTTCCTGATCCGGCTTAACGCAGCCGGAACCTGAAAAAAGGGGACGATTTTAGCGACGCTTAGCTTAGTTGTCAGTTATCAGAATCAGAAAAGTTTTTACGTGTTTTTACCTGATCCATGCTTTCGAGAATGTGGTGATAGTTGTAAAAGCGTGTCTCCGCAATTTTGCCGTCTTCAACTGCCTGACGAATGGCGCAGCCAGGGTCATTGTCGTGTTTGCAGTCGCGGTATTTGCAAGCGCCTAAATATTCATGGAATTCGACAAATCCGTTGAAGATTTGTTCCGGTTCAAGATGCCACAGACCAAACTCACGTACGCCGGGGGAGTCGATCACATCGCCGCCGTGCGGGAAATGATACAGGCGAGAAGCCGTGGTGGTGTGCTGGCCCAGACCCGAGTTGTCCGAAACATCGTTAGTGAGGATCTCTTCCTGTAACCCCAGCAGGTTGTTCAGCAGGCTGGATTTACCCACGCCAGACTGACCCGCAAAAATGCTGATACGATCTGTCAGCGCTTCTTCAAGCGGCTTCAGGCCATCTTTCTTATGGCTCGACACCATCAGCACGCGATAGCCAATCTTACGGTAGATATCCATCTGCTCATTCACAAAACGCATGCCTTCGTCGTCGAGCAGATCGATTTTGTTAAGAACAATCAATGGCTCGACTTCAAGCGTTTCGCAGGCAACAAGATAGCGGTCGATAATATTGAGTGAAAGTTCGGGTAAGATCGCAGAAACAATCACGATCTGATTGATGTTGGCGGCGATAGGTTTAACACCGTCGTAAAAATCAGGACGATTAAGCACCGATGTGCGCTCATGAACCGCTTCTACGATTCCTTTTACTCGGACGCCTTCAGCGGCTGCTTTTCCAGGTCGCCAAACGACGCGGTCGCCGGTCACCAGCGATCGGATGGTGCGGCGGATGTTGCAGCGGTGAACGCCACCGTCGGCGGCTTCTACGTCAGCATGCATGCCGAAACGGCTAATGACCATGCCTTCAGTGGGCTCGCCAAACAGATTGTCGTCGTAATCGGGTTTCTCCGAAGTGGTTTTAAGACGGCGTTCATGGTTGGCATTTACGCGGCGCTGTTGCCCTTTGGAGAGTTTATTTTTACTCAATCGTGCTGGCTCCTGGTCGCCCATAACGGGCAAAACCTCTATGATACACACTAATTAATACTAGTTAACCAGCTACAGCCGGTTATGCGAGAAGGGTGGAAAATAACATGAGCGCAGATGAAAACAACCTGATTTGGATCGATCTGGAAATGACCGGCCTTGATCCCGAGCGCGATCGCATCATTGAGATCGCGACGCTGGTGACCGATGCCAACCTGAATATTCTGGCTGAAGGCCCGACGATTGCGGTGCACCAGTCCGACGCGCAGCTGGCGCTGATGGATGACTGGAACGTGCGGACTCATACCGGCAGCGGGCTGGTGGAGCGAGTGAAAGCCAGCACCCAGGGCGATCGCGAAGCGGAGCTGGCAACGATTGAGTTCCTGAAACAGTGGATTCCAGCAGGCAAATCGCCGATTTGCGGTAACAGCATTGGGCAAGACCGCCGCTTCCTGTTTAAGTACATGCCGGAACTGGAAGCGTATTTCCACTACCGTTATCTGGACGTGAGCACGTTGAAAGAGTTGGCGCGTCGCTGGAAGCCGGAAATTTTAGACGGCTTTAAGAAGCAGGGAACGCATCAGGCGATGGACGACATTCGCGAGTCAGTGGCCGAACTGGCGTTTTACCGCGAGAATTTCATTAAGCTTTGATTTTTATGCCCGGTACGCTTGCGCGGCCGGGTATTTGCCGTTAAATTGTCCAGCTTGCCGATTAATTAATCACTTGAACGTGATTTTAAAAAAATCGCTTTCAGGGGGGTTGCAGCTAAAAGGATTTCTCGTATAATGCGCCTCCCGTAACGACAGAGAATTACGCGTTACGACAGCAGCAAAAGCAGTAGCAAATTTGCGGGAATAGCTCAGTTGGTAGAGCACGACCTTGCCAAGGTCGGGGTCGCGAGTTCGAGTCTCGTTTCCCGCTCCAAAATTTGAAAAGTGCTTTTTAAGCACGTACCAACCAATCGAAGAATTTTGAGTCGCTATAATACGGCAGCTTAAAAAACATAGATTATGCGGGAATAGCTCAGTTGGTAGAGCACGACCTTGCCAAGGTCGGGGTCGCGAGTTCGAGTCTCGTTTCCCGCTCCAAAATTTGAAAGTGCTTTTAAGCACGTACCAACCAATCAAAGAATTTTAAGTCGCTATCATACGGCAGCTTAAAAGACATAGATTAAGCGGGAATAGCTCAGTTGGTAGAGCACGACCTTGCCAAGGTCGGGGTCGCGAGTTCGAGTCTCGTTTCCCGCTCCAAATTTTTCTCCAGTCTCCAGATTATCCACAGCGAATTCCTTCGTTGGGGACATTTTCTATTGTATTTGAAATATTCTTGTAAACAGAGTTATCCACAGTTAATACCGCTTTAGCGAAACGACCAAACGCTTCGCAGGGTGAAGGGTTATTTTTTAACTGCATGAATAATATAAATAAAATTTCATTTCAAAATGTTATCCAGATCACTTGACCTGTTTGCAAAGCCTGATGGTATCTGGCTTGGTAATTTTATTCACAGGCTGTGAATATATCAGGCGTCGCGGATAAGCCCTTTTTCGATCACTCTGACCAGTCGCTGTTTCTTCGGTAATTGCACCTCGACCACGCAGGCATTTCGCTTCTCGATTTGCTGCGCAATCGCCCATTCTATGTGCTCATCGAGAAGTGGGTGCTCACCTCTGCGACTTTCCAGCGCCATAATATTCGCTTCATCCCAGGAGGCGTTTCCTAATGCAACGGCAATATTTCGCAGCCAGCGCAGATGACCAATGCGTCGAATCGCAGACCCTTCCGTTATCCGCAGGAAATAAGCTTCGTCCCAGGCGAATAACTCGATGAGCTTTGGCGCGTGCAGGGCTTTTCGTGGGCTGAAATCGTCTTCATCAGTCAGCTGCGAGTAGCGATTCCACGGGCAAATCAGCTGGCAATCATCGCAGCCGTAAATTCGGTTACCGATAAGAGGTCGAAACGCTTCCGGAATTGCGCCTTCCAGTTCGATAGTGAGATACGAGATGCAGCGACGTGCATCAACGGTGTAAGGCTCAACAATCGCACCCGTCGGGCAAATCGTCATGCAGGCCACGCAACGCCCGCAACCTTCTTCAACCGGGCCATCAACGGGCAGCGGTAAATCGATCAGCAATTCGCCGAGAAAGAAGAATGAACCCGCATCACGGCTGAGGATAAGTGAGTGCTTACCTGTCCATCCGAGGCCTGCTTTTTCGGCGATTGGGCGCTCAAGAATAGGCGCAGAGTCGACAAAGGGTCTAAAATTCAGCGAGCCACAATGCTCCTGGATGGTTTCACCGAGTTTTTTGAGTCGGTTACGCAGAAGTTTGTGGTAGTCACGCCCCAGGGCGTAACGGCTGACGTAACCCAGCGACGGATCTTTTAGCGTGCGGGCAAACGCCGCGTTGGCGGGAAGATAGTTCATGCGAACGCTGATGACGCGCAAGGTACCCGGCAATAGTTCATGAGGGCGCGCGCGCATCATACCGTGGCGCGCCATCCACTCCATTTCGCCGTGGTATTGTTTGTCCAGCCAGGCCTGCAGTTTTGGCTCGCTCGCGGAAAGATCGGTATCGGTGATACCGACTTTCTGGAAGCCAAGCTCTGCGCCCCACTGTTTAATGTTTTGCGCTAACTGATTGAGATCGAGGGGCTGTGACATGACGGACCATACAATGAAGAAAATCCCCATCAGTATACCACATTCCATTTGGCCTGCGGATGACCTCCGTCGCGCTGAAAAAGAGGCCGCAGACAGCCTGGGTATCACGCTGTATGAACTGATGCTCCGTGCCGGCGAGGCGGCGTTTTCCGTGGCGCGAGAGACATGTCCCGGGGCACAACATTGGCTGATTCTGTGCGGGCACGGCAACAACGGCGGCGATGGTTATGTGGTCGCGCGTCTGGCCGTTGCCGCTGGTCTGCGCGTCACGCTGCTGGCCATCGAAAGTGAAAAACCGCTGCCGGAAGAGGCGAGCGAAGCTCGTGAGGCGTGGCTGAATGCGGGTGGGGAGATTCATGCCGCCGATATCATCTGGCCAGAAGGGATTGATCTGATTGTTGATGGGTTGCTGGGGACGGGGCTCCGGCAGGCTCCGCGCGAAACAATCGCAACGCTCATCGATAAAGCGAATGCCCATCCGGCTCCTGTCATTGCGCTGGATATTCCGTCGGGTCTGATTGCCCAGACGGGCGCGACGCCGGGTGCGGTGATTCATGCTACGAATACGGTTACGTTTATTGCGCTCAAGCCTGGATTACTGACCGGCAAAGCCCGCGATGTGGTCGGAAAACTTCATCATCATGCCCTGGGGCTTGAAAGCTGGCTTGCCGGCCAAGAACCGCCCATCGCTCGCCTGGATGCGAATCAGCTTGAGGCGTGGCTACCGCCGCGCCGTCCTACGTCGAACAAGGGCGATCACGGCAAGCTGGTGATTATTGGCGGCGATCACGGCACCGCGGGTGCGATTCGTATGACCGGAGAGGCCGCGCTGCGTGCGGGAGCCGGCCTGGTCCGAGTGCTAACGCGCATCGAAAATATCCCTCCCATTATTACCGCTCGCCCTGAACTGATGGCTCATGAACTGACGCCAGAATCTCTTGATGCGAGCCTGGAGTGGGCCGATGTGGTGGTCATTGGCCCTGGACTGGGACAACAAGCGTGGGGCAAGAAAGCGCTACAAAAGGTCGAGAATTGTCGTAAACCGATGCTGTGGGATGCCGACGCGCTTAACCTTCTGGCAATCAATCCTGATAAACGTCACAATCGCATCCTGACGCCACACCCCGGCGAGGCCGCGCGGCTGCTTAGCTGCAGCGTCGCAGAAATTGAAAACGATCGCTTACTTTCTGCGCAGCGTCTGGTAAAACGTTACGGAGGTGTTGCAGTTTTAAAAGGGGCGGGCACGATTGTGGCCTGTGAGTCCGGCGCGCTCAGCATTATTGACGCGGGCAATGCGGGAATGGCGAGTGGCGGAATGGGCGATGTGCTCTCCGGTATTATCGGCGCATTGCTGGGACAACAATTCACTCCTTATGAAGCAGCCAGCGTAGGCTGCGTGGTCCACGGGGCGGCAGCAGATAAGCTCGCTGCTCGCTACGGAACGCGCGGTATGCTGGCCACCGATCTTTTTGACACGCTACGGCGTGTTGTTAACCCAGATGTGATTGACGTAGAAAATGACTAATCGAGTGATGGCTTTACCCGACGAGCAGGCAACTTTGGATCTTGGCAAGCGCCTGGCGCAGGCCTGTGAGGGCGCGACCGTCATTTATTTGTACGGTGATTTGGGGGCGGGTAAAACAACGTTTAGCCGGGGGTTTTTACAGGCCCTGGGCCACAAAGGGAACGTGAAAAGCCCGACTTACACGCTCGTTGAACCCTATACCCTCGACAATCTGATGGTGTACCACTTCGATCTTTACCGTCTTGCGGACCCTGAGGAGCTGGAATTTATGGGGATCCGTGACTATTTTGCCAACGATGCCATTTGCCTGGTGGAGTGGCCGCAACAAGGTGCGGGTGTGTTGCCTGACCCGGATGTCGAAATTCACTTAGATTACCAGGCTCAAGGGCGTGAGGCACGCATCAGTGCAGTTTCCTCATCAGGTAATTCCTTGCTGGCGCGTTTAGCTGGCTGAACTCAGGGATAACGGGATGATTAATCGCGTTAAAGGTTGGTTGTTAGCTGCAACGGTGCTGCTGTGCGCGCAGGCCGGAGCCGCAAGTTTATCGGATATTCAGGTCTCCAACGGTGATTCGCAGGCGCGGATCACCTTCAGTTTTATGGGCGATCCAGATTATGCGTTTTCACAGGTTGATAAGCGCAGCGTTGCGCTGGATATTAAACAAACTGGCGTGATTCAAGGCCTGCCGCTGCAATTTAGCGGTAATAACCTGGTCAAAAGTATTCGTTCCGGCACGGCAAAAGATGCTCAGTCTTTACGCCTGGTGGTCGATCTTACCCAAAACGGTAAAACCCGCGCCGTGAAGCAGCAAAACGGTGCGAATTATACCGTGGTCTTTACGATCAATGCTGATGTTCCGCCGCCTCCACCGCCACCGCCTGTCGTGGCGAAACGCGTTGAAGCGCCGATTGTTGCACCGCGTCCGTCTGAACCTGCGCGTAATCCGTTTAAAGCGGAAAACGATCGCATAACCAGCGTCACCAGCAGCAATACGGTCACGCGCCCTGCGGCTCGCGCTCGTCCTGCCACGAATACCAACGGTGAGAAAGTGATTATCGCCATTGATGCGGGGCACGGCGGGCAAGATCCTGGCGCAATTGGCCCGAGTGGGACGCGTGAGAAAAATGTCACCATCGCGATTGCGCGCAAACTGCGTGAACTCTTGAATGATGACCCGATGTTTAAAGGCGTAATGACCCGCGATGGCGATTACTTTATCTCCGTCATGGGGCGTTCTGACGTTGCACGCAAGCAAAACGCTAACTTCCTGGTGTCAATTCATGCGGATGCTGCGCCAAATCGCAGCGCGACCGGCGCGTCCGTTTGGGTGTTGTCGAATCGCCGCGCGAACAGCGAGATGGCGAACTGGCTGGAAGAGCATGAGAAACAGTCTGAACTGTTGGGTGGCGCAGGGGATGTGCTGGCAAACAGTCAGTCCGACCCGTATCTCAGCCAGGCGGTGCTGGATTTACAATTCGGTCATTCCCAGCGCGTCGGGTATGATGTGGCCACTAACGTGATAAGCCAGTTGCAGCGTGTGGGCGCAATCCACAAACGCCGTCCAGAGCATGCCAGCCTTGGCGTGTTGCGTTCGCCGGATATCCCATCGATTCTGGTCGAAACCGGTTTTATCAGTAATAACGGCGAAGAGCGCCTGCTGGCGAGCGACAGTTACCAGCAGGAAATCGCCGATGCTATTTACAACGGTCTGCGCAATTACTTTGCGTCACATCCGTTACAGTCAGCGCCGCCAGGGGGCGGGGGACAAACTGCCAGTGCAGCCCTCCCCGGTGAGATGAGCGCGACCCACTAAGGAGAAGTCATGCCGATTCAGGTTCTGCCGCCGCAGCTTGCGAACCAAATCGCCGCCGGTGAGGTGGTGGAGCGTCCTGCATCGGTTGTGAAGGAACTCGTCGAAAACAGTCTTGATGCGGGCGCGACCCGCATCGATATCGACATCGAACGCGGCGGCGCAAAGCTTATCCGCATTCGTGACAACGGCTGCGGTATCAAAAAAGACGAACTGGCGCTGGCGCTGGCACGTCATGCCACCAGTAAAATTGCCTCGCTTGACGATCTGGAAGCCATTATTAGCCTCGGTTTTCGCGGCGAGGCGTTGGCCAGTATCAGTTCTGTATCCCGTCTAACGCTCACTTCCCGCACGGCTGAACAGCAGGAAGCCTGGCAGGCTTACGCCGAAGGGCGTGACATGGACGTGACGGTCAAACCCGCTGCCCACCCGGTGGGCACGACGCTGGAGGTGTTGGATCTGTTTTACAACACCCCCGCGCGCCGCAAATTCATGCGCACCGAAAAAACCGAATTCAACCACATTGACGAGATTATTCGCCGCATCGCGCTGGCCCGTTTTGACGTCACGATTAACCTCAGCCATAACGGTAAGGTGATGCGCCAGTATCGCGCGGTAGCGGAGGGCGGGCAGAAAGAGCGCCGTCTGGGCGCGATCTGCGGTACGGCTTTTCTTGAACAGGCGCTGGCGATTGAGTGGCAGCATGGCGATTTAGCGATGCGCGGCTGGGTTGCCGATCCTAAAACGATGAACGCGACGCTGGCTGAGATTCAGTATTGTTATGTGAATGGCCGCATGATGCGCGATCGCCTGATAAATCACGCCATTCGCCAGGCCTGTGAAGACAAACTGGGTGCCGATCAGCAGCCCGCATTTGTGCTTTATCTTGAAATCGATCCGCATCAGGTTGATGTCAACGTGCATCCGGCCAAGCATGAAGTGCGTTTTCATCAGTCGCGACTGGTTCACGATTTTATTTATCAGGGCGTGCTGAGCGTGTTGCAGCAGCAGGCTGAACCGTCGCTACCGCTGACTGAAGATGTTGTCAGCCCACGGCCGATCCCGGAAAACCGTATTGCAGCGGGGCGCAACCAGTTTGCTGAGCCTGCGGTTGCGCGACAGCCTGAAGCGCCGCGCTATTCATCGGGCGCAAGTGCGCCGCGTCCCACTGGGGCGAATTATCCCCATGCGCCGGTTTATCAAAAACAGCAGGGTGCGCTTTACAGCAAATTACTGGATACTCCCGCAGTTGAACGTAAAGAGAATGTTGCGCAGTCGGCTCCGGCACTCGATGGGCACAGCCAGAGTTTTGGCCGCGTGCTGACCATTATTGCGCCGGACATGGCCTTACTTGAACGTGATAGCCACCTTGCGTTGCTGGCGTTACCCGTCGCGGAGCGCTGGCTGAAACAAGTGCAGCTGACGCCGGGAGCAAACGCTGCGTGCGCACAGCCGCTGTTGATTCCCGTCCGGCTTAAAGTGTCGGCAGAAGAAGTGGCGGTTTTACAGCGTGCAAAAGCGGTGTTGGTGGAAATGGGCATTGAATTTGTTGTAGAAGCACATCATGTGACCATTCGCGCGGTGCCTTTACCCTTACGCCAACAAAATTTACAAAACTTGATTCCTGAACTGATAGGCTACCTGGCGCAGCAAACAACCTTTGATGCTGCCAATACCGCGCAGTGGATTGCCCGCCATTTAGCGAGTGACCATCCTCTGTGGAGTATGGCCCAGGCCATTACCGTATTGGCGGAAGTTGAACGTCTTTGTCCACAACTGGTCAAAGCTCCGCCGGGTGGTTTATTACAACGTGTTGATTTGCATTCGGCGATGAAAGCCCTGACAGATGAGTGATGTGAGTAAGGCGAGCCTGCCTAAGGCGATTTTTTTGATGGGGCCTACGGCCTCCGGTAAAACGGCGTTAGCCATTGAGCTACGTAAAGTTTTGCCAGTAGAGTTGATTAGCGTCGATTCCGCCCTTATTTATCAAGGGATGGATGTCGGCACGGCGAAGCCAAATGCAGAAGAACTGCATGCGGCACCGCACCGGTTGCTGGATATTCTCGACCCGGCGCAGGCGTATTCCGCAGCGGATTTCCGTCGCGATGCGCTCGCTGAGATGGCCGAGATAACCGCGGCGGGACGGATACCGTTGTTGGTTGGCGGTACCATGCTTTACTTTAAGGCGCTGTTGGAGGGGTTATCACCTTTGCCATCAGCGGATCCTGAGGTAAGAGCCAAGATTGAGCAGCAGGCGGCAGAGCAGGGATGGGGCGCGTTGCATAAGCAACTGGAAGAGGTTGATCCGGTTGCCGCAGCACGGATTCATCCAAATGATCCGCAAAGGCTTTCCCGAGCACTGGAAGTTTTTTTCATTTCGGGTAAAACTTTAACGGAACTGACGCAAACGTCAGGCGAGGCTCTGCCGTATCAGGTGCATCAGTTCGCCATCGCCCCGGCGAGCCGTGAACTGCTCCATCAGCGAATTGAGCAGCGTTTTCATCAGATGTTAGCTTCAGGTTTTGAAGCAGAAGTGCGGGCGTTATTTGCTCGCGGAGATTTGCATACGGACATGCCTTCCATTCGTTGTGTCGGATATCGCCAGATGTGGTCATACATTGAAGGTGAGATCTCATACGATGAAATGGTTTACCGAGGTGTTTGCGCCACCAGACAGTTGGCGAAGCGGCAGATTACCTGGTTGCGTGGTTGGGAGGGGATTCACTGGTTAGACAGCGAAAAGCCTGAACAGTCATACAACGAAGTTTTACAGGTAGTGGGTGCTATCGCAGACTGAGTGTGTACAATTAAGTCGTACCGTGCGCAATTTTTCAGAATCGCAAGGTTCTAAGTACAAAACAAACATATAAGGAAAAGAGAGAATGGCTAAGGGGCAATCTTTACAAGATCCGTTCTTGAACGCACTGCGTCGTGAACGTGTTCCAGTTTCTATTTATTTGGTGAATGGTATTAAGCTGCAAGGTCAGATTGAATCTTTCGATCAGTTCGTGATCCTGTTGAAAAACACGGTCAGCCAGATGGTTTATAAGCACGCTATCTCTACTGTTGTTCCGTCCCGTCCAGTTTCTCATCACAGCAACAACGCTGGCGGCGGCACCGGTAGTAACTTCCATCATGGCAGCAACGCGCAGGGTTCTTCTGCTCCTGCGCAAGACAGCGACGAAACCGAATAAGGTTGCGGGCTGTTTTTCCACACGGGGAGCCAGGTCTTCTGCGTTCCCCGCTGATTTATACTGAGGATAATACGCTTGTTTGACCGTTATGATGCCGGTGAGCATGCGGTGCTGGTACACATCTATTTTACGCAAGAC
The DNA here is from genome assembly GCA_900635465.1 of Lelliottia amnigena. Lineage (NCBI taxonomy): Bacteria > Pseudomonadati > Pseudomonadota > Gammaproteobacteria > Enterobacterales > Enterobacteriaceae > Lelliottia > Lelliottia amnigena. The sequence goes on from LR134135.1 coordinate 408,903, forward strand.
AAAGATAAAGAAGATCTCGAGGAGTTTGAAGCTCTGGTCTCTTCCGCTGGCGTCGAAGCAATGCAGGTGATTACCGGTAGTCGTAAAGCACCGCACCCCGAAGTTTTTTGTAGGCGAAGGTAAAGCAATCGAAATTGCGGAAGCCGTAAAAGCAACCGGCGCGTCAGTCGTGCTGTTTGATCATGCGTTGTCTCCGGCTCAAGAGCGTAACCTGGAAAGTCTGTGCGAATGTCGTGTTATTGACCGTACCGGCCTGATATTAGATATTTTTGCTCAGCGTGCACGTACCCACGAGGGGAAATTGCAGGTTGAGCTGGCGCAATTGCGTCATCTGGCAACGCGCCTTGTGCGGGGCTGGACCCACCTTGAAAGACAAAAAGGCGGTATTGGTTTGCGCGGCCCGGGTGAAACCCAGCTCGAAACTGACCGTCGATTACTGCGTGGTCGTATTACCCAGATCCTCTCACGACTGGCAAGAGTCGAGAAACAGCGTGAGCAAGGACGTCGTTCGCGAACCAAAGCTGACATCCCAACGGTGTCGCTGGTGGGGTATACCAATGCCGGTAAATCCACCCTGTTTAACCAGATTACGAATGCTGAAGTCTACGCCGCAGACCAGCTGTTTGCGACGCTCGACCCTACGCTTCGCCGTATTGATGTAGCGGACGTTGGCGAAACCGTGCTGGCGGATACCGTAGGGTTTATTCGTCATTTACCCCACGATTTGGTGGCTGCGTTTAAAGCGACCTTGCAGGAGACGCGTCAGGCGACCCTGCTGCTGCATATTATCGACGCCGCCGATTTCCGCGTGCAGGAAAATATTGATGCGGTGAATACCGTACTCGAAGAGATCGAAGCGGACGAGATCCCAACGCTGTTGGTGATGAATAAAATCGATATGCTCGAAGATTTCGAGCCGCGTATCGACAGAGATGATGAGAACAAACCGATTCGGGTCTGGCTGTCTGCGCAGACCGGAATTGGCGTGCCACTGCTTTTCCAGGCTTTAACAGAACGTCTTTCCGGTGAGGTTGCTCAGCACACGCTGCGTCTACCACCACAGGAAGGCAAGCTGCGTAGCCGGTTTTATCAACTTCAGGCGATAGAAAAAGAGTGGATGGAGGATGACGGCAGCGTGGGGATGCAGGTGCGTATGCCAATCGTTGACTGGCGTCGCCTCTGTAAACAAGAACCTACGTTGATCGACTACGTAGTCTGATCAGATTAGGGTAGTCCTGAAGATATTCGCCCTTGCATAACAAATATGGAGCATATACATGGCGTGGAATCAGCCCGGTAATAACGGACAAGACCGCGACCCGTGGGGAAGCAGCAATAATCAAGGCGGCAACTCTGGGGGAAATGGCAACAAAGGTGGTCGCGAGCAGGGGCCTCCTGATCTGGACGATATCTTCCGCAAGCTAAGCAAAAAGCTTGGCGGTTTTGGTGGAAAGGGTTCCGGTTCGGGTTCCGGCGGAAATGCCCCACAGGGGCCGCGCCCGCATATTGGTGGCCGCGTAGTGAGCATTGTTGCCGCTGCCGTGGTGATCATTTGGGCTGCCAGCGGTTTCTACACCATTAAAGAAGCGGAGCGCGGTGTTGTTACTCGCTTCGGCAAGTTTAGCCATCTGGTTGAACCGGGTCTGAACTGGAAGCCAACGTTTGTCGATAACGTGACTGCGGTCAACGTAGAATCGGTTCGTGAACTGGCGGCGTCCGGCGTGATGCTGACCTCTGACGAGAACGTGGTTCGCGTCGAGATGAACGTGCAGTATCGCGTAACCGATCCACAGCATTATCTGTTTAGTGTGACCAGCGCGGACGATAGCCTGCGTCAGGCGACGGACAGTGCGCTTCGTGGTGTGATCGGTAAATACACCATGGACCGTATTCTGACTGAAGGTCGTACCGTTATTCGTAGCGATACCCAGCGCGAGCTGGAAGAGACCATTCGTCCATACAACATGGGTATCACCCTGCTGGACGTCAACTTCCAGGCTGCTCGTCCGCCGGAAGAGGTGAAAGCTGCGTTTGATGATGCGATTTCCGCACGTGAGAATGAGCAGCAGTACATCCGTGAAGCAGAAGCCTACACCAATGAAGTTCAGCCACGTGCTAACGGTCAGGCGCAGCGTATCCTCGAAGAGGCGCGTGCGTATAAGACTCAGACCGTGCTGGAAGCGCAGGGTGAAGTAGCCCGCTTTGCTAAGCTCCTGCCTGAATATAAAGCCGCTCCGGAAATTACCCGTGAACGTCTGTATATCGAAACCATGGAGAAAGTGCTGAGCCATACCCGTAAAGTGCTGGTGAATGACAGCAAAGGTGGCAACCTGATGGTTCTGCCGCTGGACCAGATGCTGAAAGGCGGTAATGCGTCCGGCGCAAAACAGGATAATAGCGGAGCCAACAATTTGCTGCGCCTGCCTCCTGCGTCCGGGAGCAACTCTAACGCCAAAAACACGTCGTCTTCAACCGATGGTGACATCATGGACCAACGTCGCGCTAACGCGCAGCGTAACGACAGCCAGCGTCAGGGGGAATAACGATGCGTAAGTCAGTTATTGCGATTATTATCATCGTGCTGGTAGTGCTTTATGCCTCAATCTTTGTAGTGAAAGAGGGCGAACGCGGTATCACCATGCGCTTCGGCAAAGTTCTGCGTGACGATGAAAACAAACCGCTGGTTTTCGAGCCGGGTCTGCACTTCAAGCTCCCGATGATCGAATCAGTGAAAATGCTCGACGCCCGTATCCAGACCATGGATAACCAGGCCGATCGTTTCGTGACCAAAGAGAAAAAAGACCTGATCGTCGATTCTTATATCAAATGGCGTATCAGCGATTTTAGCCGCTACTATCTGGCAACGGGCGGCGGTGACGTCTCTCAGGCAGAAGTGCTGCTGAAACGTAAGTTCTCTGACCGTCTGCGTTCTGAAATTGGTCGCCTGGATGTAAAAGACATCGTAACCGATTCTCGTGGTCGTCTGACGATTGAAGTCCGTGATGCGCTGAACTCCGGTTCTGCGGGTACGGAAGACGAAGTCGCAACGCCAGCAGCAGATGATGCGATTGCGAAAGCGGCTGAACGTGTTCAGACCGAGACCAACGGCAAAGCGCCGGTAATCAACCCGAACAGTATGGCGGCGTTGGGTATCGAAGTTGTCGACGTGCGAATCAAGCAGATTAACCTTCCTACCGAAGTGTCCGAAGCGATCTACAACCGTATGCGCGCTGAGCGTGAAGCGGTCGCACGTCGCCACCGTTCACAAGGTCAGGAAGAAGCTGAAAAGCTGCGCGCAACAGCCGATTATGAAGTGACGAAAACGCTGGCAGAATCTGAACGTCAGGGCCGCATCTTGCGCGGTGAAGGCGATGCAGAAGCTGCGAAACTGTTTGCGGATGCATTCAGCCAGGATCCGGATTTCTATGCCTTTATCCGTAGCCTGCGTGCGTATGAAAACAGCTTCCAGAGCAACCAGGATGTGATGGTGCTCAGCCCGGATAGCGATTTCTTCCGTTATATGAAGACGCCAGGCAACGCCACGCGATAAACTCAAATCCGTTTGAGTGATCAAACCACCGCTCTCTTCCGAGGCGGTGGTTTTCTTTTATAAGGATCCGCAATGAATTCAACCATCCTGTTGGCACTGGCGTTAGTTTTAGTGCTGGAAGGCCTTGGACCGATGCTTTATCCGCGTGCCTGGCGACGCATGATCGCCACCATGAGCCAACTGCCGGATACTATTTTGCGTCGTTTTGGAGGAGGTCTTGTGGTTGCCGGTATCGTTATCTACTACATGTTGAGGAAAACGATTGGCTGATCAAAAAGTGGTCGGATTTGCCTTATATTGCGGGCAAAAAGTGCTGTATATCTGAAAAAGCGGTGGTAGAATCCATTTTTAAGCAATCGGTGATTTTTAAAATGGGTAACAACGTTGTCGTACTGGGCACCCAATGGGGTGACGAAGGTAAAGGGAAGATCGTTGATCTTCTGACTGAACGTGCTAAATATGTTGTACGCTATCAGGGTGGCCACAACGCGGGCCATACTCTCGTAATCAACGGTGAAAAAACCGTCCTCCATCTCATTCCATCAGGTATTCTTCGCGACAATGTGACCAGCATCATCGGTAACGGTGTTGTGCTGTCTCCTGCTGCGCTGATGAAAGAGATGAAAGGCCTGGAAGACCGTGGTATCCCGGTTCGTGAGCGTCTGCTGCTCTCCGAAGCTTGCCCGCTGATCCTCGACTATCACGTGGCGCTGGACGTGGCGCGTGAAAAAGCGCGCGGCGCAAAAGCTATCGGCACCACTGGCCGTGGTATCGGCCCTGCTTATGAAGATAAAGTTGCCCGCCGTGGTCTGCGCGTTGGCGATCTGTTCGACAAAGCCACCTTCGCTGACAAACTGAAAGAAGTGATGGAATATCACAACTTCCAGCTGGTGAATTTCTATAAAGCTGACGCTGTTGACTACCAGAAAGTGCTGGATGATGTCATGGCGGTAGCGGATATCCTGACCGGTATGGTTGTGGATGTGTCCGATCTGCTGGACCAGGCGCGCAAGCGTGGCGATTTCGTCATGTTCGAAGGCGCACAAGGTACGCTGTTGGATATCGACCACGGTACCTATCCGTACGTGACCTCCTCTAACACCACCGCGGGTGGCGTGGCGACCGGCTCTGGCCTGGGCCCGCGTTACGTGGATTACGTTCTGGGTATCATCAAAGCTTACTCCACTCGCGTGGGAGCAGGTCCATTCCCGACTGAGCTGTTTGATGACATCGGCGAATTCCTGTGCAAACAAGGTAACGAGTTTGGCGCCACCACCGGTCGTCGTCGTCGTACCGGCTGGCTGGATATCGTTGCGATTCGTCGCGCAGTGCAGATCAACTCCCTGTCTGGCTTCTGCCTGACCAAGCTGGACGTGCTGGACGGCCTGAAAGAAGTGAAACTGTGTATCGGTTACCGTATGCCAGATGGCCGCGAAGTGACAACCACGCCGCTGGCTGCTGACGACTGGGAAGGCATCGAGCCAATCTACGAAACCATGCCTGGCTGGTCAGAAACCACCTTTGGCGTGAAAGAGCGTAGCGGCCTGCCGCAGGCGGCGCTGGACTACATCAAGCGTATTGAAGAACTGACTGAAGTGCCGATTGATATTATTTCTACCGGCCCTGACCGTAGTGAAACGATGATTCTGCGTGACCCGTTCGACGCATAATTTTCGTGAATCCTGGCCTGCGGAGCGATCCGTAGGCCGGATAAACGCCGTTCCATCTGGTTTTTGTCCTCTGTTTCCGCTTTTACCCCTTTCCGTTTAAATAAATTCGCCGTTAACTATCTGGCTGGTTTATCATCATTATTGAATATCTCTGCGGTTACACCGCGTTTTTCCCTTTTCCTGAGGTTGATGTGCAGTTAACGAGTTTCACCGATTACGGCTTACGTGCGCTGATTTACATGGCGTCGTTGCCACAAGGGCAGATGACCAGTATCTCTCAAGTTACAGAGGTCTACGGCGTGTCCCGTAATCATATGGTCAAAATAATCAATCAACTTAGCCGTGCGGGATACGTGACTGCCGTCCGCGGGAAAAACGGGGGAATTCGTCTCGGTAAGCCCGCACAGAGTATTCGTGTAGGGGACGTGGTGCGCGAACTGGAGCCGCTGTCTCTGGTGAATTGCAGCAGCGACTTTTGCCACATCACCCCCGCATGCCGCCTGAAACAGGCACTTTCTAAGGCTGTGCAAAGTTTCCTTATGGAACTGGATAACTACACGCTGGCCGATTTGGTTGAAGAGAATCAACCGCTGTATAAATTATTGCTGGTGGAATGAAGAAAACTTTCGCCGGAGCTGACAACGGAGGAACCGCTATGTCACATGATCCTTTCCAGGACCGCGAAGCAGAAAAGTACGCGAATCCTATCCCAAGCCGCGAGTTCATCATCGAACACTTAACAAAACGCGAAAAACCCGCCAATCGTGAAGAACTTGCCGTTGAATTAAATATAGAAGGTGAAGAGCAAATTGAAGCCCTTCGCCGCCGTCTGCGCGCTATGGAGCGTGACGGTCAGTTGGTCTTTACCCGCCGCCAGTGCTATGCACTGCCAGAACGTCTCGACCTGCTGAAAGGCGTCGTTATCGGTCACCGCGATGGTTACGGCTTCCTGCGCGTCGAAGGGCGTAAAGACGATCTGTACCTTTCCTCTGAACAGATGAAAATGTGCATCCACGGCGACCAGATTTTGGCTCAGCCACTGGGGGCCGATCGTAAAGGCCGTCGCGAAGCGCGTGTAGTGCGTGTGCTGGTGCCAAAAAACAGCCAGATTGTCGGTCGTTACTTTACCGATGCCGGTGTGGGCTTTGTGGTGCCTGACGACAGCCGTATGAGCTTCGACATCCTCATCCCACCGGAAGAGGTGATGGGCGCGCGAATGGGCTTTGTGGTAGTGGTTGAACTCACCCAACGCCCAACGCGCCGCACCAAAGCGATCGGTAAAATCGTAGAAGTGCTGGGCGATAACATGGGTACCAGCATGGCCGTTGACATGGCGCTGCGTACGCATGAAATACCTTACGTCTGGCCGCATGCGGTGGAAGAGCAGGTCAAAGACCTGAAAGAACAGGTGCCAGAAGAGGCCAAAGTCGGTCGCGTGGACTTGCGTGATTTGCCGCTGGTGACCATCGATGGCGAAGATGCGCGTGACTTCGATGACGCCGTGTTCTGCGAGAAGAAACGCGGCGGCGGCTGGCGTTTGTGGGTGGCGATTGCTGACGTCAGCTATTATGTTCGCCCTAACACGCCGCTCGATGCCGAAGCGCGCAGTCGCGGTACGTCGGTGTACTTCCCGTCGCAGGTCGTGCCGATGCTGCCAGAAGTGCTCTCCAATGGCCTGTGTTCTCTGAACCCGCAGGTTGACAGGCTGTGTATGGTCTGCGAAATGACCATCTCCACCAAAGGGCGCTTAACCGGCTACAAATTCTATGAAGCGGTGATGAGCTCTCATGCCCGTCTGACCTACACCAAGGTCTGGCATATGCTGCAGGGCGATCAGGAGTTGCGCGAGCAGTATGCGCCGCTGGTCAAACACATCGAAGAGCTGCACCATCTCTACAAAACCCTGGAGCAAGCGCGTGAAGAGCGCGGCGGGATCTCCTTTGAGAGTGAAGAAGCCAAATTCATCTTTAACGCTGAGCGCCGTATCGAACGTATCGAGCAGACCCAGCGTAACGATGCGCACAAGCTTATCGAAGAGTGCATGATTTTAGCCAACATCTCGGCGGCGCGTTTCGTTGAGAAAGCCAAAGAGCCTGCGCTGTTCCGTATCCACGATAAGCCGACGACCGAAGCCATCACCTCTTTCCGTTCAGTGCTGGCAGAGCTGGGTCTTGAGCTGCCGGGCGGTAGCAAGCCAGAGCCGCGCGATTATGCCGAACTCTTGACCGCGATCGCCGATCGTCCTGATGCAGAAATGCTGCAAACCATGCTGCTGCGTTCGATGAAACAGGCGATTTACGATCCGGAAAACCGCGGTCACTTTGGCCTGGCGCTGCAGTCATACGCGCACTTTACTTCACCGATCCGTCGTTATCCGGATCTGTCGCTGCACCGCGCCCTTAAATATCTGGTGGCGCAAGAGCAGGGGCATAAGGGCAACACCACCGAAACCGGCGGCTACCATTATTCCATGGAAGAGGTGCTGCAATTGGGTCAGCACTGTTCCATGGCGGAACGTCGCGCCGATGAAGCAACGCGTGATGTTGCTGACTGGCTGAAGTGTGACTTTATGCTGGATCAGGTGGGTAACGTCTTTAAAGGCGTGATCGCCAGCGTGACCGGTTTTGGTTTCTTCGTCCGTCTCGATGAGCTGTTCATTGATGGTCTGGTGCATGTCTCCTCGCTGGACAACGATTACTATCGTTACGACCAGGTAGGACAGCGTCTGACCGGTGAGTCCGGCGGTCAAACGTATCGTCTGGGCGATCGCGTCGAAGTGCGCGTTGAAGCCGTGAACATGGACGAACGTAAGATTGATTTCAGCCTGATTTCAAGCGAACGCGCGCCGCGTAATGTGGGTAAAACCGCGCGTGAAAGTGCGAAAAAAGGGTCTGGCGGTAAGAGCAACGGCAAACGTCGTCAGTCCGGCAAAAAGGTGAACTTCGAGCCAGACAGCGCTTTCCGGGGTGACAAAGGCAAAGCGGCACCTAAACAGCCAAAATCTCCGCAAGCCCCAAAAGCGAAAGCGGAGAAAGGCGCGAAAAAACCGTCGGCTAAAACGCAAAAAATAGCTGCTGCCACCAAAGCAAAACGCGCAGCGAAGAAAAAAATCGCTGAGTAATTTTTACCCTCATTCCCTTGGAAGCATTTCCGCCCTCTCCCTGTGGGAGAGGGCCGGGGTGAGGGGAATCCGTTAACAGAGTGAAAGACGAGTCCATTAATGAGTGAAATGATTTACGGCATCCATGCGGTGCAGGCCCTGCTGGAGCGCGCTCCAGAGCGTTTTCAGGAAGTGTTTATTCTGAAAGGCCGTGAGGACAAACGTCTGCTCCCGCTGATCCATGCGCTTGAAGCTCAGGGCGTAGTGATTCAGCTGGCCAGCCGTCAGTTCCTCGACGAGAAAAGTGAAGGCGCGGTACACCAGGGGATCATTGCCCGTGCGAAACCGGGTCGTCAGTACCAGGAAAACGATCTGCCGGATTTGATTGCCCAGTTGGATAACCCGTTCTTCCTGATCCTCGACGGCGTGACCGATCCGCACAACCTCGGCGCGTGTCTGCGTAGTGCTGATGCAGCAGGTGTGCATGCGGTGATCGTTCCACGAGATCGTGCGGCACAGCTGAATGCGACGGCGAAGAAAGTGGCCTGTGGCGCAGCGGAAAACGTTCCGTTGATCCGCGTGACCAATCTGGCGCGCACCATGCGTCAGCTGCAGGAAGAGAATATCTGGATCGTTGGTACGGCGGGTGAAGCCGATCATACCGTTTATCAGAGTAAAATGACCGGCCGTCTGGCGCTGGTGATGGGTGCAGAAGGCGAAGGTATGCGTCGTCTGACTCGCGAGCATTGCGATGAGCTGATTAGCATCCCGATGGCGGGGAGCGTGTCGTCTCTGAACGTCTCCGTTGCGACAGGTATTTGCCTGTTTGAAGCGGTTCGTCAGCGCACGAAATAAACAGTAAGGCCGTCCACAGGACGGCCTTACTGTTTTCTTTCTTTCCCACTGGGAAAGCGCCGGAGTGAGGGCCCCAGACGGTGGCAACCTTACTCCTCTAACGACCGCAAATGGTCATCTTTATTGAGCGTCATCAGCGCCGCCATGCTGACCACCGCCGTCGCCATCACGTAGTACGCCGGAATATCGAGATTCCCCGTCTGTTTGATCAAGCCTGTTATGATTAAGCCCGCACAGCCTGAGAAAATCGCGTTCGACAGCGAATACGCCAGTCCAAGCCCTGTGTAACGCACGCGCGTCGGGAACATCTCCGAGAGCATTGCAGGCCCTGGCCCTGCCAGCATCCCCACCAGTCCGCCAGCAATCAGAACCACAATGGCTTTAATGGCCAGCGTGCTGGATTCTGCCTGCAACACTTTGAGCAGCGGCAGCGCCAGAATCAGTAATAGCCCAGTGGCGATGAGCATCACCGTGCGCCGACCGATTTTGTCGCTCAATATCCCCGATGGAATAATGGTCAGCGCAAATCCGACATTCGAGATCACGGCAATCAGCAGCGCCTGGTTAAAGCCAGTATGCAGCGCCGACTGTAAATAGGTGGGCATGATGACCAGATAGGTATAGCCCGCAGCCGACCACACCATCACGCGTCCTATCCCCATCACGATCGCTTTGAGCGTTTCCGCAGTCTGCGCCTTCGCAACGACCGGTTTTTCCTGCTGTTTCACAAAGCTTGGCGTCTCTTCCATGCTCACCCGCAGCCACAGGGCGACCACGCCCATCGGCAGCGCGAGGAAGAACGGAATGCGCCAGCCCCAGTCATGCAGCGCTTCGGGCGTGAGGACGGCGGAAAGCAGCGCCACGATCCCCGCACCGGCTAGTAGACCCAGTGCCACGGTAAAGGACTGCCACGCACCGTAAAGCCCGCGTTTGCCGCGTGGAGCGAATTCGGTCATCAGCGACACCGCGCCGCCGTATTCACCACCCGCAAACAGCCCCTGTAAAATGCGCAGACCGGTGATAATCAGCGGAGCGGCAATGCCAATACTGGCGTAGACCGGCACGACACCAATCGCCGCCGTCGCGAGGGTCATCAGCACCAATACGATGATCAGTGTCGGCTTACGCCCAATACGGTCGCCTATTCGCCCGAACACCACCGCGCCCAACGGGCGGAAGAAAAACGCAATCGCGAACGAAGCGTAGGTGAGAATCAGGCCGGTTGTTCCCGCTTCACCTTCAAGCTGGAAGAAATTTTTCGCAATAACGGTGGCCATAAAGCCATACACCGCAAACTCATACCATTCGATAAAGTTACCAATAGAGCCTGCAATTAAAGCGCGCTTATGCGCATCCGGCGCACGTTGGGAAGATTGCATAATGATTCTCTTCTGGAAGGTGAGAATAAATTATTCAACAGAATCGCCGGAGTGAAATAGTTTATTCTTATATTGTGTGACCTGTTTCACGAATGATCTCAGCAAGATCGCTGCCTTGTGACCCGACTCCCATGCAGCCTTCGCGCAGGTTGTCCATAATGACCTTCATTGCCATTGAAGGAGGGACGCACCATGCACTGGCAGACTCATACTGTTTTTAATCAGCCGTTACCCCTTTCCAACAGTAATCTGTTTCTTTCCGATTGCGCGCTGCGTGACGCCGTCATCCGAGAGGGGGCGGAGTGGGACATGGAGCTGCTCGCCAGCATCGGCCAGCAGCTAGGCACGGCGGAATCACTGGAGCTTGGCAGGCTCGCCAATGCAAATCCCCCTGAACTTTTACGCTACAACGCCGCGGGTGAGCGGCTGGACGATGTACGTTTTCATCCGGCGTGGCATCTGCTCATGCAGGGACTGTGTGCGAATCGGGTCCATAACCTGGCGTGGGAAGATCAGGCTCGCAAGGGATCGTTTGTCGCGCGCGCGGCACGGTTCATTCTCCATGCCCAGGTGGAAGCCGGAACGCTTTGCCCAGTCACCATGACGTTTGCCGCGACGCCGTTGTTACAGCACTCCCTCCCTAAACCTTTTCACGACTGGCTGACGCCGCTGATGAGCGATCGTTACGATCCGCATATCGCGCCTGGCGGGCAAAAACGCGGACTCCTGATCGGGATGGGAATGACCGAAAAACAGGGCGGCTCAGATGTACTGAGCAACACCACGCGTGCCGAAAAATGCAGCGACGGCAGCTATCGGCTGGTGGGGCATAAATGGTTTTACTCAGTGCCTCAAAGCGATGCGCATCTGGTGCTGGCGCAGGCGAAAGGAGGGCTTTCATGCTTTTTCGTCCCGCGCATATTGCCTGACGGGCAGCGCAACGCTGTTCGGCTGGAACGCCTGAAAGATAAGCTCGGCAATCGCTCAAACGCCAGCAGCGAAGCGGAGTTTATGGACGCTTCCGGTTGGATTGTAGGGGAAGAGGGCGAAGGCGTACGCCAGATCCTCAAAATGGGGGGCCTGACGCGCTTTGACTGCGCGCTGGGTAGCCACGGGCTGATGCGCCGTGCGCTCTCTGTTGCGCTGTACCACGCCCACCAGCGCCAGACGTTTGGCAAAAATCTGGTCGATCAGCCGCTGATGCGCGAAGTGCTGAGCCGCATGGCGTTGCAGCTCGAAGGGCAAACCGCGCTGCTGTTCCGTCTGGCGCGTGCCTGGGATCAGCGCGAGGATCAGAAGGAAATAGCCTGGGCGCGGCTCTTTACACCCGCCGCGAAATTCAGCGTCTGCAAAGCGGGGATCCCCTTTGTGGCGGAAGCGATGGAAGTGCTGGGCGGCGCAGGCTATTGCGAAGAGAGTGAATTGCCGCGTCTTTACCGCGAAATGCCGGTGAACAGCATCTGGGAAGGGTCGGGCAACATTATGTGCCTGGATGTTTTGCGCGTCCTGGCGAAGCAGCCTGCCATTCTCGACGTATTACAGGAGGATTTTGCCCAGGTAAAAGGGCAAGACCGACATTTTGATCGCAGCTGGCGACAACTGCTGCAAAAGCTACGTAAGCCGCAGGAGTCACAGGGGCGGGAGATCACCCAGCAGATATTTTTGCTGGGCGCAGGCGCACAGATGCTACGGCACGCTTCGCCCCCGGTGGCGCAGGCGTGGTGCCGCATGATGCTGGATGCCCGTGGCAGCCTGGTGCTCAGCGAGCAGGTCAAAAATGACCTGCTGCTGCGCGCCACGGGACGGGTGGTTTAGTGTTTTAAGCGGAAAATGCTGACCACTTCAGCCAGGTGCGATCCCTTCTCACGCAGCGTTTGTGCAGTTTGCTCGCTGCGTGAAACGCGATCGGCGTTGATATGCGACGCTTCGCCAATGTGGGTCATCGCCAGGTTGACCTGATGGATGCCCGCAGATTGCTCATGTGACGCGTGGTTAATCTCGGTTACCAGCTGGTTGATGTTATCGATATGCACAATGATCGACTCCATCGCGTGCTGGGTTTGTTCGGAAAGCTGGTGGCCTTCGCTCACTTTTTTCAGCGTGTCGCCAATCAACTGCTCGATTTCTTTCACCGCGTTGGCACTGCGGGCGGCCAGCGCACGCACTTCCTGGGCGACAACGGCAAAACCTTTGCCGTGCTCACCCGCACGCGCGGCTTCCACCGCGGCGTTCAGCGCCAGAATATTGGTCTGAAACGCAATCGATTCGATCACGCGTGTGATGTCTTCAATACGTTTCGATGCGTCGCGAATATCATCCATGGTGGCGACCGCGTTTCCGACGGTTTCGCCACCGTGATGCACGGCGCGTGAGGTCTCACCAACCAGCTGCTGCGTTTGCTCCATGTTCGCCGCATTTTGCTGCACAGTTGCCGCAAGTTGTTCCATACTCGCCGACGTTTCTTCAACGCTACTCGCCTGCTTATTTATTTGCTCAGAGATTTCTCCGGTATCGGAAGCCAGCGCGTTAGTCCCCTGGTGGATTTCACCTGCCGCTTCACGAACCTGCTGAACGATCTGCTGCAATCCAGCGCCAATGCCGTTAATCGCGCCAATCAACTGGCCGACTTCATCCTGACGTGTGACCGGGAGTTCCGCCCGCAGATCGCCCGCGGCGTATTGACGAGCCAAATCGATGACGTCGCGCAGTGGACGGGTTAACCAGCGACGGATAATCACAACGAACAGTGCGGCAAACAGCGCAGATAGTACGATTCCCGCCAGCAGGAAGCGATCGCGCAAGGCGTTGACGTTGGCCAGCAACACGGATTTATCCACTTCACCAATGATCGTCCAGTTCCAGCCTGGCAACGGGGTATACGCCATTTTAAGGGTACGCCCATCGTCGCTTTGACGTTCCAGGGTGCCGGATTTTCCGCTCAGAAGCTGTTGCTGAATTTCGTTATCCCACTTCGGCAATTTTCCTTCTTCGCTAGAGTGGAACAGATACTGCCCGCGCGTTTTGCCGTTGCCGCGATCTAACACATAGAAATGACCGCTGTCGCCGAGGCGGCGATTCAGGATCTTTTCACGCATCACGTTCCAGGAATTCGTGATATCGACCCCGACAAAAACGATCGCAATGACCTGGCCGCTCGCATCTTTGACCGGCTGATACTGGGTGATGTAGCGCTTACCAAACAGCAAAGCCAGACCGCGATAGACTTCGCCATTGGTCACGGAGCCAAATGCGGCGCTGGAATTATCCAGCACGGTACCGATGGCGCGATCGCCGTTTTCTTTACGCAGCGACGTCGCTACACGAATAAAGTCATTACCGCTGCGGACAAACAGGGTTGAAATCGCACCGGTACGATTCAGGAAATCATCAGAGAAGGCATTGTTTTCGTGGAGTTCGGTGTCACCCCCTTTCAGCAAAGGTGCATTTTGCCCGTTAATGGTACGCATTTGACTGGCATCGCTGCTCAGCGGCTGGGGCAGAAATGTGCCAAAGAGTTTGGTGTAGCTCTCGACTTCTTCGCTGAGGCTGGTGTTGAACATCTGGACCATATCCACCATGCCCGTGGACTGATTATGCAGATCTTCCACCGCAAGGGCTTCGAGCTGTTGGCTGGCTTTTTGACTCAGGAGAAAGGTGAATAACAGGAAGAGCGTAGCAACGCTCGTACCGGTAAGCAGCGAAAGCTTGGTGCCCAAACCAGAACGGCGGAAAAAATTGATCATAAATTGCTCATTGTCGAAAAGGTATGGCAGTTCAACGGCAGAGCGGGGATAACATTTACCAAACTTATGTAACAAAATGTTACATTGATGCGATGAATGAGCAACAGTCAGGGTAAACGATTTGTAGAAATAGAAAAGCCACTAATATTAAGTGGCTTTTATGGACGGGCTTCAGGTGTAGAGAATAGCTTGCACTCGCCACTGGTCGGCATGTCGGTCCTCCTGCATCTGGACGATGCGATACCAGGAAGCACCTTGCTCATCCGCTTTTAAGGCAATCACACGTTCAACATCTTGCGGGCTCCCTGAAATGTTAGTCACGGAGATCAGACCCATTTCATTTAAGCCTGTGACGCAATCCGCACTGGCAAATTCCGCTGACTGCGCGGTGGTGCTCATCAGTCCCGCTGAGAGCAGCAGTGAGGTCAAAGCAAGAGATCGTTTCATTGTCAGCTCCATTTCACATGTCTCCGGTATCCGCCGGGCAATCCTTCGCAAATAAACTCACTTCCTATGTCACAGGCATGGAGTTTATTGTGGACAGGAAAACGTCTATGGACGCAAAGCAGTGTAAATGTCGTTTAAATGCTGACAGTTATTTGCGGTACAAAATGGCTTGTGAGTACCACTGTCCCGTTATGATTGTTTCATCAATCATAATGATGACGTAATAATCTGCTTTCGCAGCGACAGCTTTGGCTTTTATTTCATCCTCTGCATCCGCCGGTGAACCGCGAACTAACGCACTGACGGTACCCAGTCGTTGTAATCCTTCGGTCTGATTACGGCGAATTTCCTGAGGATGATCGGTAGCCGCGGGAGCGGGTTGCGGTGTGCCTTGCAACGCGCTACAGCCCATTAATAGCGACACCAGCAATAAAGCAGCGAACCTGCGCATAACCATATCTCGTTTCCTGATAGTCATAGTGTAGATGTCTGCGAATTTCCTTTTGGGGGAATGTTCCCAAACTGTTATCTGTGACGTAAATTTCGAATGAAAATGTCGTGAAAGCGTAATCCAGTTCTCAACATTATGAATCACCCATCAGACAAGAGGATCGACCATGATTGAACTCACAACGCAGCGGCTTGGCGAACACGAAATTCTACACGCTTTTCCGGCGGGAATGCGTGAGCAGCCGTTGCCGGTTGTTATTTTTTATCATGGCTTTACGTCATCAAAACTGGTGTACAGCTATTTTGCTGTGGCATTGGCGCAGGCAGGCTTTCGGGTCGTGATGCCTGATGCTCCCGATCATGGCGCGCGATATTCAGGTGATGAACAGACGCGATTGGGCCAGTTCTGGCCCATTCTGCACGGCAATCTGCTGGAGTTCAGCGGATTACGTGATGCGGTGTATCAGGCGGGGTGGGTTGCTGATGACCGACTGGCCGTTGCCGGAGCATCAATGGGTGGCATGACTGCCTTGGGCATCATGACGCGTTACCCGGAAGTGAAATGCGTCGCGAGCCTGATGGGATCGGGCTTTTTCACCACGCTTGCTCACACGCTTTTTCCGCCGACGGGTGATGTTGACGCGATGGTTTCTCAACTCACTGACTGGGAGGTCACGCATGCGCTGCCGCGTCTGGCCGATCGCCCACTGCTGCTCTGGCATGGCGAAGCGGATGACGTCGTACCTGCTGGCGAGACGTTCCGTTTGCAGCAAGCCTTGATTCGCGATGGGCTGGATAAAAATCTAACGTGTTTGTGGGAAGCGGGTGTTAAGCATCGCATCACACCCACGGCGCTGGATGCCACGGTTGCGTTCTTCCAAAAGCATCTTTAAAAGCGCGGGTTTGACGCCATGGGCGCAAAAAAAAAAGCCCCCGGGCAGGGGGCAAGTCAAACTAGGACTATGTTCTCGTTTTTGGCTTTCCTGGTGCTAACGTTAAGTCTTATCGGTAGATATCTGCGCTTGCATGCATATTGCCGTTGCTACCGGGTTCGCGTGTTAAAACTACATGGTAATACGCCGCACCCTGTGCGTCGGTCTCTTCATTAAGCGCCTGATCTGCTTCACTTTCAGTGGCGAAATTATGATTAATGTAAATCACGCCTAAGCTGTGCACATCATCCATATTTTTAGCCTGTTGGCTGTCTACTTTGATGGCTGCCATCGCGTTTGTACTCAGCACAAGCGCAGCCAAAATGACTATTGCGATGTTTTTCATGATCTGTACTCCACGACAACATGCTGTTTGCGGTTTTGCCTCTCCTGTCGTGTCTGGATGGGGTCTGATTAAAGTGTAATCGCTTATCTGGCGGGAAATCGCGACCATTTCTGATGCTGTTGTTCAAAAAAATGGCGCTTTCAGATGTGATTAATTTTAAATCATCCACTTAGACTGGCTTTACGCTTTGTGCGAATTAATTGTGCATTCAGCTTGAGTTTATGGGGCTTCGCAATTAGAATGGCGCGTCAATTTTTCAGCCGACCTTTAACAACGTTCCTTGCCTCCATGGGCCTCGGCTGACCCAGACAGGAGGCTGAATAATCCGTAAGGAGCAATTCGATGCGTCATTACGAAATCGTTTTTATGGTCCATCCTGACCAGAGCGAACAGGTTCCGGGTATGATCGAACGCTACACTGGTGCAATCACTGCAGCAGAAGGCACGATCCACCGTCTGGAAGACTGGGGTCGCCGTCAGCTGGCTTATCCGATCAACAAACTGCACAAAGCGCACTACGTTCTGCTGAACGTTGAAGCTCCGCAGGAAGCGATCGATGAGCTGGAAACTAACTTCCGCTTTAACGACGCCGTTATCCGCAGCATGGTAATGCGTACTAAAAACGCAGTTACTGAAGCATCTCCGATGGTTAAAGCGAAAGACGAGCGCCGTGAGCGTCGCGATGATTTCGCAAACGAAACCGCAGATGATTCTGATGCTGGGGATTCTGAAGAGTAATTTCTGATGACCAACCGTCTGGTGTTGTCCGGTACCGTGTGCAGGACCCCCCTTCGTAAGGTCAGCCCATCAGGAATTCCTCATTGCCAGTTCGTGCTTGAGCATCGTTCTGTGCAAGAGGAAGCCGGGTTTCACCGGCAGGCGTGGTGCCAAATGCCCGTTATTATTAGCGGACACGAAAACCAGGCCATTACTCACAGTATAACGGTCGGTAGCGCAGTAACCGTTCAGGGGTTCATTTCTTGCCACAAGGCAAAGAACGGTCTGAGCAAAATGGTTCTGCATGCCGAGCAGATTGATTTGATAGATTCTGGAGACTAGCCATATGGCACGTTATTTCCGTCGTCGCAAGTTCTGCCGTTTCACCGCGGAAGGCGTTCAAGAGATCGACTATAAAGATATCGCAACGCTGAAAAACTACATCACCGAAAGCGGTAAGATTGTCCCAAGCCGTATCACCGGTACTCGTGCAAAATATCAGCGTCAGCTGGCTCGCGCTATCAAACGCGCTCGCTACCTGTCTCTGCTGCCGTACACTGATCGTCATCAGTAATCGGGCACAGTCCATTAATACGACTTTAAGAGGATAAGGTAATGCAAGTTATTCTGCTTGATAAAGTAGCAAACCTGGGCAGCCTGGGTGATCAGGTTAACGTTAAAGCGGGCTACGCTCGTAACTTCCTGGTTCCACAGGGTAAAGCTGTTCCTGCTACTAAGAAAAACGTAGAGTTTTTCGAAGCACGTCGTGCTGAACTGGAAGCCAAACTGGCTGACGTTCTGGCGGCTGCTAACGCTCGCGCTGAAGCAATCAACGCACTGGGCACCGTTACTATCGCGTCTAAATCTGGCGACGAAGGTAAACTGTTCGGTTCTATCGGTACTCGCGACATCGCTGATGCTGTAACTGCAGCTGGCGTTGAAGTGGCTAAGAGCGAAGTTCGCATGCCGAACGGCGTTCTGCGTACCACTGGTGAGCACGAAGTGGACTTCCAGGTTCACAGCGAAGTGTTCGCTAAACTGGTAGTAAACGTTGTAGCTGAGTAATTTATTACTGAGTTAGCGTAAAAGCGCCGGCCTTGTGCCGGCGTTTTGCTTTTTGTCTCACCGCACCTCTCACAACTCTCCCTATAGGGTAGCAATTGCTGCCGCAATCTCTGATAATAAATTGAAACGTCATTTTATTTTTGAGATTCGCCATGAACTCCGCTCCGCCTGTGCCCGTTTTTGCCCGTAAAAATGTTGCTTATGCTTGCGCGACGCTCTGTTGTCTGCTGTGGGGTAGCTCTTATCCGGCAATAAAAAGCGGGTATGAACTCTTCCAGATAGCCACCGACGACATCCCGTCAAAAGTCGTATTCGCAGGGTATCGTTTTCTCTTTGCTGGCCTGTTGTTGCTGATTTTGCGCTTGCCCAGCGTAAACCCATCGCCAGACTCACGCCGCGGCAATTTGGGCAACTGTCCCTGCTGGGGCTGACGCAAACCACGATTCAGTACACGTTCTTTTATATTGGTCTTGCGTATACCACGGGTGTGAAAGGTTCAATCATGAACGCCACCGGGACTTTTTTCAGCGTCCTGCTGGCACACTTTATCTACCAAAACGACAAGCTCAGCTATAACAAAACCATTGGCTGTATTCTGGGGTTTGCGGGCGTGATGCTGGTGAACTTCAACAGTGGATTGATGGATTTTAGCTTTGTCTGGAACGGCGATGGCTTTGTGATTCTGGCCGCCTTTATCCTCTCTGCCGCCACGTTGTACGGGAAACGTATCTCTCAAACGGTCGATCCGACCGTGATGACCGGCTGGCAACTGGCGATTGGCGGACTGGTGCTGGTTGTGGGCGGCTACTCGACGGGCGGAACGCTGGAAGTACACAGCATTGAGGCCGTCGCGATTTTGGGTTACCTGACGCTGTTATCGTCAGTCGCTTTTGCGCTGTGGAGTGTGCTGTTGAAAGTTAACCGCGTCAGCATGATCGCCCCATTCAACTTTGTCGTACCGGTGGCCGGGACGGTGCTGTCCGCTATTTTCCTGGGCGAAAACATTCTGGACATCAAATATGCCATCGCGCTGGTACTGGTGTGTTCAGGGATCTGGTGGGTGAATAAGGTCAGTAAAAAAACAGTCTAAAAAGTCTGCCCGGTGAACGTCACGTCACCGGGCGGAGAATTATTTCGCGCGAATAAAACTGCCGTCAGTCTGGCGAGTGAACAACACCTGTTCGCCATTTCCGGTATCAATCGTCAAACCCGTCACCACGCCGCTGGCATTCTGGCGAATCTGCACCATCTGACCGTTTTGTAAATTGCTAAGCGGTTTCCCTGCACCTTCTACTTGCACCATGGAATAGACATCAGTCGGTGGCAAATTGTGGTCGCGGAACAACTGCGCCATTGTTTTCCCAGGCTCAACGCGATACGAACGCCATTGCTGTTCGATACCCGAAGGTTGCTGGGCCTGTGGTGCGGCTACTTGTTCCTGAGGCTGTTCGTCCTGGATTGGTTCAGGCTCTACCGGCGCAACTTGGCCGGGATCGTTTGACGGCGTCACCAGCTGTGTCTGCATGGGCTGCTGATCGCGTTGTGGTTGTGATTGCGACTGGATATCCAGCTGCGCGTTGCGACTCGCTGGTACGGTATCGCTGTCATCGCCAGAAGGAAGCAGGAAGCCTACCACCACCAGCAGGGCGGCAATGATGATGCCTCTGCGATGGAGGTTCGGCAGCGGGTCCATGATGCGAAAATTATCTGGCGCATGCCAGATTTTCGCCAGGGTAGGTTTCAGTTCAAATCGCCCGGGCATGGCTCTCCTCCTGCTCCGCGTCTTTTACCCGTCATCCACGGGTCGATATCCTGTCTCAGAAGTATAGTTCGCTAACTGCCTGAATGGCGTAGCAAAGCCGCCTTCACTGTCCCACGTTTGGGAAAAATCCTGGTAAGCCCTATTGTTTCTGTTTCGCGGCGGTTTGTCATCTTAACTTAAGACAAAGTTTTACCCGTAAGGGCGTGGCTGCTATGCTGCCCGCTACTTTAAATGTGATGGAAGGAAACCCCCCATGACCACCCCGACTTTTGACACTATCGAAGCGCAGGCAAGCTACGGTATCGGTTTGCAGGTAGGACAGCAGTTGAGCGAATCCGGCCTGGAAGGACTGTTACCTGAAGCGCTGGTGGCGGGTATCGCTGACGCGCTGGAAGGCAAACAGCCGGCAGTGCCAGTCGACGTTGTTCATCGCGCACTGCGTGAAATTCACGAGCGTGCTGATGCCGTTCGTCGCGAGCGTTTTGAAGAAATGGCGGCTGACGGCGTGAAATATCTCGAAGAAAACCGTGAGCGCGAAGGCGTGAACATCACCGAATCTGGCCTGCAGTTCCGCGTGATCACTCAAGGTGAAGGCGCAATCCCGGCTCGCAGCAACCACGTTCGCGTGCACTACACCGGTAAACTGATCGACGGTACCGTGTTCGATAGCTCCGTTGCGCGTGGCGAGCCGGCTGAATTCCCGGTTAACGGCGTGATTCCTGGCTGGATCGAAGCGCTAACCCTGATGCCTGTTGGCTCTAAATGGGAACTGACGATCCCACAAAACCTGGCATACGGTGAGCGTGGCGCGGGTGCCTCTATCCCACCATTCAGCACCCTGGTATTTGAAGTCGAGTTGCTGGAAATCCTGTAATCGACGTGCATTTCCTCTTCCGCTTTGGGAGAGGAAATGCGTGATAAAACCTAAAGTTACAGCGATATCAACATTTTATTTTGCATATGCACACTTTGCGTGTATTTTTGTGAGCTGTTTTGCATTGTACAAGTGATATGACACTCACTTTAAACATATTGTTAACATAATATCTAATTCACAGTATTCATCCTGCCGATTCTTACCTACTATCGACGAGTCCTTGTATAGGGATCGTTGCATTTTGACGTCATTAAAGGCCAGAAGAGCCTAAACAACACAGACAGGTACAACAGGAAAATCACATGGTAGATCAGGTTAAAGTCGTCGCCGCTGAAGAGGCTTCGTCTGAACAGTCGCTGCGGCGCAATCTCACAAACCGTCATATTCAGCTTATCGCCATCGGCGGTGCCATTGGCACCGGGCTGTTTATGGGGTCGGGTAAAACCATCAGCCTTGCCGGGCCATCGATCATATTCGTCTATATGATCATCGGTTTTATGCTTTTCTTCGTGATGCGGGCAATGGGTGAATTGCTGCTCTCGAATCTCGAGTACAAATCGTTTAGCGATTTTGCCTCCGATCTGCTCGGACCGTGGGCGGGCTATTTTACCGGCTGGACTTACTGGTTCTGCTGGGTGGTAACCGGAATGGCCGATGTCGTCGCCATTACCGCGTATGCGCAATTTTGGTTCCCCGGATTGTCTGACTGGGTCGCGTCGCTGGCGGTGATCGTGCTGTTACTGAGCCTCAACCTTGCGACCGTCAAAATGTTCGGTGAGATGGAGTTCTGGTTTGCGATGATCAAAATCGTCGCGATCGTCGGCCTGATCGTGGTGGGTCTGGTGATGATACTGACGCACTTCCAGTCACCAACCGGCGTTCAGGCATCGTTTACCCATCTGTGGAACGACGGCGGCTGGTTCCCGAAAGGCCTGAGCGGATTCTTCGCAGGCTTCCAGATTGCGGTGTTTGCTTTTGTGGGCATCGAACTGGTGGGGACAACGGCGGCGGAAACCAAAGATCCTGAAAAATCGCTACCGCGCGCCATTAACTCGATTCCGATTCGCATCATTATGTTCTATGTGTTCGCGCTGATCGTGATCATGTCCGTGACGCCATGGGGTTCCGTGGTGCCAACAAAGAGCCCGTTCGTCGAGCTGTTCGTACTGGTGGGACTGCCCGCTGCGGCAAGCCTGATTAACTTCGTGGTGCTGACCTCTGCGGCGTCTTCTGCGAACAGCGGCGTGTTCTCCACCAGCCGTATGCTGTTTGGCCTGGCGCAGGAAGGTGTGGCACCCGGCGCATTCGCTAAGCTGTCTAAGCGTGCGGTTCCCGCGAAAGGGCTGACCTTCTCCTGCATCTGCCTGCTGGGCGGTGTGGTGATGCTTTACGTCAATCCGAGCGTGATCGGCGCGTTTACCATGATCACCACGGTATCCGCGATTCTGTTCATGTTTGTCTGGACGATCATTCTTTGCTCGTACCTTGTGTACCGCAAACAGCGTCCGCAGCTGCATGCGTCATCCAAATACAAAATGCCGCTCGGCAAACTGATGTGCTGGGTGTGTATGGCGTTCTTTGTCTTTGTGCTGGTATTGCTGACGCTGGAGGATGATACCCGTCAGGCGCTGATGGTCACGCCGCTGTGGTTCATTGCGCTGGGTCTCGGCTGGCTGTTTATCGGTAAGAAACGTATGGCCGGTATGCGCTAAAGAAAAAAGGCCACGCGAGGTGGCCTAAAGCAAGGACTTCCAACAAGACGCTCTCGGGCGTCTTTTTTATTCGCCTGCGAGGGCTCGCGGGAATAAGACGTTGTTTTCGAGGCTGATGTGTTCCATCAGATCGTCGATCAATTCGTTAATGCCGTTATACATCGCTTTCCAGGTGGTACACGCGTCCGCGGGCGGCGTCACGTTATCGGTGGTGTGTTTAATCACTTCGAGCAGTTCGCCCGCATCGTCATGCTCACTTTCCATCACGCTGATAGGCCCCATCGCCTGGCTACCCATTCCCTGTTTAATCATCGGGAACAGGATTTGCTCTTCTTTCATCATGTGGCTGGAGAGTTCTTCGTGCAGCATGGTCAGGTATTTTGCCAGTCCGCGCGGGACAGAGGCTTTATCGGCATGCACGCGCTCGACTTTCGTCGCCTGCAAAATCAGCTCCGGCAACTGTTCGCGGTGGCGATCGTGGTAGCGCACGATGATGTGATCGATGATTTCGGCAAGCGCGACGGTACGCCAGTCTTTGTCGATGGGCTGCTCGGCCAGTTGCGCCAGTTCAGCTTCAATCGCGTCAACATCCAGCTCCTTACGCAGAGCCGCGCGTGCCAGCGTTTGTTTACCGCCGCAGCAGTAATCCATGTCGTATTTACGAAACAGCGCAGATGCGCGCGGAATGGAGAGCGCCAGCTCGCCTAAAGGTTGGTCGCGAAAGGCCATCAGCAGTTACCTCATCATCAATAATATAAGATGTATATTAAATGCACCTTTAAGTGAAGGCTATAACCCTTTAGTGGCAAAGAGTAAAGTGTGAGGTGCATCACAAATTTATTTTGAAGTATTAAGATGCTGAATGGATTTGAGAAATTCAGAAAGTGTGGGTATTAGAGAATTTACAGCGTTAAACAACCCAGCGCACCTGCCGATAGATACACGTCAGACAATATCCTGCATATAACAAAGGCATACAATGTTTAAGCGTATTAAAGTTATCACACTACTTGTTTCGGTGTTGCTGGTGCTGGGTGCCATGCAAATTATCTCTGCAGGCGTATTCATAAATGCGCTGAATAATGACAAAGACAATTTCACCGTTTCACAGGTGTCCAGTCAGAACGTTGCAGAGTTACAGATGCATGGATCAGCCTCAACCAGGCGCGCGTAACCCTTAACCGCGGCATGCTCCGCCTGCAAAGCAGCACAGCGAGCCAGATAAACGGCGGACAGCTCAGCGAACTGGTCGCCACGGCGAAAAATCTGCTGGCGAACGCACAAGGACATTACGACAAATACTACGCCTTGCCGGAAACGCCGGGGATGGACGAAAACCTGGGTAAACAACTGGAAGAGCAATATCGCGTCTACTCTTCCACGCTGGCGCAAATGAACAGCTTGCTGGCGCAGGGTAATCTGGAAGATATGTTTAAACAGAATGCCGAGTCTAAGCAGCAGGCGATGCAAAAAGTGTATCGCGAATGGCGCGAGGCGCAGGCTAAGCTGACCAACAGAGGGATTGCGGATAACGAAAAGGACTATCAGCGCATCCTGTGGATCCTCTCTGCGATTATGATTGTGGTGGTGGGCGTGATTATCACCAGTTGGATTGCAATGCGTCGCGTGCTGCTCAAGCCGCTGGACGAGGTCATTAGCCATATCCGCGCGATTGCTGCAGGCGATCTGACGCAGCCAATCGAAGCCCACGGCAAAAACGAAATGGCCGTGCTGGGGCGCAACGTGCAGGAAATGCAAACCGCGCTGGCGAATACCGTCGGTGTCGTGCGTGAAGGCGCAGACACTATCTTTACGGGCGCAGGTGAAATTTCTGCAGGCAGCAACGATCTCTCTTCCCGTACCGAGCAGCAGGCCGCTTCTCTGGAAGAAACCGCAGCCAGCATGGAACAGCTGACCGCCACCGTGAAACAAAATGCGGACAACGCCCGTCAGGCGTCACGTCTGGCGAAAGACGCGTCCACCACCGCCAAAAAAGGCGGCAATGTGGTAGAAGGCGTGGTGCGTACGATGGATGAGATCGCCACCAGCTCCAGCAAAATTGCGCAGATCACGAACGTGATCGACGGTATCGCTTTCCAGACCAATATCCTGGCGCTCAACGCGGCGGTAGAAGCCGCACGCGCAGGCGAGCAGGGACGTGGTTTTGCGGTGGTTGCCGGTGAAGTCCGCACCCTGGCGCAGCGCAGCGCCCAGGCAGCGAAAGAGATCAAAGCGCTGATCGATGATTCCGGCGAGCGCGTCAGCGCAGGTTCCCAGCTGGTTAACGAAGCGGGCAGCACGATGGCAGAAATTGTCAGTGCCGTCACGCGCGTGACTGACATTATGGGCGAAATCGCTTCCGCCTCTGATGAGCAAAGCCGTGGTATCGACCAGGTTGGTCTGGCGGTAGCGGAAATGGATCGCGTGACGCAGCAGAACTCCTCATTGGTTGAAGAGTCAGCGGCAGCGGCCGCGGCGCTGGAAGATCAGGCTGCACGTCTGAACGAAGCGGTTGCGGTGTTTAAAATCAACCGTAGTCGGGCTGTGAAAGCCGCGCCGGTCAAAACCTTCGCAGCGAAGGTCAAGCCGACGGCAACGGTTTCTGACGGTAACTGGGAAACGTTCTAATAAGTTGCCCGGCGGCACACCGCCTGCCGGGCATTATTCAACTCAGCGAAACCGGAACGACCGTGGTTTTTTCCGGTTTTGCTTTTACCGCGATCACCACGCCAATCACCAATAGCGCAATCCCGCAGGTGGTTAACAGCGGCGGCACGCTCTCACGCATCAGGAACGTATAAAGCAAACCGGCGAGCGTTTCGAACACAATCAGCGGCCCCAAAATCACCGTCGGCAATTTCTGGCTGGCAATATTCCAGCACAGCGCACCCACCCACGAGCACAGCACGGCGATGGCGATCATCAACCCCACAAACACCCACGGCCTCGGCCCAAACGGCAGGGCAAACTCCGGCTGCTGAAGCCCTAACCATCCGCATGCGGCGAGGTAGCCCACCAGTGAGACGGGCAGCGTCACCAGCGCTTGCGCAGTCGCCCACATCATCGGGTGTTTATCTGGGTTTTCCCTCAGCCATTGGGCATTACGCAGGGCATACCACGCCCAACACACCACAGAAATCATTGCCAGCACAATGCCTGAGCCATAGCGCCATCCGCTCATATCGGCCAGTCCATGACGCAGTTCCGCAATATTCACGCACGCCAGTCCGGCCGCAATGCAGACCAGCGCGGGCAGCATTTTTGACCACGCCAGCTTGCCGTCACGATGGCTATACAGAAGGTTGGCGAACACCGGGATTACCACGGGTAACGTGCCGATAATCATGGTCGATACTGGCGCGCCGGTGCGCTGAATGGCGCTTGCCAGGCAAACGTAATAAATCAGATTCCCCATCATGGTCAGCGCCAGCGCGGTCATCCAGTCTTGACGGCGTAGCTGACGTAAACGCGCACGGCCCAGCCAGGCCAGCGGCAGAGCGATCAAGCCCAACGCAAGATAACGTCCCATCGACTGCAAAACCGCCGGGTATTCCGGCACAATCAGCGGGCCGACAAAAATCAGTCCCCACATCAAACCTGCAAGCAGGGCATACAGCACGCCGCTAATCATTTTTCCCTCCACCACCTGTAAACCTGCGTGAAGTGTAGGAAGACCAGCGCCTGGCGTATTGTATGAGATTGCGCATTAGCGCTGAGCGACCTGCTTTTGATAGCGCACGGGCGTAATACCGTAGCGATGCGTAAACGCGCGGGTGAGATGCGATTGATCGGTGAGTCCGGTCGCAGCCGCCACGTGTGCCGCGGGCATGCCGTGGGTGAGAAACGCTTTGGCGCGCCACAGACGAATCGCCATCAGCATTTGATGCGGCGTAACGTGAAAGTGCGCCTTAAACTGACGCTGGAAATGATAAGGGCTCAGCGACACCACGCGTGCCAGCTCGTCGAGCGTAACCGGATGCATATAATTGTCGTGCAGATAGTCACGCGCCTGCTCAAAGCGGTGCGCGCCTTCCTGCACCATTGGCGCATGGTGAGCCAGCGGCGTAAAGGTGTCGATCAGATCCAGCAGCAACCCTTTTTGCGCCAGCGGATCGTCCGTATGCCACAGGCCATAAATCAGCTGGCAGATTTGCTGTGAGCGTTGCGGATCGTGGCGCGTCACGTCGCTGAACCACCAGTGGCGAATACCGGTCACCTCCTCCAGTAAATCAGGCTCGAGATAAACCATACGATAGCGCCAGCCCTCGTCCGTAGCGGATTCACCGGTATGCAGCTCATCTGGATTCATGGTGACGACGGAATGGACAGGGGCGATGTATTGCGTGCCGCGATAGCGAAAGCGCTCAGCACCGGCTTCAATCGCGCCGATTCCGAAGGCTTCGTGCGTGTGAGGCTCAAAGGCGTAGCGAGAGATATGGGCGTGATACAGCTCGATGCCTGGCACCTGCGCCAGATGGCGAAAACGCGCGCTGTCTCTCTCATCGATGAACTGTTCGGGTACGCCTTGCACGGTGAGTCTCCTCCAGGGTCATCCTTTGATTATCAGAGATGACCCTGGGGGATGCCACAAAAATTAACCCGTGCTTAACCGTTACAGAATACTTTTGACGCTTTCCGCCAGCGGCGTAGTGGCGCGGCCAATCAATTTGCTCAGCGTATGGCTATCGTCAAACAGACCGCCTTTTGACGCGCCCGTGTCAGAATCGGCCAACATATCCGCCAGGCCTGCGGGTAATCCCACGCCCTTCAGCGCGGCGGCGAAATCCGCTTCGCTCATATTCTGATACGTCACGGGTTTGCCGCTCTGTTTGCTCAGCTCTGCCGCCAGCTCGCTTAAGGTCCATGCGCTGTCGCCAGCCAGTTCGTACACGTTGCCCGCGTGACCGTCTTGCGCGATGACTGTTGCCGCCGCAGCGGCGTAATCCGCACGGGTAGCCGCGGCAATTTTACCGTCGCCAGCCGCGCCGATAAACACGCCGTGTTCAATAGCGGGTGGTGCGCTTGCCAGATAGTTCTCGGTATACCAGCCGTTGCGCAGCAGGGCGTAAGGGATACCAGAATCTGCCAGCGCTTTCTCGGTCGCGACGTGTTCATCGGCAAGGCCCAGCGGCGACTTATCCGCATGCAGCAGGCTGGTGTAGGCAATAAATTTCACGCCCGCCGCTTTGGCTGCGTTGATAACATTCTTGTGCTGCGGTTCACGCTGGCCGACTTCGCTGGACGAGATCAGCAGCAGTTTTTCCACGCCAGTCAGCGCAGCGGTGAAGGCGGCCTGGTCGGTGTAATCCGCCTGACGGACGGTAATGCCTTGTTTGCTCAGCGCATCGGCTTTTGCCGGGTTACGCACGATAGCCACAATCTGACTGGCCGAAACGGTTTTAAGCAGGTGTTCGATAACGTGTTGGCCAAGCTGGCCGGTAGCGCCGGTAATCGCGATCATGAGGAACTCCTTCGTGTTTGTCTGGTGTTGTGGCACACTATCACTCAAACTAACTTATAGTAAGTACGTACAAAAAGGTAAGTATGAACTCAACCCTCCCGACGCTCAGCGAGCAAATGCGCGACGGCAATCTTTTTGCCGAGCAGTGCCCATCCCGGGACGTGCTCAAGCATGTCACCAGCCGCTGGGGCGTGCTGATTCTGGTGGCGCTGCGGCAGGGAACGCATCGGTTTAGCGATCTGCGCCGTAAAATGGGCGGCGTCAGTGAGAAAATGTTGGCGCAGTCGTTACAGGCGCTGGAGCAGGATGGGTTTGTGAATCGCGTCTCTTATCCTGTGGTGCCTCCGCACGTTGAGTATAGCCTGACGCCTCTTGGCACGGAGGTGAGCGAGAAAGTAGCCGCGCTGGCGGACTGGATTGAGGTGAACACTCCGCGAGTGCTCACTAACCGGGACGAACGCGCAGCGTAAAGTCGTTGAGGAAACATCTGCACGCCTTGCAGGGATGGCGGCGAATAAAAATGGATTTTCAGGCGCTGTGCCTGCGTCAATTTATGGCTTTTCTGGGCATTGAACGGGTGGAGTTTATCCGTGCTGAAGGTGCATCAAAAAGTGAAGACGTGAAGCAACGAGAAATATATCTGGCTATGGCGTCTTTTCCCCATGGTATTAACAATATTTTAAATCATGGGGAATGAGCTATGCTGCATGCCGTAACGTTAACGTGCTTGAGTCATGAAGAAGATATTACCCTACACGGGATGCACATTAGAAATGTGCTCATTAGGGGAATATATTCTTTTTTAAAGTAATAATGGTTACCGATTCACTATGTTCAGACTTGCTTGCAGTGAAATACTGTCAGCCGGATTGCCTTTGCCTTCTACCGTATTGGTAAAATAATTATAATCAAGCTCAATCCATTTCTGCAGTTTAGTTTCATAGTTGTCGGGATATTGTGCCTGCTCGATATCCGGTAACGTTTTGAAGTGTTCCAACACGGCGCTAAAGAAATTTGTCAGCTTTCCGCTGCTGTTATATTCAGCCATCGCTTTGGCGACAACTTCTTTTCGCCAGGCGTATTCCTGGTCGGTAGACGCTTCCCATGCGGCTCTTCTTTCGTTGGTGGTGTAGATCCCGCTGTCGTCATAAGTCACTAAGGCCAGTTTCTCGCGTGTAAAGCCAGCGAAAGGGTTTCTGCCGTCGCCATTAACAAATTTTGTGGCTTGCGCGGCTCTGGCTAAACGTTCAGGATCTGAAGAATCAGGTATTTCGGCGTTATACATCGCTCGGTTCGCGTTATATTCAGGTCCGGTAATTTTTTTAAGCAAAGTTTCTGCTTTTGCCCCTAACTCTTTTCTGCTGAGGCCCGCATTCTCCGCGTCGGCCCGACTTGCACTGTCACTGAATTGTTGAGCAAGCGAGGAAAGAACAACGTCTTTTTTGGTCGTCATGTCGACCTTATCGGCTGTATTACCGGCTCTCTCTGGCTGCATCATGGTGCGCCTGTTATCCGTTGAATCATTATTGAGACTCGATTTACTTCCGACAGGGTTGAGCATAGGTGTCTTTCCTTTTGCTGCGGCTACACCTGCAGCGCTATTATCCATCGCTAATAAAGAGTATATCGGTCAACCGTCAATAATCTTTAATTCCGTTTCTCCTGAATGTGTCGTCGTTTTCGCTGAAAAATGGCATTTAAAATCATGAAGTGACTCAATGATAAAAACGCATCCTTAGAAGGTGCGCGCTTAAAAACGGGCAGGATAAGGTTATTTTTCATCGTATGCGTAAAGCGCTATCCTGAAAAGTTAGGGGCAAAACCGGAAACTCATGAAATTTGGTAGCTATACATTTACGCTAGGTTGTTATGCTAATACGGGTTGGTCTTGTAGTTAACAGCAGGAGTATTCATGAATTCGCATCCGCTACGCCAGGTGATTGAATCGTGTGACAGAGCGATATCCGATAAAGATTATGATTCGTTAATGGAAAATTATAGCGAAGACGCTGCGCTGGTGGTTAAGCCAGGTATGGTCGTCAAAGGTAAAGAGAATATCCGCAAAGCCTTTCTTGCCATCTCTGATTATTTTCAGGACCAGCTCGTTGTGGAGCAGGGAAATATGGAGGTCATCGAAGGAGGGGATAGCGCGCTGGTTATCATGGAAACGGTACTGCGCTTCCCGGATGGTAAGAACGAAACGGTGGAAATAACCCGTCGCGCCACCTATGTCTTCCGGCACGAAAACGACGGTCGTTGGCTCTGTACCATCGACAATTCGTACGGTACCGCTCTGTTGGATGGGGAAACGGCGTAGCCTTTCTCTCTGAATGGCTGCGCCTTGCGCTAAACCGCCCTGAATGATCAAAGGCGACCAATGCAGACCCGGCGCAGTTAATCGCGTAACCCGTCGATATCGCCGGACATGATTGCCGTGAGGTTTTGGGTGATCTTTTCTACCGGCCAGTCCCACCAGGCGAGTTTTTCAAGCGTCGCGATAGTGTCATCTGAAAAGCGCTTCTTAATGAGTCTGGCAGGATTACCGCCCACAATCGCATAGGCCGGTACGTCGGAGGTCACAACCGAGCGTGAGGAAACGATCGCGCCGTTGCCTACCTTCACGCCGGGCATAATCAGTGCCTGATAACCGATCCACACATCGTTCCCAATTACCGTATCGCCCTTGTAAGGTAAATCTTCGGGCTGCGGCGTGGCTTTCTCCCAGCCGTTGCCAAAAATATAAAACGGAAAAGTCGAGATCCCAGAAAGCTTATGGTTTGCGCCGTTCATTATAAATTGAACGCCTTTTGCTATCGCGCAAAACTTGCCGATGATCAGCTTGTCGCCAATGAAAGGGAAATGATAAAGGACGTTACGCTCGAAGTTTTCCGAGTCTTCCGGATCGTCGTAGTAGGTATAATCACCCACGATGATATTAGGATTGGTCACCGTGTTTTTGATAAAACAAACCTGAGGGAATCCCTCCATCGGATGTGCCGTTGATGGGTTTGGTCCGTTCATACGCCTCCCGTTGCAATGTTTTACTGCCCGCAGGCCTTTGACTGGCGTCTAACGCAAAGGCGCACGGAGTGCTCCGCGCGCCTGCTGTGTTTATTTCTGATTCAATTCCACCTGATAAATCGCAAAGCCGATCTCATCGGTGCTGACTTTAGTCATCGGATATTGCGCTTTCTCTTTGATAAACGCCGCCGCTTTATCGGACGGTGAGGTCTCGAAACGGATATCCAGTTTGGTGTCGCTGTGAATCGGCGCCAAACGCCAGTTGTTGTCCGCTGCCGGATGGACCGCGCCTGCTTTCTTCGACTGCTCGCTAATCCAGGCCGCCAGCACCGAGCGGTTTTCATCCGGTGAGGCAAACGCAATATGGCTATCGCCGGTTCCGGCAAACTTGCCGCCGTAGGCGCGATAGTTATTGGTAGCAACCAGGAATGTAGCATTCGGATCAACAGGCTTGCCGTTGAAGGTCAGGTTTTTGATGCGTTCCGCTTGCGGGTTAATGGCCTGACACTCACCGTCGTATTTCGCCGGCTGCGACACGTCAATCTGATACTCCACGCCATCAATCACGTCGAAGTTATAGGTGCGGAAACCGTCCCAGTTGATCAGCGACTGCGGCTTGCTGCTTTTGGTATCAATCTGGTTAAACTGTCCGGCGGAACACTCCAGCCACTCTTTCACCTCTTTGCCCGTCGCTTTCACCACGACCAGCGTGTTGGGATAAAGATACAGATCCGCCGCGTTGCGGAAGGTGAGTTGACCTTTTTCCACTTCGACGTAGCTGGCCGGATCGTTCTTACGTCCGCCGACTTTGAACGGTGCGGCAGCCGAAAGAACCGGCAGTTTTGCCAGATCCGGATCGCCCTGAATGAAGTGCTCAACGTAGGCTTTCTGCGCCATGTTGACGATCTGCACGGTCGGATCGTCCTGCACCAGCGCCAGGTAGCTGTACATGTTGTCGGACGATTTTCCGATCGGCTTACTGACAAACTCACGCGTAGCGTCATGGTCGTGCTTGAGCACGTTCACCAGATTTTTATCTTCTGCGGCCAGCGATTTTTTAGCTGCCGCATCGTAAATCGGGCGAGCCTCGGCTTTCGACTGCGTCACCTGCCATTTTCCGGCGTCGTTGTTCAGCACCAGATCGACTACGCCCAGATGATCGCCCCACATGCCAGGCATCACTGACGGCACACCGTTCAGCGTTCCTTTTTCGATATCCGCGCCTTTGATGCTGGCAAAATCTTTGCCCGGGAAGACGGCATGGGCGTGACCAAACAGAATCGCGTCGACGCCCGGCACTTCACTGAGGTAATAGACGGAGTTCTCAGCCATCGCCTGATACGGATCGGCAGACAGTCCGGAGTGGGCGACGACGACCACGATATCTGCGCCTTTCTCGCGCATCTCTGGCACATACTTACGCGCGGTTTCGGTGATGTCGTTCACGGTCACTTTGCCGGTGAGATTAGCCTTATCCCACGTCATGATCTGCGGCGGCACAAAGCCGATATAACCGATTTTCAGCGTCTGTTTTTTACCGTCCTGATCGACCACTTCAGTCTCTTTGATCAGGTACGGCGTAAAGAGCGGCTTTTGGGTCTTAACGTCAATGATATTGGCGTTAACGTACGGGAATTTCGCGCCAGCGAGCGCATTGTGTAGATAATCCAGCCCGTAGTTAAACTCGTGATTACCGAGGTTGCCCACCGCGTAATCCAGGGTATTCAGCGCTTTATAGACAGGGTGAACATCACCCTTTTTTAGCCCTTTTGCTGCCACATAGTCGCCGAGAGGACTACCCTGAATTAAGTCGCCGTTATCGACCAGCACGCTATTTTTTACTTCACCCCGCGCGGCGTTAATCAAACTTGCGGTGCGTACCAGTCCGAATTTCTCCGTCGGGTATCTTTGTAATAGTCAAAGTCCATCATGTTGCTGTGCAGGTCTGTTGTTTCCAGAATGCGAAGGTCGACCGTCGCGGCCTGTACGCTTGCTGCTATCAGCGTCGCCAGGAGCGTTGCGCTAAACTTAATCATCAGAGGAGTCCTTTTTTTCGATCCAAGCCACAAAAGAATATGTATGTACATTTTGTTGCTTACAGAAGTGTGAATCCTGCCAGAAAAAAGCGCAATGAAACCAGAATTGCTTCACAGAGTGTGATTACGATATAAATAAAACAAATAGTTATGCCCACTGCGTTAACGAAGAGGTGGAGTATGTTAGAAAAAATTTGTCAGCTCGCACGGGAAGCCGGTGAGGCCATCATGCAAGTGTACGATGGCGCAAAGCCGATGGACGTGGTCAGCAAAGCTGACGACTCCCCGGTGACCGCCGCCGATCTTGCGGCCCATGCGGTGATCCTCAAAGGCTTGCAGGAACTGACGCCGGATATCCCTGTATTGTCGGAAGAAGACCCGCAGGGCTGGGACGTGCGCCAGCACTGGCAGCGCTTCTGGCTGGTCGATCCGCTCGATGGTACAAAAGAGTTCATCAAGCGCAACGGCGAGTTCACGGTCAATATTGCCTTGATTGAAAAAGGCAAAGCGGTGATGGGCGTGGTTTACGCACCCGTGTTGAAAGTGATGTACAGCGCTGCAGAAGGCAAAGCGTGGAAAGAGGAGTGCGGGGTTCGTAAACAGATTCAGGTGCGTGATGCTCGCCCACCGCTGGTGGTCATCAGCCGCTCGCACAGCGACAACGAACTTCAGGAGTATCTGCAACATATCGGTGAGCACCAGACGACATCCATTGGATCGTCACTTAAATTCTGCCTGGTGGCGGAAGGGCAGGCTCAGCTGTATCCGCGCTTTGGGCCGACCAACGTCTGGGATACCGCAGCGGGTCATGCGGTTGCCGCCGCCGCCGGAGCGCATGTGCATGACTGGCAGGGTAAGCCACTGGACTATACCCCGCGCGAGTCGTTCTTAAATCCGGGCTTTAGGGTCTCGATTTATTGACCGAGCAATTTGTGCAGCAGGGCGATCACCTGCTGCACCTCTTCCTGCGTCAGCGCCCCATCTTTCGCCCACTGCACGCGGCCGTCTTTATCCAGCACTACCACCGCAGAACTCTCTTCTTCCAGCTGCCAGGCTTTGCGCGTCACGCCATTGCTGTCGACAATAATCTGTGACCAAGGGTAGAGTTTTTTATTGCTCTCAAGACTGCTACGCACAAACATGCCGGAACCCGGAATCGCATCATCGGTGTTAACAATCGTGGTGGTCTGGTAGCGGTCATGAGGGAGATTTGCGCTCTTAATCGCTTCAATCATGCTGGCATTTTTCTCTTTTGCCGAGGAGCGCCCGGCAAGATGTTGCACCACTCGCACTTTCCCTGGAAGCTGCGCGCTATTCCAGGCTTTGTAGCTAAACTTATTATTGTCGAGAATCAATTCTCCCCGATCGGTAATACCGACCGCTGGCACACGTTGTCCATTTTCAATGTTGTGCGCGGAAGCCATCAGCGGCAGTAACAGGCAGGCTGCGGCCAGGACGTTACGAAGGGTCATAGTGTTTCCTTTTTATGTGCTTATATGCAGGTGATCCGACCACTTGGTCATACGTTTTAATCATAAGTGCGATCAATACGCTTTACCCGCAATCTGAGTGCCAGTTTGCGGGCGAACGCACATATCCTTAAAAAAACGACGCCTTATACTGCTTTCGGTAATGCTATGCAAAGAATGTTCTGATTAATTGTAATCAAACGGTAAATAAACTGATGCATACTGGGTATCAATGTTTTTCTGGTCTATAGTCATTGGGCAACAAAATTTGCGCTCAGGACCGTCGGGCCGATTGTGGCGCCGCAAGAGCGTATGATTCGCAGGAGATACAAGAATGAAAATTTTCCAACGCTACAACCCGCTTCAGGTGGCGAAGTACGTGAAGATCCTGTTCCGTGGACG
The DNA here is from genome assembly GCA_900635465.1 of Lelliottia amnigena. Classification (NCBI taxonomy): domain Bacteria; kingdom Pseudomonadati; phylum Pseudomonadota; class Gammaproteobacteria; order Enterobacterales; family Enterobacteriaceae; genus Lelliottia; species Lelliottia amnigena. The sequence goes on from LR134135.1 coordinate 443,897, forward strand.
GTTGTATATCAAGGATGTTGGCGCTTTCGAATTTGATAAGGGTAAGATTCTTATCCCGAAAGTGAAGGACAAACAGCACTATTCTGTGATGTCCGAAGTCAACCGCCAGGTTATGCGTCTGCAGACTGAGATGGCTTAACCAACGTGCTATGCAGTAGTTAAGCAGTAAAAAAAACGGCTCCCAAAGGGAGCCGTTGATGTTTGTGCGGCGCGTTATGCGGACACTTTTTCTTCTGCATCCGGCAGTCTCGGCACCAGCACCGTCGGCTTATTATCGATGCGCGTCACCAGCAGCTGGTCGATGCGATAGTTGTCGATATCCACCACTTCAAACTTGTAGCCGGAAAACTTCACCGAGTCGGTGCGTTTCGGGATTTTACGCAGCATGAACATCATAAAGCCGCCAATGGTCTCGTAGTTGCCGGACTGCGGGAATTCGTCGATATCCAGCACGCGCATGACGTCTTCAATCGGCGTACCGCCGTCAACCAGCCACGAGTTCTCATCGCGCGCGACGATCTGCTCTTCCAGACCCTGGCCGACCAGGTCACCCATCAGCGTCGTCATCACGTCATTCAGAGTGATAATGCCCACCACTAGCGCGTATTCGTTCATGATAACCGCGAAGTCTTCACCTGCGGTTTTGAAACTTTCCAGCGCTTCAGAGAGCGTTAAGGTATCCGGCACAATCAGCGTGTTGCGAATCTGCACGCCACTGATCAGCGCCAGACTCTGGTTCGCCAGCACGCGGTTGAGCAGGTCTTTGGAATCGACATAGCCAATGATGTGATCGATATCTTCGTTACACACCAGGAACTTAGAGTGCGGATGCTCGGCCACTTTGTTCTTCAGGCTCTGCTCGTCTTCGTGGAGATCAAACCAAATCACGTTTTCGCGGCCCGTCATGGAGGACGGCACGGTACGGGATTCCAGTTCAAACACGTTCTCGATCAGTTCATGCTCCTGCTTGCGCAGTACACCGGCCAACGCACCGGCTTCGAACACGGCGTAAATATCGTCAGAGGTGATGTCGTCTTTACGCACCATCGGGATCTTAAACAGGCGGAAAATATTGTTCGCCAGGCCGTTAAAGAACCACACCAGCGGGCGGAACACGTACAGACAGAAGCGCATCGGGTTGATGATGCGCAAAGCCACAGCTTCTGGCGCAATCATACCGATGCGTTTCGGGGTTAAATCCGCGAACAGGATGAACAGACCCGTCACCAGCGAGAAGGAGAGAATAAAGCTCAGCTGCTCGGAGAGTTCAGGTGCGAAGTATCGGGAGAAGAGACCGTAAAACACCGGCGAGAACGCCGCATCGCCCACGATACCGCCCAAAATGGCGACAGCGTTCAGGCCAATCTGCACCACGGTAAAGAACATACCGGGGTTTTCCTGCATTTTCAGGATGCGTTGTGCATTGATGTTGCCATCGTCGGCCAGCAGTTTAAGTTTGATTTTTCGGGAAGCGGCCAGTGAAATCTCTGAAATCGAGAAAAAGGCACTGACAGCGATGAGACAAAGTATTAGTAAAATACTGTTTAACATAGTTTATCCGGCCTAACGCCAGATCCTCGGAAGGGAAGTTAATTACATTTGTGTGAAGACACATTGAACGTCAGCTCGTAGCGTTGAGCCGATTATTTCAGCGGGTAGTATAGCGTAAGAGAGTGTAAAGCCGCCAGAGGGCACATTTTCGGCTTTTTTCGGTGGACACATCGCTGAAAAAGCAGGCCGGATGGCGATGTGCCACCCGGCATTTACAACGCTTAGGCGAGCTGTGGCGGCAGGCAAACGCCAATCCCACCGATGCCGCAATAGCCATACGGATTTTTATGCAGATACTGCTGATGGTCATCTTCTGCATAGTAGAACGGCGTCGCGTTGGCGATTTCCGTGGTCACCTTGCGATTGTCATTCGCCGCCTGCATGGCGTCCTGGAAGCGTGCCAGACTCGCACGGGCGGCGGCGTCCTGTTCCGGCGTTAACGGATAAATCGCGGAACGGTACTGTGTCCCGTGGTCGTTGCCCTGCTGCATTCCCTGAGCGGGGTCGTGGTTTTCCCAGAACACCTGTAATAATTGTTCGTAGCTGATTACGCTCGGATCGTACACGATGCGCACCGCTTCAGCGTGGCCGGTTTCACCCGAGCATACTTCGCGATAGGTCGGATTTGGCGTATAGCCGCCAGTATAGCCCGCAGCGGTGCTGTAAACTCCAGGTAGCTGCCAGAACAAACGTTCTACGCCCCAGAAACAGCCCATCGCGAAAAGGGCGATTTCCATGCCATCCGGGACGTTGGTCATTGAATGATTGTTGACGGCATGCAGCGTTGCCACTGGCATCGGAGTGTTGCGTCCCGGTAATGCATCGGCTTGAGAAACAAGCTGCTTTTTGTCGAATAAACTCACGGTGGGGCCTCCCGGGTAGCGATATTTCAGTTAGGGTTGTCACGAAGCGTTTAATTGAACACAATAAATACGCTGAATGAGTCTAGATTTAAACATAAGAAATATTAGGCCTCTCGGCCATTTTTCAACCCGCGAATTGGGTTTTGGGCTTTATGCCGTGATACGCCGCGGAGCGGCACTTCATTGCTTCCAGGGTGGAAACAAGGATATTCAGGAGAAAACGTGCCAAAGATCCGCCAGTTATGTTTGGTCAGTTTATTGCTGACAAGCGGAGTCGCCAGCGCGGCGAATGTCCGTTTGCAGGTTGAGGGGTTATCCGGGACGCTGGAAAAAAACGTGCGTGCGCAGTTGTCGACCATCCAAAGTGACGAAGTGACGCCCGACCGGCGATTTCGTGCGCGCGTGGATGATGCGATTCGCGATGGCTTAAAAGCCCTGGGTTACTACGAACCTACGATCGAGTTCGATTTACGTCCGCCACCTGCCAAGGGACGCCAGGTGCTGATCGCCCGTGTCTCGGCGGGTGAACCGGTGCTGATTGGTGGCACCAACGTTGTGCTTCGCGGCGGCGCGCGTACCGACCGCGACTATCTGGATCTGCTGAGCACGCGGCCCAAAGTGGGCACGGTGCTTAACCACGGCGACTACGACCACTTCAAAAAAGAGCTGACCAGCGTCTCGCTGCGCAAAGGCTATTTCGACAGCCAATTTACCAAAAGCCAACTGGGTGTGGCGCTCGAAAGACGTCAGGCCTTCTGGGATATCGATTTCGACAGCGGTGAGCGCTATCGTTTTGGCGATGTCACCTTCGAAGGGTCGCAAATCCGCGATGAATATCTGCAAAATTTGGTGCCATTCAAAGAGGGTGACTATTACCAGTCAAAAGACCTCGCTGAACTGAACCGCCGTCTCTCGGCGACCGGCTGGTTTAACTCGGTCGTTGTTGCACCTGAATTTGACAAAGCGCGTAAAACCAAAGTGTTGCCGCTGCATGGCGTGGTGTCTCCACGCACTGAGAACACCATCGAAACGGGTGTCGGGTATTCAACGGATGTCGGCCCGCGCGTCAAAGCGACGTGGAAAAAACCGTGGATGAACTCCTACGGTCACAGTCTGACCACCAGCACCAGCATCTCCGCGCCGGAACAGCAGGTGGATTTCAGCTATAAAATGCCGCTGCTGAAAAATCCGCTGGAACAATATTATCTGCTACAGGGCGGTTTTAAGCGCACCGATTTAAACGATACCGAACAGGATTCCACCACGCTTGCTGTCTCTCGCTTCTGGGACCTCTCCAGCGGCTGGCAGCGGGCGATCAACCTGCGCTGGAGTCTCGACCACTTTACGCAGGCCAACGTCACCAACACCACAATGCTGCTTTATCCGGGCGTGATGATCAGCCGCACCCGTTCGCGCGGCGGTTTGATGCCGGTGTGGGGCGACTCCCAGCGTTATTCCATTGATTATTCGAACACCGCCTGGGGATCGGACGTCGATTTCTCGGTTGTACAGGCGCAAAACGTCTGGATACGTACCCTCTATGACAAACACCGCTTCGTGATGCGCGGCAACCTCGGCTGGATTGAAACCGGTGATTTCGAGCGTGTGCCGCCGGATCTGCGCTTCTTTGCCGGCGGCGATCGCAGCATTCGTGGCTATAAATACAAATCCATCTCCCCGGAAAACGAGAAAGGCCAGCTGACGGGGGCGTCCAAGCTGGCGACCGGCTCGGTGGAGTATCAGTACAACGTCAGCGGAAAATGGTGGGGCGCGATGTTCGTCGACGGCGGCGAGGCGGTGAACGACATCCGCAAAAGCGATTTTAAAACCGGCGCGGGCGTCGGCGTGCGCTGGCAATCACCCGTCGGGCCAATCAAGCTCGATTTCGCCGTTCCGGTTGGGGACAAAGACGAGCACGGATTACAGTTTTACATCGGTCTGGGGCCTGAATTATGAGTTTATGGAAGAAGATAAGCCTCGGCGTGTTGATTTTTATCGTGCTGTTGCTCGGCACAGTGGCGTTTTTGGTCGGGACGACAACCGGCCTGCATCTGCTGTTTAACGCAGCAAACCGCTGGGTGCCTGGGCTGGAAATCGGCCAGGTGACGGGCGGCTGGCGCGACCTGAGCCTGAAGAATATTCGTTACCAGCAGCCTGGCGTGGCGGTTAACGCGGGTGAGTTTCATCTTGCGGTCAAACTGCGCTGCCTGCGTGACAGCAGCCTGTGCGTAAACGATCTGTCGTTAAAAGACGTTAACGTGACGATAGATTCGAAAAAAATGCCAAAGTCTGCGCCTGTTGAAGAGGAAGACAGCGGCCCGCTGAATCTCTCGACGCCGTATCCGATTGCGCTATATCGCGTGGCGCTCAATAACGTCAATATCAAAATCGACGACACCACCGTGTCGGTGATGGACTTTACCTCCGGCCTGCGCTGGCAGGAGAAGAATTTAACCCTGACGCCAACCGCGCTACAGGGGCTGCTGATTGCGCTGCCGAAAGTGGCAAAAGTGGCGCAGGAAGAGATCGTCGAACCCAAAATTCAGAACCCGCAGCCACAAGAAAAACCGCTGGGCGAAACGCTGAAAGATCTTTTCTCCAAACCGGTTCTGCCGGAGATGACCGACGTTCATCTGCCGCTCAATCTGAATATCGAAGCGTTTAAGGGCGAGCAGCTGCGCCTGACGGGGGATACCGATCTGACGGTGTTCAACATGCTGCTGAAAGTGAGCAGCATTGACGGCAATATGAAGCTCGATACGCTGGATATCGATACCAATCAGGGCACCGTGAACGCCACCGGTAACGCACTGTTGCGCGACAACTGGCCGGTGGATATGACCCTGAACAGCACGCTGAACATCGATCCTCTCAAAGGCGAGAAGGTGAAGCTCAAAGTGGGCGGCGCGCTGCGCGAGAAACTGGAGTTTGGCATTAACCTGTCAGGCCCGGTGGATATGGTGCTGCGCGGGCAAACTCAGCTGACGGAGGCCGGTTTACCGCTGAATATTGAAATTGTAAGCCAGCAGTTGTACTGGCCATTCACCGGTGAAAAACAGTTCCAGGCCGATGATCTCAAGCTGAAGCTCAGCGGCAAAATGACCGACTACACGCTGTCGTTCCGCACTGCCGTGAAAGGCGAGGGCGTGCCGCCTGCAAATATCACACTGGATGCGAAGGGCAACGAGCAGCAAATCAATCTTGATAAACTCACCGTCGCGGCGCTGGAAGGAAAAACCGAGCTGACTGCGCTACTCGACTGGCAGCAGGCGATCAGCTGGCGCGGTGAGCTGAAACTGACGGGCATCAACACCGCCAAAGAAGTGCCGGACTGGCCGTCGAAACTCGACGGTTTGATCAAAACCCGCGGGAGTCTGTACGGCGGAAGCTGGCAGATGGAGGTCCCGGAAATCAAAATCACCGGCAACGTGAAACAGAACAAGGTGCTGGTGGAAGGGGCGCTGCGCGGCAACAGTTATTTGCAGTGGATTATCCCTAAAATGCACGTTGCGCTGGGGCGCAATACGGCCGATATCAAAGGCGAGCTGGGGGTAAAAGATCTCAATCTGGATGCGACGATTGATGCGCCAAACCTCGACAACGCGCTGCCGGGCCTGGGCGGGACGGCAAAAGGCCTGGTGAAAGTGCGCGGTACGGTCGATGCGCCACAGCTGCTGGCGGACATTACCGCCAACAACCTGCGATGGCAGGCGTTGTCCATTGCTCGCGTGCGCGTCGAGGGCGACGTGAAATCCACCGATCAGATTGCCGGAAAACTGAACCTGCGCGTAGAGCGTATTTCGCAGCCAGACGTGAATCTCAGTCTGGTCACGCTGGACGCGAAAGGCAGCGAGAAACAGCACGATCTTCAGCTGCGTGTGCAGGGCGAGCCGGTTTCTGGCCAGCTGCATTTAACGGGCAGTTTTGACCGCAAAGAACAGCGCTGGAAAGGCCTGCTCGATAATACCCGCTTCACGACGCCGGTCGGGCCGCTGGCGCTCTCGCGCTCTATTGCGCTGGATTACCGCAACGCAGAGCAGAAAATCAGTATTGGACCGCACTGCTGGACCAACCCCAATGCCGAGCTGTGCGTGCCGCAGACTATCGATGCTGGTGCAGAAGGCCGCGCGGTGGTGAATCTGAACCGCTTTGATCTGGCGATGCTGAAACCGTTTATGCCGGAGGCCACGCAGGCCAGCGGTGTGTTCAGCGGTAAGGCCGATGTGGCATGGGACACCACCAAAGAGGGCTTGCCGCAGGGCAGCGTGACGCTCTCAGGGCGTAACGTGAAGGTCACGCAGACGGTGAACGACGCACCGTTGCCGGTGGCGTTTGACACGCTGAATCTGAAAGCCGATTTGCATAACAATCGCGCTGAGCTTGGCTGGTTGATTCGTCTCACCAATAACGGCCAGTTCGACGGCCAGGTGCAAATTACCGATCCGCAAGGGCAGCGTAATTTGGGCGGTAACGTGAATATCCGCAACGTTAACCTTGCGATGGTGAACCCTATCTTCTCGCGCGGTGAAAAAGCGGCGGGGATGCTCAGCGCTAATCTGCGGCTGGCGGGAAATCTGCAAAGCCCGCAACTGTTTGGTCAAATGCAGCTGAACGGGGTGGATATCGACGGCAACTTTATGCCATTTGATATGCAACCAAGCCAGATTGCGATGAACTTCAACGGCACAAGCTCGACGCTGGCTGGGGTTGTGCGTACCCAGCAGGGGCAAATCAACCTGAGCGGTGATGCGGACTGGACCCAAATTGATAACTGGCGTGCGCGCGTGGCCGCAAAAGGCAGCAAAGTGCGTATTACCGTGCCGCCGATGGTACGTCTTGACGTGTCGCCGGACGTGGTATTTGAAGCGACGCCAAGCCTGTTTACCCTCGATGGCCGCGTCGATGTGCCGTGGGCACGCATCGTGGTGCATGACGTGCCGGAAAGCGCCGTGGGCGTTTCAAGCGATGAAGTGATGCTGGATAACAATCTGAAACCTGCTGAGCCGAAAAGCGCCGGGATTCCGATTAACAGTAATCTGATCGTTCATGTTGGAAACAACGTGCGGCTTGATGCGTTTGGCCTGAAGGCCAGACTGACGGGTGACCTGAAGGTGGCGCAGGACCAACAGGGGGCTTGGTCTGAACGGGCAGATCAATATTCCTGAAGGGCGCTTCCACGCCTATGGTCAGGATCTGATTGTGCGTAAAGGTGAACTGCTGTTCTCCGGTCCGCCGGATCAGCCGCTGCTGAATATCGAAGCGATACGTAACCCTGAATCTACCGAGAACGACGTGATTGCCGGGGTGCGTGTTACGGGAACCGCCGATGAACCGAAGGCAGAGATCTTCTCGGATCCGGCGATGTCGCAACAAGAAGCCCTCTCTTATCTCCTGCGTGGGCAGGGTCTGGACAGCCAGCAGAGCGATAGTGCGGCGATGACGTCAATGTTAGTGGGTCTGGGGGTTGCACAAAGTGGTCAGGTTGTGGGTAAAATCGGCGAGACGTTTGGCGTCAGTAATCTGGCGCTCGACACCCAGGGCGTTGGCGATTCTTCGCAAGTGGTCGTCAGCGGCTATGTATTGCCGGGTCTGCAAGTGAAATATGGCGTGGGGATCTTTGACTCGCTGGCGACTCTCACGTTACGCTATCGCCTTATGCCTAAGCTATATCTGGAAGCAGTGTCTGGTATAGACCAGGCGCTGGATGTGCTCTATCAGTTTGAGTTCTAGCAATGCGAATATTTGTCTACGGTAGTTTACGCACTAAGCAGGGCAACAGTCACTGGATGACCAATGCTCAGTTGCTGGGTAATTACAATATCGAGAACTACCAGTTGTACAGTCTGGGCCACTATCCAGGCGCGGTTCCGGGGAACGGAACAGTACAGGGTGAAGTTTATCGTATTGATAATGCCACGCTTGCCGAACTTGATGCCTTGCGCACCAGGGGCGGTGAATATGCACGTCAGTTGGTCCAGACTCCGTATGGGAGTGCATGGATGTACGTGTACCAGCGTCCTGTCGATGGATTGAAACGGATTGAAACCGGTAACTGGCTAGACAGAGACCAGTACTGAGAATCGCCTCACAAGACCACGCTTCGGCGTGGTTTTTTTTGATATTTTTCAGCTGCAAGAAATCCAAAAATAGATTTTACCGTTTTGTCTCAAAATGGACAGTTAAACTCTTTTAGAATGTGAGTTAATCAGTAAAATACGCCGCAATAAGAAATGTATTTACCTCTATGATTTATACGCTGTGAATATATTTCTAGTTATTGTTGTTGATTCTCTTTAAAGAATGCTTCCGTCGGACTGTAAGATTTATTTATTAATATTTTTTATTTTATTAATGCTGTCATGATGAGAAAATATTCATAGATTATTAATGAAAGGCCGGAGTATCTTTTTAATTAATAATTTAAACATACCCCAATAGTTTACTATTTAATAGGATTTAAAAATGAACTTCAAAAAAGCGGCTTTAGCTTCTGTTATGGGAATGTTGTTGGTTGCTGGCGCAGCGAATGCGAAGGACCAGGGCCATGGTAAAGTGACTTTCACCGGTTCTATCATTGATGCGCCTTGCTCCATCAACCCAGACAGCATCGATCAGACTGTGAACCTGGGTCAGGTTTCTAACGTTGCTTTACAAGCCAACAGCAATTCCGGTACTTCCGTACCGCGTAATTTTGAAATCAAACTGGAAGGCTGTGATACCACCACGCTGAAATCCGTTAAAACCACCTTCACGGGTGCTGAAGGTGCAACGGATGGCTCACTGGGTATCACAGGTACCGCGAAAGGCGCAAGCATCATCCTGACCAACGGTGACGGCGCGCAGATCAAAATGGGTGAGGCATCCGCTGCACGCATGTTGCAGGACGGAAATAACACCCTGCTGTTCTCTGCATACCTGAAAGGCGATGGCGCTTCTGCGACTGTAACCCCAGGTGATTTCACCGCAGTCGCTGACTTTACTCTCGCTTACGAGTAATCGCACCTCCCTACTGAAACATACGCTCACGACAGTGGGCGTATGAATTTTTCGAATCGCAGAGATGACTTATGAATTCTTTCATGCGCTGTACGACAGCCCTTTCGCTGATGGCGGTTGCATGTCTGGCGCAGGCCTCAAGGCAGAGCGTTACTCCGGGAAGTGAATTTGATCTTGGGCTTACCGGTCGCGTGCATATGGAAGGAACGATTCTTTCCAGCGCATGCGACATTGATACGGGTGATGGTTACCAGACCGTAGAAATGGGCTCTGAGACGCGCGGGCATATGGCTCGGGTAAGTGAAGGTGAACCCCATCCTTTTTCTATTGCACTGACAAATTGTTCACTGGCAGAGGCTGACAATCCATTACCCTGGCAGTTCATTCGTATCACGTTTGATGGCGATAAGAGCGACGGATTATTTAAAGTGAGCGGCGTTGCTTCTGGCGTTGCATTAGAGCTGACGGACAGTAACGGAAAAATTATCCGTCCAGGTGAAACCGTCCCTTATCAAAAACTCACGGCAGATGAGATTCGCCTCGACTACCAGATTAAGTTAAAGACCACAATGCGGGAATTAATGGTGGGTGATTACCAGGCCATTCTCCGCTATCGGGTTGAGTATTTCTGATTAATTTAATCCTTTAGCGGGTACTAAGGTAATGGTTAATACATACATTAATAAAAAGTGCACAAAGACCTTTGTGGCAAAATGGTCTGTACTTGCAATTTGTGTTTGCGCAGGTATGCGCGCCCCTGCGATGGCAGCAGATGATATTCAATTTAATACCGATGTGCTGGATGTTAAAGACAAAGCAAATATCGACCTAAGTCAATTTTCTAAGCGCGGCTATATCATGCCGGGTGAGTATACCTTCCTGATTCAAATTAACCAAAACGAGCTGGAAGAACAAAACATATCTGTCTATCCGTCACCATCGGATAAGAATAATACCATTGCGTGTTTATCACCGGCACTGGTCCAGAAATTTGGTTTTAAAGATAAATTCCTTTCTCAGCTTCAGTCCTGGCATAACGGGGAGTGTTTAGATGTCGCTGGGCTAAAAGGCGTAGAGATCACACCGGATTTAGGTGCAGGCAAACTTGTTATCAACATGCCGCAGGCGTATCTCGAATACACCTCGAATGACTGGGTTCCCGCTTCGATGTGGGACGAAGGTATTCCTGGCCTGCTGGCAGATTATAACGTTAACGCCCAGGCCCGACACAATGAGCAAGGCGGTGATTCAAATACCGTATCGGGCAACGGGACCTTTGGCGCCAACCTTGGCGCATGGCGTGCACGTGCTGACTGGCAGACCAATTACGACCAAAACAGTGATGAAAACGGCAGCGGACAGAAGCAGTGGACCTGGAGCCGCATGTATCTTTATCGTGCGCTTAAACCGATCAAAGCGAAGCTGACCCTCGGTGAAGATTACGTTAGTTCAGATCTGTTCGACAGCTTCCGCTTTGTGGGTGCAAGCGTGATCTCCGATGACAATATGCTGCCGCCTAATTTGCGTGGCTATGCGCCGGAAGTGACCGGCGTAGCAAAAACCAACGCCAAAGTGACTATCTCCCAGCAGGGACGCGTGCTCTATGAAACGCAGGTTGCTGCAGGCCCGTTTGCGATTCAGGACCTTAACAGCGCGGTAGCGGGTGAACTTAATGTGCGTGTTCAGGAGCAAGATGGCTCCGTGCAGGAATATAAAGTCAATACGGCCAATATTCCCTATCTGACGCGTCCCGGCAGCGTTCGATATAAGTTTTATGCAGGGAAACCCGTTGGCTACGATCACAAAACGGACGGTGACACCTTCGGAACTGCTGAGTTCTCCTGGGGGATCAGCAACGGTTGGTCGCTTTATGGCGGTATGGTTTCAAGCGCTAAATACATTTCTCTTGCAGCGGGTATTGGTCGCGACCTGATGGCGCTCGGCGCGTTGGCATTCGACGTCACGCGTTCCGATGCAAAACTGGAAGATGAGCATCGCTCTGGCCAGTCGTATCGGGTGAGCTACTCAAAGCGCTTTGATGACACGGGAAGTCAGGTGACCTTCGCAGGCTATCGCTTCTCTGAAAAAGATTTTATGAGCTTCTCGGACTACATCAGCTATCGCGCAGACAACGGCGATGTCATGCAAAGTAAAGAGATGTACACCGTCACCTTCAGCCAGCAATTCAAGGCACTTGGCCTGAGTGCATACGCTAACTACTCGCATCAGACCTACTGGAATACTGCGGCCGAAGATCGCTACAGCGTATCGCTGTCTCGCTATTTCGATATCGGTAAATGGAAAAATATCAGCGCGTCGCTGACAGCATATCGCAATAAATTCAATGGTATCAATGACGACGGTATGTATATGTCGTTCTCCATTCCGTGGGGCGACACTGGCTCGCTGGGGATGAACTCATCTTATAACGGAGATGCCAGCAGCCAAAATCTGAGCTACTACGACCGTCTGGACAATGGCGACAATTACCGCGTCGCAGCCGGCGGCACCAACGACGGCGGCTCGCTCAGTGGCTACTACGACCACCTGGGCGATGCGGCGGAAGTGACCGGCAACGTGGACTACCAGCACGGCCAGTACAGTTCGACAGGCCTGAGTCTGCGCGGCGGCGTCACTGCCACCACGAAGGGGACGGCGCTACACCGTTCGAATGTACCAGGCGGCACCCGCGTGTTGCTGGACACTGGCGACGCAGCGGATGTGCCAGTAAAGGGCTACAGCGGCAACACGTCGACCAACCGATTCGGCAAAGCCGTCGTCACCGAGGTGAGCGATTACAACAAAAACAGTCTGAGCATCGACATCAACAATTTACCGGATAACGCCGAGGTGTCTACGTCGGTGGTGCAGGCGACGCTGACCGAAGGGGCCATTGGCTATCGTCGGTTCAACGTGCTTTCAGGTCAGAAGGCGATGGCAGTCATCAGCCTGAAAGACAGTAGCCATCCTCCGTTTGGGGCAAGCGTACGCAACGCTGAGAATCAGGAAGTCGGTCTGGTCAACGATGACGGTCAAGCCTATCTCAGTGGCCTGAAGCCAGGCGCGAAATTGAATGTGAGCTGGAATGGAACGGCACAGTGTGCCGTTACCGTACCGGAAAAACTAACAGGACTAAGTCAGAACGGAAATCTGTTACTGCCGTGCGAATAAGGCGCGGTACAGACCCTTTTTACAGAGCATATGATAATGAAAAATACCCAGTTGAAAAAATCAGTAATGGCCGTCTCTCTTTTAGCCGGTCTGATGATTGCTCAGCAGGCCTCTGCGGCTATCGCCCTGGACCGTACCCGCGTTATCTATAACGGCGGCGAAAAGTCTATTAGCTTGAACATCAGTAACGAAAACAAAAATTTGCCTTACCTTGCGCAGGCGTGGATGGAAGATGCGCAGGGCACAAAAATCACGTCGCCGCTGACCGTACTGCCGCCTGTGCAGCGCGTGGAACCGGGTGCGAAAAGCTTGGTGAAAATGCAGGCGGCCCCGGCCGTCGCCGCTCTGCCTCAGGATCGCGAGACGCTGTTCTATTTCAACCTGCGCGAAATCCCCCCGCGCAGCACCAAGCCTAACACCCTGCAGATTGCGTTGCAGACTCGCATCAAGCTTTTCTACCGCCCTGCAGCCATCGCGCTGGATAAAACCCAGTCAGCACAAGGCGACTGGGTGGAGAAGGTGACGCTGACGCGCCAGGGGGATCAATTTGTAGTGAACAACCCAACGCCGTACTACCTGACTCTGGTGGAGGGCGCGCCGTCGGTGAAAGGCAAGCCGGTGGGCTTTGAGCCTGTGATGATCGCACCGAAAGAGAGTGGTGCCATTAAGGCATCCGCTGCGGCGCTCGGCGCAAGCCCGGTATTTACCTACGTCAACGACTACGGCGGCCGTCCGCAGATCCAGTTCAGCTGCGGCGGGGCGACCTGCACCGGCAAGCTAGTCAAAGACAAAAAATAAAGCCGGGACAAGGAGGAAAAGGATGAACAGAGCCGCGAAAAAAATGGCATTGCTGGCGCTCGCGCTGGTGTTGGCAGGCCCTGCGGCAGCGGATGAAAAGCCGCTGGCCGATACGGGTCAGTTGTATGTGCACGGCGATTTGCAAGAAAACACCTGCCGGCTGGAAATGGATTCTGCATGGCAGGAAGTGGATCTCGGCTCAACAGCCCGTGCCGACGTAAACCTGGTAGGCCGTGCAGCGAAACCGGTGACGGTGAAACTGTATCTGCGCGACTGTCCCGTACTGGGGAACTGGAGCACGAATATTACGCCGCTGACCGAAACGGTGAGCACGATGCAACCGCCTTATCGGGCACGCTTTGTCGCGGTGTCGGATGCGTCAAATCCAGATTTGGTGGCGGTCACCGGTGCCAGCGGTATCGGCCTGCGTCTGCGTGATAGCCGTGGCAAAACAGTGATGCTGTCGCGCACGGGTGACACGATGCTGCTGAACCCCGGTCAGGACGAGGTGGTCTTCACCCTGGCCCCGGAGCGGACTAACGCGCCGTTCATCGCCGGGCCGTACCACGCGGTCATTAACTTCAGCCTGATTTACCAGTAGGGGCGGGCGAAGAACATGACAATGAAATGCAACGCACTGGCTTTATGCCTGATGGCGGCGGCGCTGCTGCCGGGCTTCAACCCTGCTGCGCGGGCAAACCCAGGATCGACCTATTCGCTGAATATCGCCATTGACGGCACGATCATGGCAAACGGCTCTTGCAAATTTAACCAGGGCGGCACCCTAACGGTGGATTTTGGTGAAGTTCGGCTGCAGGGAAGCGCAAATAACACCGTGACGCTGGATGGCACTTACCGCAAGCCCATCGTCAGTGACTTTACTTGTAGCGGTGACAGTGCCGGGCTGCTCCAGATGAAGCTCAGCGATACCGGCGGCGGCGAAAAAACCTATAACAGCGTTCAGGTTTTGGATACCGATAAAGGGATCGTGGGCGTTGAACTGCTGGTCAACGGCGTTGCGCAAAGCACGGGGAGTTGGTTCACCGTAAACCAGGACAGTCCGCCGTCTCTGGAGGCTCAATTGGTCCAGACCAGCACGACGAACAGCAGCAATGTGGTCAGTGGCGATACGTTCACCGCAGCCGCGACGCTCGTGATGGCTTTTAATTAAGGTTACAGGATATGAAAAGCAAAAAAGCAGCAGCGCTTTCCGCCCTGGGGCTGATGTTACTGGCCGTGATATCGACGGGAAGGGCCGCGCAGACCGGCGACACGCTGAACATTACCTTCCAGGGGAAATTTATTCTCTCCACCCCCTGTACGGTGTCGAATGACAACGTGATTGATGTCTCCTTTGGCAATATCCGCGTCAATGGCGTCAATGGAAAGGATAACGTCCAGGTGATTCCTTACAGCGTGGATTGCCACGGTGCGCCGGACGATTCACCGCTGGATTTGACCATCATTGGCACACAAGAAAGCTATGACGATGCGGCGCTGACGACGTCGGCTGACGGCCTTGGGCTACAGATTCAGGCTAACGGCCAGGCGATGAAGCTCAATAAACCGCTCAGCACCACGCTTGGAGAACTGTCTTCACTGACGCTCACCGCTGTTCCGGTAAAAGACGCGGCGAAGACGCTCACCGAGCAGCCCTTTACCGCCACCGCGACGCTGATCGCGCAGTACCAGTGAGGACGACATGAAGAGATCATTTTGTACACGCGTGTCGCGTTGCGCGCTCAGTTTAGCGCTGCTGGCTGCCATCAACGTCAACGAGGCGCAGGCGCTGGATAACAACCTGCATTTCAGCGGCGCGCTGGTCAGTGAACCCTGCAATCTGGACCCGGAGACCAGCGATATCACCGTAGATTTCAGTTCTGTGGTGGCGAAATACCTGTATCAGAATACCCGCACCCTGGGTGTGCCGTTTGTGGTCAACCTGACGGACTGCGATATGAGCCTGGGAAACAGAGTTACGATGACCTTTAAAGGCACCGAAAACAGCATACTGCCGGGTTTGTTGGCAGTGACGGGGACAGCGAAGGGGATCGCAATTGGCATGGAAACGCCGGAGGGCGCGGCGCTGCCGTTTAATCAACCGACGCCGGAATATGCGATAGCCAACGGTAGCAACCGATTAACCTTGCAAGCCTACGTGCAGGGCGAGCCCGTCGCGATTGCCCAGCAGGCGATTACGCCTGGGGATTTTTCGGCGACCGCGACGTTTGAGCTGACGTATCCATAATGTCGGCCATAGAAAATACCGGACCTCAATAACTCTAATTTCCTGAGCAGACTATTATGCTAAAAAAAATCCTGTTAATTGTTTTTTCAATGCTCTTTATCGTCGTGAAGGCAAATGCTGTTATTCATGGCGGTTATTCGGGGGCTTACCCTTATGAAGGACGTAATGTTAAATTTTGCCCTCCATCAAGTGGATCTTTTCAGTTTGCTACTACGGTAACGTTTTCTCCTGATAGTTCTTGCACCGTGTCCAGTACAGGGTATGTGCCAGCTTCGGGTTATTATTACCTGGACCAAGCTGTAATGGCTTGGGGTGCTGGTTTGCTCGAGGAGTCGCACCATCTAACTACCAATGCCGCATATTTCGATGCTTCCAAATCGATAGCTGAACAAGAGGTGACTGTAACGGGTTCGGGTACCTGGTCGGTGTCTTATCCTGCGCGTCCTTATCCTCAAACTAAAGGAACTATATATACCTGTGTATATCTTGTTGATACTAAAGGAATAATGTACTACTTGGGTGGTAATAATTGCCTCAGTGGTTATACCCCATTGCCCCCTACACCGCCAATCCCTGAGACATCCTGTACTATCAATGACGGTAATGCGCTAAGCGTTTCGCTTGGAACGTTAAACCGCGACGAAATCCCTACGGTCCCTGACTCTGGCTCAGCCATCAGCAAGACGATTTCGGTAACCTGTACCGGCGGGACGGTAACGGCCAATATGGTGCTGAACTACACACCTATTTCCATCGGCAGCAGTCAGGCGGTAAAAAGTTCAACAAACGGCGTCGGAGCAGCGATATTTTACGATAATAAAGCGCTTTCACCTTCGGATGTCACACCGCTGAATTTTTTAGAGGGCTCGAATAACCTGACACTAGGTTTCCAGGCCGTGCGTGATTCTACTGTGGCGTTAAAAGATATTCCTACCGGTGCTTTTACGGCGAATGCGGTATTAGTGATGACCCAGCAGTAATCCATCGCCTTTATTTTTCATTAACAGGACGGGATATTTCCCGTCCTTAATGTTTATTGATTTCTATGTCACTACGTTATTTCAAACAATTACCCGCGAATAAAATCGTCACGCTGCTCATTGTGCTCTGGCTTTGCGGCGGGCTGCTCTGGATGCTCCCCAACCACGGTAGCGCCGGGTTGGCTCTGCCACAAAACCTTCTCGCCTGGTGCGTGCTGGCGCTGATTGCGCTGTGTTGCGACCTCTTTTCCCCGCGATGGAAAGTGGCGTGGCCGCCTGGCACGTACCTTATCATTGCGGGGGCGGCGCTCTGGTCCCTGCCGTTGCTGTGGTCTCCGCTTGCCGCCTGGCAATGGAACGCTTTACCCAAAGTGCTGGCACTTTGGGGACTGGTCGGTATCTGGTTGCTGATGCTGAAATCCATCCCCTGCCACCGAATGCGTCGTGTCTGGCTGTTGATTCTGGTGGTCTCCGCACTGCTCCAGGTCGGTTTTGCCGTTGTTCAACTCAGCGATATCGCGCATCTGACCGGGGGGCGCCCCTATGGGAGTTTCCAGCAGGTCAACGTGCTGGCCTCGTTTCTGGCAACCGGAATGGTCTGTGCTCTGTGGCTATTTCTACGAACCCGTCAGCGGTTATTTGTCTGTATATCCGCCATTGCGCTGGTGGCGATCCCCGTCATGCTGGTGCTGGTACAAAGCCGCGCGGGAGGGCTGGGGGCCGTTGCGGGCGCGCTGGTTCTGCTGCTGACGGCAGGCAAAAACCGACGTCGCACAGGGTATGCGGTGCTGCTACTGATGGCGGGCGCTGGCGCGGGTGTGCTCACGTTGTACTACGGGCCGCTTGTGATACCGGGCTTTATTCCTGAGCTGGTACAGAAGGATGGCTCTAATGTGCAGCGCTGGTATTTGATCACATTGACATGGCAACTGATTCTGAACCACCCGTTCATCGGCAACGGTTACGGCAGTTTTGAAGCGCTGTTTGGGCAGTTGTCGCAACAGGTTCCGCCGGGCATGGGCAGCACAACGGTTCTGTATCCGCACAACGAGTTTTTGTATACCTGGATGGAAGGTGGGCTGGTTGCGGTGGCGGGTATTTTGTTCATGATCGCGGGTATTTTCAGGCGACTGTGGGGAAGAGGCGGCAGCCGGTGGTGCGGTCTGGCGATGATGCTGCCGCTGGCTCTGCACATGAACCTGGAATATCCGCTTTATCAGTCGGTGACGCACGGCCTGATGCTGGTGATGCTCCTGACCATTGCTGGCCCGGCGGCCAGGTTAAATACCGATCAGAAGACTGGCTATGAAAAGCCGCTGCGCACAGCCGTGGGCTTTGTGGCATGTGGAGTACTGGCGTTTATGATTTCCGGTGCGGTGACGGAGGTCCAACTCACCCGCATCGAGCATCAGGGCCTGGTGCCTTTTGTCCATCATGAAGCGGCAGTGGTTGACGCGTTAGCCAACCCATACAGTCAGTATGATCGCCTCGACTTTGACCGTCATGTTGCGCTGCTGCTTCGCTTTAATATCACGAGAGACGGCGAGTTGCTCACCCGCTTCCGCGCGTGGTCAGAACGCTTTTCAACGGTGCATAACAACCCCGACGTCACTTACAGTCTTCTTATGATCGTTCGGTCGGAAGGTGATCCATCGGCTCAGCCTCTTTGCCTCAAGGCAAAAGCGATGTGGCCTGACGATCCCCGGTTTGACTGCTTTTAAAGCCTGGCGTTGCTGGATGGCCTGAAAAACGGCATCCGACGCCAGAAACAAACACACCGCCCGTAGGCGGTGTGTTTAGCATCGAAAGAATTACTTCTTCGCGGCGCGTTCGAAAGAGGCAACGATTTCAGCTTTAGCCGCTTCAGCGTTGTCCCAGCCGTCAACTTTAACCCATTTGCCTTTTTCGAGATCTTTGTAGTGCTCGAAGAAGTGGGTGATCTGCGCTTTCAGCAGTTCTGGCAGGTCGTTCACATCTTTAATGTGATCGTACTCTTTGCTCAGCTTGGTGTGCGGAACCGCAACCAGTTTCGCATCTTCGCCCGCTTCGTCGGTCATTTTCAGCACGCCAACGGGACGGCAGCGAATGACAGAGCCTGGCTCCAGTGGGTACGGCGTTGGGACCAGAACGTCAACCGGATCACCATCTAAAGACAGGGTGTGGTTGATGTAGCCGTAGTTGCACGGGTAGAACATAGCAGTGGACATGAAACGGTCAACGAACAGTGCACCGGTGTCTTTGTCGATTTCGTATTTGATAGGATCTGCGTTGGCCGGGATTTCGATAACAACGTAGATGTCTTCCGGCAGTTCTTTACCCGCAGGGACGTTGAGTAAGCTCATGTCTGTGTCCTTTAAAATGTATGGTAAACAAGTGGCGAGTATTATAGCCAACTCGCGATGAAAGTCTCCGCCTCTTTTCACTCTTGCCGACGCTTGCATGCCATTTTCAGACGCTTTCCATGACAGGAAAATCCATAAAGTCAGCCACATATTTAATGGGTGAATGAAAGCGATTACAAACTTGTGATTAACGTTTTGTTCACTTTTCCGAAGTGTGATGTAACGCATTCCGTTACTTATTGCTTTGGCTATAGTTTGGTCGCAGAACATCTTTTGACCACCAATAACCTGGGCTATGAGGGCATCATTATGTGGAAGCGCTTACTTCTTGTTACAGCAGTTTCGGCAGCCATGTCGTCTATGGCGATGGCCGCACCATTAACCGTCGGTTTTTCGCAAGTGGGTTCGGAATCAGGCTGGCGTGCAGCTGAAACCAACGTCGCCAAAAGCGAGGCCGAAAAACGCGGAATCACGCTAAAAATCGCCGACGGGCAGCAAAAACAGGAAAACCAAATCAAAGCCGTTCGTTCATTCATTGCCCAGGGCGTTGACGCTATCTTCATCGCGCCCGTCGTGGCGACAGGCTGGGAACCGGTGCTAAAAGAAGCCAAAGATGCAGAAATCCCGGTCTTCCTGCTCGACCGTTCTATTGATGTGAAAGACAAATCCCTCGTGATGACGACCGTCACCGCAAACAACGTGCTGGAAGGCCAACTGATTGGTGACTGGCTGATCAAAGAAGTTAACGGCAAGCCGTGTAACGTCGTAGAGCTGCAAGGCACGGTTGGCGCAAGCGTCGCGATTGACCGTAAAAAAGGCTTTGCAGACGCTATCGCTAAAGCGCCAAACATCAAAATCATTCGCTCACAGTCCGGCGACTTTACCCGCAGTAAAGGCAAAGAAGTCATGGAGAGCTTCATCAAGGCAGAAAACAACGGCAAAAATATCTGCATGGTTTACGCCCATAACGATGACATGGTGATCGGCGCTATCCAGGCGATCAAAGAAGCGGGCCTGAAACCGGGCAAAGATATCCTGACGGGCTCCATCGATGGCGTACCGGATATCTATAAAGCGATGATCGATGGCGAAGCAAATGCCAGCGTAGAACTGACCCCGAACATGGCTGGTCCGGCGTTTGATGCCCTTGAGAAATTCAAGAAAGACGGCACCAAACCAGAACAGGTGACCATCACCAAATCGACGCTCTACCTGCCGGATACGGCGAAAGAAGAGTTAGAGAAGAAGAAAAACATGGGCTACTAAGGCCTTTTCCCTCACCTGAACCCTCTGCCCACAGGGGAGAAAGGCAAGGTGAGGCAGATAATTTATGGCTTGCACGAACCATCCCTCTCCCCAGTGGGGGAGAGGGGCAGGGTGAGGGGGAAATTATGACCACTGAACAACACCAGGAAATCCTCCGCACAGAGGGATTAAGTAAGTTCTTCCCCGGCGTCAAGGCGCTGGATAATGTGGACTTCAGCCTGCGTCGTGGTGAAATCATGGCGCTGCTGGGGGAAAACGGTGCCGGTAAATCCACGCTGATCAAAGCCCTAACCGGGGGTTTATCATGCCGATCGTGGTGCGATCTGGCTCGAAGGTAACGCCATCTCCCCACGAAATACCGCCCATGCCCAACAGCTTGGCATCGGGACGGTCTATCAGGAAGTCAACCTGCTGCCGAACATGTCGGTGGCCGATAATCTGTTTATTGGCCGTGAGCCGCGTCGGTTTGGCCTGCTGCGTCGAAAAGAGATGGAAGCGCGCGCCACCAAACTGATGGAATCTTACGGTTTTTCTCTCGACGTGCGCGAACCGCTGAACCGCTTTTCCGTTGCGATGCAGCAAATCGTGGCCATTTGCCGCGCGATTGATCTCTCCGCAAAAGTCCTGATCCTCGACGAACCGACCGCAAGCCTCGACACGCAAGAGGTGGACATGCTCTTCACCCTGATGCGCCAGCTGCGCGATCAGGGCGTCAGCCTGATCTTCGTCACCCATTTCCTCGATCAGGTTTATGAAGTCAGCGATCGCATTACCGTCTTGCGTAACGGTGCGTTTGTTGGTTGTCGCGAAACCCACGAACTGCCGCAAATCGAGCTGGTGAAAATGATGCTGGGCCGCGAGCTGGACACCAAAGCGCTGCAACGCGCGGGCCGCACGCTGCTGAGCGATAAACCGGTTGCTGCGTTTAAAGATTTCGGCAAAAAGGGCACGATCGCACCGTTCAACCTGGAAGTGCGCCCCGGCGAAATCGTCGGTCTGGCGGGCTTATTAGGATCGGGGCGTACCGAAACCGCCGAAGTGATCTTTGGGATCAAACCTGCCGACAGCGGCAGCGCGATGATCAAAGGCAAACCGCAAACCTTACGTTCACCGCATCAGGCCTCCTGTCTGGGCATCGGTTTTTGCCCGGAAGACCGAAAAACGGACGGGATTATTGCCGCCGCCTCGGTGCGGGAAAATATTATTCTGGCGCTCCAGGCCCAACGCGGCTGGCTACGACCTATTCCGCGGAAAGAGCAAAATGCGATTGCCGAGCGCTTTATTCGCCAGCTTGGGATCCGTACGCCAGGTCCTGAACAGCCGATTGAATTTCTCTCGGGCGGCAACCAGCAAAAAGTGCTGCTTTCACGCTGGCTGCTCACCAAACCCCAGTTCTTGATCCTGGACGAACCAACGCGCGGCATTGACGTGGGGGCGCATGCGGAAATCATCCGCCTCATCGAAACGCTGTGCGCTGATGGCCTGGCGCTGCTGGTCATCTCGTCCGAACTGGAAGAGCTGGTGGGTTATGCCGATCGCGTCATCATTATGCGCGATCGTAAACAGGTGGCAGAGATCCCGCTGAATGAACTGTCCGTTCCAGCGATCATGAATGCCATCGCGGCATAAGGAGTCAATCGTGATGTCCCGTTCACTTTCAAACGCTGGAGAGTCTAAGCGTCGCTTCCGCTGGCCAACCGGCACACCCCAGATTATCGCGCTGCTGCTGGTACTGGCAGTCGATAGCCTCGTTGCGCCGCATTTCCTTCAAATCGTGTTGCAGGATGGCCGCCTGTTTGGCAGCCCGATTGATATTTTAAACCGCGCAGCGCCTGTCGCGCTGTTGGCGATAGGGATGACGCTGGTGATCGCCACCGGCGGTATCGATCTGTCCGTGGGGGCCATCATGGCCATCGCGGGCGCAACGGCCGCTTCACTGACCGTCGCCGGGCACAGCTTACCGGTTGTGCTGCTGGGTGCACTGGGAACCGGCGTTCTGGCGGGGCTGTGGAACGGCATTCTGGTCTCTATCCTCAAAATCCAGCCGTTCGTCGCGACGTTGATTTTGATGGTGGCGGGGCGCGGTGTGGCGCAGCTCATCACTTCCGGGCAGATCGTGACCTTTGATTCCCCGGATCTGGCCTGGATCGGCAGCGGCAAGCTGCTGCTCTTCCCAACGCCAGTGATTATCGCGCTGGCTACGCTTATCGTGTTCTGGTTGTTTACCCGTAAAACAGCGCTCGGCATGTTTATCGAAGCGGTGGGGATTAACATTCGGGCGGCGAAAAATGCCGGGGTGAGCACGCGCTTAGTGGTGATGTTGGCCTATGTATTAAGCGGCGTTTGCGCAGCGATTGCCGGCATTATTGTGGCAGCCGATATTCGCGGTGCGGATGCCAATAACGCCGGACTGTGGCTGGAGCTGGATGCGATTCTGGCTGTGGTCATCGGTGGCGGTTCGCTGATGGGCGGGCGTTTTAACCTGGCCCTTTCCGTCGTCGGCGCTCTGATTATTCAGGGGATGAATACCGGGATTTTACTCTCAGGCTTCCAGCCGGAGCTTAACCAGGTGGTGAAAGCGGTTGTTGTGCTCTGCGTGCTGATTGTTCAGTCGTCGCGCTTTATTAGCATCATTAAGGGGATTCGCGGCCATGATAAAACGTAATTTACCGTTAATGATCACGCTCGGCGTCTTTGTGCTGGGCTATCTCTACTGCCTGACGCAATTCCCCGGTTTTGCCTCGACGCGCGTGATTTGTAATATCCTCACCGATAACGCCTTTTTGGGCATTATCGCCGTCGGGATGACGTTTGTGATCCTCTCCGGCGGAATCGATCTGTCGGTGGGCTCCGTGATCGCCTTTACCGGGGTTTTTCTGGCAAAAGCGATCGGCTTCTGGGGGATCTCACCGCTGCTCGCCTTCCCGCTGGTGCTGGTGATGGGCTGTGCGTTCGGCGCATTTATGGGCTTGCTGATTGATGCGCTAAAAATTCCGGCGTTTATCATCACCTTAGCCGGGATGTTTTTCCTGCGCGGGGTGAGTTATCTGGTCTCGGAAGAGTCGATTCCCATCAACCACCCGGTTTACGAAACGCTGTCGAGCCTGGCCTGGAAAATCCCCGGCGGCGGTCGCCTGAGCGCCATGGGTCTGCTGATGCTGGGCGTTGTTGTTATTGGTATTTTCCTTGCGCATCGCACCCGTTTTGGCAACGAGGTTTACGCCATCGGCGGGAGCGCCACCTCTGCCAATCTGATGGGGATTTCCACGCGGAGCACCACTATTCGTATTTATATGCTGTCGACGGGTCTGGCGACGCTGGCGGGTATTGTCTTCTCCATTTATACCCAGGCAGGCTATGCGCTGGCGGGTGTCGGTGTGGAGCTGGATGCGATTGCCTCGGTTGTTATCGGCGGGACGCTGTTAAGTGGCGGGGTCGGAACGGTTCTGGGCACGCTGTTTGGCGTGGCAATTCAGGGGCTGATTCAAACCTATATTAACTTCGACGGCACGCTGAGTTCGTGGTGGACCAAAATCGCCATTGGGATATTGCTGTTTATCTTTATCGCGCTACAGCGTGGCCTGACGGTGCTGTGGGAGAACCGCCAGAGCTCGCCTGTGACGCGCGTTAGCACTGGACCACTCAACAGATAACTCCCTGAATTTGCGCAAAGTCTAAACTTATTCCGGTAGCGGCCGATAACCTTTTGTTGTGCCAAAAAATATCTCGCTACCGGAAATAACATCATGCTTAAAACGCTATCGATTCGTACCGGCTTGCTTTCTTTACTGGCCGTGATGACCCTTCTTCTGCTGATTGTCAGCGGTATCGGCATTTATGCCCTTACCCAGAGTTCCTCTTCTTTGCAGCGTATTAATCACCTTCAAGGTGAACAGATGGTGCAGCTCAATTCGGGCTACACGCTGATTTTACGCGCCCGAAACGAAGCCGGTCAGGCCGTCCGATTGATGGAGATCGGCATGCTGGATGACGCCGCTAAATCGGTGCAAAGCATTAATAAAGAAGTCACGCAGGCGCAGAAAACGCTAAAAGCGGTGATTGACGGTGGAGTCTCGGATCCGCAGGGCCAGCAGTTGCTGGATAAAGTCGCGGCAAGCCTGGCTGCTTACAACGCGCAAGGGATCACGCCGATGATTGCGGCCCTGAACCAGCAAAGCTCTGATGCCTATTACGATCTGCTGGAAAATAAGCTGATCCCGGTGGCGCGTCAGTTTGATAACGACATGCAGGCGTTTCAGAAATGGAGCGAAGCGCGCGGAAATGCAGAAGTGCAGGCGGTGCAGTCGAGTAAAAACCACGTAATGCTGCTGATCGTGATCGCGGCGCTGATTACGGCAGGGATTATCGTGCTGGCCTGGCTGTCGTTGCGCCATATGCTGCTCAAGCCGCTTTCGGCTTCTATTGCTCAGCTGGAAAATGTGGCCGCAGGCGATCTCACGCATGTCCTGAACATGCCGGTGAGCCAGGAGTTTACTCGCCTGAATGCGGCGATCGAAGGAATGCGTCAGTCTTTGATGGAATCTGTGCTGCGCGTCCGTGATGCCAGCTCGCAGATTGACACCGGCAGCCGTGAACTGACTGCGGGCAATATGGATCTGGCCCAGCGTACAGAATCGACCGCGACCTCTCTTGAGCAGACGGCGGCGAGCATGGAAGAGATCACCGCGACGGTGAAACAAAACGCCGATAACGCTGAACAGGCGCACCAGATGGCGAAAACCGTCTCTGATACGGCGGATCACGGCAGCGAAATGGTCTGCTATGTGATTGAGAAAATGCGTGATATTTCCGGCAGCTCAGCCCGTATCGCCGACATTCTTAGCGTGATCGACGGTATTGCGTTCCAGACCAATATTCTGGCGCTTAACGCATCCGTTGAAGCGGCGCGAGCCGGTGAGCAGGGGCGGGGATTTGCCGTGGTGGCGGGTGAAGTGCGTAATCTGGCCAGCCGAAGCGCGGACGCCGCGAAAGAGATTCGCACGCTGATCAGCGCCTCACAGACCCACGTTAACGAGGGCAGCGAGCTGGCGCAACAGGCGGGCGAAACGATGGATGAGATCGCCACCGAAGTGATGCGTATGACCCGACTGATGCGAGAAATCGCCAGCGCGTCTCAGGAACAAAGCCGCGGCATTGAGCAGGTGAATATCGCGGTGAATCAGATGGACGAAACTGCCCAACAAAACGCCGCACTGGTGCAACAATCCTCCGCGGCGACGCGCTCTTTAGAAGAGCAGTCGCGCGAATTAATTGAAGCGATGTCGTCATTTAAACTGACTTCACAAGCGGCGTAATAATAATAAATCCTGGTGCTATCTGCGCCAGGATTTATACCATTTCCACCTCAGCGTTTACTGCACCAATATTGTGATGAATATCCGCCATTAATTTTTCCAGCGAATGGGTTAATTCCAGCGCTTTTTTTGTGGGCTCAAGATATAAACCTTTGCGAACAAATAAAGGCTCATCAAAGAGTTGATTAAAACGCTTTAACGCCAGACTGACCGCAGGACGCGACATCTCAAGGCGGACAGAGGCTTTCGCCATGCTGCCGCATCTGACGATTTCAATAAACACTGGAATAAGATTTAGATCGATACCGGTATTTGCACGACAAAAGTTTTGCGTCATGACGGCGACTCCCCTGAATAAATAATAAACTGTTATCGAAATAATGCAGGAGTAGGCGGGAAGATTAAAGCGCGATTTTTATATTCATTTATACGGTAAAATATATAAATAAAAAACGGGGAGCAGGCTCCCCGTGATAAAACGTTAGGCGTCCGGGAATTCGCGGATCAGACGCTCAACATCTTCAACCATATGATTATTACCGACAAAGAAAGAGCGGCGCTGGTGCAAGCTTTCCGGGGTGATATCCAGAATACGCTCTTTGCCGTCACTCGCCTTGCCGCCTGCCTGTTCGGCCAGGAACGCCATCGGGTTGCATTCGTACAGCAGACGCAGCTTCCCTTCCGGGTGGCTGGCGGTGCTTGGGTACAGGTAAATGCCGCCTTTCAGCAAGTTGCGGTGGAAGTCCGCCACCAGCGAGCCGATATAGCGCGAGGTGTACGGGCGCTGCGTTGGCGTATCTTCTTCCTGGCAGAATTTGATGTACTTCTTCACGCCATTAGGGAATTTAATGTAATTGCCTTCGTTAATGGAGTAAGTGCTGCCGCTCGCAGGATAACGCATGCGCTCCTGGCACAGGCAGAAAACGCCTAGCGACGGATCGTACGTGAAGGCGTGAACGCCACAACCCGTGGTGTACACCAGCATGGTTGATGAGCCGTAAACCACATAGCCCGCGGCAACCTGTTTGTTACCCGGTTGCAAGAAATCTTCTTCCGTCACGGCTGTACCAACCGGTGTGACGCGGCGATAAATGGAGAAAATCGTCCCAACAGATACGTTGACGTCAATGTTAGACGAGCCATCCAGGGGATCCATCAGCACGACATATTTGGCGTGTTCGCAGCCTTCGAAAACGACGATTTCATCTTCTTCTTCAGAGGCGATACCCGCGACAATGTCGCGTGCGCGCAGTGCAGCTTTCAGTTTTTCATTGGCGAACAGATCGAGTTTTTGTTGCACCTCTCCCTGAACGTTTTCGGCACCGCTGGCACCCAGGATATCGACCAGACCGGCCTTGTTGATATCACGGTGGATGATCTTTGCGCCGAGCTTTATCGCCGACAGCAAAGCAGTGAGTTCACCCGTAGCATGAGAGAACTCGTGCTGCTTTTCGACAATAAATTCACCTAACGTTTTCATAACACTTTCCCTGCATCGTATGTTGAGTAAAGCGATCGAATGATGGTTAAAGCGGTCAATCTCAAACAATCTTAACAAACATTCAAATATTAGCGCAGTGGTGAATCGCGCCAGCAAAATACGGATTTACCTGAAATGCGTTTCTCTGACGCTGACATGTGAGTAAAATGTGCGCCAAATAGAAGAGGAATAGTGACGTATGCGCATTCATATATTAGGGATTTGTGGCACTTTCATGGGCGGACTGGCAATGCTGGCGCGCTCTCTGGGCCATGAGGTGACGGGTTCGGACGCCAATGTGTATCCGCCGATGAGCACTCTGCTTGAGAAGCAGGGGATCGATCTCATTCAGGGATATGATGCCAGCCAGCTGGACGTCGAACCGGATCTGGTTATCATCGGCAACGCCATGACGCGCGGTAACCCGTGTGTGGAAGCGGTACTGGAACGCAATATTCCGTTCATGTCCGGCCCGCAATGGCTGCATGACTTTGTCCTGCGCGACCGCTGGGTGCTGGCAGTTGCAGGTACGCACGGTAAAACGACGACGGCCGGGATGGCAACCTGGATTCTGGAAGCTTGCGGCTACAAGCCGGGCTTTGTGATCGGCGGCGTGCCGGGCAATTTCGACGTTTCTGCTCGCTTAGGCGAAAGCCCGTTCTTTGTGATTGAAGCCGACGAATACGACTGCGCCTTCTTCGATAAACGTTCCAAGTTTGTGCATTATTGCCCGCGCACCCTGATCCTCAATAACCTTGAGTTCGATCATGCGGACATTTTTGACGACCTGAAAGCCATTCAGAAACAGTTCCATCACCTGGTGCGTATCGTGCCGGGGCAAGGCCGCATCATCTACCCTGAGAACGACATCAATCTGAAGCAGACTATCGCGATGGGTTGCTGGAGCGAGCAGGAGCTGGTGGGCGAGCAGGGCCACTGGCAGGCGAAGAAACTGACAACTGACGCATCCGAGTGGGAAGTGTGGCTGGACGGTGAAAAAGTCGGCGAAGTGAAGTGGACGCTGGTCGGTGAACACAACATGCACAATGGCCTGATGGCGATTGCTGCGGCGCGTCATGTAGGCGTCAAGCCTGCCGATGCGGCCGATGCGCTGGGATCCTTTATCAATGCGCGTCGTCGTCTTGAATTGCGCGGTGAAGCCAATGGGGTGACGGTGTACGACGATTTCGCCCATCATCCGACGGCCATTCTGGCGACGCTGGCGGCACTGCGCGGCAAAGTCGGCGGAACGGCGCGCATTCTGGCGGTGCTGGAACCACGCTCTAACACCATGAAAATGGGGCTCAGCAAAGACGATCTCGCACCGTCTCTCGGCCGCGCTGACGAAGTGTTCCTCCTGCAACCGCAGCACATTCCGTGGCAGGTCGCGGAAGTGGCTGACGCCTGCATTCAGCCTGCGCACTGGCATGCGGATGTCGACACCTTAGCGGATATGGTGATTAAAACCGCGCAGCCGGGCGATCACATTCTGGTGATGAGCAACGGCGGTTTTGGTGGAATTCATCAGAAGCTGCTGGACGGTCTGGCGAAGAAAGCCCAGGCCGAAGAGTAATCAAACGACCCGGTAGCGTTGCGCTACCGGGTGAACATGCCGGATAAGGAATAACGCTTACTCTTTGGCGATAGGCGTTTCAATCTCCTCAATCGGGGTGCTGCCCTGAATCTCACCGATTTTCTTCACAACGTCGTCCACCTGACCCGAGGTGTGAAGCAGCGTGTATGTCAGATCAAACTGTGTGCTCTGACCGGCTTGCAGCTGCTTCACGCGCTTTTGTTCCCGTTCGATGGTCACCGGATAGGCATAGCTGGTGCCCGGCTCAATGCCGGTGACATAGCCTTGTTTCTCCGTGTCGGTGTTTTTCCACAGCGTTAAAACAGGCAGCTGGCGGGTGTCGAACTGAATCGCCGCCCCTTTGTCGCCTGCTTTATTAATCACTGCGGCAGTGGTGTGGTGATTCTCATCCGACAGCGGTTTGATGTTAAACACCATTTCATCAAAGCCTTTCGTTGGCCCTGCATAGTTTTGCCACTCTTTTAAGCCCGCTTTGGCGTAATCATTGAATGGGCTGATGCTTGCCATTGGTGCGATAAACCGCGCCCCTGCTTCCAGAATCGGTTTACCGAAATTGCTGTGATAAATTATCTGATAGTCATGCGGATAATCAGCGTGATTGGTCAGCACATCGTGAAGAGCAAAGCTGTTGCTGCCTGGAACATAGCGCAGTTCAGTCATGGTCTGCAGATCGGCTTTTTTGAACGTGCTTTCTTTTACCAGACCTCGGACACGAATTTCGTATGGCGCGTTGTCGCTCACCTCGACTTCCACCTGCGAGGCTGGCGTATTGCCTGCTTTCCCGTGCAACGTATAAATTTGACCGTCTGCAGTGACGGGATGCCCAGTCCATTCGTAGCCACAGCGCACCATCATTTCGTTGAAACCTTCCAGCCATCCCAGACCATTTCGGCTTTCAAGGTTCATGAAAGCAGGGTTGACCACCTCTTTGACCGGAGAATCCCAACCCATCCGCACGCCGTAGCCTTCAACGTGCAGCAGATTCATGCCGCGTGTAGGGCTTAACGCGATCGTCAACCCGTCTTTACTGGTGATAATAATGACTTTGCTGCCTTCCTGTTTGCCGCCATGAAGGACTTTTTGTTCAATGCTGAAGTTTTGGTTTTTCACTTTCAGCATATTGCTGGTCACTTTCCAGTTACCCAGTTCCGTCGCGCTATCAGCGCTTGTCAGCACCCATGTTTTTGCCATGACAGGCGCGGAAATTAAACAGGCCAGTGCGGTTAAAGCCAACGTTTTTTTCATCATTCTTCCCTTTTTGCTGAATCGATTATTTCTTTCACAGGCAAATCTAGATTCTTAACAAAAGTGAAAGTGTGATGCGTTTCACCTGATGGCGAATTAAGCGATTTTTCTCGTTGGAGTGTGCGGAGTGATCGATAATTGTGTAATGCACTGCGTTATTTGCACGATAAAGTGTGAATTAAAATGGTTTTTGCTTTAACGATTCAGCTTTGAAGAGAGAATAAAAAGGAGAGGTTACGCCAGAGGAAAAGGACGGGGGGAGGGAAAAATGACGCTAACCCATCAATGAGTTAGCGTGAGAGGATTAGCCTTCGTTCTCAGCCAGTTCGCGCAGATACTGGAAAATCAGACGCGCAGATTTCGGCGGCTTATTCCCTTCTTTCTCTTTCTTCGCGTTACGGATTAATGAACGCAACTGCTGGCGATCGGCGTCAGGCCACAGGTTCAAGACTTCTGCGACGGCATCGTCACCGTTGTCGACCAGACGATCGCGAATTTGCTCAAGCTTATGGAACAGCGCAACCTGCTGGTTGTGGCGGTTTTTCAGCTTATCCAGCGCCTGACGAATCGGCTCAACATCGCGCTGGCGCAGCATTTTACCGATTAGCTGAAGCTGGCGGCGACGGCCTTCTTTTTTGATTCGTTGGGCCAGTTCAATGGCACTGCGCAGATCCGGGTCGAGCGAGAGTTTATCCAGCGCGTTTTTGCCCAGTTCTACCATTTCCGCACCAAGTTGTTTTAACTCTTCGGCGTCACGTTTAATTTCACTTTTACTGACCCAGATGATTTCATCATCTTCGTCTTCGATGTCATCACCGGGAACGTCGTCGAGCCAGTCTTCGGGCTGCTTAGTCATGTCAGGCTCCTTAAAAAAGAGGCTAATGTTACCAGTTAAGACGCGCACTGAAAAACGGTTCTCTGTTAGACTTCAGATAACTATCTCTTACAGTATGGCATTTGCGATGAAAGTAACCTCACAAGTTGAAGCGCAGCGTAAGATTCTGGAAGAAGCGGTCTCCACAGCGTTGATGCTGGCTTCCGGGAAATCAGACGGCGCGGAAGTAGCAGTCAGCAAAACCACGGGTATCAGCGTAAGCACTCGCTACGGTGAAGTCGAGAACGTGGAATTTAACAGTGACGGTGCGCTGGGGATTACGGTTTATCACCAGAATCGCAAAGGCAGCGCGTCATCGACCGACCTCAGCCCGGATGCCATCGCCCGTACCGTGCAGGCTGCGCTGGATATTGCGCGCTATACCTCACCCGATCCCTATGCAGGCGTCGCGGATAAAGAATTGCTGGCGTTTGACGCGCCGGATCTCAGCCTTTTCCATCCGGCTGAAGTGTCTCCAGACGAAGCCATTGAGTTTGCCGCGCGCGCCGAACAGGCCTCTCTGAAGGCGGATAAACGCATCACCAATACCGAAGGCGGCAGCTTTAACAGCCACTACGGCATCAAAGTGTTCGGCAACAGCCACGGCATGTTGCAGGGCTACAGCTCTACGCGCCACTCCCTTTCCAGCTGCGTTATCGCTGAAGAAAATGGCGACATGGAACGTGATTACGCCTACACCATTGGCCGTGCGATGGGCGATTTACAGTCCCCTGAATGGGTCGGTGAAGAGTGTGCAAAACGCACGCTGTCACGCCTGTCTCCGCGCAAACTGTCCACCATGAAAGCGCCGGTGATTTTTGCCAACGAAGTGGCGACCGGGCTGTTTGGTCATCTGGTTGGGGCGATTGCGGGCGGTGCGGTTTATCGTAAATCGACGTTCCTGCTCGACTCTTTGGGGCAACAAATTCTGCCGGAATGGCTGACCATCGAAGAACATCCGCATTTGCTGAAAGGGCTGGCGTCGACGCCGTTCGACGGCGAAGGCGTGCGTACAGAACGTCGCGACATCATTAAAGACGGTATTCTGACGCAGTGGCTGCTGACCAGCTATTCTGCGCGCAAGCTCGGTCTGCAAAGTACCGGCCACGCGGGCGGCATCCACAACTGGCGCATCGAAGGCCAGGGCCTGAACTTTGAACAGATGCTCAAAGAAATGGGCACCGGCCTGGTCGTGACTGAGCTGATGGGCCAGGGCGTCAGCGGGATCACCGGCGATTACTCTCGCGGTGCGGCCGGCTTCTGGGTTGAAAACGGTGAAATTCAGTATCCGGTGAGCGAAATCACCATTGCCGGTAACTTAAAAGACATGTGGCGCAATATCGTTACGGTCGGTAACGATATTGAAACACGTAGCAATATACAGTGTGGTTCAGTGCTGTTACCCGAGATGAAAATCGCGGGTCAATAATACCCGTCATACTTCACGTGGCAGATGCGTTGGCTGCGCTCGAATTATTTAGGGTATTTAGCTTATTTTTCATAATAAAAAAGGAAGTGAGCAATGCGTAAAAACCTGTTAGCCATTCTTGCTGTGTCGTCGTTAGTGTTCAGTTCTGCTGGGTTTGCCGCCGATCTTGAAGATGATATGAACACGCTCAGTACCAACCTGAAAGTGGTCCAGAAAACGGATAATGCGACGGAAATGAAAGACGCATTGACCAAAATGCGCGTCGCCGCACTCGATGCGCAAAAAGCGACGCCACCGAAGCTGGAAAACAAAGCCGCAGACAGCGCTGAAATGAAAGACTATCGCCACGGTTTTGACGTGCTGGTCGGCCAGATCGACGGTGCCCTGAAGCTTGCCAACGAAGGCAAGGTGAAAGAAGCCCAGGCCGCCGCTGACGGATTCATTGCCACCCGCAACGAAAACCACAAAAAATTCCGCTAATGGCACGCTAAGCCAGACGGCAAAATAATCAACGGGGGCGTATTCCCCCCGTTTTGTTTGCCACAACGTAATAAGAAAACCTTATCCGCGTCACACTTTACGACCTTGCGCGTAAATCTTTCCACTCTGCTTTCTGACCTTTCACCGCCGAATCACGTGACATTCATCACGTAAATCCAGTTGATAATACATATTCACCGTAATTATGTGGAACAGATCACTGGTGCCGCTTTCCTTTCCACTTCGAAGTGGAAAACAACTCGCTACAAACCTTTAACCTCCAGCGTTAGTTTTATCCCAGAGCCATTAACGGGGTAAGACGAGTGATTAACGGAGCGGTAATGAACGACGTTGGGGAACAGGCAGCGCAAACTGAAACGCTCGCAAACACCATGCTTGAGCAGGTCTATTCCCTGCTTGCTCGCCACAACATCATTCCCAATGACGTCCAGCGGCAGATGCTGACGTCACACGTTCGCGCAATGGCGCACCGGTCAGTGACCGGCGAACCGCTGCCAGAGGTCGAAGCTGACCTGTTCGACGAAATTTCAGCAGATTCAATGCGGCTTGCCCGCGAAGTGGTCGCGCAGTTCGGCAATCTTCCTGATGAAGAGGCCTGGCTGCTCTCCGTTCACTTCGAAGTCGCTAAAGACAACCTTTAAGGAGCTACACAATGGAACAAATTACAGTCGTGATCGGCGATCGTCTTGGTAAAGGCCAGAAAGTGGCTATCGGTGTGGAAAAGGCCGGCGGCCGTGCGGTTGTCGTACCCGGCGTGGCGGCGGACATGAAATTGGGCGACGTGATGAAAGCGGAAAACGCCACATTCGGGATCTCGTTCTGCGGCAGCGGCGGTGCGGGTGCCATCACAGCGCAAACCAAACATGGCTACAAGGCTAAATACGGTATGCGTTCAGTGGAAGAGGGCGTCACTGCCATCAACGAAGGCAACAACGTTTTGGGTTTTGGTTTTATGGATAAAGAAGAGCTGGGCGAGCGACTGGTGCAGGCCTGGCTGAAAAAGTACGGCGCGTAACCATGAAAGAGCAATTCACCACCACGGTGAGAGTGAAAGGCAAAGGTGACGCCAAAACGCGCGCCTTTGCCGACGCGCTAAACCACGTACAGGCCGCGGTGATGAACGCATCGCCGCATATCTTACTGCGTATTGAGCCACAGGATGTGCAGGTTGTTCAGGCGCAAGAAGCGGTGCGTAAAGAAGCGTTTCTGTTCTTCTTTTTGCGCCGGGAAAGACGCACTTACAGCGTGGAGCTGGACGTGACCGTCAACGTGACTGCCATCAATCTTGATCGGGTGGATTTTGTCACGCAACGCTGATTCTCACTAATAGGGCAGACGAATGTTCCTGATAATTTTAATAAAATCGCTCATCATCGGCGGCCTGGTTGGCGTCGGCGTTGGCGCCGGGGCTGCACGCATGTTTCATGCGCCTACCACACAGGGTATGGGCGCATTTCGTACGTTGGGGGAACTGAACTCCTGTGAAGGGGATCCCGCGTCTCACTTCTCCTTTGGTCTGGGGTTCTTCTTCAACGCCTGGGCATCGTCAGTGGCGGCGGGGGCCTTCACGCAGGACGTTGACCATCGCATCATCCCTAACTGGGGCGCCGCGGCGCTGATGTTAAAAAACCGCAACGTTGGTGAAACGCTGCACGATCCACGCAAAATGGCGATTGCCTGCGGCGTGATCGGCATGTTCGTGGTCACCTTCTTAAACCTCACTGCCTCGTCTGTACCTGCGGCGCTTCAGGTCACAGCCGTGAAGGTGCTGGTTCCTGCGGCGAACCTGCTGGTCAACACCGTCATGCCGGTCATCTTCTGGCTGGCGGCAATCGACGCGGGTAAAAAATCCGGCTTCTGGGCCACCGTTTTTGGCGGCGCGGCGCAGCTGATTATGGGCAACGCCGTACCGGGTCTGGTGCTGGGCATTCTGATTGGTAAAGGCGTCGAAGAGAGCGGCTGGAACCGCGTGACCAAAGTGATGATGGTGGCGATTGTTCTGCTGTTCGTGCTGAGTGGTTTCTTCCGTGGCTTCGACATGAAGATGATCGAATCCTTCCATCTGACCGTGCCGAACTGGCTCGACATGATCCACAGCTCGCTCAGCGGCAAATAACAGGAGCCTCAACATGGAACAGAATAAAGGTTTTTGGTATGCCGACTGGTCGTTCCCGATCTTCGTTGGCCTGCTCTCATCCGGCGTTTTCGCCGGGACGCATATGTTCTACCTGTACGGCATCGGCGCGTTTAACGAAGTGGCCTTCGTGGCGATGTTAAAAGCGGGCATGGATACCGGCGTTTACGGCGCGGTGGCGGCCTTTGGTGCCAGCTTCCTGTTTGCGCGCATCATCGAAGGCTCGCTGGTGGGTATTCTCGATATCGGCGGAGCGATTCAAACGGGCGTTGGCCTCGGCGTTCCGGCGTTGCTGCTCGGCGCGGGCTTTGTCTTCCCGGTGGCTAACTTTGTGGCTTCGCTGGCCACCGGTCTGGTGATTGGGCTGGCGATTGGCTACCTGATTATCCTGGCGCGTAAATTCACCATCAACCAGAGCGATTCCACCTACGGGGCGGACGTGATGATGGGCGCGGGTAACGCCTCTGGCCGCTTTCTTGGCCCGTTGATTATCCTCAGCGCGATGACCGCCTCTATCCCGATTGGTATTGGTTCTCTGATTGGCGCGCTGCTGTTTTATCTCTGGCAGAAGCCGATTACCGGTGGCGCGATCCTTGGCGCAATGATTTTGGGTTCGCTGTTCCCGGTGGCCCTTTAATACCCGGCGGGCGCTTCGGCGCTCGCTTTCTCTGGAGATGTTTATGTTTGATTTACTCCTGCGCCGCGCGCGCCTCACCGACGATACGCTGGCTGACATTGCCATTCAGGACGGCAAAATTGCGGCGCTGGGTGAGATTAACGCTCCCGCACACAAAACCGTCGAGCTGAACGGCGAAGTGTTTGTCAGCGCGGGCTGGATTGATTCTCACGTTCACTGCTACCCCAACTCCCCGATTTATCATGATGAGCCGGACAGCGTCGGTATCGCGACTGGCGTCACGACCGTCGTGGACGCGGGCAGTACCGGTGCCGACGATGTGGACGATTTCTACGAAATTACCCGCAAAGCCAGCACGGCGGTTTTCGCGCTGCTGAATATTTCCCGCGTCGGGCTGATCGCTCAAAACGAGCTGGCGAACATGGCCAATATCGATGCGGATGCGGTACAGCAGGCCGTGAAGCGCCACCCTGATTTTATCGTGGGCCTGAAAGCCCGCATGAGCAGCAGCGTGGTCGGTGAAAACGGCATCACGCCGCTGGCGTGCGCAAAAGAGATGCAGCAGCAGAATGGCGGCCTGCCGCTGATGGTGCATATCGGCAACAATCCGCCAAACCTCGATGAAATTGCCGATCTGCTGAGTTCTGGCGACATCATCACCCACTGCTACAACGGCAAACCGAACCGCATTCTTACGCCGTCGGGCGAACTGCGTGCCTCCATCACCAACGCGCTGAAGCGCGGCGTGCGCCTTGACGTCGGCCACGGCACGGCGAGTTTTAGCTTCGAGGTGGCGAAGCGCGCCATCGCAATGGGCATTCTGCCGCACACCATCAGCTCGGATATCTACTGCCGCAACCGCCTCAACGGGCCGGTGGGTAGCCTTGCCAGCGTGATGTCGAAATTCCTCGCCATCGGTATGTCGCTACCGCAGGTGATCGAGTGCGTGACCGCCAACGCCGCCGACGGCCTGCGTCTGACGCAAAAAGGCCGCATTCAGCCGGGTCTGGATGCCGACCTGACGCTGTTCACCGTAAAACGCCAGCCGACGCTGCTGGTAGATGCTGAAAACGACAGCCTGCAGGCTGAACATATTTTGCTGCCGCTTGCCGCGATCCGCGCAGGCAAGGGCTACATGACCGAACAAGGGAGCACGGAACATGTCTTCGATTTATGAGAAATACCATTTAAAACAGGTGATCAACACCTCCGGCCGCATGACGGCGCTGGGCGTTTCCACACCGCGTCCGGAAGTGGTGCAGGCGGCGATGGACGGCATGAATCAGTATTTCGAGATGAAAGATCTGGTCAATAAAACCGGTGAATACATCGCGAAGCTGTTGGACGTAGAAGGCGCAACGGTCGTCTCCTGCGCCTCGGCGGGTATTGCGCAGTCCGTGGCCGCGGTGCTGGTGAAAGAGAGTGACTGGCTGCTGGAAAACCTGCACGTCACGCCCATTGAGAACAACGAAATCGTGCTGCCGAAAGGTCACAACGTCAACTTTGGCGCACCGGTCGGCACCATGGTCGCGCTCGGTGGCGGCAAAATGGTCGAAGCGGGTTACGCCAACGAATGCTCCGCCGATCAGCTGGCGGCGGCGATCACCCCGCGTACCGCAGCCATTCTTTACATCAAGTCTCACCACTGCGTGCAGAAAAGCATGCTCAGCGTCGAGCAGGCGGCGGTGGTTGCGCGCAAACACGATCTGCCGTTGATCGTCGATGCAGCAGCGGAAGAAGATCTGCATGTCTATTACCGCTCCGGCGCGGATCTTGTGATCTACAGCGGCGCGAAGGCGATCGAGGGGCCAACCAGCGGCCTGGTGATCGGTAAAACGCAGTATGTCGAATGGGTGAAACGCCAGACGGCGGGCATTGGCCGCGCCATGAAAGTGGGTAAAGAGGGCATCCTGGGCCTGACCTGCGCTATCGAACATTACCTGACGGCGACCAAAGAGAGCGGCGCTGAAATGGTCGCGAAAATGACCCCCTTTATTGACGCACTGAATACCTTAAACGGTGTGACGGCCCGTGTGGTCTGGGACAGCGCCGGACGGGATATCGCGCGCAGCGAAATCAAATTCGACGAAGCCGCCACCGGCGTGGGCACCGGCGATCTGGTGAACGCGCTCAAGCAGGGCGAATACGCTATCTACTTCCGTGGCTACAAGGCCAACGAAGGGATTATCGAAGCGGACGTGCGCAGCGTGACCGCCGACCAGCTAGAAATTGTTTATCGCCGCATCCGCGAAGTATTAGGCCAGGAGAAAAACGCATGAAATTAACCCCCAATTTTTACCGTGATCGCGTGTGCCTGAACGTTCTGGCAGGTTCAAAAGCGAATGCCAGTGCGATTTACGAGGCGGCTGAAGGTCATGTTCTGGTGGGCGTGTTGTCTAAAAACTATCCTGATGTGGACAGCGCCGTCGCGGATATGCGCGAGTACGCTGCGCTGATTGATAACGCACTCTCTGTAGGGCTTGGCGCGGGCGATCCCAATCAGTCGGCGATGGTCAGCGAAATCTCCCGCCAGATTCAGCCGCAGCACGTTAATCAGGTGTTTACCGGCGTGGCGACCAGCCGCGCGCTGCTGGGACAAAATGATTCCGTGGTGAACGGGTTAGTGTCACCAACCGGTACGGTCGGGATGGTCAAAATCTCCACCGGGCCGCTGAGCAGCAACGCGCCTGACGGCATCGTGCCGGTAGAAACCGCGATTGCGCTGCTGAAAGATTTTGGCGGCAGCTCCATCAAATACTTCCCGATGGGCGGCCTGGCGTGTCGCGACGAGTACAAAGCGGTGGCAGAAGCCTGCGCGAAGCACGATTTCTGGCTGGAACCGACGGGCGGTATCGATCTGGAGAACATCGAGGCGATCCTGCAGATCGCGCTGGATGCGGGCGTCAGCAAGATTATTCCGCACATTTACAGCTCGATTATCGACAAAACCACCGGCGACACTCGCCCGGAAGATGTCCGCACGCTGCTGGATATCACGAAGAAGTTAGTGAAGTAGAATTTTGCCCCTCATCCTAACCCTCTCCCTTTTGGAGGGGGGACTGTCCGGAGCGGTCTTTTCCCTTCTGCTCATAAGGAGAGGGAGTGCCGATGCACTCTTTGCCTATACCCATAGGGTGAGGGGATTGTTTTCTCCCTCTCCCTTTTGGAGAGGGACTGTCCGGAGCGGTCTTTTCCCTTCTGCTCATAGGGAGAGGGATTGCCGATGCACTCTTTGCCTATACCCATAGGGAGAGGGGATTGTTTTCTCCCTCTCCCTATGGGAGAGGGCAGGGGTGAGGGGACACAAACCGCACCATCCAACAGGAGCCACCATGCACACTCATCATCTGCTTGCTGCTTCACTCTCATTGCTGGCGACGGCTGCCGTTGCCCAGCCGCAGTACGCCTGGGTCGGGACGTATAATCCGAACGGTGAAGGGCTGTACCGATTTACCGTCGATCCGCAAACCGGCGCGCTCGACCATAAAACGCGGGCCAGCACGCTGGCGAATGCCGCGCAGTTGACCGTCTCGTTCGATGGCAAAACGCTGTATCTGGCGAGCGAAGTGGAGCAAGGCGTGGTGCAGGCGCTGCGTATTGGTGATAACGGCGAGCTGAGCGCGTTAAATCAGGTCGCCTCAGGCGGCGCGGGCCCTGTTTATCTGTCGCTGACGCCAAACGGTCGTCATTTGCTGGTGGCAAACTACGTCAGCGGTTCGATTGCGGTGCTGCCGGTGAAATCTGACGGCAGCCTCGGCGAGGCCACAGACACCCATCAGGATCGGGGCGAACCGGGCGCAGCAGCACCCGAAGCCGCCGTGGAAGGCAGTTTTGCGATAAGCGATCATAACGGTCCGCACGCGCACATGATCGCTGCCGATCCGAGCGGGAAGTTTGTCTTTTCAACCGATCTGGGTCTGGATCGGATCTACCAGTACCGTTTTGACGATCGCAGCGGAAAGCTCACCCCGAACGATCCGCCGTTTATCAACGCATCCTCGAAAGGTGCGGGGCCGCGCCATTTTGTCTTCACGCCAAAAGGCGATGGACTGTGGCTGATTAACGAAGAGGCATCGACGCTGACCCATTATTCGCTCGATAGCACCTCGGGTACGCTGAAAGAGGGCAAAACGATCTCCGCGCTGCCGAACGCCTACAAAGGGACCAGCTTTGCCGCGGGCCTGGTGTTGAGCCGCGACGGCAAACAGCTGTACGTCGCTAACCGTTTGCATAACAGCATCGCGCACTTTACCGTAACGGCGGACGGAGCGCTGACGCACCAGAACGATGTCTGGACGCGTGGCGATTACCCGCGCACGCTGACGCTTGATAATCAGGGGCGCTGGCTGTACGTCATGAATCAGCGTAGCGATAACATTACCCGTTTTCGCGTTGAGCCAGACGGTAAGCTACGCTTTGAGCCGGACTATACGCCGGTTGGCAGCCCATCCCAGATGGTCATTTCACCAGGGCCATGAGCCGTAAGAGGACACCGACGTGCGATTTCCGAACCAACGTTTAGCGCAACTGTTTGATTTGTTGCAAAACGAGACGCTGCCGCAGGACGAGCTGGCGCAGCGCCTTTCGGTCTCAACACGTACCGTCCGCGCTGATATCACGGCCCTGAATGCGCTCCTGGCGAGTCACGGCGCGCAGTTTATTTTGAGCCGAGGCAACGGCTACCAGCTTAAAATCGACGATGCCGCGCGCTATCAGTCATTGCAGGATTCCCGTCCGCGCGCGCTGCGTATCCCGCGTACCGGACAAGAACGAGTGCACTATCTGGTAGTGCGATTTCTCACTGCCGCTTTCTCTTTAAAGCTAGAAGATTTGGCTGATGAATGGTTTGTCAGCCGCGCCACGTTGCAAAGCGATATGGTGGACGTGCGCGAGTGGTTTCACCGCTACAATCTGACGCTCGAAACCCGCCCGCGTCACGGCATGAAACTCTTCGGAAGCGAAATGTCCGTGCGCGCGTGCCTGACCGATCTGCTGTGGGAACTGGCGCAGCAGGACAGCCTGAATCCGCTGGTGACCGAAATCGCCCTGAACGTCGGCGTGCCGGAGCAACTGGTTGGCGTGCTGCACGACACGCTCACGCGCCATCACATTCGTCTCACGGATGAAGGCGAGCTGTTTGTACGCCTGTACTGTGCGGTGTCGGTACGGCGCATCGGCGAGGGTTATCCGCTGCCGGAATTTAATGCCGAAGATGTGGAAGAGAACGTGCGCGCCGCCGCGCGGGATATCGCCGCTGCCATTTCGCAACTGGCGGATAAAGCGCTTTCGCCTTCAGAAGAGAACTGGCTGTGCGTCCATCTGGCGTCCCGTCAAATCCAGGAGATTGCCCCAAGTGCCATCAACGCCGACGACGACGAAGCGCTGGTCAATTACATCCTGCGCTACATCAACACGCACTATAACTACAATCTGCTGAACGATGCGCAGCTGCACGCAGATTTGCTGACGCATATTAAAACCATGATCACCCGCGTGCGTTACCAAATCATGATCCCCAACCCGCTGCTGGAAAATATCAAGCAACACTATCCGATGGCGTGGGACATGACGCTGGCGGCGGTCTCTGGCTGGGGAAAATACACCCCCTATATCATCAGCGAAAACGAAATTGGTTTTCTGGTGCTGCATATCGGCGTCGGGCTGGAGCGCCATTACAACGTCGGCTATCAGCGTCAGCCGCGCGTGCTTTTGGTGTGTGATGCCGGTAACGCGATGGCGCGCATGATCGAGGCGGTGCTGCAACGCAAATATCCGCAGATAGACGTGACGCGCACCGTCACGCTGCGCGAGTACGAACTGGCGGAAAACATCAGCGAAGATTTTGTTATTTCGACCGCGCGGATCAGCGAAAAGGCCAAACCGGTGGTTTTGATTGCACCGTTCCCAACCGATTATCAGCTGGAGCAGATCGGCAAGCTGGTGCTGGTGGACCGCACGCGCCCGTGGATGCTGGAGAAATATTTCGATGCGGCGCATTTCCGCGTGATTAATAAACCCGTCGATCAGCAAACGCTGTTCCAGGAACTCTGTTCGCAGCTCGAAGCGGAAGGATTCGTTGGCGCGGAATTTCTCGACTCGGTAGTGGAGCGTGAGGCGATTGTCAGCACCATGCTCGGCGACGGCATTGCGCTGCCGCACTCCCTCGGTCTGATGGCGCAAAAAACGGTGGTCTACACCGTGCTGGCCCCGCAGGGCATCCAATGGGGCGATGAAACGGCGCACGTCATTTTCCTGCTGGCGATCAGCAAAAGCGAGTACGAAGAGGCGATGGCGATCTACGATATTTTTGTCACTTTCCTGCGGGAGCGGGCAATGACGCGGCTGTGCGCCTGTCACGATTTTGATGAGTTTAACGCGGTGGCGATGGAGAGTTTGAGTCGTTTTTGAAGGTGAGGGCGGAGAGTCGAAATCCGCCTTCATTTAGCGCAAATGATGGACCACCTGGTTGCTGCTGCCGCGCCAGATCAGCGCCGGGTCTTTTAAATCCTGCACAAATTTACCGTCGACCAGCACGTTGATCAGATCAACCACGTCCTTCTGCGCATCACTCAGTTCATCCAGCCGGTAGCCGGTCCAGACCCAAATATCTTTGCCTGCACACTCTGCGCGAATGCGTTTTACCAGCGCGAGAATATCCGGCACGTTCTGCGGATGCAGGGGGTCGCCGCCCGAAAGGGTAATTCCCTGGCGCTTTATCCGCGTGTCGTTGAGGTCGTCAATGATGCGATCCGCCATCTCGTCGGTAAACGGCTGGCCTGAGTTCAGACGCCAGGTGCTTTTGTTATAGCAGCCCGGGCATTCGTGAACGCACCCTGAAACAAACAGGGTGCAGCGTGTGCCAGGGCCGTTGACGATGTCGACGGGGTAGTAGTTGTGATATCGCATAGCGGTGTCCAGAAAGAATGTGCTGTCTGATGCCCTCACCCCGGCCCTCTCCCACAGGGAGAGGGGGCAAGAGGGTTGCTCCCCCCTTGAGGGAAAGGCGAAAAGCATGTCGCTCGATCGGTTCCCACCCCGTTAAGGGAAAGGGGTAAACGCGTTGCTCGATCGGTTCCCACCCCGTTAAGGGTAAGGGGTAAACTTGTTGCTCGATCGGTTCTCACCCCGTTAAGGGAAAGGGGTAAACGCCTTGCTCGATCGGTTCCCTCTCCCTTGAGGGAGAGGGTGAGGGGAAAGTATCGCGCTACAACGTTAACCGATCTGCCCATTTCCCAAATGCTTCACGCGGCGTTTCACTTCTTCTTGCTTACCGGCGTTGAACGGACGTGCGTCCGGGCTGCCAAGATAACCGCACACGCGGCGGGTCACCGAGACGCGCGCGGCGTCGTGGTTGCCGCATTTCGGACAGGTAAAGCCTTTGCTGGTGCATTC
This sequence comes from Lelliottia amnigena, assembly GCA_900635465.1. NCBI lineage: Bacteria > Pseudomonadati > Pseudomonadota > Gammaproteobacteria > Enterobacterales > Enterobacteriaceae > Lelliottia > Lelliottia amnigena. The sequence continues at coordinate 486,713 of LR134135.1, forward strand.
AAACTCACCGGTAAAGCCGCACTCGTAGCACTCATCAATCGGCGTATTTGTCCCGTAGTACGGCACGTGCTGATAGCTGTAATCCCACACGTCTTCCAGCGCTTTCAGGTTGTGCTGAATGTTCGGGTACTCGCCGTAACAGATGAAGCCGCCGCTCGCCACCGGCGGATAAGCCGCTTCAAAGTCAATTTTGTCGTACGGATTGACCTTTTTCTCGACGTCGAGGTGGAAGCTGTTGGTGTAGTAGCCTTTGTCGGTCACGCCATCCACCACACCAAACTCGGCGGTATCCAGGCGGCAGAAACGGTCGCACAGGTTTTCGCTCGGCGTGCTGTACAGGCTAAAGCCATAGCCGGTTTCGTCTTTCCACAGGTCGACGGCATCGCGCAGACGCTGAACGATCGCCACGCCTTTGGCACGCAGCGCTTCGCTGTCATAGACATGTTGATCGCCAAACAGCGCGTTGATGGTTTCGTGAATACCGATATAGCCCAGAGAAATCGACGCGCGGCCGTTCTTAAAGATTTCAGAAACGTCGTCGTCTGCTTTCAGACGCACGCCGCAGGCGCCTTCCATATACAGAATAGGTGCCACGCGGGCTTTAACGCCTTCGAGACGCGCGATGCGGGTCATCAGCGCTTTGCGCGCCAACACCAGTCGCTCGTCCAGCAAGTTCCAGAACGCCTCTTCGTTGCCTTTGGCTTCCAGCGCGATGCGTGGCAGGTTCAGGCTGATCACGCCCAGATTGTTGCGCCCATCATGGACCTGCTCGCCGTTTTCATCCTCATACACGCCAAGGAAACTGCGACAGCCCATGGGCGTTTTGAACGAACCGGTGACTTTCACCACCTGGTCGTAGTTCAGAATATCCGGATACATGCGCTTGCTTGCGCATTCCAGCGCCAGCTGTTTGATGTCGTAGTTTGCGTCACCAAACTTGTGGTTCAGACCATCGCGGATCGCAAACACCAGTTTTGGGAACACGGCCGTTTTGCGGTTTTTGCCAAGGCCTGAAATGCGGTTGCGCAGAATCGACTGCTGAATCAGACGTGATTCCCAGCTCGTTCCTAAACCAAATCCAAAGGTCACAAACGGTGTCTGGCCGTTGGCGGTGTGCAGCGTGTTCACTTCATATTCCAGCGACTGGAACGCGTCATAGCACTCTTTTTCGGTGCGGGAATGGGCGTATCCGTCTGCGTCTGGGATCTGCCACTCTTCGGCTACTTTACGGTGTTTTTTTGAAGCTTTCAGCAACGAACGGCGCGAGCACCTCGTCGATGCGGTTAATGGTCGTCCCGCCGTAAATATGGCTGGCGACCTGCGCAATAATTTGCGCCGTTACCGCCGTCGCCGTGGAAATTGATTTTGGCGGCTCGATCTCGGCGTTACCCATTTTAAAGCCGTGGGTCAGCATGCCTTTTAGATCGATCAGCATACAGTTGAACATCGGGAAGAACGGGGAGTAATCGAGATCGTGATAGTGGATCTCACCGCGCTCATGCGCCTGTACCACGTCGCGCGGCAGCAGGTGCTGGCGGGCATAGTGTTTGGCGACAATCCCGGCCAGCAGATCGCGCTGCGTCGGGATCACTTTGCTGTCTTTGTTGGCGTTTTCGTTGAGCAGCGCCGAGTTGGTCTGCTCGACCAGACCACGAATTTCCTGGTTCAGGCGACCGCGCTTTTCACGCTGAATATCGCGATCGTGGCGGTACTCAATGTAGGCGCGCGCCAGCTGTTTATGTGGGCCAGACATCAGCTGGTTTTCGACCGCCGTCTGGATCTCATTGATATCCACCTGACTGCGCTCATTCATCTGCTGGCTGACGATTTCTGCGACGGTGGCGCAGTAATCTGCGTCATCGACTCCCGCTGCTTTAGCTGCACGCAAAATGGCTTCTTTGATGCGCTCTGACTTAAACGGCACTTTACAGCCATCTCGTTTCATCACATGCGGTGTCATGATCACTCCATTAAAAACAGGTTATCCACAGAGGTGGGGAAGTATGCATTGAGCAGATTTATAGATGCTCCAGCCACTTCCCTCGTTTTCGACCCGTGTTATCCACAACTCCGGCCGACGTCGGCGCCGTTGTATTGTTGGAATAGTAGACGAAAAATACAATATGTAGGGTCGGCGTGCATTTTAAGTTCTATATGTAGTGATTTGCATCAAAGATGTTTGCGATTTTTTTGATTCAGAACAAAGTAAACGGACGAGAGTACAAACGACGGGCACTACAGGGTTTGTAAATTTAGGCGGGAAAATTCTGATTAATTATTCAACTAAAACATGCTTGTAACGCCGGGCAACAGGAGGATTGTCCGGCGTTTTTCGTCAGTCTTGCAGCCACCAGATGGGCTTCGAAGGGGGCGCAGGGTCATGGCAGCCAGGGTATTGGCGGCTTCGTCGTAGTTACTGAGCACCACGCGCCAGTTCCCCTCTTGGGCAGTCGGATGCCACTGCTGGCATTCTCGGCTCAGGTTAGCGGCGACAATCAGCGTCTGCCCTTGCCACTGGCGGCGATAGCACCACAGAGACGGGTGCTCGGGCAGGAGATCCTGATAGTCGCCCCAGGTCAGTACCGGCAGCGTTTTGCGCAGCTGAATCAACGTCTGATAGGTGTAAAAAACAGAGTCTGGATCCTGTAGCGCTGCGGCGACGTTAATCGTGGCGACGTTATCGCAAAGATCGATCCAGCGGTTCACCCTGCGTAAATCCCCCGTGTTGGCTGGCGTCCCACTGCATGGGCGTCCGACCATTGTCGCGGGATTTACTCGCCAGAATCGCCAGAAGTTCGTCCGTTTCGCGGCCTTTTTCACGATTTTCAGCGAACATGTTGTGGCTTTCGACATCGCGATAGTCGGTGATACGGGTGAAGTGCGGATTGGTCATACCGATCTCTTCGCCCTGATAAATGTACGGCGTGCCCTGCATCCCGTGCAGGACCATACCGAGCATTTTGGCGGCGGGCACGCGGTATTCGCCCTCATCGCCAAAGCGCGACACAATGCGCGGCTGATCGTGATTACACCAGAACAGCGCATTCCACGCCTTATTGTGCATCCCTTGCTGCCAGTGGCTGAACAGGGTTTTAAGCGCCACGAAATCGGGCAACGCCTGCGTCCATTTTTCGCCGTTCGGGTAATCCACCTTTAAATGGTGGAAGTTGAACGTCATCGACAGTTCGCGCCCGTCCAGCGCTGCGTACTGCTGGCAATTTTCCAGCGAGGTGGATGACATCTCGCCCACGGTCATCAGCGCGCGCGGGGTAAACACGTCGCGGCTCATCTCCTGCAAAAATTCGTGTACGCGCGGCCCGTCGGTGTAGAAGCGACGCCCGTCGCCGAGGTTATCGTCGGGGAAATCCTGCTGTTTGGAGATCAGGTTAATCACGTCGAGACGCAAACCGTCCACGCCGCGATCGGCCCAGAACTCGCAGACTTTTTTCAGCTCTGCGCGCACCTCGGTGTTTTCCCAGTTGAGATCCGCCTGCTCGGGCGCAAATAAGTGCAAATAATATTGCTCGCTCTCGGCGTGCCAGCGCCAGGCGTTGCCGCCAAATTTGGAGCGCCAGTTGTTTGGCAGGGCATCCGGCGTGCCGTCGCGCCAGATGTAAAATTGGCGATACGGGCTCGCTTTGTTGAGCGATTCGCGGAACCACGCGTGCTGCGTGGAGGTGTGGTTGAGCACCATGTCGAGCACGATGCGAATCCCCCGCGTATGCGCCTGCGCCACCAGTTCGTCAAAATCATCCAGCGTGCCGTAGGCCGGGTCGATGGCGGTGTAATTCGCCACGTCGTAGCCGTTATCCACCTGCGGGGAGATGTAGAACGGGGTCAGCCAAATCGCGTCGATGCCGAGGGTTTTGAGGTAGTCCAGACGCTGCGTCACGCCGCGCAAATCGCCGGTGCCGCTTCCGGTGGTGTCCTGGAAACTCTTTGGGTAAATCTGATAGATGACGCCGTTTTGCCACCAGTGAGGAAGGGTATTCATAGTTCGTTCCTGCAAATGCGAAGGGGCGCAAGTGCGCCCCGAAAGAAGAGGTTAAACAATCTGCAGCGTGCCCTGACGGAACTTACGCTGATAAACCACGGTGGTCAGCGCCATCGGTACGATAACCGCAATCGCCGTTGCCAGCGCAAACACCTGCCAGTAAGCCGGCTGGATGGAGAGAATGCCTGGCAGGCCGCCGACGCCAATTCCGTTCGCCATCACCCCGTTCAGACCGCACAGCAGCGCGGCCAGGCCGGAACCAATCATCGCGCACAGCATCGGGAAACGATATTTCAGGTTGATGCCGTACATCGCCGGTTCGGTCACGCCGAGATAGGCGGAGATTGCAGCCGGAACCGAGATTTCGCGTTCATTGTGTTTGCGGCTGACGATGATAATGCCCGTTACCGCTGAAGCCTGAGCGATGTTAGACAGGGCGATCAGCGGCCACACTGGCGTACCGCCGAGGCTCTGGATCATCTGCATATCAATCGCCAGCGTGGTCTGATGGACGCCGGTTATCACCAGCGGGGCATACAGGAAGCCAAACAGCGCCGCACCAATCGGCGCAAAGCTGCCGGTCATCAGGTGACGCACCGCGAAGGCCACGCCGTCGCCAATCATGCGGCCAAACGGACCGATAAACGCGTGGGCGAGGAATACCGCCAGAATCAGTGAACAGACCGGAACGACCACCAGATAGAGATAATCCGGCACGATGCGTTTCAGGCGCGTCTCAATAAAGCCCAGCGCCAGGCCCGCCAGCAGCGCCGGAATCACCTGCGCCTGGTAGCCCACTTTCGCGATAGTAAACATCCCGAAGTTCCAGACGTCCGGTACTTGCTGCCCCAGTAAGTAAGCGTTCATTAACTGCGGAGAGACCAGCGTAATGCCCAGCACGATACCCAGAATCGGCGTTCCGCCCATTTTGCGCACCGCTGACCAACAAATCCCGACGGGCAGATAGAAGAAGATCGCTTCACCAATCAGCCACAGGAAATCGTAAATGCTTTGCAGCGCCGGATACATCTGCGCCAGCGTTTTGCCGTCGCTTATCGGCACGTCGCCGATCACGTTGCGGAAGCCCAAAATCAAGCCGCCGCTGATCAGCGCAGGCAGCAGCGGGAAGAAGATTTCTGCGAAGTGGGAAATCAGCTGCTCGTGCCATTTCATGTTCTGGCGCGCCGCTTTTTTGGCCTGCTCTTTATCAGCCGAAGAGTGGCCTGTTGTCGCCAGTAGCGCCTGGTAGTAATCGCCCACTTCGGTGCCAATCACCACCTGGAACTGGCCGGCATTGGTGAAGCAGCCTTTGACCATCGACAGATTTTCGATGGCTTTCGGGTCGGCTTTGGCCGGGTCGTTCAGCACAAAGCGCAGGCGGGTGATGCAGTGGCTGACGGTGGCGATGTTCTCGCGTCCCCCAACCAGCACAATCAGCTGGTCGATATCGGTTTGTTTTACTTTGCTCATCATGAAGCCTCATGACAGATGTGGAGGGTAATGACCTGGACGCAAGCCTACTCTTTAAGCGTAACGACGAAAATGGGAACGTTCCCGAAATCAGGGGGAGATCACAATAACGTTAACTATCACTAAACAATTTGCGTTGAAAAAAGGGGGCAGGTGGGGGAGTCCCAGCAGCATAGACAACAGCTATGCGGCTGGGATGAACGCACGCAGCCAACGCATCTGCTGCGTGAAGTATGACGGTGAATTAAGCGATTTTGGCGGGGATAACGATTTGCCGCGGCTCGCTGCGGCCATTTATCTGCTCAATAAGCTGTGCCGCCGCCTGATGACCGGCTTCTGCATAGCCCGGATCGACGGTGATAATTTCCGGATGCAGAAACTTCATCAGCGGCGTACTGCCCACGCTCGCCAGTTGAAGATTGTCGATACGCTGCTCCTGCAAATACTTGCTTGCGCCCAGCGCGAGGGTATCCGTGGCGCAGATCAGCGCGGTGGTGTGCGGTGTTAACACGCTCGCCACCTGATCGTAACCCTGTTTCATCGCCAGTCCCGGCAGAGAGGCAACGGCGGGCAGGTTATGTTTTTTGCAGAAGGCCAGATAGGCTTCGTGACGGCGCTTACCGGTGGTGACGTCGCTGTGCGGCACGCCGAGATAGCTGATATGGCGATGCCCTGCTCGTACAGTTTTTGCATCAGGGCGCGGATCGCCCCTTCATCGTCGTAACACACGGAGGCAAATCCGCTGGCATCGCGCGCCAGCAGCACCAGCGATGCCTGCCACGGTTTCAGCATATCGTCTTTAATGCCGCTAAAGCCAAAAAGCACCACACCGTCAATGTTGCGGCGCTGCAGCATACCGAGATGCTCTTCCACCATCTGCGTCGAAAACTGGCTTTCCATCATGATCGGGTCGTAACCCTGCTCGTAAAACGCCGGGAGCATGGTTTGTACCGCCAGGTTTTCCGACAGGGAATCAAGACGAGAAACGATAATCGCGACCACTTTGTCGCTCTGCCCGCGCATGGCGCGTGCGGAACGGGAAGGAGAAAAACCGTGCTGATTCATCACCGCCTCGACGCGCTCACGCGTGCGCTCGCTGACACCACTTTCGTTGTTCAGCACGCGCGACACGGTGGATTTACCCACGCCGCTTAAGCGCGCAATGTCTTTGATGGTCAGGCGGTTCTGCATCCTTTATTCCCTGTAACAGCGATAAATCGTCATCTGAGCCTAATGCGACACCACGATTTCGCAATGGGCAAAGTCTGGTTTCGACAGGTCATCTATCCAGGGCTTGCGCTTAATGCCGCGTGAATAGTGCCGCGTATACGTTCGGTTTAGTTACGCAGGCTTATCATACCGCTCGAATCGTCACAAACGGTATGGATAAAACACGATACTGCGCGTCGACTTACTCTTTTTCACTTACCGGAGGCTGTATGGACCCTGATCCCACCCCTCTCCCGCGAGGGAGAATCTCTTTCCGGTAAGCCAGCCCTCGCTGTCTCACCGGTGATGTGAGGCAGCGATTTACCCGTCAAACTTTACGCTGCATGTGCGTTGGCGACGTTTGTTCACCCCCGTCACTTACTTGAGTAAGCTCCCGGGGACTCACGCGTTTGCCGCGTGACACGACTTTCAGTCTCGCCCCTTCGGGCCAGCGTAAGCGCTGTTCAATAATGCCTGGGCATTGTTGTCATGCAAGTTGAATGAGTTAGGAAAAAAATCTCTGCTTTGAAAAAGTTAAGTGCCCTTCAGGTACGGCACTGCCACGCCTGAGGGAAAAACTGCGTCCGCCTTTGCGGATGCGGGGGAATTGTTATGCTGAAAAATATCACCCCGGCAGCTACACGCGTTGTTTGGCCGCCACTTGCCGCGCCGTCTCATTCAGCGCGATCTTCTGCCTGATACCAAACACGTGGCGGGAACCGTCATTCCACCGACGCTGACGGAACACTGCCTGAAAGCCGCCGCGATGGATGAGAATGAAGTCTGGCGTGCGTTTGGCGGCCATCCGGAAGGGCTGAACGCTGCGGAAGTCGAAAAAACACGCGCCAAACATGGCGACAACCAGATCCCGGCGCAAAAGCCGTCGCCGTGGTTCGTCCACCTGTGGCTGTGCTATCGCAACCCGTTTAACCTGCTGCTGACCGCACTGGCTATCGTTTCGTATGCCACAGAAGATCTGTTCGCTGCGGGGGTCATCGCGCTGATGGTTGCCATTTCTACGCTGCTGAATTTCATTCAGGAAGCGCGTTCTACCCGTGCGGCAGACGCTCTGAAAGCGATGGTCAGCAACACCGCCACCGTGCAGCGTGTAATCAACGAGAAAGGCGAAAGCGCCTGGCTTGAATTGCCTATCGATCAGCTGGTCGTGGGCGACGTTATTAAACTCGCCGCAGGCGACATGATCCCGGCCGATTTGCGCATCGTTAAGGCGCGCGATCTGTTTGTCGCGCAGGCCTCGCTGACCGGTGAATCGCTGCCGGTCGAGAAAGTGGCGCGCAGCCGTGACCCGCAGCAAACCAACCCGCTTGAAAGCGATACCCTGTGCTTTATGGGAACCACGGTGGTGAGCGGCACGGCGCAGGCCATTGTGATCGCGACTGGCGGTAACACCTGGTTTGGTCAACTGGCGGGGCGCGTCAGCCAGCAGGAGAGCGAGCCGAACGCGTTCCAGAAAGGCATCGGTCGCGTCAGCATGCTGCTGATCCGCTTTATGATGGTGATGACCCCGATTGTGCTGCTGATCAACGGCTACACCAAAGGCGACTGGTGGGAAGCCGCGCTGTTTGCGCTTTCCGTCGCGGTGGGTCTAACGCCGGAAATGCTGCCGATGATCGTTACCTCCACGCTGGCGCGCGGGGCGGTCAAACTGTCTAAGCAAAAAGTGATCGTGAAACATCTCGACGCTATCCAGAACTTTGGTGCGATGGACATCCTGTGTACTGATAAAACCGGGACGCTGACGCAGGATAAAATTGTGCTCGAGAACCACACGGATATCGCCGGTAAGGTGAGCGAGCGCGTGCTGCACACTGCCTGGCTGAACAGCCATTATCAAACCGGCCTGAAAAATCTGCTGGATGTCGCGGTGCTGGAAGGGGTGGACGAGGATTCGGCCCGCACGCTGTCGACGCGCTGGCAAAAAGTGGATGAGATCCCGTTCGACTTTGAGCGCCGCCGCATGTCTGTGGTGGTGAGCGAACAGGCGGATGTACATCAGCTGATTTGCAAAGGGGCGCTCCAGGAGATCCTGAACGTGTCGGCTCAAGTGCGTCATAACGGCGAAATCGTGCCGCTGGACGACACCATGCTGCGCCGCATCAAACGCGTGACGGACAATCTCAACCGTCAGGGGCTGCGCGTGGTGGCGGTTGCCAGTAAATTCCTGCCTGCACGCGTTGGCGACTATCAGCGTATCGACGAATCCGATTTGATCCTCGAAGGTTACATCGCATTCCTCGATCCGCCGAAAGAGACGACCGCACCGGCGCTGAAAGCGCTTAGCGCCTCCGGCATTACCGTCAAAATCCTGACCGGTGACAGCGAGCTGGTGGCCGCAAAAGTGTGTCATGACGTCGGGCTGGATGCCGGCGACGTGGTCACGGGCAGCGATATCGAAACGCTCTCCGATGATGAACTGGCGGCGCTGGCAAAACAGACCACGCTATTCGCGCGCCTGACGCCGATGCACAAAGAGCGCATTGTCACGCTGCTGCGTCGCGAAGGGCACGTGGTGGGCTTTATGGGCGATGGCATTAACGATGCGCCTGCGCTGCGGGCGGCGGATATTGGGATTTCCGTGGACGGCGCGGTGGATATCGCGCGGGAAGCGGCCGATATCATCCTGCTGGAAAAGAGCCTGATGGTGCTGGAGCAGGGCGTGATTGAAGGGCGTCGTACCTTCGCCAATATGCTGAAATACATCAAAATGACCGCCAGTTCAAACTTCGGTAACGTCTTCAGCGTACTGGTGGCAAGCGCGTTTCTGCCGTTCCTGCCGATGCTCCCGCTGCATCTGCTGATCCAGAATCTGATGTATGACGTCTCCCAGGTGGCGATCCCGTTTGATAACGTGGATGAAGAGCAGATTAAAAAGCCGCAGCGTTGGAACCCCGCCGATCTGGGCCGCTTCATGCTGTTCTTTGGCCCGATCAGCTCGATCTTTGATATTTTGACCTTCTGGCCTGATGTGGTTTGTGTTCCACGCCAACACGCCGGAACATCAGACCCTGTTCCAGTCCGGCTGGTTCGTGGTCGGGTTGCTGTCGCAAACGCTGATTGTGCATATGATCCGCACGCGCCGTATCCCGTTCATTCAGAGCCGCGCCGCATGGCCGCTGATCATCATGACCCTGCTGGTGATGGTGATGGGCATCGCGCTGCCGTTCTCACCGCTGGCAAGCTACCTGAGCCTGCAAGCGCTGCCATTGAGCTATTTCCCATGGCTGGTGGCGATTCTGGCGGGGTACATGGTGCTGACGCAGATGGTGAAAGGATTCTATGCCCGTCGCTATGGCTGGCAGTAAGACGCTTTTCTCTCACTTTAACCCTCTCTCACGGGGAGAGGGTTATCGCACGGGCTTGTTTTCCCTCTCTACGCGTGGTCGAGGAAATCGCGCGGGGCTGTTTCCCTCTATACCCGTGGTCGACGGGATCGTACGGGGCTTTTCCCCCTCTGCTTGTGGTGGAGAGAATCGCGCGGGGCTGTTTCCCTCTATGCCCGTGGTTGATGGGATCGTACGGGGCTTTTTTCCCTCTGCTTGTGGTAGAGAGAACCGCTCGGGGCTGTTTCCCTCTATGCCCGTGGTCGACGGGATCGTACGGGGCTTTTCCCCTCTATGCTTGTGGTGGAGAGAATCGCGCGGGGCTGTTTTGACTTCTGCCCGTGGTTGAGGGAATTGCTCGGTGCTGTTTCCCTCTATGCCGTGGTCGATGGAATCGCGCGGGGCTATTTCCCCCTCTCCCTGTGGGAGAGGGCCGGGGTGAGGGCATCAGACCCTACAACACGTCGCCGCTACCCATCGGATGGCGTTCCTCCCAAATTTAACAACCTGTGATCCCCGTCGCCCTCTCTCCTTGACGACAATTTATCCACATGTTAACAAAATGTTTTGCTCTTATTTGGCCCGTCAAATTTGATAAGGAACATGATGTTGCGCTACAGCCTCCTGACTGCCGGGCTTTTGCTCGGCTCTTCTGCACTTGCGGCACCCGCAGGCGATTTGCCCCTCATGCCGTGGCCTGCCAGCGTTGAGCGACCTTCCACGCAAGGCGCACTGATTCTGAACGATACACTTTCTGTCAGCGTGAGCGGCGACGATCTCGGTGATGCCGTGGATCGTCTGCGCCAGCGCATCGCGCTGCAAACCGGCTGGACGCTTCAGCCGCAGGCCGTGAATCCGGATAAACCCACCATTCGCATCGCGATCGCTAAAAAAGTGACCCCGCAACCCCTGCCCGACAGCGATGAAAGTTATACGCTCACCGTCGACGCCAACGGCGTCAATATCGCGGCCAACACCCGCTTTGGTGCGCTGCGGGCGATGGAAACGCTGCTCCAGCTGATTCAAAACGGCGCGGAAAATACTTCGCTGCCGTGGGTGAAGATTGACGATGCCCCGCGCTTCCCGTGGCGCGGGCTATTACTCGACTCCGCGCGTCATTTCATTCCGCTTGAGGATATCAAACGTCAGATTGACGGTATGGCGGCCGCCAAGCTGAACGTGCTGCACTGGCATTTGACCGACGATCAGGGTTGGCGATTTACCTCAAAACGCTATCCAAAACTGACCCAACTGGCCAGCGACGGACTGTTTTACACGCCGGAGCAGATGCGTGACATCGTGCGCTACGCCACCGCGCGCGGCGTGCGCGTAGTGCCGGAAATCGACATGCCCGGTCACGCGTCGGCGATTGCCGTGGCCTATCCGGAACTCATGAGCGCGCCAGGACCCTATGCGATGGAGCGTCACTGGGGCGTGTTGAAACCGGTTCTCGATCCGACAAAAGAGGCGACTTATGCCTTCGCCGAGGCGATTGTCAGCGAACTGGCGGCGATCTTCCCCGATCCGTATCTGCATATCGGCGGCGATGAAGTTGACGACACGCAGTGGAAAGAAAACAAAGTCATCCAGCAATTTATGCGCGACAACAAGCTTGCCGACAGCCACGCTTTGCAGGCGTATTTCAACCGCAAGCTGGAAACGATCCTTGAGAAAAATCACCGCCAGATGGTCGGCTGGGATGAGATTTACCATCCGGATCTGCCAAAAAGCATTCTGATCCAGTCCTGGCAGGGGCAGGACGCGCTGGGCGAAGTGGCAAAGCAGGGCTACAAAGGGATTCTCTCAACTGGTTTTTATCTCGATCAGCCGCAAAGCACGGCCTATCACTATCGCAATGAAATCGTGCCGCAGGGCTTAAACGGCGTGGATATCATTGGCGATAACGACAGCGCGCAGAGCTGGACGTTCACCATGCCGCGCCTGAAAGGCAAGCCGGTGGAGGGCAGCTTTACGCTGGTGAAAGCCGTTTCTGGCTGGCGCGGATTTATTGATTTCAACGGTAAATCCCGGCGCGCGGTGAATGATATTGCGTGGCGTGATGATAATCAGGTGACCTTCACCGTTGATACCTGGATGGGCGAAACGCGTCCGGTGGTGAACGTCGCAAACGATAAGCTGACGGGCTATTTCCTGGTGGGTAACGCCCGCTATCCCATTTCCGGCGCGCGTCTGGATGACATACCAAAAGGCACGCCACCGGTGGTGCCGGATGCCAATCAGCAGGCGAATCTGATGGGCGGCGAAGCGGCGCTGTGGGCGGAAAACGTGGTTGCGCCGGTGCTGGATATCAAAGCTGTGGCCGCGCGCGTTTGCGGTGGCGGAGCGTCTATGGTCCCGCGCAGGACGTGAAGGATGTCGACAACATGTACGGCCGTTTGCAGGCGATGGACAGCTGGACGACGGTATCGGTCGGCCTTCAGCAGCACAGCCAGCAGCAGGCGTATTTCACGCGTCTGGCGAATACGACCGAGACGCTGCCGTTGCAGATTCTCTCGCAGGCGCTGGAGCCGGCGCAGTATTACACCCGGCAGCATCTTAAATTCCAGGCCGGAAATTATCATCAGTTCGAGCCACTGAACCGCTACGCCGACGCGCTGAGCGCGGAGAGCAACACCGTGCGCCAGATGAACAAATGGGCCGAACGCCTGGTCAGCGATGCGGAAGACAGCGAAAGCGCCGAGGCGCTGCGCCACGTATTTACCCGCTGGCAAAGCAATACCAGCGATGCGCAGGCGCTGAGCGAAATAACTATCAGCTCAAAGCCATCACGCCAATTATTCAGGAGGTGGATAAACTGGCATCGATTGGCCTGCGATTGACCGACCTGGTGGCGCGGCAGGGCACGCTGGATGATAAGGAGATCGCCTCTATCCAGAAAGAGCTGGATAAAGCTGCGGAGATTCACGATGAAGTGGTGATTGCAGCGGTTTATCCGGTTGAGACGCTGTTAAGGGCGACGCGGAATCAGTGATGAGGTTTGGGCTTGTAGCAGCCAGTCAAGCATCGCAGCGGGTTCCGATCGCCTGATGTTCAGCAGAATAAAATGGCTTGATAACCTGTGAAGGTGACAGGGGGGCTGCGAGGCCCCCCGGCCTCCGGTTCACCGATTTCAGCGGGGACTCAGCACCGATGCCCTATTTGACGGCTGCGAATTAAACGAATGATATAGCTGTTGGGCAAAAAGGATTTTTAAATGACCATAATTAAAGTTTAGGTCGGGTTTGTGGCAGGAGCGGATGTTGCAAAGTCACGCTAGTTAGGTTTACATAATGTATTCCCAATGGATATGGATTCTACACATGAAATACGATTGTTACTGCTTATATTTATTATCAGTTCTCAGTCGTGGCAAGTCAGCCCTCCCCTAAAGAGCAAGCTAAACAAATAGCTGAAGCAGCATGTCTGTACCAATATATGTCATTTATTCTCGCTTTGCTTTGGGTTTTTCTGAGGAAAAAGCAATTCAAACATCGTCTAAAATACTAACTAATTATCTGGAGAGTCATAAAAAAACGCAGGCGATTTTTTTCTCTCATCGATTCGTAGAAGCACTATTGCACAATTACGGGAGTTAGAGGTAAATAAAGAGGCAGTGCAGCAACTAAGATCTCCCCCGCCAAATTTTAAGGATAATTTTCTATCCTCTTGCAATGAAATGAAAACCGAGCAGTTGGAAGCTATGCATGTTTTTGGTTAAATTCAGCATATATGCAGATACGGTTTTTTGAGGACCATCACATTTGTTACTTATGTTCCCTCGCTCATAGCGTACCAGGCAGCCGATTGGACTGTCCGCTCAGTGCCAGGAGCGGACATTACATATGCCACCTAAATATATACACTTAACACCATCAATGGGTTTAAAAATAAAGAAAATTACTCTATTGCCGATAACATTTATAATTTAAATCTAGACTTGGATGATAAATAAATGTCGACATTGAATACTGAAAATAAAATCAAGATAACTGAATTAATAATGGTTTTTATTGCAACTCTCCCAATGGGAATAGCAAATATTTTGATAACAAAAAGTCAAAACGATGAAAGACTTGCTTTCGAGAGACAAAACGCGCAAAGTATTCTCTCTATTCAAAATAAAGAGTTATTCATAAAAGTGCAGAGCAAGGTTTGAATTCACAGAACTTGATATTGATTTTTTAAGAACAAGCTATGAAGAATGCCAAAAAGATGGAGAGTTATCAATTGGAAAAATAAATCTTATGCTGATGCTTACTATTCTTCATCAGAAAAGAAAAATATCATGATTGCAAAGGTTCAAACAAACTGCTTATCAAAAAACAATAATCAATCAGTAGATAGCCAAGATAAGCCGACTTACAGCATTGAGCATTACAAGAGTCTTGGATTCAACTATTGCAAAATAAAAAATTTCTGGAGGCAGCAGAGTCATTCTCCCAGGCAACTCAAATGACACCCGTAGATGCTTCTTTGTGGAATCAAAAAGCTTATGCACAATTTAGAGCAGGAAATTATACTGATGCAATGAATAGTATTTCCATTGCGCTTAGGATTGGCAGTGATAATGATAAAGTAAGAAAATACATGGCCATTAATGCTGCTAAAATATTATGTGCGAAAGGAGATGTAAATGATGGAAGAAATTACATACAACAATCAATAAATGCCATTCCGGATTTATTGCCAATGGTTAAAAAAGATTTAGAACTGGGTGGTATTTGTAAAATTGATCTCAGTAAATAAAAATCTTCTTATTGCTTCAAAATAAAGCATTTGTTTTGCTTATTTGTGAAAGTGGATGTAAGTAAAGTCCGCTTCTCGCTCATAACAGTCCCTGGAATATTTCAATCCCAGCATAATTCCCGGCCTTTAAGCCGGGAACCACTTCGTCATTACCGATCATACCGTCCTGCGGATCTTCGGGGTATTTCCGGTGTCATTCAGCACACCGGAAACGTTTTCAGCCATTCCTGCACGCGTTGTTTATTGATACTCACTACGCTCATGCCTTCGAGACAGCCCCACTGCTCGCGGCAGATTTGCGAGCCACCTTGGGAAAACGATCATTATCCGCCGATCTCTCAGGACCCGTTTAGGCAATTCTGAATAAACATCCCATCGCGTAAAACCAATAATACTCCTTGGATAAAAAACAGTACTCAGAAATATGGGAGAAACACAGGAAATGCGAGGGCGATTCAGAGAGAATTAAACAGAGATGAAATTTTGCAGAACTGCGGGGAATCCTGCTTGTTACCTAATCTTCACGCCGTACTGGATATTCAGTTTTTTTGTAGTATGCAAATAAATTCAAAATACGTAACCAATCGCACATTTTTGAACAGTAAGGAGGGGGTAGTATTTAAATACTTAACGCAAATCGACCAGGGGCGGCTATGTATTACGACAGTGAAGTCATTAGGTATTTGCAGGCCAATAAAATACTCGCATTAAAGCTCGATCAGGCATTTACAGGCGTTGGAAAGGCGGTATCCAATCAGATTGAAATGATAGGGAGTGGCGCGCAACGCATGCTTTATTACACGTCCTGCTTTACTGATGAGTATCAGGATGTTTGTCAGAAACAAAAAACAGAGGACATTCGATTTGCCAAAGGAGTTTATCATCTTTTAGAGCATAGCGATGTTGTATACGACATGCTTAAAATTTATTTCGAAGAAATATTTAAAAACAAAACATCCGATCACCTTGAGCACATAAAACAAATACTCATGTCTGTGAATGTCCACATTGCTGCCAGTTCACTGACAAAAGCAGGTTTTGCTTTGGCAGTAGCGGCATCTGTTGCAGCTGGCATGAATCTAAGTCTTTATATGAGTGCATTAGTAGGAGGCAGATCTACAAAGATTTTTGTTGGGGCTAGTCTTTATGGCATCGTCCAGAAAGCAGCAGATGGCGCAAATCGTCTTCACTATATCTATCCTGCTTATTACTCTGCGCTGTATACTCAAGAACTGGAAATGATGTATTTCTTAATAGAGCCATTGTTTGAACGTGCGGAGGCGTTTGAAGCACAATGGGCATCGGATGGTGATATTGCAAACATCATCACCAGGATGGTTAGGTAAGCATGATGGATCTGATTAAAAGGATTTTTAGGCGAATATTTAGAACATTAGTTTCATATTATGGCCCTTCTGTATTAACACTTTTGTTTGCAGTTATCTTTTTTCAGATACTCCCTGATGGACCATTGTGGCCTGTACCTATATTTTTCATTGTGATGGTTTTTTTTCTTTGATAACGAAAAATTAAATACAGTACTACTTAGGCTATTTAAACTCTAGAGATAAGGAAATCGTATGTCTACCCCAGCTTATTTATGGCTTGAAGATGAAAATGGCAGCCCTGTCATTGGAAGCTGCCTGATGCCAACGCGCTTAGGCTCAATCGAATTAAAATCTTTTCTCACGGCGTAACCATTCCGGTTGATCCGAGTTGGGGAAAATTGACAGGTACGCGAGTGCATCGCCCTATCACAATAGTGAAAGAATTCGACCAAACTACGCCCCTTCTTTATCGCGCGGTGTGCGAAGGCCGAACCATGAAGAAAGCGACCATCAGGATGTACCGCATTCTGGAATCAGGCGTGGAATCCGAGTATTTCAATATTGTCCTGGAAGATGTCAAAATCACGACGGTTTCGCCATATCTTGCCCCTAACGGATTAAGCAGCACGCATCTGGAAACACTCGAACTACGCTATACCGCCATCATCTGGAAATACACAGAAGGAAATATCATCTATCGCGATGCATGGAATGATCGTTGTTATGCCTGAACGATTTACCCACGCGGAAAGCGAAGATGTTTCAAAGAAAAGTTGAGTGGAATGAAAAAGTTGCAGGGAAGGGGAGTACCAGAAACAGCCCCCTCCGCAGTGGAGAGGGCAAACCGATTAACGACGAACCGCAATCGCCTCAATCTCAATCTTCACATCTTTCGGCAGACGCGCCACTTCCACGCAAGAACGCGCCGGGAAGGTCGCATTGTGCTCAGTGAAGAACGCTTCGTAAGTGGCGTTAACGGTCGCAAAATCGTTTAGATCTTTCACAAACACCGTGGTTTTCACGATATCGCCCACTTTCAGGCCCGCGGATTCCACGATCGCTTTTACATTTTCCAGCGACTGACGCGCCTGAGCGGAAACGTCATCCGGTACTTCACCGGTTTTTGGATTCACCGGGATCTGACCGGAAGTGATGATCATGCTGCCCAGATCAACGCCCTGAACGTATGGGCCGATAGCCGCTGGTGCATTTTCCGTCGCAAGTACTTTTGTCATGATTTCTCCAGGATAACAGCGTTAAAAAATTCCCATCCATTATACACTTCATCCTTCACGCTGCCTCATCGTTGGCCGCGTCCTCCTACCCCGGTCACAGAGTTTTCTCTGCTCTTGGGGATATTCGGACTTGCCGCCTAAATGCAGTGCGAATGATTTCGGGTAGCAGAAGGCCTCAATTAGTTAGCCAGCACCACGTAATGAGAAAACTCTTTTTCACAGTATTTGCATTTGAGTGCGATGTCTTTCTCGCGCTTTTTGACTGCAAAGCTGGATGAAACCGGCTCAGCGTGGCTGATGCAGTTGCTGTTCGGGCAAACCAGAACAGTGTTGATACGTTCTGGTAAATTCGGGCGAGATTTCCCCACCACTTCGTAATCGTCGATGCGGTTAACGGTCGCATCCGGCGCATACAGGGACAGCTGGTTCACCTGCTCGTCGGTCAGGAACGTGTTCTCGATTTTGATCAAATCCTTGCGACCCATTTCGCCGGATGGCAGGTTCAGACCGATGGTGATGCGTTGATCGGTTTCGGTCAGCTTGAACAGGGTCAGTAGCTTAAAGCCGATTTGCGCAGGGATATGGTCAATCACCGTGCCACGCTTGATGGCTTCTACCTGGAGTTTGTTATCGTGTGTCATTTTCCTGTCCCTCTACAGTGTTAATTCGCGATTCAAAACCAGCGCCAGCAGCGCCTGGCGAGCAAAAATACCGTTGCCAGCCTGCTGGAAATACCAGGCGTGCGGCGTCTTGTCCACGTCGGTGGCGATCTCGTCGATGCGCGGCAGCGGATGCAACACTTTCATGTTGTTGCGCGCGCCTTCAAGATCGCTGGCGCGCAGGACAAATTGCGCCTTCACGTTGGCATATTCGGACGGGTCCAGGCGCTCTTTCTGCACGCGAGTCATATACAGAATATCCACTTCACCCATCACCTCTTCGATGCTGGCGTGCTGGCTCCAGGTGATGCCTTTTTCATCGAGCATATCGAGAATGTACTGCGGCATCGCCAGCGCGGCCGGGGCGATGAAGTAGAAGCGGTTGCCGTTAAACTTCGCCAGCGCCTGTGCCAGCGAGTGGACGGTGCGGCCATATTTCAGATCGCCGACCATCGCGATATTCAGGTTCTCAAGCTGCCCCTGGGTTTCCTGAATGGTGAACAAATCCAGCAGGGTTTGCGTCGGGTGCTGATTCGCGCCGTCACCCGCATTCAGAATCGGAATGCCCCCGGAAAACTCTGTCGCCAGACGCGCTGCGCCTTCTTGCGGGTGGCGCAT
The DNA here is from genome assembly GCA_900635465.1 of Lelliottia amnigena. Classification (NCBI taxonomy): domain Bacteria; kingdom Pseudomonadati; phylum Pseudomonadota; class Gammaproteobacteria; order Enterobacterales; family Enterobacteriaceae; genus Lelliottia; species Lelliottia amnigena. Next base: position 505,313 of record LR134135.1, read on the forward strand.
TACAATCGCGTCCACGTAAGTGCTGATAACCGAAATGGTGTCCGCCAGCGTTTCGCCTTTTTTGCCCAGCGACGTGTTGCTGCTGTCAGAGAAGCCCACGACGCTGGCACCCAGACGGTGCATGGAGGTTTCAAACGACAGACGGGTGCGCGTCGACGCCTCGAAGAAACAGCTGGCAATCACTTTATGCTTCAGCAACTCGGGCTGTGGGTTGGCCTTCAGTTTTGCCGCGGTATCGAGAACCAGTTCCAGCTCTTCGCGGCTGAGGTCATTGATGGAAATGATGTGTTTTTGATAAAGCGGATTCATGTTTATCTCCTGACGCCGGGCAAAAAAAAGCCCCTCAAATGAGGGGCTCTGGGAATAGGGGGAGCAACGGGAAGAAAAACGGCAGGCCAGCGTCTGTTTTCAGACGCGGTAAGACATGATGTCGAACACGCTTGAGCATGGCTTCCTCCCGGCAAATTGTCGGCGATTATACTCAGCTCGATGTTCTGATCAAGCGATTAATGCACACTTTACTCATCGCAAACGGTTCTATATGAATATTAATGCGTTCTGAGTAAATAATTAATTTGCTTGTGCACCAGCGGCGTGCGCTTCACCACGCGGGGCGCAACCCAGACGATACTGCTCCCGGCCACCACGCCTAAAATTTCCGGTAACTGGTGATAATCCAGAATTCGCGCCACGGCGCGGCCATATCCGGCCACCGTGTGGATAAGGATAAACTCGCTATTGTGCTCCACGCTGACCACCATTTCGGCGATCGAACGCGCCGCGTCGGGAGCAGGGCGCAGCTGCGGATTCATGGAATAAATCTTTTGGCCTTTAGCATTGCGAATTTTTATGACGCCAAGCAACTTCAGCAGCCGGGAAACGCTCGACTGGCTGATGCTGTCAAACCCGCGCTCCTGCAAATCGCGGCGTATTTCTTCCTGGGAAAGGTAACTTTTTTCGCTGATCAGGCTCTGGCAAACCCTGAGCTGAAGCTGTTCTTTTGGGGAGTAATCTCCGTATTCCGTCATATCTAATCCCATTTGATGGCCAAAAATGTCCGGTGGCGCCGCACCGAACCGGGGTCCGGATAAGCACAGCGCCATCCGGCAAATTACAACAACGCACCCAGGCTTAACGCCGCCATGATCACTACCGTCAGAATGCCGAGCAGTGGCGCAACCCATTTCAGGTAGCGCACGTAAGGTACGCGGGCGATGGCAAGGCCACCCATCACGACGGCAGACGTCGGCGTGACCAGATTGACGATGCCGGATGCGGACTGGTACGCGGTCACGACCAGGTCGCGGTTGACGTTAGCGAAATCGGCGAGCGGCGCCATGATCGGCATCGTCAGAACGGCCAGGCCGGAGGAAGAAGGCACAAGAAACGACAGTACGACTTCCAGCCAGTACATCACGTTGATGAACGCCACCGATGACAATCCGGTGACCAGTCCTTCAGCACTGTGCAAAATCGTGTGCGTAATCATGCCCTTATCCATAATGACTACGATACCGCGTGCGATGCCGATAATCAGCGCGACGCCCAGCAAATCCCGCGCCCCGTTGATAAATGTTGAGGTCAGCTCTTCCTCACTCATGCGGGCAATCAGACCAACAATAATCGCGCTGGCGAGGAACACGGCGGAAATCTCCGCCATCCACCACCCCAGCACCGCCACGCCGTAAATCATCACCGCGAAGGCGAGGGCGAAAATCACCAGAATCACTTTGCGCACTGGGGTGAATTCCAGCGACTGCTCGCTTTTGTTGCCCAGGAAATGGTTGCGGTTCTCTTCCAGTTTGTCGGCGACGATCGACAGGGACGGATCCTGGCGCACTCTACGAGCGTAGCGCATCACCCACGCCACGCAGATGAGCCAGCCGATCACCAGCAGCGCGACGCGCAAAGCGATCCCGTTGGTGAAAGGAATGCCCGCCGCGTTGGCGGCGATTACCGTGGCGAAGGGGTTGATGGTCGAGCCGAGCGTACCGATGCCTGCGCCGAGCAAAATGGTGGAGGCGGCGACAACCGGATCGAAACGGGCCGCCAGCATCACCGGCACTAACAGCGTGTAGAACGGCAGCGACTCTTCGGCCATGCCGTAGATCGTCCCGCCCGCGGCGAACAGCGCCATTAGGATCGGGATCATCCACTCTTCATGCCCGCGTAACCGCGTGGTGACGCGTTCGATCCCTGCGTCAATCGCCCCGGTTTTGGTGACGATCCCCAGAAATCCGCCGATGATCAGGATAAACAGTGCCACGTCGATCGCGCCCGCCTGACCGGAAACCGGATCGTACAGCCCGGCAATCGGGGCCATCAGCACCGAAACGATCCCCTGCGGATGCGCCGCGACGTGCGCGTAGGTTCCGGCTACAGGGACTTCTTTGCCAAGCGCGGTGTTCATCGCCATCTGATACTGACCAGCCGGAATAACCCAGCTCAGTGCGGCCACAACGGCAATAAGGAAAAAGAGAATGGTGTAAGCGGAAGGAAATTTGAACTTGCCCATGATGTTCTCCTTGCCCCGGCGCAACCTCAGGCCGCGCCGGGCGGTGATTAGTCGCCGAGTGTCGCCACCATGACCGCTTTAATGGTGTGCATGCGGTTTTCAGCTTCGTCGAAGACGATAGAGTTCGCGGATTCGAACACCTCTTCCGTCACTTCCAGCCCTTTCAGACCGTAGGCCATTTCGATTTCGCGACCCATTTTGGTGTGCTCGTTATGGAAGGCCGGCAGGCAGTGCATGAACTTCACGTTCGGATTGCCGGTCGCTTTCAGTACCGCGGTGTTGATCTGATAGGGCTTCATCAGGCTGACGCGCTCAGCCCAGGCTTCTTTCGGCTCGCCCATCGACACCCAGACGTCGGTATAGAGGAAATCTGCGCCGTGAACGCCTTCATTGACGTCGTCGGTCAAGGTGATGCGCGCGCCAGTTTGTTTGGCGATAGCGCGGCACTGCTCAACCAGCCCGGCTTCTGGCCAGAACGATTTCGGCGCGACCAGACGGATATCCATGCCCATTTTTGCTGCGCCGACCATCAGCGAATTGCCCATGTTGTTGCGTGCGTCACCGAGGTACGCAAAGCTCAGCTCCGGCAGCGTTTTGCCTGGCGCGTGTTCCAGCATGGTCATCAGGTCGGCGAGGATTTGCGTCGGGTGGAACTCATCGGTCAGCCCGTTCCAGACCGGTACGCCTGCAAATTCACCCAGCTCTTCGACAATTTGCTGGCCGTAGCCGCGATATTCGATGCCGTCATACATCCGGCCCAGCACGCGGGCGGTGTCTTTCATCGACTCTTTATGCCCAATCTGCGAGCCGCTTGGGCCGAGATAGGTTACCTGTGCGCCCTGATCGAATGCGCCCACTTCAAATGCGCAGTGGGTGCGAGTGGAGGTTTTTTCGAAGATCAGCGCGATGTTTTTGCCCTTTAAGGTTTGCTTTTCGCGACCCGCTTTTTTTGCGGCTTTCAGTTCGATGGCGAGATCGATCAGGTACTGAATTTCTGCCGGGGTGTAGTCCAGCAGCTTAAGGAAATTGCGATTTTTCAGGTTAATGGTCATGGGTGGATCCTTTTTAAATGTGTGCGGTTTGATGCCCTCACCCCGGCCCTCTCCCACAGGGAGAGGGAGAAAACGGCTTCTCTCACTGAGTGGGAGGGAGAAAACGTCCTCACTCACACTGCCATGTAGACATAGGGAGTTAATTCCCTCTCCCTGTGGGAGAGGGTTAGGGTGAGGGGAAAATGTGCCTCAGTGGCAAATCAACGTGCCTTTATCCCCGGCCAGAATCGCCGCGCCGTCGGCCAGTGCACCGATTCCGGCGATGCCTCTGCACGTCTCGACAAACTCACGGCAGGCGGCGACTTTGGGCCCCATCGAACCGGCGTCGAAATGCATATTTCTGAGCACCTCCGGCGTCACCTGCGCCAGAGGGCGCTGTGTCGGTTTGCCCCAGTCGAGATACACCGCATCGGCGTCCGTCAGGATCAACAGCGCATCGGCCTCAATCTGGCGAGCCAATAGCGCGGCGGAGAGATCTTTGTCGATCACCGCTTCGATGCCGTGGTAGCCGTTGGCGTTTTCCACCACCGGCACGCCGCCACCGCCGTTACAAATCACCAGGTGATCGCGCGCAATCAGCGCCGTAATGGCCTCTTTTTCGACGATCCGTTTGGGCTGCGGAGAAGGCACTACGCGACGGAAGTACGTCCCGTCAGCCTTAAATTCCCAACCTTTTTCAGCGCCTAACGCGCTGGCTTGTTCCTCGCTATACACCGGGCCGATGTATTTCGTCGGATTGCGAAATGCAGGATCGGCGGGGTCCACTTCTACCTGAGTAAGCAGGACGCTCACTTCACGCTGCGGCAGGTTATTTTTGAGCGCTTGCTGGAGCATGTAGCCAATCATTCCCTGGCTTTCGGCCCCGAGAATGTCGAGCGGATAGGGTGCGACGTTGGTGTAGGCGCTGTTCTGTAAAGCCAGCAGCCCGACCTGCGGCCCGTTGCCGTGCACCAGCACCACGCGCCACTGTTCCGTCAGACCGGCAATGGTACGGGCGGCAAGCTCAATATTTTGGCGCTGGATATCGGCTTCGAGCGGCTCACCGCGTTTCAACAGTGCGTTGCCGCCTAATGCCACGACCAGAGTGGGTTTTCTTTCCATGCTGACTCCCTTAAATTCCGTCTCGTTCCAATGGACAGCTCATGCAGCGCGCGCCGCCGCGACCGCGTCCCAGCTCGTCGCCCGGGATTGGCAGCACGGTAATGCCCGCTTTGTCGTATTTTTCGTTGGTCCAGATGTTGCGCTCGTAGCCAATCACCACGCCGGGGCGGATGGTTAGGACGTTGTTAGCGTCGTTCCACTGTTCACGTTCGGCTTCAAACGCGTCGCCGCCGGTAGTGATCAGGCGTACCTGATTGATACCGAGGGCTTTTTCGATGGCGTGCAGCAGATCGGTTTCCTGCGTACGCAGCAGGCCGCCGCGCCCATCGGGCGTGAGGGTCCAGCACTGGGCTTCTTTGCGCACCACTTCTGGATAAACGGAGAATGTGTCGACATCAATGTGGGTCATGACGGTGTCGAGATGCATACAGGAGCGGTGTTTTGGCAGCTCAACGACAACCACGCGTTCTGCCTGGCGATGCGTAAACAGGCTTTGCGCCAGGAATTCAACGCCCTGCGGCGTGGTTCGTTCCGACAGGCCAATTAATACCGCGCCGCGACCAATCACTAATACGTCGCCGCCTTCCAGGGTGGCGTGATCGTAATTAATATTTTCATCGCCGAAATACTTAATGAAATCGCCATCGGCGAAATCAGGATGCCAGCGATATATTGCGCGCAGGTTATTCGTTTCACGCTGGCGGGCCGGTTTTGCCATCGGGTTAATAGAAACGCCGTTATAAATCCAGCACGATGTATCGCGGGTAAATAAATGGTTGGGCAACGGCTTCATAATAAAATCATTAGCCGTGTGGGTATCAACAACCATATTTTTAATAAAGGCCGGAATTTCGCCGTAGGTCAATCCGCCGCTTAAACGACGCGCCAGTTCGCGATGCGGCATATCCGCAAGCCAGCCGCGAACGTCATTGGCAAAGGTGGGCCCGAGGCGATAATCAGAGATTTGGGTATCCAGCAGCCAGGCTTTGGCATCTGCAATATCAAGCGTTTGGGTGAGCAAGTCGGTTAACAGCAGGACTTCCACACCCTGATCGCGCAGCGTGTTTGCGAAAATATCATGCTCTTCACCCGCCCGCTCAACGGATAATACGTCATCGAATAAGAGTTCCTGACAATTCGACGGCGTTAAGCGTTTCAGACTTAAATTTGGGCGATGCAGCATAACGCTACGCAATTGACCGATTTCAGAACCGACGTAATGCTTTTCCATGATTATTCCTTTAACTGTTTTTTCAGAATAAAAAGGGCTGTGCTATGAATCTGGGTTTATTTCATAGCCCTCTAAGCTCAATTGTTTTCACGGCTTATAGTAGGCGGCTTGAAATTATAGAATGTGATGCTGCTCACGCCGGATCGGGTAATAAGAGGTTTGTTTTCTATTGCATGATTCGCATCAGATAATGATTAGTTAGTCATTATCTTAAGATGAATGGCTAAGCGTTATTAACACTCGTTATGTGTGTTTGTTATTATTTTGTTGGTTATTGAAAATATTGAATATATTATATGTTGTTGATTTTATTTGGTTAATATTATCGAGCGGAATAGGTATGCAAAAAGTCGCATTAACTATTACAAACTTAACGGGAATCACTAAATAATTATTTATTTTTAGAGCAAACTTTCAAAGTAGTAAAGTGTGAACTAGAAGTGGGTTTTAAGATTACATAATATTAATCAATGGATTAGAAGCTTACCGAAATGACGTCACGCTCATGTTATGCATAATCCCTGCATAAATGTGGGAAGTGCATTAACAGCGGCTTAACACATTTCCCGATAAACATGCGCTGTCGCAAGGATGACGCAAAAAGGGGTGGTATGGCAGTGGGAATTCTCGTATAAAAGATTAAAATGAAACATTGTTTTATATTGAGGGTTAAATCATGATCGTGGGTAATATTCACAACTTACAGTCCTGGCTGCCGGATGAGCTGCGTCAGGCTATTGAACACGTCAAAGCGCATGTCACCGACGCGACAACGCCAGGTAAGCATGATATCGACGGTAACAATCTGTTTTACCTGGTCTCTGAAGATATGACCCAGTCGTTTGCAGAGCGTCGCGCGGAGTATCACGCGCGTTATCTGGATATCCAGATCGTGTTGAAAGGCCAGGAAGGGATGACCTTCAGTACCCTGCCGCACGGTACGCCGGACACTGACTGGCTGGCAGACAAGGACATTGCGTTTCTGCCAGAAGGCGAGCAGGAAAAAACCGTCGTATTAAATGAAGGTGATTTTGTGGTGTTCTATCCGGGAGAAGTTCACAAGCCGCTGTGCGCCGTGGGTGCGCCTGCGCAGGTGCGTAAAGTCGTCGTGAAGATGCTGGTAACAAATTAAAGCAAAACGACAACGAAAGGTTGTCGTTTAAGTGTTAATCCCCTCTCCCTGTAGGAGAGGGAAAAGATGAAGGCAGACAACCGCAGAGGACTACTCTCCCAGCGTCGCAACCATAACGGCTTTGATGGTATGCATGCGGTTTTCCGCCTGATCAAAAACGATGCTGGCTGCGGATTCGAACACGTCGTCCGTCACTTCCATGCCGCCATGCAGGTCGAACTCTTTTGCCATCTGCTTGCCGAGCGCAGTTTGATCGTCGTGGAATGCGGGCAGACAGTGCAGAAATTTCACGTTCGGATTATCCGTCAGCGCCATCATCTCGCTATTCACCTGATAGCCGCGCAGCAGCGCGATACGCTCCGCCCATTTCTCTTTTGGCTCGCCCATCGACACCCACACGTCGGTATAGATGAAATCTGCGCCTTTCACGCCCGCCGCGACATCTTCTGTTAGCGTGATTTTTCCGCCGTTCTGCAACGCCTGTGCGCTGCACTCCGCCACCAGACTCTCTTCCGGCCAGCAGGCTTTTGGTGCGACCAGACGCAGATCCAACCCCACCAGCGCCGCCGCCTCCATCATCGAGTTGCCCATGTTGTTGCGCGCATCGCCCGCATACACCAGCGTCATCTCATTGAACGATTTACCAGGGAGATGCTCTTGCATGGTCAGCAGATCTGCCAGCAGCTGCGTGGGATGAAACTCGTTTGTCAGGCCATTCCACACCGGCACGCCCGCGTATTGCGCCAGCGTTTCGACAACGTCCTGACCGTGACCGCGATACTGAATACCGTCATACATGCGGCCAAGCACGCGCGCAGTATCTTTAATTGATTCTTTATGCCCAATCTGGCTGCCGCTCGGCCCGAGATACGTGACGCGAGCGCCCTGGTCAAATGCGGCAACTTCGAAAGAGCATCGTGTGCGAGTTGAGTCTTTTTCGAAGATGAGCGCGATATTTTTGCCAGTAAGCTTTTGTACTTCCATGCCATTTTTTTTGTCGGCTTTAAGTTGGGCGGCAAGCGACAGCAGGGAATTGATTTGTGCAGGGGTAAAGTCGAGCAGTTTCAGGAAGTGTTTTTTATACAGTTCAGACATTTTATCCTCACATGGCAAAGGCCACTTATTGAATTAAAATTCACTTTATATGTATGAATATTCATTTGCAACCCTGTTTCACAAATCTTTCTTACATTAGGTGGAGGCAAACACATCCGTGTGTGAAAATAGAAGTATCTGCCGAACTTTAAAGAGGAACGAGCCATGGCAAACCCAGAACTGCTGGAAGAGCAACGCGAAGAGACGCGCCTGATCATTGAAGAGCTGCTGGAAGACGGCAGCGATCCGGACGCGCTGTACACCATCGAGCACCATTTCTCTGCAGATGACTTTGAATCGCTGGAGAAGCTGGCGGTAGAAGCGTTCAAAATGGGTTACGAAGTGACCGAGCCAGAAGAGCTGGAAGTGGAAGAGGGCGAAACCGTCATCTGCTGCGATATCCTGAGCGAAGGCGCGCTGAAAGCGGAACTTATCGACGCGCAGGTAGAACAGCTGATGGATCTGGCTGATAAATTCGAAGTGGAATACGACGGCTGGGGAACGTACTACGAAGATCCTAACGGTGAGGACGGCGACGACGAAGATGATGAAGATAGCATCGACGAAGACGACGACGGCGTACGTCACTAAGTGTTAATAGCGGCAGCTCCGGCTGCCGCATCAGGAACCACAATGGATTACCCGCAGATTCTCTCTCCTGTTCTGAACTTCCTCCAGTGTCCTACTCCGCAAGCGTGGATTGATAAAGCCCGCGATCCTGCCAATTTACCGCTGCTGCTTACTGACCACATGGTGTGCGAACTCAAGGCCGCGCAGACTGCGCTCCTGCTGGTGCGTAAATACGTCGCCGATAAAAGGGGTGCGGATGCGTTGCTCGACTGGCTCAAGCCCTACGAAGCGTTCACCTTCCGCGACGGGCCGGAACCTGATTTTGTTGCTCTGCATAAGCAGATTGGCAAAAGCGTGATGCCAAAAACCGACGACCCGTGGGGGCAGGCGCTTATCGACAGCATGGTTCTGTTAATAAAAGAAGAGCTGCATCATTTTTGGCAGGTGCGTGAGGCGATGCTGACGCGCAGCATTCCCTACGTCAAAATCACGGCCAGCCGCTACGCCAAAGGCATGTTGAAAGAGGTGCGCACTCACGAACCGCTGACGCTTATCGATAAACTGATCTGCGGAGCGTATATAGAAGCACGCTCTTGCGAACGCTTCGCCGCGCTGGCGCCGTGCCTGGATGACGACCTGCAAAAATTTTATTTGTCGCTATTGCGTTCTGAGGCGCGTCATTATCAGGACTATCTGACACTTGCCCAACAGGTAAGCGACAACGATATCTCTTCACGGATACAGATTTTTGGCGAAATAGAAGCCACACTTATCTCGACACCGGACAATGAATTTCGCTTTCATAGCGGCGTACCGGTGTAACCCGTCACTGCAAAAAGGATGCGAGATGAGAAGAACGTGGAAACCTATTGTTGCCGTCGCTGTACTGGCCGCCGCAGTGGCCTTCTGGGTCTATTACGACAAACAGCGTCTGCAGCACACCCCTGAATATCGCCTTGATACCACACTCAATAGCATGCCCGCGTGGCAAGTACTGAAAGAGCAGGACCCTGCTTTTCAGGAACGAATTCGCGCCCAGATCCTGGCGATGCAAAAAGAGGGCGACTCCGAGCAACACATTATTGACGTGATTCAGCCGCAAATCCTGCGCCTGCAGATGTCGCGGCTGCAAAACGCGCCGGACGCCAACGTGGTGGATTACATGCGCGCGAATATGGAACAGACCGCTGCCATTCAGAAGGTGAGTGACGATGCCTGTTTCCGCTTTCTTTATCCTGATGTGAAAGGCGGCATCAATCCGCTACGGGTGCTGGATAAACCGATGATGCAGCGCCGTATGCAGGCCGACGCCGACATGATGCGCGCCGCATATGGAAAGAATAAACATACCGTGACGCCGCAGGAGCGTGAAACGGCCGTTGCCGATGTGCGACCAATCATGAAAGCGCTGGCCGCGAAATACGGCGAGGATATCCAGCTGTTGCAGACCCCTGATAAAGCGGCGGGTAAAGAGAAGGTGTCTTGCGATATGGTGCAGGAGATGTGGGCGAAGGTGCTGAAACTGCCCGAGAGCCACGCCGCAGGCGTGATTCGGCTCGCGGTTTCGGAACTGGAATAGGCGTTACGCTGGTTTTTTCGACACTTAGCACAGGTTTAGCGCGCTGCCGCTTGCAAGGCGGCGCGTGACAGGTATAATCCACAACGTTTCCGCATCATCCCCTTCAGTGCCGAAGTGGCGAAATCGGTAGACGCAGTTGATTCAAAATCAACCGTAGAAATACGTGCCGGTTCGAGTCCGGCCTTCGGCACCATTAGTATGTTTGAATACGTCCGTAATAGTCCGTAAGTTACTAAAATTAAAGCCGAAAGGCTTTTTTTTGGTCTTGATTCGTCCGAGGACATCCGTTGACATCCAGTGCTAATGGGGGTCAGAATAGTGGTCAGCTCGGTTCGATAAAGGATTGACCCCCAATTTATGGCTATCACAGACGTAGCAGCCCGCACAGCAAAGCCCCGCGAAAAAGAATACAAACTCACAGACTCCCATGGCTTATATCTCTTAGTTAAACCAACTGGTTCTAAACGCTGGTATCTGAAGTACCGCTTTGAAGGTAAAGAAAGCCGGGTTGCTTTGGGTGCTTATCCTCTTGTATCCCTGGCAAAAGCCCGTGAAAAACGTGATGAGATACGCCTCTTGTTAGCTGAAGGGATTAGCCCTAATGCAAAAAAAGAAGAGGTGAGAGAGCAGGAGCAAGCAACGTTAAATACTTTTGAGAAAGTGGCAAAAGACTGGCACTCGAACAATAAGCGATGGTCTAGCGGTCATGCAGAAAGAGTATGGCGAGATTTAGAGCGCAATATTCTTCCAACTATCGGCGCTAGAAACATTGCAGATTTATCTACTCGAGATCTCTTGCTTCCACTGCGTGAAGTAGAAATGAGCGGTCGCTTGGATGTTGCTTCTCGTTTACAGCAACGTATCAGCGGTATTATGCGCTACGCCGTACAAAGTGGCCTCATTGAAAGAAATCCAGCACAGGATCTCGCTGGGGCTATTACATCAAGAAAAGCGACTCACAGACCGGCTTTACTTCTTGAGAAACTACCTGCTTTTATCCAAAAGATTGAATGCCATAGAGGCCGTTTGCTAACGCGTTTGGCTCTTCAACTATGCCTCAATGTTTTTATCCGTTCCAGCGAGTTACGTTTTGCACGCTGGAAAGAGATTGATCTCAAGAAAGCACTTTGGACTATTCCTGCTGAGCGAGAGGCCATTGAAGGTGTGAAACATTCCCACCGCGGGTCGAAAATGAGAACAACTCATTTAGTACCATTATCTCATCAGGCGATAGCCTTGCTCGAAGAGATCAGAATGTTAAGTGGTCATAGTGACCTAGTCTTCCCCGGAGATCATCATCCAACTAAACCCATGAGTGAAAACACCATCAATAACGCTTTACGTGGGATGGGTTATGACACCAAAACCGAAGTATGTGGGCATGGTTTCCGTGCGATGGCGTGTAGTGCGTTAGTTGAGTCAGGGCTATGGTCTCGTGACGCTGTGGAAAGACAAATGAGCCATCAGGAAAGAAACGGTGTCCGGGCTGCGTACATTCATAAAGCAGAACATTTGGAAGAGCGGAGGTTGATGGTGCAATGGTGGGCTGATTATTTAGATGCCAATGCAAACGCGCATATAACACCATTTGAGTTTGCTAAGCAGTATCAGTCATAAAAAAACTTTTTTTCTGTTTAACTACTCACTCTGTTCATCATGATATTTTATCTTTTAAAATCATTGCGATAGTGGGTGATTAAAAGGTGAGGAGTGAAGAGTCCATTGTTCATCTTTGCCTCCTGAATGTGAAAAAACCGGCTTGCGCCGGTTTATCAGGTTAAATCGCGAGGGTGTCATCGCACTTGGGTAGCCAGTCGGAATTGCTTTCATCCGTCAGCGTGATGTTAGTTTGCGTCCCCTGCCGGGTATGTCGTTTCTCGTAATTCACCCCGTACTCTTTGAGCATCAGCGGTAGCCCCAGCCCGAACATTTTCAGGCTCAGGACATTCTTGTACCCGTTGGCTTCCATGTAGACCAGATAGGCGTGGTAAAGGTAATTGCGGGGCTGTCGTGGGACGATATTGGCGTTACCCATATACATTCCGTTTGGCTGTTCCAGTGCTTCGAGATAGCCACAAAAATCAAAGGCTGGATCTGCTTCACGTTTGATGTTGATTGCCTCCGCAGAGTTCTGCTGAGACTGGAGCAACGTCCGCGCCGTCATAGGGTCACTAAACTGCTGCATAAGCTGGCGCACAATGACGGCCAGCTCACAGGCAATTTTATCTTTCAGCTGTGGATCGCGTTCCTCCGGGGCGATCTGCTCCGGGAAATGCATAATCACCCTCCGCCGTGACACACCACCGCTGCGATCGGTGAAGCGCATCGGGTTGTTGTTCACGGCCAGAATCACTGCCGGAATATGAGTGGAGTACGCATCGCGGTATTTCGGATCGACCGAGACCGCATCGCCACCGGTGATGGCTTTTATACCGGCACCATCCCCGCTCCACTTCTCCTGATCGGGGAGAATAATCAACGAGTAACCAATTACAGCCGCACGTTCTCTGGATGATTCCAGCGTTTCGATAGTAGCTGAGGTAGTGTTATCCTTCCCGGCGAGCATGGTCGCAATCTCGGCCAGAATACTTTTTCCGCTTCCGCCGGGGCCGGTCACTTCGAGAAAGAGCTGCCAGTCGTAACGATTCGCCAGCACCATAAACAGCGCAGCAAGAATAATATCCCGTTTTTGAGCGTTTCCGCCTGCTGCGCGGTCGAGCCAATGCCAGAAATTCGGCGCGTGCGCCTCCAGCATTTCCCCCTCTACCGGTGGGGTAAAATCAACATCGCACAGCGTGCGTAGCCAGTGCGCTTTACTGTGGGGGCTGAATAATCCGCTTTGGGTGTCGAGCACCCCATTACGGAAGCCAATCAGGCGGCGCGCCGGGGCGGCCTGCTGCGGAATAATCAGCTTCAGGGTGTCCACCACAGAAGCAATTCTCCCCGACGAGAACGGGGCGCGCAGTCGCTGGAACAACCCGGCCACGTCGCGGGCAAAACCTGACGTCGGGATAATTTTCCACGTCCCGGCGTCATAGCGGGACAGGAGCTGGCCGTTGGCGTCCACGGCCAGCGCTTCGCCGTAATGCTCATGCACACGCATCGCCTTTTCGCTGGTACTCATGGCGGTAAACTCCGCCTCGCTCATGGTGTCGAACGGGCTTTGCGCCGCTGGCCGTATGGCACCGTAAATCGCTTTGCGCGTGGCGTCCTCACCCTGCTGCACAAAGGCATCATTCCAGTCACCGAATACCGGCGGAAGGGCAACCGTGCCCTCGCAGGCCTGTGCAGCCGCTGCGGCTTTCGTCTGGCCGTCGCCGCTGAGGTCACGGTCGGCAGCGAGCACAATCTGACAGGCCGGGTGTTTCTGACGGGCAAGGCTCGCCAGAGAAAGGAGGTTCACGGACGACAGCGCCACCATAACGGTCTCGCCGGTCAGGTGATGCACGGTGAGCGCGGTCGCATAGCCCTCCGCTATCCACAGGCGTTTTCCCGCCTCTTTTTTCCCGTCGATAAGGTGCCATGCCCCTTTTACCTGACCGCCTTTCAGGGTGCGTTTCAGACCCTCAGCGTTAATGAGCTGAACGTTAACCAGCGCGCCGGTCTCGTCCTGCAGCGGCACGACCGCATCACCGGCGCGGTAGGTCACGCCGCCGGTTTTGTGCGTGGTAGTCAGCGTCAGGCAATTAAGCGCAGGAAAACCCTTGCGCGTCAGGTAGGCGTTGCCGGTGGCCGTACATGCTTTGTCCATCAGTGACACGGCAAGCGCGGCAGCGGCTTTGCGGCTGGCGTCAGTTTCAGCATCAGCGGCGGCAATAATTTCCTCAGCAACCGGCGGCAGACTGCCGGTCAGGGCGCTCACCTTCCCGGCGGCCTCAGCGGACGACACACCAAACACCTTTTCAACCAGCTTGAGCCCGTCACCCGCGCCGCACTGGTTGCAGAACCACGTCCCGCGCCCCTCTTTATCGTCAAAGCGAAAGCGGTCAGAGCCGCCGCAAACCGGGCAGGCCTGATGGCGGTTTTTGATGACCGATACGCCCAGCGCCGGGAGAATGCGCGGCCAGTGGCCGCACGCCTGTTTTACGGTTTCCGTTACGTTCATTTTCATCGTTATTTTCTCCCTCAGTGCACAACCGGCGTATCGATATGACGGGCGCAGAGTTCATCCATGACGGCCATCCCGAGAAAGGACAGCGACGGCGCGGCTTTCAGTGGTCCGGCTTCCATTAAATCCTCCAGCAGCGCACAGGCAATCTGACGGCCTTTTTCCTCGCCGTGCTGGCGCAGATAAAATCCCTCCAGCTCGGCGGCAATAGCACTTTCCAGCGTATCGAGGGTGAGCTGAGGGTAGCGGTGCTGACGTTCGCACAGGGTCAGCCAGGCACAGGCCACGGCACGACGATACAGGGCGGCGCGTAATACAGGCGGTAATGGCTTTTTCATACGTTACCTTCCCCGGTCAGCCAGCGCTGGTTGCAGCGCTCGACCACGCCGTCGAGCTGGGCGGTCATCAGGTAAATCACGGAGTTGAGCTGCGACTGCTGCGCCGGGTCGCAGCGGAGGGTGGTGCAGTCCTGCTCCTGCATCATCGCGCTGACAAAGTGGCCGACGTTACGCAGGTGCTCAAGGCATTCGAGTTCTTTGATGCTGAGGGTGGTGTGTTTCATGCGTGCACCTCCGCCAGTGGCAGACGGCCAGCAAACGAGAGGATGTAATCACGAACGAGGGAAAGACGTGCGGCGTGCTCGTCACCGGCAACAGTGCGGAGCATACAGATACGGGGTTTACGGTCTGCGCGGCGAACGGCGGCAAACACGAAGACAAACTGAGGATGAGACAGGGTGAGGGTTGTAGCCATAGGGGCAACCTCCATTGAGTAGCGATAAATGCCACCACCAGAGTTCCTACGCTCATGGGTGGTGATCCGAACGGGGTAGGAATACCGGCCTCAATGAATACCGGCCAGCCCGAAGGCTGCCCCGCCCGGACCACCATTATCTGACAGAAGCCACGGTGAAAACACCACGGCCCCAAAAATGGGAGTGCCTGAGCGACGACGTAAAAAAAGACGCATGGCGCGTCCGGTGTCGCCATTGAGTAACTCGGGTTCCTACGCCCGGCTGTCGATTTTTGCAACAGCGGGAAAACTATACCTGGAAACGGCGAACAGAAGCAAGCCAGAAAAAGGGGCTTTGAGAAAAACGGCTATCATCATGCGTCACAGCTCCGGTTGCGATCGGCGATCCGCTCGGCCATCCATGCGGTGATTTCTGACTGCGCCCACGCCACGTTTTTACCGCCAAGCGAGATTTGTTTCGGGAAAGCCTCCCGGCTGATGAGGTCATAAATTGTCGAACGGGACAGGCCGCACAGGTGCAGTACTTCGGGCAGGCGGATAAAGCGCTCCTGAACGGCGTCAGGAAACGGCATTGGCGGGGCGACAGGCGCAGAAGACGGGGAAGAAAAAGCAGTGTGCATCGGGCTACCTCATAAAGTCCATACAGTGCCGGTCGTGTCCGTCCGGCCTCGGGTAGCGCTCTATTTTGTGAATATTTTCTCTCAGGGCAACAAGTCTTTTTGCACCGACTCACTACACAACAAACTGTTAACAAGAGAATGGCAAACAGTGGCAATCAATGACAATCGTTGGCAATTCTTGATAATCCAGAGGCAAATTTATGATTACTATTATTTATATATATTGAGTTATTAATCGTAAAAAAGTCTAAGCGGAAAGGACGAAGAAAAAGAGGCAGGTGAACAGTGGTGAACAGACGGTGAACAGTCAGACCCCCAACTGTTCACCCTTTAAATTACTGTATTATTTATATTTTTCTTTAAGGTGAACAGAGGTGAATAGTTAATACTAAAAAAACAAACAGAGAGGGTGGTTTTCCTGCGACCTTTCTCTGGCAAGCCTGCTTTTAAAAGTCCCGTCTGTACCATTCCTGCCACAACGGCAATGAGTCGAGTTGTTGTGTGGCGCACGGCAGAATCTCCTCAACCTGACACGTCTGAGGAGACACACCATGAAAGCCACCACTGTTCCTGATTACCTGAAACCGGCATTCCAGAAACTGGACGCGGCCAGAGCCGCCCATCTCGAAAACGCCCGTCAGATGGATGACACCACCACGGCGATGACCCGAACCAAAGAGCAGAAAGCAGAGCTTGAAAAGGAAAGCGGCAGCGAGGTCAGCGGATGGCGCGCGGCCTTTCGTGCCGGTGGGGCATTGCTGACGGATGAGCTGAAACAGCAGCATCTGGCGCGTGTGGCTTCCCGTGAGCTGGCGCAGGAATGCGACAGGCTGGCTGAGGTCCTGGCTTATGACAGCGACCGCCTGAAAGCCTCCTGTGACATTTCGGCCAGAGAATACCGTCAGGCGCATCACAATGTGCTGAGTGGATACGCCGGAAAAGAGCTGGATAACGCGCTGCGTGATACGTGCGGGGCGCTTGTCCGGGCGATGAAACTGAAAATGCTGACGCTGGGGAACCCGCTCGCGAATACCGTGGGGATTCAGGGCTATGTCGAACCCGATAAAGCGGTGATGCAGGAGGTGAAAACGTGGCTTGAACGTGCGGTGAAGGACTGTCACATCCGTCTGGCGGATGAGCCGGTGCTGTTTAAAGCCGGGCTGTCGGCTGAGACGCTGGCGCACATGAATTACGGTGTGGCAGTGACCAACGGCCAGCGTCAGGCCTACTTTAACAAACTGCGTGAGCGTGAAGCTGACCTGAAAATGCGGGGGCTGCTGGAATGATGCACTGCCCGTTCTGCAAAAAGGCGGCACACGCGCGCACCAGCCGGTATCTCTCGGATAACGTCAAACAGCGCTATCACCAGTGCACCAATATCGAATGCTCTTCCACTTTTCGCAGCATCGAGTCGATTGAAGAAATTATCCGGTTACCGCCTGAAAGTTTTACACCTCAGACCGTGCCGGATATCCCGATGTCGCCCCGTATGGTAAAGGGCTGTTACAGCTCACCGTTCCGCCATAATCAGGAGAAACGCTCGTGACCACCGTGACGCTACAGCAGGCCTTTGAAGACTGCCTGAATAATAAAACCGCCTGGCTCACCCGCAGGCAGGAATTGGCCGATGCCGAAAACGAATACCGCGAACTCATCGCCACCGGTGATGACAGACGCCCCCGGAGTCTGCAAACCCTGCGCGATATTATCGACGTCAAAAAGTGGGAAATTAATCAGGCGGCCGGTCGCTATATTCGCTCACATGAAAATGTACAGCGCATCAGTATCCGTCACCGGCTGAATGATTTTATGCAGGCGCACGGCGCAGAGCTGGCCGCCGCGCTTGCACCTGAATTAATGGCTTATAACAGCCAGAATCCCGCCGTCACTCGCTGCGTGATGCAGCACTCCGTCGATTACCTGCGTGAAGCACTGACCGTGTGGCTCGCCGCCAGTGAAAAAATTCATTATTCCGCGCAGGATAGTGACATTTTAACGGCCATCGGATTCAGGCCTGACGCGGCTTCGCGGGATGATAATCGTGAGAAATATACACCTGCACAAAACCAGAATTACGTGAATAAACGTGCAGAACTGGCCGCACGGTAGCCCGTCAGAGAATCCCCGTAAATCCCGCCATTTTCCCCGAATTAAGCCATGCATGCGTAAGGTGCATGGTTTTGCATGCGTTTACACACCCCCGCCGCCCTCGCCAGCGCCAGCTCTGGCGCGGCCTGAGGCTGCTGATGCACCTGCATTAAAAGCGGCCCCTTAAGCGGGCAGGCGTGGCGGGGAGAGCATTGCGCGCATTCTAAGAGGAACGCTATTTGAATAGACTTATAGGACTCCATGCTTTGTTAGAAGAGCATCAAGTTCTTTGAGCCCATTCTCAACTACATCAGAATAAAATTTCCGCCCCTCAGTAGATTTACTTGAGAAAGCGAGCGCTCCCCCTATAACATCATTAATTCCCTTTTCTCTGAAAAGTAAGCAGGCACGGGCAACAGCACCAATATCATTTGCTCCTTTTTCTCTTTCTGAATTAGGATTTCCTATATCATCAAAATAGTATTTATTGGTGGTTGTATCTGATATTCCGGCGCTTAGGAATGCAGCTCGGCGAACTAAGCAGGGGACACACCGCCCACAATGTTGATAATTATAGTAGCCAAAACGGCCACAGCTTGTAGTGTTACCGATGTGGTTAAGAAGAAGAGGAAGGTTTTTGCAATTTCTAATCATCTCACCTTTTGTATATCCTTGATAAGGACGTTTAATTGAAATATTCATTCCAGAAGAGTTAAAAATATCTTGAATGATAGCTAAAAAAACGGGATGAGTAGTTTTTGTACTAAGACTTCCGAACCTACCTTCGTTAAGTGGAATATTCAGGCTAATAAATCCGTTCTCAGGGATGTACAACTCAACTGGATTTTTAGTTTTTAAAATTGTTGCAGCAAGAACACCGTACGAAATAAATATTAATGAGCGGCCACGGGTTGAGCGCTCAGTTACATGGGGGACTTTTATTCTGTGGTTCCATTGGTAATGACGTACCTTACCGTTTAGCGTTTCTGAAAATTCTATTTGCTTCTTAGAATCGCCTTTTGCCATTTGTGAAACAAAACATGGTGAGCGACCATTTTCCGTTAGATCAATTGCACCAATTAAACTATCCATCCCGCCAGACAGTAATGATATACAGTCCGCAGAGGAAGTTGTCAGTTTGGAGGGCTCTAAAGGATGTTCACCGCCATCATTTAGTTTTATTTCCCAAAAGTCACCTGTTAAAAAACGAAATGCATCCTGTAGCTTATCAAGATGTGGAATCCAATTGTCTTTGTTGCAAACCGTTATTGATAATTCAATCTCTCGAGTCCAGCCATCAGCGGTTTTTTTTCTTAAACATGCTAGGTCAGCGGCGCAAACTGACATTGCTATAGTCACAAAATCCCAAGTCACAACATCAGGATGAAAACCCATTTTTTTTAGTCTTATCCTCCAGTCTTGAGCTATATGACCTATTTTTTTGTTTGAGGGGATAGTGTAAAGAGAAAAATACTCAGTACCTTCTTCTAAAACCTCTGGTAAAAGCTTTTCGGGTGCGCATACTACTTTCATTGCAATGCTCCTTCATAAACAATAAATGTGTTCTCGAGGGCTTTATCCATTATTTTTTGAAATTGTTTAGTGCTCGGATTAGGAACTTCTTTTTTTAATTCTGATATTTGCTCTGAAATTTCTGACTGAAGATATTTTCTCATCATGTTTATATTTTTCATTGAGCTTGATGGTATGTTTTTTGATCCCTCAAACAATTGCCCAATTTCATGAATCAGTTTATTTTTAACTTCATTGGAAAGGTATAGCTCTATTAGATTCCAAATATTGCTGTCAATCATGCGAAAAAGATCTATGTCTTTATCTTTATTTATTAACTCTGATAATGCAAATGACATTGAATTTTTTATAGACTCCTCATCGACAGTACCCCCAGATGTTGTAGTTTCTGAAATTATTGCATCAATAATCTCAGATGCGGAGGGGTTACTTTTTAATAATTTCTGTGCCCAGTTTTTAACTGATTCATTATTACCTTCTCTCAAAGATAGTAATAATGATAACAAATTAGTCGCTGCGCGTGTTGATGTCCTCATTTTACGTGAGGCTTTCTTTGCACCGCCATTTCCTACTTTTGAGAAACTTCCAACCGCTTTCCTGAAGTGAGATTTATCTGAGCTCTCAGCATAATGCCGTAATTCTCTCCTGGCAGTGGCATATCTCCTAGGTGGTGCTATTCCATCAATGCTTTCATTATGTTCAACAGACGTGGGCTCCTGTGGTTCTACCTCCTCCCCGTCATCTGAGTTCGGGTAGCTTATTTCTCCCGAACCTATCGGTAGGCTTTGGAGCTTGTCCTCCCATGGAGGAATGAATGGAACATTAGCTCCAGAGCCTGAACTAGAAGTCGAAGTACCCATATTTATCTCCTTGCTTTCAATTTAATTGCATTCAATGCTGGTTTATTTGTATTAGGGTCTTTCTCCCATGACTCTAATATTTCCATTGCCCACGGATACTTTGCTATTAAAGGAATTAGAGGTGCAGGGCGTATATCAGCTGGTATTTCTTTCAGAAGCGATGTGAGCTCGCTGCTTAAAGAACTATATCCTGAGACTACAAACAGGCATTTTTTTAAATACTCAAAGCTCCATTGTTCTAAACGACACTTTACCTTGAGTTTTATTAGTATTTTCTCCGCCTCCGTCTCGCCAATTTCTAAGAGCTGTGGTGAAAGTATATCGAAAGTATCATCGGATATTAGTATTGACTCTAACAACGCTCTTGCATCATCACTAATTTCATCAATACTTGAAATGGAAATGAATTTTTCTCTACTGAGATATAATAATGGCCTTAAATCAATTGATGATAGACTTGGTTTAATGCCTAACCATGACTCAATAAATGGGTTACTCCAGCTGTTGTCGGGAGAAACATAAGGATTTCCTCTTTGCAATTCTCTTTCTAATTTTGCAATAAAAATAGGCTTTCCATCTTCACTCTCAGTAACAGCCCTCGCAAGATATTCGAAAGCAGTTGTTGTGGCGCATCTTTCAAATAGTTGCATTTTTACAAGAGCTTCAAATGAAATTGCTAACCCTTGTTCCTTAGCTATTTGTTGTCTTATAATCAAGTTGTTCAGAAATCTTTTTATCAAGCGTGGATTTCCTGCAATTTCTTTGGTGCTTGATAATATTTCGGAAATTTCGAGGGCGATGGTTATTTCTTTTTCAAGTGCGGATGAGTGCTTGCCAAAGGCTTCGTTTAACTCTTTTTTAGTCAATAACCCTTGCCAAGATTTCTTTGCTTTCTCTAAAATGATTTTTTTCGCTGACTCAGCATCTTCTTTGGGAATAATATTGTGGCGGACAGCCAGTTCTGACAAAAGAATAACTACATAGGCTTTGACATCATTAGTGCTTAGTCGCGGAACCCTTAGAGGAACTTGTATTAGTTTATCGAAGTAGTTAGTGACTAGATCGCTATCAAGATCAGTTTGCGAAAAATGGGAACGAACAGCACTGCGGATCATTCCTTCATCAGCTGCTATTATGAAAGCAGTTTGGGGTACAAATAAAAGTAATCTCATGGCTTCTAAAGTAGATATTGCTGTATTTGGCATGCATCTATCTAGGTCATCTACCAATACTACCAATGTTATATTTAATTCTTTTAGCAAGCTGGTTAAACTGGTTCTCAGTTCTTCAATTTGTCGTGGCAATGAAGAGGATTGTTCTGGGTTTAATATTCCATTGAATTGAGGTGCCAGTTTTGAGTAATCATCCTTCAGTTTCCCTACATCGTCCTCGGTTATTTTACCCGTTGAAGCAATACCACTTACAACGCCTAAAATCCCGCCAATTGGGCCAGCTACTACACTTCCAAAGATCGCTCCAGAAATTGCAGGTGCTGCAATCTTCAATGCTCTGAAATAATTAATTCTTTTAGCAAAAGAAACTGCTTTATCAATAAAGGTTTCTCTTTCTTTAGCAATTGATAATATTTTATCCGATACCGATTGTAGCAGTGCTAACTTGGCATCATCATATCCTTGGTACAGCCATGCGTTGAATTCCAAGAAAACATAGTCATCTTTGGAACTATCATTTTGGAGTTTTTCCCCAATCATTTTGACAAGGGATGATTTCCCCGTTCCCCATTTGCCAGATATCCCAATGGATACCGGCTCTCCGGCGGACTCGAAGACAAGACGTGTAGCAATTCCAGCTATCAGTTTAAAATTTAGTAAATCATCCGCAGTTTCAACATCGTTCCACATGTGTCCATACCATCGGCAAAAAGTGACTTCTTCACCTTATCCAATGCATTTCAGAGCTTGCAACATTTTTTGAGAATTAGATGATTGTTTTATGACGCAATCGTTGAAAGTTCTATGGCTGACATTAGAGAGATTCGTCATAAGGGGTCATTTTGGTGGTCTTTGTATTTGTTCTTTATATTAAATGTGAGTTAATACAGTATTTTATCTTTGTTTTTCGAGTCCGGCCTTCGCACTCACCCTCTAAACACCTCCCGCCGATGCCAATCCACAAACCCCTCTTTCGGGTAATTCCCTTTCACTATTGGTAGCGCAATCTGTGTCCCGGCAAAATCCCAGAAAAGCCGCTCAACAATTCCGCCGCCATTTACCGCCTCAGACACTAACACCTGCATATTTTCATCTAGCCCAATCGAACCCTTATCAAACGCCTTATGGTGAATTGCGCATAGCGCCAGCCCGTTTGAGATCTCACACGGACCGCCATGCTGTTTCCATTTGATATGTGCCGCTTCAAGTGCGACGGAGGCATTGTCATGTCGCATATTAAACCCGCAGATTGCACATTCGTAGTTGTAGGCGCGAAGCACCTGCTGACGGAACAACGGATCGCGAACTTTGCGAATCTGCTGAATATCAAAATCCATTTCCTCAGCGATCTCTTCCTGGATACTTTCAGGGAAATGAGCTTCCAGAATTTGCTGGGCCAGTGAGCCGATGAGGTATTTGTTTTTCGTCAGCAGCGCGTAATGCTCTTCATCAAATCCGCCAGCGACGTTGTATTCGACCAACTCTCGCGTCGGCGGTTGCTTGCTTCCCGCAGTTGAACAGTGTTCATCATTTTGAAGTTCCCAGAAGCCATCACCCTTAAGACGCCAGAAGGGCATATCAGGCCGGTACTGGGTACGCTGTGGACCAAAACGTTCCAGAAGACTATGCAGCTGATCGCGCACTTCTGTCCCGTAGTTAAACAGGCGAGCGTGGCCGCGTTGATAGTTTGCAAGAACATAAAGAAGCAATAATGGTTTATGCGGCGCACGTTGTTCACCCTTGCGCCAGATGGTGATGTTGGCAATTGCCTGTTCTAGATTTTTGCTGGACGTCATCGCGTTATATAAGAAGCTAAATAATTGCGAGGATGCTCGCGAAACTCCATCCAATCAACCTACTGGTTTCTCACAACGAATAAAAAAAGCACCCAATGACGCCTTCTTCCCTCCATTGATTTATCCGCTTTTTGCAACCTTTGCAGATAGCACCCCGATGAAATCCATAACCTGCTTTTGCATGTGCAATGGCGGTTTGCTGATTTCACGCACCTGTTTCTTTAACTCGGTTTCTTCGAGATCTGTGTGTTGCCAGCAATCTGCTCGTCGATCCTGCCGATCGGCAGGTCGCGATTTCTCTTCACTCGGGAAAACGTGCTGAGATTTTCCCCTGCTGGCGGAGCGCCACGCAAAAATTTCCCCCATCGGGTGATGGGGGAGGAGTTTACTTCTTGCCGTTAGGCTTGAGCAGTTCACCCGGCTTAAGCTTGAACAGCTCATCGTCACGGGTGGAGTAGCGAACCGTCCCGTCCGACATCAGATAAGCGCCTTCGGTGAATCCCGCACCGTTCAGGAACGGCGCAACCGCGTCCGATTTATTGTTGAAAGCCGCTTCCAGCGCAAGCAGTGCGTAAGGCGCAATATGGTCGATGTTGGCAAACTCAGCCTGCGGATCGTCCACGAAGAAGCCGTTCACGCGCTGGGTGTTGAGGATATTTTGTCCCACGCGATCAGCCAGCGTCAGATACGCTTTTTGCCCCGTCGCCTGCCACAGGTCGATCAGCGCAAAAATGGCATAGGGCTCGTGGTTATCCGTCTGCATGTTCAGCGCGAGTTTTGCATCGCCGTGCTCACCGATATCGCCAAGATTCTGGCCTTTGGCGATGCCGCGTGCTACGCGCCAGATGGCGTGATCAGGTTCGAGCGTCCAGGCGCGGGCGTAGGAAAGCAGGAATTCATTGCCCGCAGGATAGGCTTTCAGTGTTGTGCCTTTTTTGCCGTAGTAGCCGTCCCGTTTTAAGACGTAGCCAGAGAGATCCGTTCCATTGGCCAACATCGGACGGAAGGTATTGGTCGGCTCGTCATAGGCGTAGGTGGCAAAGGCTCTCAGACCATCCAGCGTCCATTTTTTGAGATCGTTACCGTCGTTGCCCAGTTGTTTTGCCAGCGCCAGCTGCATCAGCGCGTTTTCGGAATAGAGTGTGCTGGTCCTGCCTTTCAGCAGCATATTGCCTTCCAGTGCGTCGAGGCCCAGCTCCGGACCAAACTGACGCTGGGCGCGATCGCCATACTTTGAGTGGGTATCGCTGTCATCGAGGGTGTCGGCGCGCTTGAGCGCCTGCGTAAACTGGTAAACCCCCAGCCCAGTTTTTTTATCGCGCGGCAGCACGTACTGCTCGGCAAGGCGCTTCGACCAAGTCAGCGCGCCCGCGTCACGATCGTACTGATAGAGCAGCGAAGCGGAGTAGATAAGATCGTTCCCGGCGTTGAGGAAGCTCAGTCCCTTAGTGGCAAAAAACGGTGGCTGTTGCTCAAAGTCGCTTTGCCACAGCGATCCCATCGCTTTGCCGTACTCACCATGGCGGCTGGTTTCCAGTGTTTTCCAGTCGTAAACGTGCGCATTCCAGAAGGCTTTGATAAATCGCGCGGTGGCTTTGTCATTCACAGCAAACATCAGATCGTAATAGGGATAGGCATTCTTGAGCTCGTGAACCATCTCCTTTTCACTGGGGCCCTGTGGTTCAAGGGTTCTCAGGTCGATAAAACGATGCCCGCCCCACAGCAGCAGGCCGCTCGGA
Source organism: Lelliottia amnigena (assembly GCA_900635465.1). Taxonomy (NCBI): domain Bacteria; kingdom Pseudomonadati; phylum Pseudomonadota; class Gammaproteobacteria; order Enterobacterales; family Enterobacteriaceae; genus Lelliottia; species Lelliottia amnigena. The sequence continues at coordinate 530,257 of LR134135.1, forward strand.
TCTTGATAGTGGTCGAAGTAATAACGGACATTCGCTTCGGCCCGCTGTTTATATTTTGCCTCGCCGGTCAGATGAGTTAATCCCACCAGGACGCGCATCAAGTTCTGTTGGGCGGAGAAGTTGGACAGCACCGCCGCTTTGCCGTCCGGGAAGATCCACTCCATCTGTTTGCCTGTGCGCGGATCCACGCCGTCTGCCAACAGCGGCGAGTTATGTCCATATCGATCGCCAGCCTTATCGAGAACCGTGTCCGCGAACAGCTTAATGCTGCTCAAACGCTCACTGTCCTGTGCGAGAGCGGAAAACGAGAAGACGCTCAGAATACCCACCGTCAGCGCTATTTTTGAAATCTTCATTATTGTCCCCATAATAAAATAAGGGTTTTAAAGAAACCCTTATTTATTGACACCAGATTATTACACGTTCATCAGAATGAATATTTCACACCAACGCGGTAACGCGTTTGCCTTTCATCCGTGACTTTACTGCCGGACACATTCCCAACCGCCATATACGGGGACCAGTTTTTATCAAACTTATAGGTGAGTTTAAAATCATGCGTCCAATCGTAACTTTCGCTGTCGGCTAATACCACGCCCGCTGAGTTCGCTTTTTTATAGTCAATTTCGTAGTCGAGCTGGTAATCCTTCAGGAATTTCCACGACAGCACGCTCGTTAAGTTATAACCGTTTTCTGACGTGTCTTTTGCGGTGCCAATATTGCCGGAGTTACGTTTATAGTAAGGACGATAACGCAGTGAGGCGCTGACGTCATCGGTCAGGTTAGCTTTACCGCGCAGGTAAGGGCGATAATTATTCGATGACGAGCTGGTATCCAGCGAGAAACCCGGCTCAATCTGGAAGGTATTATTAATTTTATATACGTAACTTGCTACCACTTCGGTGCCATTGCTGACGGTTTCATCAAAGGCTTTATCTTTATCCTGAGAACCTTTCCATTTACCTTCAAGGGATAAGCCAAAGCCATTGGCAAAGCGGTGAGACATTAACAGCCTGTCTTTATGACTATTACCGGCGCTGTCGTTCATTTCATGACGATAATCAAAGGTGACTGCGTGTGCCGCAATACTCATAAAAGGGACGGTAAATAATAACAATGAGCGCAACATAGAGATCCTCTATTTTTATTTTCCAAAGGTATAAGATATTCTCTGCCACTAAGCAGTTGGGTCGATAAAAGTAATAATTAAAATGGGCGTGTGGTGCCGGGTGCCTCCCGGTGAATTGAGCGCCGATTTCTCAATTCGTCCATAAAAACGAAATACATTGAGGGTTCCCTCATGTCAGCATGACCCCTCCGCTTAGGGGGATTCACCACACATAATTCTGTCATTCCCTGGTGTTGTTGTTTTTAGTAAAGGCTGTGATTTTGTGGAATTAACTTTTACACAAAATGAAATAGTGTTTTGAGATCGAGATCTGAATCTTAATAAGAGGCGTTGGATTATTTAAGGTCATGCTTATAAAGATAATCTTAATAATTATTTTATGTTTTAAAACAATAAGATATGGGTTTTTTGTTGGATTTTGCTATTATTTATAATACCGAGTTTAAGATATATCGGCAGTGTGTGGTAAATTTATTCCTGGATAAATGGCAACACACCGATGGAAAAATACCGTAAACTTATCGGCATAAATTACCGTGAAAGACACATCGAGCGTTTAGCAGGGAGTGAAGTTAAACAAACGTTAAACGAATTGGCGGAATAATAAAAAAGTGTCGTGACCTCTGGAGCCTCAAAATGACTATCTATGGAAAAGATCATTTATTCATTTATGGAGTAGAGAAAGTACTGAAGCAACTGCGTCGGGAGCAGCACGTAGGACCAAACGGCGATCCCCCCTGTGTGTATGTCACGTCGGGAATGGATATTCAGGAAATGTATTCTCTGTTCTTCACCACCCCGCCGGATCACTGTTCTATATTTATCACCTCCGAGCGGTACTTTGATTCACTTAACCGCCTGTTTCCGGGGCTCATGAAGCTATGCCTGTCAGAAAAGCTGACGGTCGAAGAACTGCGTCAGGCGCTTAAGGTGATGAGCCTGCTGTCGGCGCAGAATCAAAGTTCAGGCTATCTGCCTGATACCTTTAAATTTACCAACGCTGAACAGCAGATCATGAGATTGATTCTGCGCGGACATTCACTCGATGATATCGCGCGGATCCGCGGCGTGAGCCCTACTACCGTGAGCGTTCAGCGCAATGGCTTGATGAAGCGCACGGGAACGAAAAGCCTGATGGAGCTCTGTTCGCTTTATACCGCGATACGTTCCCATTAACTGCTCCTGACGAAAGGCGCTAAAACACCGGCACGCCCAGCCCCAGCTTCACTTCACGCAATGTCTGCTGGGTGATGTCGTGCGCGCGCTCGCTGCCTTTTTTTAGCAGGGACATCAGCGTTCCTTTATCCTGAATATAGGTCGCGCGTCGCTCGCGCATGGGTGCAATCAGCTCCTGCAGGCACTCTTCCAGCTCATTTTTACATGTTCTGTCGCCCAGTCCGCCCTGCTGATAATGCGCTTTCATCGCGGCCACTTTGGCTTTGTCCGGGTGAAACGCGTCGAGATAAGTGAACACCACATTGCCGTCAATTTGCCCCGGATCGCTGACCTTCAAATGCTTCGGATCGGTATACATAGCGCTCACCGCACGGTGAATGCTCTCTTCGCTGGCGGAAAGGAGCAGCGTGTTGCCGAGTGATTTCGACATTTTGGCGCTGCCGTCGATACCCGGCAGACGGCTGGTGTCGCTCAGCATGGCTTTGCAGTGGCGCAACACGGGCGCGGGCAGCAGGCTATTCATCTTATGGACGATTTCATTGGTTTGCTCGATCATTGGCAACTGGTCGTCACCAACGGGCACGACTTCGGCCTTGAACGCGCTGATATCTGCCGCCTGGCTGATGGGATACACCAGAAAACCGACCGGCAGCGAGCGGGCGAAACCTTTCTGCGCGATCTCGTTTTTCACCGTCGGGTTACGCTCCACGCGGGCGACGGTGACAATGTTCATGTACAGCGCGGTCAGCTCGGCGAGCGCGGGCAGGGCGGATTGCAGGCAGATCGTGGTGAGTGTGGGATCGATGCCCGCCGCCAGATAATCAGCCAGCACTTCAGGAATGTTGTCGCGGATTTTTTGCGGATTGCTGCCGTTATCGGTCAGACCCTGCAGGTCGGCGACCAGAACATACTGCTGATAGTCGTGTTGCAGTGCCACGCGCTGGCGCAGCGAGCCCACAAAATGGCCGAGATGCAAAGGGCCGGTGGGACGATCGCCGGTCAGAATAGTGGTTTTGGTGTGCATAAATGACTCCTTCATTTTTAAAAGCCGAAAGGAGTCTTTAGAAACGCAAAAACCGCCTTTCGGCGGCTATTGGAAATGGGAAAAACACATTTGGGCCGCCTTTAAGAAGGCAGCCACCAGCGGTTGATTGGATTGACGCTGAAATGTGTATTCATCAAATTACCGTACCATGGCTGAGCGCAGGGGTAAAGCGGTGCTCAGAGGTCCCAAATCATCTCATGCTGCGCCATCGACGCTGGCAGATATCCACTTCCAGTGAAAAGAGGCGCGAGACAACCTGGCACCGCAACGGGGGTAAAAAGACCTGAATAGCGCGCATTAAGTTCCTGGAGCATTCGCCGCGCATTACCCTGGCCTCGCATCGCCGGCTCAACAAACAGAAAGCGCAGCTGCGGGGCAGGGGTCTGCGTGGTGATAGCGGCCCAGGTTCCGGCGTTGTCCGTCAAAACCTTGCCGGGAAGAACGGTCAGCATCTGGGGATCAAGCAGCCAGGGCGTGGGCTCAGCCGGTGCGCGAAAGACGGCGCGTAGCAGCGCATCGGGTGGAGTGGAAAAGAGTTCTGCCACGGGCGCATTCTGCGTTTCGGCACTTTTAAAGCCCTTTAAGCCCTGCGTGATGCGAAAACCCAACGACTGATACAGCGCAACGGCAGCGGTGTTTTCCGCAATTACTTCCAGGTAAAATCGTTCAACACCGCGCGTTTTTAGTGTCTCAAACAGAGGTGCGAGCATGGGTTTTGCCAGCCCCTTCCCGCGAAATGCAGGGCTAATCGCAAATGCCGCCAGCCGAGCAGCGTTGGCGCGACGCGTAATAATGGCGATTGCTGCCGGTTCGCCATCCACTGTCCATACGCAGGAATCCTCCACGCTCATTCCTTCTGCCCGAAAGCGCAGCGCAAACGCGTCTGGCGTGAGCGATACCGGCACAAAATAGTCCTCGAAGCAGCGCTCAAGAATGTCGGTAAGTTCTGCAAAACTGAAGTGAAGCGCGCTAACGGTGGTCAGTCCCATGGCGATTGTCCCTGCGTGATAGATGGACAGTCAGTGTAGCGGATTACTCGCCAACCAGCTCGATCCGGTTGCCGTCCGGGTCCGCAATCACCGCTTCATAATAGCCATCACCGGTCATGCGCGGGGCGCTTAACAACGTGCCGCTCTGACGGGCGTTTTCCGCCATCCGATCGACGTCCGCTTTGCCACCGACGTTGATGGCAATATGCGCCCAGCCGACAAATTCCGCAGCCGACGGCGCGTCAGCAAGTTCCGGTAATGCCATCAGCTCAATCGTAGGGCCGTCACTTAGCGTAATAAAATGCGATTCAAACCCAGGGCGGTTTTTGCTGATGTAACGTTCATTACTCTGGCCGGCAAAAACCGTTTCCCAGAACTTAACCTGCGCGTCCAGATGGCGGGTCCAGAGTGCGACGTGTGCAATGTTCATATTTGTCCTCGTTGTCTGCTGTTAACCGTTGAGTAGCGATCGACCTGGCGGGCGGGCAGCTCTTCCTGCGCTACTTTCTCGCGCGATCGTTCTGCCTGAACGGGCTGAAACCAGAAACCCTCATTGGGCTTACTGGCGACAATTTGCGGAGGCTGATGAGTCAGTTTCATACGGAAACTCCCGTGGATTGACAGGCCGGGCGTCATGCAACATTATGCGCATTGATGCTCGATTTGGATTTTAACAGGATTTATTATGCTCGATTATGCTGCTTTTCCGGAACAACGGCAAGATCGGATCCGCGCGATCCTTCAGGAGAACGGCAGAGTGGTATGCGCCGAACTGGCGACGCAAATGAGGGTGTCGGAACATACGATTCGCCGTGATTTACATGAACTTAGTAAAGAAGGTATTTGCAAAAAAGTCTACGGCGGCGCGGTGCTCCAGCTGCCGGATGCCGGAAATTTCTTTAGTCGTGAGCAGAAAAATAGTGCAATAAAAGACACAATCGCGCAAAAAGCTGCAACATTTATCAAGCCAGGGAGTTGTATTTTTATCGACACCGGCACGACCAATCTCGCGCTGGCGAAGGCGATCCCTGCCGATCTTAGCGTGACGATCGTAACCAATTCTCCGGCGATTGCGGCGGAACTGCTGCGTCATCCGCAGTGCGACGTGATCATGACCGGCGGACAGATCCAGCGTGCGTCGGGCGGAACGGTGTGCGCGACGGCGGCGAGCCAGATCCAGGGCATTATTTTTGATCAGGCCTTTATTGGCGGCTGCGCGATGGATCCGGAAACGGGTCTGACCGGCTTTGATTTTGCTGACTGTGAGTTCAAGAAAATGGTTATTGCACAGAGCAGTCAGACGCTGGTGGCGCTGACGACGGATAAAATCCCCGGCGTGGCGCGCTTTGTGGTGGCGAAAAGCAGCGATATCGATGTGCTGGTCGTCGAAGCGAGTATGGACAACGCGGTTTTAGACGCGTTTGCGGCTCAGGATGTTCGCATTGTGTGCGCCTGAGGACTTTGACAGGCAAAACAGGCTACACTCTGATTTTGAGCGCTAAGAGCCGAGGATAAGAACAATGCACTACTCACAGAAAGATCGCGATAACACGGATAAAGCAGAAGGCAAAAACGGCACGGGCGCTTTGCAGCAAAAGCTGCTTGAGTCACGCTCGATTATTATTTCTGGCGAAATTGACCAGACGCTGGCGGAAAAAGTGATTACTCAGATGATCCTGCTGCAAAGCGTCAGCAACGATCCGATCAAGCTCTATATCAACAGCCAGGGCGGCCACGTTGAAGCGGGCGACACCATCCACGACTTCATCAAATTTATTCGTCCGGACGTGCATGTCATCGGCACTGGTTGGGTCGCAAGCGCGGGGATCACTATCTTCCTGGCGGCGAAAAAAGAGCATCGTTACGCGCTGCCGAATACCCGCTTTATGATCCACCAGCCGCTGGGCGGCGTGCGCGGTCAGGCGACGGATATTGAAATCGAAGCGCGCGAAATCATCCGCATGCTGGAGCGCGTAAACAAACTGATTTCTGACGCGACCGGACAGCCGCTGGAAAAAGTGAAAAAAGACACCGACCGTAACTTCTGGATGTCCCCTGCGGAGGCGCTGGACTACGGCATCGTGGGCAAAATCATCACACATTATGATGATTTAAAGCTGGATTAATCGCTCCCGTTAGCGCCCACGGTTCGGGCGCTAACGTACCTCAAACACCACGGCCATCCAGTTCGTTCTGGTATTTTCTGGAAAGGCTGGATAAGGATCGAGCGGTGTACATGCCCCCGCCCAAATATAGACATCCTCGTCGATGCGATACCAGTGCGCATTGCCTTCCACCGCGTCACCCACGACCGCTCCCTGAACACCCACCGGACTTCCTGCGAGCAACTCACGCGCGACAGGTGAGAAAATCGACGGACTTTCTTTGCGCGCATACACGCTCATCAGGGTTTGCACGTTGCCGGTGACTGGCAGTTCGGTGAAGGGGTGCATATCTGACCTCATCAAAACACTCTCTTATTAATTAACGATATAAGTCGCAGTGAATCAGGCGCTCACGATAAAGAATGAAACTGTCACGGTGTGTCATGCGAATGGCTGAAGATGCGCTTTTCGCTGCCACTTGACCCACGACAAGGCAGCCCAACGTCGGCTCTTTCATAATCGCGCCTGTCTCTCATCTCACTGGTGCTTTCCATGGCGTATCAACTGAATCTCAACTGGCCAGAATTCCTTGAAAAATACTGGCAAAAACAACCCGTTGTGCTGAAAAATGCCTTCCCGAATTTTATCGATCCGATCACGCCAGATGAGCTGGCAGGGCTGGCGATGGAGCCTGAGGTGGATAGCCGTCTGGTGACCCATTTCAACAATCAATGGCAGGCCAGCAACGGCCCGTTCGAGCATTTCGATGGCCTCGGTGAAACCGGCTGGTCGCTGCTGGCGCAGGCGGTGAATCACTGGCATATGCCCTCCGCCGAGCTGGTGCGTCCGTTCCGCGTACTGCCAGACTGGCGTCTTGACGATCTGATGATCTCTTATTCCGTACCGGGCGGCGGCGTGGGTCCGCATATCGATCAATACGATGTGTTTATCATTCAGGGGATGGGGAGCCGTCGCTGGCGCGTGGGTGACAAGCTGCCGATGCGTCAGTTCTGCCCGCATCCGGCATTGCTGCACGTCGATCCTTTCACACCGATCGTTGATGAAGATTTGGAACCGGGCGATATTCTGTATATTCCACCTGGATTCCCGCACGACGGCTTTACCCATGAAACTGCGCTGAACTATTCCGTTGGTTTCCGTGGGCCGAACGGTCGCGATCTGATCAGCAGCTTTGCGGATTACGCGCTGGAAAACGATCTGGGTGGCGAGCACTACAGCGATCCGGATCTGACCTGTCGCGCGCATCCTGGCCGCATTGAACAGTACGAACTCGATCGCCTGCGCAGCATGATGATCGAGATGATCAGCCAGCCGGACGATTTCAAAAAATGGTTCGGGAGCTTTGTCTCTACGCCGCGCCACGAGCTGGATATCGCTGCGGCGGAACCGGCATATGAGCCAGAAGAGGTGCTGGACGCGTTGATGGGCGGTGAAACGCTGAGCCGTCTGAGCGGCCTGCGCGTGCTGAACATCGGAGACAGCTTCTTTATCAACAGCGAACAGCTCGAAACTGTAGATGCGAAAGCCGCCGACGTGCTGTGTCGTTACACCGAGTTTGGCCAGGCTGAACTGGGTGACGCACTGCAAAATCCGGCGTTTATCGACGAACTGACCAGTCTGATTAACCAGGGTTACTGGTATTTCGACGAGTAAGCCGCTCCGCTAAATAGGCGACGGCGTAGCCTTTGCGCCGTCGCAATGATAAGGTTTCTCCGTCTCCCGTTTACGCAAACATCACTATGAATCTTGCCTCGCCGTCATATCCGTCAAATAAGCGCCTGTTTTGCGTGGAAGACTTTATCGGTTTTGGCGAGCGCTACGGCATTGATTATCACTTTCCGCGCCTCAACGATGTGGCTAGCCAAAACAGCCCGGTGCTGCATGGCGACGTCGAAGAGATGACTCTTTCCTCCGGTATTTCGTTAACCCATTCTGATGTGCGCGTGCTTCAGCCCTATGAAACCACCTCCCGCCACAGCAGCCCGCTGTATATGCTGGTGGTGCTGGAAGGGTGCGTCACGTTGACGCTGAACGGCGAAGAATATCAGGTGCGATCCGGGATGGCGTTCAGTTCGTGTTTAAGCGAGCAGCAGGTAATGAGCGCACGCCACGCCGCCGATAGCACATTGAAAACGCTCTCTTTTGGCGTCTATCCAAACGATGCCCAGCGCGAGAGTTTGCTGGAATCGCTGCTTCAGGAATGGCAGTGTCTGCATGCGCCGACGTTTGTCTGGCAGGTGCCGGGATTTGTGCTGACGGGTATTCAGCATGCGCAGCAGCATGGTTTAAGTGCGCTATCGCGCAAGCTGCTGCTGGAAGGGCTGATGTATCAGTTGCTCGGTCACGGCTTGCATCAGCGTCAGCAGCAGCAGGTGAATTGTCGCGCATTGCCGATGGCCGGTGAACGCGCGCGTCTGGAACATATCCGGCAGATGCTGGAACAGTCACCGGAACAGGAGTTCACGCTTGCACATCTGGCGGCTCAGGCGGCGATGAGCCCGAGCAGCCTGCGCAGTAAATTCCGCCAGGCGTATGGCTGCACGGTATTCGACTATCTGCGTGACTGCCGTCTTGAACTGGCGCGCCGTTATCTGCTTGAAGGCCACAGCGTTCAGCAGGCGGCATGGATGTCTGGCTATCAGCACGCTACCAATTTCTCTACCGCGTTTCGCCGTCGCTACGGCATCTCCCCCGGCGATTTACGCCAGCGCGGCTAACGCACTTTCCCCTTTCGCGCGAATGCATCGCGTGCGGTTTGTCATTGCGCATACGTAACCTGGCGGTGCGCATAGCTGTTTGCGATCTCAAAAAGGTAATAATTCTTATTAACAATTAGAAATGCCTTTGGAGATTTTCATGTTCGCTCATTCACGGCTGGCCTTGCTGATAGGGTGCGTTACCGGGAGCGTTGCGTTCCCTTTGCTGGCGCAGGATGCTCAAAAAACCGAAACCGTTGTGGTCACTTCGCAAATGCAAAGTGGCGCGACCAAACTCGAAACGCCGGATATCGAAACGCCGCAGGCTGTGTCGATTGTCACGCGCGAACAGTTTGAAGAGCAGGGCGCAACCAGCGTGCGTCAGGCGGTGAGCTACACGCCGGGCGTTTACAGCAATCAGATTGGCGCGTCGAATCGTTTTGATTACATCGTACTGCGCGGGTTTTCCGACGGTAGCCTCGATAACATCTATCTCGACGGCCTAAAAATGATGGGCGACACCAACTCCCACAGCTCGCTGGTGGTTGACCCCTGGTTCCTGGAAAATATTGAAGTGGTGCGCGGTCCGGCCTCGGTGCTGTATGGCCGTTCATCGCCGGGCGGCATTGTCGCGCTCACCTCACGCAAACCGTCGTTCGATCCGGGCGGTGAGGTCAAACTGTTCGCCGGCAATAACGACCAGCGCGGCGCGATGTTCGACGTTACCGGCCCGTTGGACGACAACGACCGCGTGGCAGTGCGCCTGAGCGGCATGACGCGTTACGCCGATTCGCAGTTCGATCCGCTGAAAGAAGAACGCTACGCGCTGATGCCAAGCCTGACCTGGCGCATCACCGATAACACGCGTCTCGATCTGATGGCCTATCTGCACCGCGATCCTGAAGGCGGCAGCCACTCCGGTTTACCCTATGACGGTACGGTTGTTTCCCATAACGGCAAGAAAATTTCCAATACGTTCTTTGAAGGCGAGGACGATTACGACAAATACGATCGCCGCGAGAACATGGTGGGCTACAACATTGAACACATGTTCGATAACGGCTGGTCTGTGCGTCAGAAACTGCGTTATCTGCACACCAAAGTTGAGCTGAATCAGGTGTATGCCGCAGGCTGGCTGAATGACACTGAGCTTAACCGTGGTTATTCCGGTTCCGACGAGAAAATGAATGCCATTACGCTGGATAACCAGGTCGACGGCAGCTTTGATACCTGGGCGGTCAATCACCGCGTGCTGATCGGCATGGATTATCAGGATCGTAGCAACAATACCACCGGCTACTACGGTGGCTTCCCGGCAATTGATGCGTTCCATCCGGTGTACGGCGCGAAGCCAGACTACATAACGATGTATGGCCAGGAAAAACATAAGCTGCGTCAGACCGGCTATTACCTGCAGGATCAGATGTCCATCGATCGCTGGCGTTTGACGCTCGGCGGGCGTTATGACCAGGTGAGCGTCTCGAATATTGATAAGCTGAATAATACCCGCAGCGATCTGGATAAGAATAATTTCAGCAGCCGTGCGGCGTTGTTATACCTCTTTGATAATGGCGTTGCGCCGTACATCAGCTATTCCACCGCGTTTACGCCGACCAGTTTTGCCGATGAGAATGGCCAAATTCTTGACCCAATGACAGGCAAGCAGTGGGAAGCGGGCGTGAAATATGAGCCGGAAGGAATGAACAGTCAGTTCAGCGCATCCGTGTTCCGCATCAACCAGAAAAATATCGCCACAAAAGAGGAGCCGACCGATCCGTATCGTTCTATCGGCGAAATCGAATCTGAAGGCGTAGAACTTGAGGCGGTTGGCCAGCTTACTGACAGCCTACGTATGCAGGCGGCGTATACCTACACCGATATTCGTTACAAGAAAAGCAGCCCAGAGGAAGAGGGTAAACGCGCGGTTTACGCCCCACGCAATATGGCAAGCGCATGGCTGAGCTACGATGTCAAAACCGGTCCGCTGGACGGCCTGACGATAGGTTCCGGCGTGCGTTACGTGAACGGTGTGACCAGCGATCGCCAGAACACGCATACGTTGCCGTCTTATACGCTGGTGGATATGGCGGTGGGCTACGATCTGTCGAAGGTTGGGCTGACGGGTGTGAGCGCGCAGCTTAACGTCAATAACCTGACCGACGAAAGCTACGTGGCGGCGTGTAACTCGCTCTCATATTGCTACTTTGGTGCCGAGCGCAGCATTGTCGGCAGCGTGTCGTGGAAGTTCTGATTTGTTAGCTGTTGCCCGGTGGCGTTGCGTCTGCCGGGCCTCAGAGCTGGGTTCCTGCCCTTTACAGGCTGAGGAGATGGTTGCACATTGTACTCACTCTCCATTTAGGGAGAGGGCTGGGGTGAGGGGGAGCATGTTGCTCAGGAGGTTATTCCGTTCACTTCCAGACACGTTCTTCTCTGTGGTTCCTGAAACGGTGAACGTGTTAAGGGGGCTATCGTGTATGAACCGGTCACATGGGTTACAGATCTGACCGGTCACACAGGTAACACTTTTTGACTTAATCGGCCCGGATTATACGATGATTTCGTCTGTCGTACCGGGCCAGTATCAGTTCACCAAATCCTATCTCATCCAGATCTTCTTCGACCTGCTTCATCCATATCCATTCTCCCCTCAGCGCCTCCGATAAAAATATCCGGGTACTGTTAAAGCATAAATCGCCTTTTACTGAGACGCGTAATGTCCGTGCCTCATCCGGTACCGGCATTGCCTTCCATGGGCCGGTAAAGATGCGCTCTGACGGATACCAGACCGAGCCGGGTGTTTTTCCGCCCAGCGCCTTGTGGGGGCGAATGTCATTAAACTCACTACGCCAGGCATCCAGCCAGGCCTGCTGCTCTTCCAGGGACGTGAACTTTGTATGCCGCTTTAGTGCATCCTTCAGGGTCCGGTGCATCCGCTCATGCCGCCCGTTCTCCGTGGGTTTACCCGGCCGGATACGTTCCGGCAGGACACCACATTTAATCAGCCAGATGGACATCTGGCTCAGCCCCCACAGGCCAGCACCGGCAAACGGCGGTCCGTTGTCCGTACGCAGCACCTGCGGCATACCGCATTCCCGGAACACCCGTTCAAGGCAGGGAATGACAAACCGGCCGTCAGGCATATAGGTGGCATCGCACGCCAGCACTATCCTGCTACAGTTGTCGGTCAGCGTGAAAGGATGACACCAGCGCCCGCCGGTATGAGTAAATTTACCCTTGAAATCGGCACTCCAGACCTCATTGGGGTGGACGACAGTATGTAGTTCATGAGGACGTGTGGATTTAAAAGCCGGAGGCCGACGCTTTTTAACCAGCCCGTGAACCCGAAACAGCTCTCCAATCGTACTGGCCGCAGGCACGCAGATGATATTCAGGTTAAGCAGTCGCTGCCTGATTTTCTCCGGCCCCCATAGCGGGTGCTGCTGTTTAGTGTCCAGCAACAGCTGCACCATGGGTTCAGGGGTTGAGTTCTGGTGATGGCGCGCCCGGGAGCGGTCAGCCAGGGAGGCTGCATCATCCGGTGAAAAACGGGCCAGCCACTTGTAACCGGTCTTACGGCTGATATTAAAGCGGCGGCATACCTCGGCAACTGGAAGGTTGCCTTCAAGGCAGGCCGCGACAAACTGCAAACGTTGCATGGTAACAGTCTCAGTCCAGGGCACGGTAAACCTCCGTCAGATGTTTACCGTACTGTTATAACCTGTTACCCATGTGCCCGGTTTAAAGTGTTACCCATGTGACCGGTTCATACATCGCCGCCCCCTTAACAATCCCGGCTCCCGGCAAGAAAATCGCCGCTACGCGGTACTTTCGTCTTATTCCCTTCGGCTTTCGGGTCGGTCGCGATCCTGCATCCATGCAGGTCACGCCCTCTCCGCGCATCCCTGCGCGTCGCCCCGGCCTTTGGTCAACGACTCAACGATTTACAGCCGGACCATAGCATCGCTGTAATTTTTCTATGTTAAATGAGCCATTTCCATTGCTTCAGAATGAAGATTACTGCGGCCTCCAGCGCTACGGTTGAGGCATCAGGCCACATCTTTACTCCTCCATTGCAATATGTATCGCCTCGCCCATTTTCTTCAGCGCCTCGCGGTTTTTCTCGTTTGCCGGCAGAGCAACGTTGATGCGCAGGCAGTTGCGATATTTACCTGAGGCGGAGAACAGCGATCCCGCGGCGGCCTGTATTTTCAGCGCGCACAGCTGTTTGCTGACGCAGACCATATCCACCTGTTCCGGTAATTCCACCCACAGTAAAAAACTCCCTTGCGGGCGCGTCACGCAGATCTCCGCCGGAAAATACTGGCGCACCCAACAGGTAAATGTTTCCATATTCTGCTGATAAATTTGGCGCATACGCCGCACATGACGATGGTAGTGCCCATCGCGAATAAACGCGGCGACCGCCATTTGCGTCGCCGGAACGTTAAACCCGCCCGCCGCATATTTCATGTGCATCACCCGGTCATAATAGCGACCCGGCACAATCCAGCCCACGCGCAGCCCAGGCGCAACGGTTTTGGTAAACGAGCTGCACAGGATCACGCGGCCGTCGATATCGAAAGAGTGAATCGTGCGCGGACGCGGATATTCCGCTGCCAGCTCGCCATAGATATCGTCTTCGACAATCACGATATCGTGGCGCTGTGCCAGCGCCAGAACCTGCCGTTTGCGCGTTTCCGGCATGATAAAACCGAGCGGATTGTTGCAGTTAGGCACCAGAATCACCGCTTTAATCGGCCACTGCTCCAGCGCCAGTTCCAGGGCTTCAATGCTGATCCCGGTTTGCGGATCGGTCGGGATTTCAATAGCTTTGATATCAAACCCGCGTAGCATCTGCATGGTGCCGTGGAATGAGGGCGACTCCACCGCCACGATATCGCCCGGCTTGCAGACAGAAAGCAGCGCGATCGACAGCGCACCGTGACAGCCGTTAGTGATAACAATTTCATCTGCCGAAACGGTCGAACCGCCGTCGAGCATCAGGCGTGCGATTTGCTCGCGTAGCTCTTGGCGTCCTTCCAGCATGTCGTAGCTCAGCATTTCGCAGGGATTATGTTGTGCAATCCGGCTCATCTCGCGCCACAGTGGTTTCAGGCTCGGCTGGGTAAGATCCGGCGAACCGCCGCCAAAAGAGATCATCTCGCGATCGCCACGAGCATCCAGCAGCATCATCACTTCATCCCACTGGGTTACATCGACTGGGCGCTGTACCGGGCGCGTCATGGCGGGCACGGGGGGCTGGGCTTTGCGTTGTGAGACAAAATAGCCTGAGCGCGGCTGCGGGGTAATGAGCTGGAGATTTTCCAGAATCTGATAGGCCTGCTGAATGGTACTGATACTGACGCCGTGTTCCTGGCTCAATGCGCGCACCGATGGTAAACGCTCGCCGTTACGATACAGCCCTTGTTCAATACGTTCCGCCAGGAGATTGGCCAGATGTTGGTAGCGCGTCATGCTGTATCCTTTGTTTTTGCCATACAGATTGTCAAACCAGTACAGATGGCCGCAGAAAACGGCATTCAGATACTGTTTTAGCGGATCTGTATGTTAAAGAAAAGTTGTTTTTGAATCTGTATTGCAGACGGGTATTTCGTTGATGATAAGGCCTCTGGCAACGTGAGGAAATCATCATGGAATTTAACGAAAATCGTTCAGCTCGCCCGTTTATTGGCTTCGTTTTAATCTGGCGGGCATTTAAAAAATGGCGTCACCGCGAACAAACGCGACGTATTTTGCAGGCAATGAGTGACGAACAGCTGCGGGATGTCGGATTAACCCGTTATGACGCGTGAAAGAGTGGGAACGGCATTTATCTGCACGGTGGCAGATAAATGCCTGAATATTATTCTGCAGGTGTTTTGCTGGTGTTATCCGCAATGCGGCGCAGATATTCGTTATTTTTAAATGCCACCATAATTAATTCAAACATCACGCGACAGCCAATCAGGCTGAAGATCATGCCGAAAAAGCCGGTGAACAGATGTTCGGTAAACATGGAGTACAGGCCGCCAATCAGAATAAACAGCATGGCGATCCAGTAGAAAAAGACTAATACGCGCGGTGTGAGCAGGTAATCAAATCCCAGGATTGATTTCATTTTATTGTCCTTATAATAAAGTCGATATCGACAAAAGAGCGCAGAGTATAAAGTGATGTACGGTCTCGCACACCTACAAATATTTCCCGGGTAGATGCGTTCATTCTAACAGACGCAATGTTTCAGCCAACGGTTTGCGTAAAAGGATTAACGCTTCTTCATAGCTGCGCACATTGTTATAGCCCATCACCAGGCCATAACGTTTACCGGAGCTGCGATACCATTCGGATAACGCATTGACCTGAAGCTGATGCTGCTGCCAGAGACGCGCGACTTCGCGATCGTCACTGCCTTTGGTCGAAAAGGCGACAATGTGCATGCCGCCATCGTTTTGTTCAGTGAAAAACCGATCGCCGTACACGTCATCGAGCGCGGCGATCATCCAGTCGCGCCGCTGCTGATACAGCGCGCGCATCTTTTTGAGATGGCGGAAAAAGTGCCCATCGCCGAGAAAAGCTGCGAGGATCTTTTGCGTCAACACCGGCTGACCGCTGGTGACGATATCCGCGCAATCGGCAAACGCCGCGACCGTGCTGACGGGCATCACCACGTAGCCCATGCGCAATGATGGCATCACGGTTTTGCTAAACGTCCCCATAAAAATCACCCGATCGTGGCGATCCAAACTTTTCAATGATGGCAGCACCTTGCGGGTGTAGTGGAATTCGCCGTCGTAATCATCCTCTATAATCCACGCGTCATTCTGACTCGCCCAGTCGAGCAACTGCTGCTTGCGTGGAAGAGAAAGGGTGACTGCCAGCGGACTTTGGTGCGAAGGCGTGACGATGGCAAACCGTGCGTCGCGATGGTGGCGCAGCAGATAATCAGTATCCATTCCAGAACGATCTACCGGCACGGTGTGCAGGCGGGGAACGAGACGTTTAAGCAGTTGCTGACCCATAAAATAGCCCGGATCTTCAAACACCACCTTATCGCTACGGCTGGCAAGCGTATCCAGAATCAGACGCAGACTGCCGCTGTAACCGCTGGTTATCAGCACTTGCTCAGCCGTACAGGATAAACCCCGCGAAATATTCAGGTAGCTGGCGATCGCCTGACGCAGCGGATACCAGCCCATGACGGGCGGGCTGAGCATCTCTTCCTGGCGCATTGAGCGCGTCGCCTGACCTGCCAGCAGCAGCCATTTCTTATACGGAAAACAGTCCAGCGCCGGAATGCCGGGACGCAGAAAACCGGTGCGTTCACGCTGGCTTATCAGTGATTCGGGCAGTTTTCCGGTTGTCTGATCCTGAGGGGCGTTCTGGCTGGCAGGGAGATTAAGATCCGGATTGACCCGCGTCCCGCGCGCGCCCTGACTCACCAGATAGCCTTCACCAATTAAAATGGCGTAGGCCGTTTCGACCGTTTTGCGCGCGACTTTTAGCTCTTCGGCCAGCACGCGAATGGCAGGCACTTTATCGCCAGGCTTCAGCACGCCACGCGCGATGTTGTCGCGATAGCGGGTGTAAATATCGTGATAGCCTGATTTCATGTCCTACCTATTTTTATGGATTTTGTATCTTTTTACTATGCCATTAACGACGTAAATTTGCTCCATCGCATGACACATGCCGCACAAAAAAAAGAGGAAAGACCATGAGCACTCGCGTCAATCACCACAAAGCCACTCCCGCACTTGCTAAAGCGCTGTCCGACCTGAGCATGGCGATCGGCAAAACATCCATCGATCCTGCGCTCAAGCACCTGAACGACATCCGCGTTTCCCAGCTCAACGGCTGTACTTTCTGTCTGGATATGCACAGTAAAGAGGCGAAAATTGCCGGTGAACGTGAATTGCGTCTTTATCACCTGACGGTCTGGCGCGAATCGCCGCTGTTCAGCGCCCGTGAAAAAGCCGCGCTGGCGTTCACCGAAGCGCTGACGCAAATTACCCCGGAAGGGGTGAGCGATGAGTTATACCGGAGCGTGTCAGAGCATTTCTCGGATACCGAGATTTCCGAGCTGAACTTTGCCATCGTGGCGATCAACGCCTGGAACCGTTTGGGCATCACTTCGCGCATGGAGCCGGGCGCGATGGATGTGGCGTATGGACTGAATAAAGCGAATCTGGAATAAGTCGGTATTATGTAAATCTTGTCCGCACGATTAGTGATAATCGCCCTTTCCTCATAGAGAGGGCGAACCGCGCACACCTTTCTCGCCTCTTTCACAATTCCTGCTCTTTCACCCTTCGTTTCTTGATACTTACCCTGATAACTATTATCTTGTCCGCGAGTGATGAGAGGATTTCCCATGAGCGAAGAAGATCTGTTCTGCCGCAGGCCGATGGGCATGCGGATGGCCATGATTGTGCGTCAGTGGCGCGCGGTGATTGACGACGCCATTCTCGATACGGGGTTAACTCAGTCGAGCTGGACGGTGATGATGCAGCTTGAGCAGTTGGGGGAAAATGTCTCGGTGAGCGAGCTGGCGGAAGTGCAGGGTATCGAACTGCCGCCGCTGATGCGCACGCTTACACAGCTGGAAAAGCAGGGCTATCTGCTGCGCACCACATCGCCTTATGACAAGCGCATCCGGCTGCTGACACTCACGCCGGAAGGCAAAGCGGTGCTGAAAACCCTCACGCGTGTGATTGAGGAATTTCAGACTCGCGTATCGCAAAATATTGCGCCTGAACATCTCGACATTTTCAGCGCAACATTAAATCAAATCGCCTGCAATTTGCGGACAATCCGCGAAGAAGATAACAAGATCTAAAAATGACTCCTGAACAAAAGTTTGCCCGTTGGGTAAGGGTAAGTATTGCCTCTTTCCTGCTGATGTTTGTCTATTTTATCGTTGCCGATATCTGGATCCCGCTGACGCCGGACTCCACCGTGATGCGCGTGGTGACGCCCGTTTCTGCACGCGTTTCTGGCTACGTGGCGGCGGTCCATGTGCACAATAACAGTCAGGTGAATAGGGGCGCTGTGCTGTTTGAACTCGATCCCACGCCGTTTCGCAATAAAGTCGAAGCCGCGCAAATCGCGCTTGAGCAGGCTCGGCTCGCTAACCAACAGCTGGATGCCCAGATTGTCGCCGCCCAGGCGAGCCTGAAAACCGCGCAGCTCACCGCCCGTAACGATAAAGTCACGTTTGAGCGTTATCAAAAACTGAGCGCCCTGCAAAACGTGTCGCAGGCGGATCTGGATAACGTTCGCACCGCCTGGCAGAGCAGCGAGCAGTCGGTCGCGAATCTGGACGCCAACATCCATAACCTGCGCATTGAGCGCGGCGAGCGGGATGAAAAGCGTAACGTGACGCTGCAAAAATACCGCAATGCGCTGGAAGAGGCCGAGCTGGATCTGAGCTGGACGAAAGTCTACGCCCAGGCCGATGGCACGGTGAGTAACGTTCAGCTAAGCCCCGGCTTTTACGCGTCGTCCGGCTCGGCGGCGCTGGCGCTGGTGAACAATCAAACCGATATCGTGGCCGATTTTCGCGAGAAAAGTTTACGTCATACGCATCAGGGGACCGACGCCGCCGTGGTATTTGATGCGTTCCCGGGCCGCGTTTTCCGTGCACATGTTTCCAGCAGCGATGCCGGGATCCTGGCGGGGCAGGAGGCGGTAAACGGCGAGCTGTCTGCGCCGGAAACCTCTAATCGCTGGGTACGCGACGCGCAGCGTATGCGCATTCACATCGCGCTGGACGAAGCGCTGCCAAAACATCTGCCGACCGGCGCTCGCGCTACCGTGCAGTTGTATAACAGCGAAGGGCCGTTCGCACGCTTCTTCTCGGGGCTGCAAATTCATCTCGTCAGCCTACTGCATTATGTTTATTGATCATGTCTATTAACACTCTTGCGCGGGTGTTTACCCCGCACGGCAATATTGTCTATACGGCCAATGATTTTCGCCAGACGTTGCGCATCGTTTTTGCTGGCATGATTGCCCTGAGCATTTCGAGCTTTTACAACACCACCTACGGCGTGTTTTACGTGGTGTATCCGATCATGCTGCTGTCGCTGGTGCCGGTGTTTAATCGTCATGTCGCAAAACAATTTGTTTTCAGCGCGTCGATAAACTGCATCGAAATGGTGATTATCATCGGCTATTTGTCGCAATGGCCGCTGATCATGACGCTTGTGGTGTTTGCCCTGTACGTCATGCGTTTTCGCTTTATGAGCCAGGGGCCGCTGTTCCTGTTTGGTTCGATGGGCGTGGTGTGTCAGAGCGTGATGCTGAACTTTATGAGCTATCCCAGCACCAACTGGCATACCTTGCTGTTTTCAAATATCGAAGCCAGCGTGATGGCGGTGTGTCTGAGCGCGCTGATGCACTATTTGCTGCCGGACGTTGAGCCGCGCAAGCCGCCGCCACTGATCGAGAAAAACGCCGCCCGCGTGCGCCACGAATCCTTGCTTTCCGGAACGGTCGCCACGCTGATTTTCGTCGTTTTTCAGATAAGCGATCTGAGCGATTCTCTGTCGGCGCTGATGGCGGGCGTGTTGATTTTATTCCCAATGCACTATCGCGGCGCGGTGATGAGCTCGCTCTGGCGCGTGGTCGGCGTGGTGCTGGGCTGCTTGTACATTCTGGTGATGCAGCTGCTGCTCTACGATCACACCAGCCATATGGTGCTCATGATGCCGCTGATCGGCCTTGGGCTCGCATTTGGTGCGCGTCTGCACGTGATGGAAAAAGTCGGCGCTGGCGTGGGATTTGCCAGTATCACCACCATCGGCATTATGTTTGGACAGAATATGCATCCGGATGGCGATCTGGTGTTTAGCGATTTGTACCGCATCGTGTCCGTCACCGTGGCGCTGGTGGCCACGTTGACGCTGGTGTTCCTGGTGCATCTGATTCTGAACTGTTTTGAACCGACGCGTTACGTTATCGAGCCACCAAAAGACGCGTAGTGTGACAGCACGGCGGGCAGCTGTGACAGCAAGAACAGAATCAGGCCGATGGTGCCGCCCACCAGCGTGCCGTTGACGCGGATAAACTGCAGGTCTTTACCGATATTCAGCTCAATCTGGCGCGACATGTCTTTGGCATCCCAGCTTTTTACGGTGTCGCTGATGTGGCGCGTCAGAAACGTCGCAAAATCCGGCGCCACGCGATGCGCGGCCTGCTCCAGATGCTCGTTCAGCGAGGCGCGCAGGCTGGCGTCAGCGACCAGCGTTTCGCCAAACCACTGTCCGGCGTTAGCGATACGCTGTTTCACGCGGGAGTCATCGCTTTGCATATCGGCCTTCAGCCAGGCACGCAGATCGGCCCACATCTCGCCCAGATAACGGTTAAACGCCTCGTCATTTTTCAGATAGTGTTTGATGTTCTCGCCTTTGGCCGCCATTTCCGGATCGTTCTTCAGGTTGTCGATAAGTTTTAGCGTGGCGCGGTCAAACGCCTGGCGGATCTGATGGGTGCGGTCGTGGCTGATGTCATCAAGAATCGAATTGACCGCGTCCGACACCAGCTCGGCGCTCTGATCGCCGAGCCACTCAGTTGGCAGCATTTTCGACTTGCGCGGGTGTTCCGTCTTCAGCCAGTGGACGATTTGCGTGGCAATAAATTCGCGTGAGCTCTCCTTTTGAATCAGCGTGATCAGTTTGGAAATGATGGCGTCCAACAAAATCTGGTGACGGTTGTTTTTGGTCATGCTTTCCAGCATTACCGCGCTGGTTTGGGTAAAATCGACTTTATCGATAGCTTTGTGCACCGCGCGTTTCAGTAAGCGCTGAATGCGTCCGTCGTCGGTGAGTTCCAGAAACCCGCTCATCACCTGGATTAAATGCTGTCCGACCCGCTGGGCGTTGTCCGGCTGGCTAAACCAGTTGCCGATCATTTGTGCCGGTTCGTAGCGGCGGATTAGCGCCACTAATGATTGCGTATCCAGAAATTTTTCCTGCACGAACAAGCCGAGATTGTCGCCAATCCGGTCTTTATTGCGCGGGATAATCGCCGTATGACGTGAAATAAACGGGATCGGCACGCGACGAAACAACGCCACCACCGCAAACCAGTCCGCCAGCGCGCCGACCATCGCCGCCTCGGCAATAGATTTGACGCCTCGCACCCAGAAGGTCTGCGGCAGAAAGAGGGTGACAATAAAAGTGGCCACTGCAATCAGCAGGAGCGACAGCGCCAGCAGCTTGGCGCGTTTAAGTTCAGCTAATTTTTCCATAGGGTTAAGGATAGAGCGGAGCGTGGGGAAAGTGCAAAAAACGTTATCCAGACCATTATCAGAAACCTCTGGATATACCCAACTTTACGTCAAAAGCCAGTCATCTTGACTACCCTTAATCCCCTCAGCGGAAAATTAAGGAGACCAAAATGGCTTATCAAACAGTGAATCCTGCTAACAACCAGCTTATCAAAGCGTACCCCTCTCATACCGACGCTGATGTTGAAGCGGCGCTAAAAACCGCCGATGGGCTGTACCATTCCGAATGGGCGAAAGGGGATATTTCCCAGCGGCTTCCTGTGCTGCATAAATTGGCCGATCTGATCGACAGCCGCACGGAAGAGCTGGCTAAAATTGCCAGCCAGGAGATGGGTAAACTCATTGAGCAAAGCCGTGGCGAGGTGAAGCTCTGTGCGCAAATCGCGCGTTATTACGCGGATAATGCGAAGCAGTTTCTGGCTCCGGTGACCTATAAAACGGAACTCGGCGATGCGTGGGTGGAACATCATCCCATCGGCGTAGTGATGGCCGTTGAGCCGTGGAATTTCCCGTTCTATCAGCTGATGCGCGTTCTGGCGCCCAACCTTGCAGCGGGGAATCCGGTGATCGCGAAACACGCCAGTATCGTACCGCATTGTGCTGAGGCCTTTGAGCATCTGGTGCGTGAAGCGGGTGCGCCTGAAGGGGCGTGGACCAATCTGTTTATCTCGTCGGATCAGGTCGCAACTATTATCGCCGATCCGCGCGTCCAGGGTGCGGCCCTGACGGGGTCTGAAAAGGCCGGGAGCGTGGTGGCGGCACAGGCGGCGAAGCACATCAAAAAATCAACGCTCGAGCTGGGCGGTAACGATGTGTTCGTGGTACTGGACGATGCCGATCTGGAAAAAGCGGTGGAGATTGGCGTCAATGCCCGACTCGCCAACGCAGGGCAGGTGTGTACCGCCGCGAAGCGTTTTATTCTTCACGAAAAAATCGCCGATCAATTCCTCGCGAAATTCACCGATGCGTTCAAAAAGGTGAAAGTGGGCGATCAGTTTGACGAAAGCACCACGCTGGGGCCGCTGTCATCGAAAGATGCGCTGGAGACGCTCACCAAACAGGTGAACGAGGCGGTGAAAAATGGGGCGAAGCTACACTTTGGTGGCAAACCTGTGCAGCGTGAAGGTAATTTCTTCGAGCCGACGATCCTGACCCATATTTCTCGTGATAACCCGGCCTATTTCGAAGAGTTCTTCGGTCCTGTCGCGCAGGTCTATGTTGTGAAAAATGACGACGAGGCGGTCAGCCTGGCGAATGATTCGCACTATGGGCTGGGCGGCGCGGTGTTTAGCCGTGATATTGAACGCGCGAAGAAAATGGCATCGCAGATTGAAACCGGGATGGTGTACATCAACTGGCTGACGGATACCGCCGCCGAGCTGCCGTTTGGCGGGGTGAAGCGCTCCGGTTACGGACGCGAGCTGTCAGATCTGGGGATCAAAGAGTTCGTGAACCAGAAGCTGGTGGTGGTTCGCCAGTAACCTCTCAGTGTGGTGACCCCGCGGGCGACAGAGATGTCGCCCGTTTTTTGTGGAGCATAAAGATAAACGCGACCACAACCCGCTATCACGGTTTGAAACCTTTGGCCGAAAACGCTGTGTGATAGACAGCGTCAATGTCAGTGGCGTAAGCCTGCAAACGCTGCGCGAATTTCATCTTCCGGCAGTTGAATCCCGATAAAGACCATTGTGCTGTGCGGCGTTTCATCGCCCCACGGGCGGTCCCAGTCGGCGCTGTAGAGGCGCTGCACGCCCTGGAACAGCAGGCGGTTTGGTTCGCCGTCAATCCACAGCATCCCTTTGTAGCGCAGCAGTTTGTCGGCAAACGACAGCAGCAGATTTTCCATTACGCGCGACACGTCGCTGATATCTACTGGATAATCCAGCTCGACCACAATCGATGACACGTCGTTTTGCTTGTCACCGATAAAATGAAAACGCGGCTTCGACGTGACGTTCTCTTCCAGCATAAAGCCGTTGGTGTTGAACAGTTGAGCCAGATCGATATCGCCGTGCGTCACGGTGTAAATTGGCGCGCGGGCATTGATACGGGTCAGACGTTCACGCAGCTTTTCGCTGTCGCCCGCGACGTCGGTTTTGGTCAGCAGAATGCGGTCGGCATAACCCACCTGCGACTGCGCGATAGTGAACTGGTTCATCTGATCGTCGGCATGGACCGCATCGACCAGGGCGATCACGCCGTCCAGCAGATAGCGCTGGCAGAGAATGTCATGAGAGAAAAAGGTCTGGATAATCGGGCCAGGATCGGCCATGCCGGTACATTCGATGACCAGGCGGTCGAATTCAATGTCGCCGCGATCTCGGCTGTCGAGCAGATCGAGAAGCGCGTCTTCTAGCTCGCTTGAGCGGGTGCAGCAGATACAGCCGTTAGTCAGGGTTTTAATTTGGGTGGCGCGATCGCCAATCAACTGATCGTCAACGGAGACTTCGCCAAATTCGTTTTCGATGACGGCGATTTTAAAACCGTGCTGTTCGTTCAGGATATGGCGCAGCAGGGTGGTTTTACCCGCGCCGAGAAAACCGGTGAGGAGGGTAACGGCAATCGGTGTCATGGTGTCTCCTTTAGCAGCAGCGTACGCCGCCTTCTCCACTTCCGCCGTAGCGCGCTTCCTGACGCTCGCGGAAGAATTCGTTATAGGTCATGTACGGCTTATCCGGATGGTTGGTCTTCATATGTTCAACGTAGTTGTCATAGTCCGGAATGCCAATCAGCATTTTTGCCGCCTGACCGAGGTATTTTTTTGCTTCGCCTAAGTTACCAAACATTGCACCTTCCAGATAGAAAAAGCCCGGCAGGGGCTGCCGGGCGATGTTTCCCCTTACCCCAACCCTCTCCAAAAAGAAGAGGGGAGGGTGTCGGATCAGTGGTGTGAAGAGGTTTTCACGCCACCTTCTGGCACCGGAACGTACGGGGTTTCTTTATCCGTACGGCCGTCAGCGTTACGCACTTTCATCCAGGTTTTGATGCCGTAGAAGATGATGCTGTAAACCACGACCAGGAACAGAATGCTCAGACCGGCGTTGGTGTAGTTGTTCACCACGATATGATTCATGTTGGCAATCTGTTGAGCCGTGAGGTCACCGCTGCCCGCCGCGATTTTCTCTTTGTACTGGTTAGCCATATACAGGAAGCCTTCCAGCTGCGGGTTGGTGCTGAACAGTTTCAGACCCAGCGCCCAGGTGGTGCAAAGCAGCAGCCACATGGCTGGAACCACGGTCACCCAGATGTATTTGGTGCGTTTCATTTTCACCAGAACAACCGTGCCCAGCACCAGGGCAACTGCCGCCAGCATCTGGTTAGAGATGCCGAACAGTGGCCACAGGCTCTTCACGCCGCCCAGCGGATCCACAACACCTTGATACAGCAGGTAACCCCACAAGCCTACGCAGCCCGCTGTACCCAGAACACCGGCGACCAGAGAGTCGGTTTTCTTCAGGAACGGCACGAAGTTACCGAGCAAGTCTTGCAGCATAAAGCGGCCCGCACGGGTACCGGCGTCCAGCGCGGTCAGGATGAACAGCGCTTCAAACAGGATCCCGAAGTGATACCAGAAGCCCATATCCGCCCACGGCAGTACTTTGTGGAACACGTGTGCGATACCGACGGCAAGCGTAGGTGCGCCACCGGCGCGGTTCAGGATGGACGGTTCACCGATATCTTTCGCGGTCTGCATGATCTGCTCAGGCGAGATCACAAAGCCCCAGGAGCTGACGGTCGCGGCCGCGTGGGCGCTAACGTCTTTCAACTGCGCCATGATCAGCGCGGCGTTGTCACCGCCCATCTCATGCAGGTTTGGCATGGTGATGCCGAGGCCCGCTGGCGGCGTGTTCATCGCGAAATACAGACCCGGTTCGATGATAGACGCTGCCACCAGCGCCATGATCGCCACGAAGGATTCCATCAGCATCGCGCCATAACCAATGAAGCGTGCGTCGGTTTCGTTGGCCATCAGCTTCGGCGTGGTGCCGGAAGCGATCAGCGCGTGGAAACCAGACACCGCACCGCAGGCGATGGTAATGAACAGGAACGGGAACATCGCGCCTTTCCACAGCGGCCCGGTGCCGTCGATGTACTGCGTGACCGCAGGCATTTTCAGTTCCGGGTTGATGATCACGATGCCAATCGCCAGGCCCACGATCACGCCGATTTTCAGGAACGTCGCGAGGTAATCGCGCGGTGCCAGAATCAGCCAGACCGGCAGCAGCGCGGAGATAAACGCGTAGCCAATCAGGGCAAAGGTAATGGTGGTGTCTTTAAAGGTCAGCGCCGGGCCCCAGTACGGGTCGTGCGCAATAATACCGCCGAAGTAAATGGAGGCGACCAGCAGGACAATCCCAATGACCGACACTTCGCCGACGCGTCCTGGACGCAGGAAGCGCATGTAGATACCCATGAACAGCGCAATCGGTACGGTTGAACAGACGGTGAAGACGCCCCACGGGCTTTCCGCCAGCGCTTTCACGACGATCAACGCCAGCACTGCGAGGATGATAATCATGATGAGGAAGCAGCCGAACAGGGCAATGGTGCCCGGCACGCGGCCCATCTCTTCTTTGATCATCTCACCCAGCGAAGCACCGTTACGGCGCGTCGAGATGAACAGCACCATGAAGTCCTGCACCGCACCCGCCAGCACAACGCCTGCGAGCAGCCATAACGTGCCCGGCAAGTAACCCATCTGCGCGGCAAGCACCGGTCCGACTAACGGGCCCGCACCGGCAATCGCGGCAAAGTGGTGACCAAACAGCACATAGCGGTTGGTGGGAACGTAGTTCAGGCCGTCATTGTTAATGACCGCCGGTGTGGCACGCGTCGGGTCAAGCTTCATGACCTTTTGCGCGATGTACAAGCTGTAATAGCGGTACGCGACCAGATAGACAGAGACCGATGCAACTACGATCCACAGGGCACTGACGTGTTCGCCCCGACGTAATGCAACAACGGCCAAACAGAACGCACCGAGGATCCCGAGGAGTGCCCAGGGTACGTGCTTGAGAAGTTTTTTAGTATCCATAGTTAGACCTGGTTTTTTAACTGTAAAAAGGGGTCAGAGTTCGTTGTGAGGACGTATTGATTAATGCTGAGACGATCTTGCCAGATCTGCGCACGTGTAAAGGAAGGTAAATCGGTGAGTGGTTGTTTGCGGGCGTTAAGCGGTCAAAGCGAGGGGCGAGTGGTTAAGTCTCGCCGCCAGTGGTCAGTATTATGTGATTGAGATCACAGTGTTTCTTCCAGTGATTCAGCGTGGGCGGTCGACAGGTAACCGTCGAGCGTCTCGAAGAGCTTCACCCGCAGCCACTCAGGCTCTAAGACCTGAATATTGGGCAGCCAGTAGAAGATCAGCGGCAGGATCTGGTTCTCATGCGCCGCCTGGCAGTGGATAGTGATCCCGTCATGGCTTTCCGCCACGATTTCTTGCTCAGGCAGCAAATCGCGGCGCTTAAAGTAGTGGGAGATATTCTTATTGGTAAATATTTTCACCTCGAAAGTCTCTTCACTGACCCAGGGGTCGAGATTTTTTTCCAGTAATTCCTGCGTGTCCGGATCCAGAATAAAACTCTCTTTCTGAATATCAAACCAGCTTATTTGGCTCAACGAAAATGATTTTAACCTGCCATTTTCGGTGGCTTGTAAATACCATATATTTTTTTTGTTAATTAATTTGTAGGGATTTACCAATCGCGTTTTGTCTTTATATGTCATCTGGCAAACATTGCGGTTTTTAATCGATTTCTCGATAGCCGTCAGATAGAGGCGAATATCCTTTTGTACCGTATGTTCTGCATCATTGTTGAGGATGAGAATATGGTTCTCTTCCACGCGCGTTTCCAGGTTCTGCCAGAACGCCGCTCCTCTGTCTGGAAAAAAACTATCCGCATTCAGAAGGTTAGCCACGGCGTTGTGCAACCCCTGGCCGCGAGAACTTGGTGTGGCGTGAATCAAACGATATTGACCGTTACCGGCGTGCTGGACAATTGGAGAGAGCGCATTCAGGTCGCGATATACCGTTCGTTCGGTAATTTTAAATTTTTGCATCAGGTCGCTGCGGTGAACAACACCGTTTATATGCAGCTCCATAAGAATATCGACGAGCCGTTCAGCAGAGCGACTCCGGGCAGGAGTTGTCATAATTTATTCCCGTTTATTGACATGAAAAGGTCTGAATTATGCCAATGGCACTGACAGAATATGTCAGTGCCACAAAGCAAAAATTTATCTTATGGATATATAACGGCCCAATTTAGGATAAACATTAATATTTTTTTGCGAAATGACGTGTAGTCACGCAAATCATCAACACGATTTCCTTAAAGTTTTCACTATCCAGGCCGAAAATTCTGTTATCTGTCTGATGGAAAGAGAAAACATGTTAAATCGTATCAAGATTGTCACCAGCTTGTTGCTGGTCTTGGCTATATTCGGCCTTTTACAACTGACATCCGGTGGTCTTTTCTTTAATGCCCTGAAGCATGACAAAGAAAACTTCACTGTTCTTCAAACTATTCGCCAGCAACAGTCCACGCTTAACGGCAGCTGGGTTGCATTGCTGCAAACACGTAATACCCTGAACCGCGCGGGTATCCGTTACATGATGGATCAGAGCAATATCGGTAGCGGTGCAACCGTGAACGATCTGATGCAGATTGCGTCGACTTCCCTGAAGCAGGCGGAAAAAAACTGGGCCGACTACGAGGCCCTGCCGCGCGATCCGCGTCAGAGCGATGCTGCTGCTCAGGAAATCAAGCGTAACTACGATATTTATCACGGTGCGCTGGCCGAGCTGATCCAGCTTTTGGGTGCGGGTAAAATCAATGACTTCTTCGATCAACCGACGCAGAGCTATCAGGACGGTTTCGAAAAAGAATATGTGAATTATCTGCAGCAGAACGACCATCTCTACGAAGCCGCCGTCGCAGACAGCAATAGCTCTTACACTCAGGCTATCTGGGTGCTGATTAGCGTGCTGATCGCCGTGCTGGTGGTGATTGTTAGCGTCTGGCTGGGCATTAAGCAGTCTCTTATCTCTCCGCTGAACCGTCTGATCGACAGCATTCGTCATATCGCCAGCGGTGATTTGGTGAAGCGTATTGATGTCGAAGGCACTAACGAAATGGGACAGCTGGCCGACACTCTGCGTCATATGCAGAGCGAGCTGGTGAGTACTGTGGGTGATGTGCGTAACGGCGCGAATGCGATTTACAGCGGGGCCAGCGAAATCTCTGTCGGTAACAACGATCTCTCTTCTCGTACTGAGCAGCAAGCCGCTTCTCTGGAAGAGACCGCTGCCAGCATGGAACAGCTGACCGCCACCGTGAAGCAGAACGCCGAAAACGCCCGTCAGGCGAGCAATCTGGCGCTGAGCGCGTCTGAGACTGCGCAGAAAGGCGGAAAAGTGGTGGATAACGTGGTGCAAACCATGCGTGACATCGCCGGCAGTTCGCAGAAGATTGCTGATATCATCAGCGTGATCGACGGAATCGCTTTCCAGACCAACATTCTGGCACTGAACGCTGCGGTTGAAGCGGCACGTGCGGGTGAGCAGGGTCGTGGGTTTGCGGTGGTTGCTGGCGAAGTGCGTAATCTGGCACAGCGTAGCGCCCAGGCAGCTCGTGAAATCAAGAGCCTGATCGAAGATTCAGTGGGTCGCGTTGAACTGGGCTCTACGCTGGTAGAAAGCGCCGGTGAAACGATGGGTGAAATCGTCAATGCGGTCACCCGCGTGACCGATATCATGGGCGAAATCGCCTCTGCCTCTGATGAGCAGAGCCGCGGTATCGACCAGGTGGGTCTGGCCGTTGCTGAGATGGATCGTGTGACTCAGCAGAACGCCTCGCTGGTCGAAGAATCTGCGGCTGCGGCTGCGGCACTGGAAGAGCAGGCGAGTCGTCTGACCCAGGCGGTTGCGGTGTTCCGTATTCAACAGGATCAGATGAAATCGCGTGAACAGACGGGTCTTAAAACGCCAGTCGCCTCGGTGAAAGCACGTAAAGCTGCGGCAACCACGTCTGGTGAAAACTGGGAAACCTTCTGATATAAAAAAGCGCCCTGTTCAGGCAGGGCGCTTTTCCTTTCTCATGCTTTCTTATTAACGCTAGCCGTCGCTACGCACAACTTTCATTTCGACCATTCCAATCCCCAGTTTACGCGGTGAATGCCCAAGGATATTGCCTTCGTTAGTCGATTGCGGCTCCGGCGGGATAATCACAACGGTACGGCTGCGCGATGGGTTGTCGAAATGCAGCGTAGTGGTAGTGACGTCATTGCCAAGCGTCAGCATCTGTTCTGTATCGCCAATACGCACCGGAATGGGTTTATTGGCATTCGGACCAAACGCTTTCGCGGTGATCACCAGATCGAATTTCTCGGGCAGCGGCTCGGCATATTCGATTTTAACTTCGTCGCCAAGCTGGGCGTTTGACCAGCGTCCCCACGACTCAGGGCGAGAAATCCCGCTAAACTGCTTCACCTCTTCCGGCGCACCGGCCACGTTAAACACGAAGCTGTCTGCTTTGTAGCGAATGTCGTTATCAACCACTTTGAGCAGATCGACGTTACGTTTGTAGCGATCGGTATCGATCACCGTATCTTTAAACGCCGTTTTGCCTTTCCACTGCGCTTTATCGACATGCTGTACCGTCTGCTGACCGCCTAACTGACCCTGGGATACGCACCAGTCCGTCGAGAGAGACAGCGGCTGTGACCAGAGCTGGCCCATTTTGTAGCAGCGGTCGACCCAGACAAAGTTATCACGCGGGGCGAAGTCAGCGAGCTGGAAGCGCAGCGGGGCAGAATATTCGCTTTCTGGCAGCGGTTCGACGCGGCTGTCCGAGACGCGCAGCAGCAGCGGCAGACGGAACTGGCTGCCTGAAAACGCAATCATGTTTTTCTGCTGGTCGATGGTGAAATCTTTCATTTCTTTCGGGAAATTCCACAGGCGGATCACGTCCGGCTTCCACGCCAGAATTTTTTCTTTCATGTTCAGGAACACTTCTGACAGCGACTGTCCGGAAAGAGTACTGCGCCCCAGCCCGATAAAGTTGTCGCCGCCCATGATGTCCAGCACCGTGGCACCGTTATCCATGGTATTCCGTTTGGTGGCAATGACATCCTGCTGAGGCTGGTCGCCGCGCAGGACGAAGAATAAATTGCTGCGGTCCTGTTTGTTCAGCGCATCCCATGCGCTGTTTTTCATCGCCAGATGGTCGGAAGAGACCACGACCACCGTATTTTTAAAGTACGGCGATGCTTTGATTTTATTGATTAAGGCGGCGATATGTTCCTGGCTACAGGTCACGGCGCTGAATGACTGATTCGCTTTTCCATTGATGTCGTAGCGTTTGCGCTGGCAGGTGCGTGAAATAAAACCGTCCGGATGGTGCGTATCGACCGTCAGCGCAAACAGAGAAAAGCGCTTACCGGATTGAGATAGCTCTTCAAATTTTTTCCAGGTTTCGTCCAGCACCGTGTCATCGTAAAACCCCCAGTCATTGCGATAAGTAGGGTCAGCAACGGTGGTTTTTAACTCTTCAGCGCCATAGAGATGTTCGAATCCGTGGGATTTCAGGAACACGTCTTTGCCAGCGAAACGCAGATTTGCGCCCTGCATAAAGTAGTTTTCGTAGCCGGAGTTTTTCAGAATATCGCCCAGACAAATATTCTGCGGGAAGAAACTCGACATCGACGCGGAGGCGTTGCCTTCGAACGGTGCAAACAGTGGAATACCGCACTGAGACGCAACCATGCCGGCAATGGTGTAATCCGTACCAGGCAGTTGCGCGGTATGGCTAAAGTCCAGCCCTTCGTTTTTAAGTGCACCGAGATCTGGCGTCAGGTTTGGGAACGCATCGTTATCAAAATAGGTGCGCTCAAGACTTTCGCCGTAGATATACACCAGGTTGAGTTTTGGATTGGGAATGGTTTTGGCGGGCTCTTTGTAATAGGCGGTGAAATCCGGGTCGCCATCGCGCGACTGGGATTTTACCAGCTCGGTCACCTGATGAAACGCCGGGCTGGCATCGACCGACCCAAGCGCCAGCATCAATGCCAGCAGACTGTAACCCACATGGTGCGGATGGTGACGGCGACGGCGAAGGATCCACCCAAGCGCCCCAAACACCGCAACCAGCGCCACAGCGACACCTACGCCTGGTAGTATGTACTTACTCACACCTGCGCCCGTCAGGCTATTGGTGAGCGTGTAAAGTACGGCGTCATTGATGCCATCACCGGTAAAATAATCGCTGGCGTACAGGGTAATGTTCAAAACGATAAAAATGCCCAATACCAGAAGCGTGGCAACAAACCACCAGGTATTGCGGCCCGCTTTCCACGCATAAATGCCAATGGAAGCCAGGAAAAGGGTAAGGGATATAAACTCTGACAACAGCATTATCCTCAATAGCGCCAGTCTTTTTGCTGGCCAGCCGATGACTTTTTGGGAAACCAATTTAATAGCGAAGTCACACAGCTGCAATTTTAGTGTCACTAAATTGTGCTGTTGTTAGGATTTGGTTTAGAAATTGGAAATTTTGAACGCCGTCGCATCCCGCTATGAGGGGAAGGAGACGCTGGCAAGTAAGCAAAATCCGACTCTGACGCCGCGGCGCAAGGATAACCTGGCAAACACGGCGTGTTGTGGCAGAAAATGGGATGGATCAGGAGAGGAAATTAACGCCTTGTTTTAGCACCAGATCGCAGGCTTTGGTTTTCACCTTTTTCGCCAGCGCAGAGTCACCCAGGGTGCTCAGATTTAGCTGCTGGCCGTTCTGCGCATTGAGCAGGCCCTGGATACCGTCCATGTAGTTCGTGTCTTTTTTCTGCTCTTGCGTATCCATGCCCAGTTTGCCCAGAACCTGGTTTTTGATGTTCTGGGTATCCGTCACCGATGCCAGTTTCTCTTTTGCACAATAGCCGAGAATACCCGCAGCATTGTTCATGGTGCCTGCGCTCAGGCTCTGATTGCTGTTACCTAACAGGCTGGTGAGAGATGACGCCGACAGGCCACCACTTTCAGCGCTGCTGCCTTTGGTCAGCTCGTTGGCTGCGCTGGATAACGAGTCCTGCCATGAGGCGGCGTGTGCGGTGCCAGCGAGCAAAACGACGCAGAAAGCGGTGCTGAGAAGACGATTTTTTTTCATGATATTGACTCGAGAAGGGCCCAGATTGGGCAGGAACGGGCACCAGTATATACTGCTGAAAGGTGCGCCATTCCTGGAAATGTCTTAATACTCTTTGCCTGTCACGCGACTGCGGAAGCTTTCCCAGTCAAAAATCACGTACAGACTATTACCGAGCTTCATGCGATCCATCACGCGCTCGCCCAACAGACGGGTCATTTCGTCGATATTGTGGTTGGTCAGCATGCCGGTAGGGCGCTTGGATGAGGAGCGGCGATCGACGATCTGATTAATGATCACTTTCTCATAGCGAGATTCCGTTTGAACGCCGATTTCGTCAATGACCAGCAAGTCGACATTGCTTAAATCATTAAGCAGTTGTTCTTCCGTGGTTTCGCGATTGGTGAAGGTGTCTTTCATGGCCGACATGATATCTGCGACGGTGATGATTAATACCGATTTGCCGCGCAGCAGCAGTTCGTTGCAAATGGCCGCTGCAAGATGGTTTTTGCCGGTACCTGGCTTACCGCAAAAGATAAAGCTAGCGATGTTGCCGTCAAACTCGTCCACATACTGACGCGATAAATTCAGGGCGTTCATTTGCCCCTGTGATTCCACTTTGTAGTTATCGAACGAACAGTTCTGGTGAAGCGGACGAATACCGGAGCGGTTAAACGTCCGTTGCATTTTCATCGCGCGGTTCTCGCGAGCCAGTGCCGCAGCGCGAATCTCACCCTGTTCTTTCTGCCAGGCCAGCAGTTCTTCGCCGGTGGTAAAGGCGGGCTTCACATTGGCTGGCATCATTTTTTGCAGACGCTTCATTAGCTCGCCGACATTTTTCATTTAGCACCTCGGAATCCGTGTGGGATCTGTGAATCCGGTTGGGAAAAGGCATTGATATCGCGTTTTGGCTGCCCGCCGTTGCTGGCGCGATTCATCTGCACGCTGCGGGCTAACTTTTGCTGCCACTGCACATGATGAAACACTTTGCCTTCTGCCTGCCAGTAAGCCACGAATGCGGCCAGTTCTTCAGGCGTCACAGGCTGCGCGAGCGCGATGCCCCACAGACCTGCCAGCCGCTGGAAATCAGCATCAGGCTGCCAGCCTGCGTACATGGCGAATTTCCCCATCGGGATGGCAATAGGGGAAAGGGCGGGTTCTTCAAAGAATTGTGTGTCCAGAGCAACGTCGCTCGCCGGGCGCGACAGACGCGCCTCGATTTCCAAAAGCTGGGCCAGACGATCGGGGGTGATCGCGTAAAAAGCCGGCGCATTGTCGGCAAATACGGCGATAGTTCCGCCTTCGGCATTATTCAGGACGCCGCGGGGATCGCGCATAAAAGCATCAATTCCAGCGACGCTGGTGGTCAAAATTCTGGAGGACATACACTTTCTCTACTGGATGACTGCGGGCGTGATATGGGCTTATGGTAGCACAGAGAAGAAGGGCGAAGCAGGGGATCGTGCGGGGCTTTTACCCTCTCCAGAGAGGAGAGGGTAGCGAACCAGAATTACGCGATGATATTCAGTGTGACGTCGATATTGCCACGGGTCGCGTTGGAGTATGGACAAACGATGTGTGCCGCATCAACCAGTTTTTTGGCTTCAGCTGGATCCATGCCTTCAACGTGAATATTCAGTTTGGCTTCGATACCAAAACCGGTTGGCAGTGGCCCGATACCCACTTCACCTTCGATAAAGGCGTCTTTTGGCAGGGCAATTTTGTCGCGGTTAGAGACGAACTTCATCGCGCCCAGGAAGCAGGCAGAGTAGCCCGCAGCAAACAGCTGCTCTGGGTTAGTAACTTCACCCCCCATGCCGCCCATCTCTTTTGGTACGCCCAGTTTGACGTCAAGAACGCCGTCAGAAGAGGTCGCACGGCCATCACGGCCTCCGGTGGCTTTGGCTTTGGCGGTATAAACAACTTTTTCTAAAGACATGGCAGATTCCTCATCTTACTTTATGTGTGCTATTAAATAGCGTGCGATATATATGATTAAATCAATACGTATTAACTATAGCTTCAGGCGCGATGGAGTTGCTGGCGCAGTTGTTCAAGCTGTTGCTTGAGTGCGAGCAGGGTTTCAGTATCACATTGCGCGGCGCATCCAACGGCCTGAGGAATATCCTGCGCCTGCTGTTGCAGTGCGCGGCCTTCATCACTCAGCGTAACTGCAACCTGGCGTTCATCCTGGCGTGAGCGTTGGCGTACAATCAAACCGGCGCTTTCCAGTCGCTTCAGCAGCGGGGTAAGCGTTGCCGAATCCAAAAACAGACGTTCGCCAATTTCCGACACCGTGATGTCATCCCGCTCCCACAAAATCAGCATCACCAGATACTGGGGGTAGGTCAGGTTAAGCGGCGCCAGCAGTTGCCGGTACAGCTTATTGAGCGCCAGGTTTGCCGAGTAAAGGGCAAAACAGAGCTGGTTATCCAGCAACAGCGCAGCGTTGGTGTCGGTCGTTTTCGTCTTCATGAGTTCAATATAAATAGTGCACGATTTAATTGCAAGCGATTTTATGGGCAGGTGTAGCGCAGGGCGACCTGAACGGCCATTTTGCGATAGTGCTGACGTTGTGCCTGTTCATCAGCACCGTCTTCAAACAGCAGCGTGAAGGTGTAACTGTTGGCGACGTAGTGAAAACTGAAACTGCTGATCAGGCGGTGTAAATCACGGGCATCAACGGTTTGATTAAAAAGCTGTTTTTCTTTGCCGCGACGCAGGATCGCGTCGAGTAAATCCAGCGCGCTGCGGTTGACCTGACGCAAATAGCTGGACTGCTGCATGAAGCGACCGCGCTGCATGTTTTCCATACAAATAATTCGGATGTAATCGGGATGATCGGCGTGATAATCAAATGTCGCTTCGACCAAATGCACCAGCGCTTCAACGGGCGGTAAGCCCGCCAGACTGAGCTGTTTTTCACTGGCGCGTATCTGGGTATAAACATACTCAAGCGCCATAAGATAAAGATTTTCTTTGGTTTTATAGTGATAGACCACCATGCGCTTGGTGGTACCGGCTTTCTCGGCAATTTGTTCCATGCGCGCACCGTTCAGCCCGTATTCAGCAAACAGGGCGATCGCGCTTTGAAAAATTTTGTCCTTCAAACTGGAATCGTCATTGTGATCGGGGAATTCGCTGCCAGGGTTAGCCACTTCCTCTCCTTACCTTGCCAAACAGAATGCAGGGATTATCACCATGGCAGCGCGATAACACAAATCTCATACACGTGGGCGCTTGCGGTACAGCCACAAACCCGGGATCGACAGGCCAATGGAGAGCGCGCCGACAATCGATGACGCTTTCAGGAAGTTGCTCAGCAAAAGGATCATTTGCGGTTCGCTGTAGCCAAAATGGCTAATTTTAACCGCCGAGATCATCGCGGTATAAGCCGAAATGCCGGGGAACATGGGGATCACCGCTGCAACAGTAAAGACTTTTGGATGCGCCAGATACCAGCGTGACCACTGAATTCCGATGCAGCCGACCAGCATGGAGGCCATGAACGTTGACCATTCGATGTTAAACCCGGCCGTCATCATCACCATCCGCGACCCGTGACCGATGGCCCCCAAGAGTGCACACCAGGGAAGGGCGCGATGCGGCACATTGAAAACCATGGCAAACCCCACGGCGGGAATGGCGGACAAAGCCATATCTTGCGCCAGTGCAAACAGAAACTCGATTATGCCCATCCGCGCAGCCCCCACAGCGTCATTGCCATTACCACGCCAATGCAGGTGGCGAGGGTGAGTAAACTTGCAATCGCCCAGCGTGCCAGGCCCGTATTGATATGCCCTTTGAACATGTCTGCGACCGAGTTAATCAACGGAAATCCGGGCACCAGAAGCAACACGCTGGCCGCCATTGCGATGGTTGGCGTGTTGGCAAACGTGGGCAGGCGTAACAGTAAACCGGAGACGGTCGTGGCCACAAACGCGGCGATACAAAAGTTAATTTGTGGATGCATATGTCGCTGGGTGAGGAGCTGTCGAACGTACATCGCGATAGCGCTGGCGAAAAATGTTACGACGGCACCGTCCCAGCCGCCGTTATTGAGTTTGCAAAAGCAGGCGCAGGAAAGGCCCACCATCACGACCACTAACCAGCGTGGATAACGCAGCGGTTTGATCTGATGAAAACGTTTTTCGACGGTATCCCGATCCAGTAGCTTATGCTCAGCCATGATCACAATGTGCTGAACTTCCGTCACCACGTGCATATTAATGCCGCGATCCTGATTTTTACGCGTTGAGGTGAGGCACTGCCCATCTTTAATGGTGGTTAGCACAATAGCATTTGAAGAGATGGAACTCTCGACGTTGTCCATCCCGAGTGCCAGTCCTAGCCGTGTGGAGAGCTCTTCGACCAGCGCACTTTCCGCGCCATGTTGCAATAGAAATAGACCGCACTGAATACAGAGTCGCGTGATGGCGCGTTGTGACGACTGATCTGCCTGCATTTGAAACCCTGAAATATGAGAACTGCCAGATTGTCTGGAATGCCTATTTTTAGCACAAACCACGGGCGCTCTGGCTCTGAGTCAGATCAACATTTGTGCAATCAGTTACAGGAGTAAAACAGATTTTATATATTTTGTGAATAATAAAAGTCTATATATAAAATTTCTTAATTAGCCACTGTTGTTTAATATTTCATGTCCATGCTATTAAGTTATATATTTTTTGTACTATATTACTATTCAGTTTAAGGTCGTCATGATAATTAAGTGCTTTGTAAAATAATATCTGTTGTAATTTCGGGGTAAATATCCTTATCATATCTCAAATTGGACTTTAAATATCTTTATAATAGATGAAGAAAGGAATCGGAGAATCTATGTCATCGGTCAAGGGCAAATTTGCAATAGTGATTAGTAAAATCCCCATGGTGCAAATGGGGTTGGGATGCATGATGGCAAGGCATTTTCCTGAATATGAAACGACCTATTGTCGAACGCAAGACGAACTAACAAGCTTGCAGGTAAAAAGATCGGCCGTCATCATTGCTGATATCTCTGGCGAATACGTTAATCCGCGTGGGGCGCTAGAACAATATTATTTATTAATGAGTCAATATAAAGGTATTCACTGGGTATTTTTAATCTCCCGGCCTCTGTACCCCCTGGCGATTGAGTTGCTGATGTGTCCCGAGAGCACGCTCCTGTCGGATATGGGGCCAGTTGAAGGTGTGATCGATGCCCTCAGTGCAGGGCGCGAGCGTGCTGAGCGGATAAGTCAGGCCTTGTTGCTTCCTGAGCCACAGGTAGTTGATAAAGCGCATGAGCCTTCCGTGACGTTGACGCTTTCCGAGCGTCAGGTATTACGTCTTCTGGGTAAAGGTTGGGGTATTAATCAAATCGCGTCCTTACTGAATAAAAGTAACAAGACGATCAGTGCTCAGAAAAATAGTGCGATGCGCCGATTGTCGTTGCATGGCAACGCTGAAATGTACGCATGGATCAACAGTTCACAAGGAATGAGAGAGTTAAACTTAATTTCAGCCTATGGAGAACCAAAGGAATGGAAAAAAATACCGCAGGAAGACACATTGCTGTCGTAGATCCCTGTAATATGAGTGCTGTTGGGCTGGCGCATCTTTTTATGATGGCCTCATTTCGCCAATACCAATTGCATCTGTTTAATAATTTTGAGAGTTTTAATACTGCCCTTTCGCATATTCCTTTTTTCTCGGTGATCTATTCGCTTTCTGACGCCCGCGAAGAGCGACGAAATTGTCTGGTTTGTATGCGCGAACTTGCGTTTAAACACGGTGCTATACAACGCATTATCCTGGCGGGAGATGAGGTTGAGGCCAGATTGATCGCCCAACTTTCGCCCTCTCTCCTTCACGGGATTATTAGCAAATCGTCATCACTGGTCGATCTTCGAAGGCAGCTCATTGCTCTGCTGGGTGAAACGGGAGAAGTTAACAGCAATGCGTTTACCCACTGGCATGGGTGCCACGCCAGGATGTTAAGTCCAACGGAACGGACGGTTTTGCGCTACATGTCGTCGGGTCTTTCCATCCCCGAAATTGCAGTACAGCTAGAGCGCAATATCAAAACTATCCGTGCGCATAAATACAACGCGATGCTAAAACTGGGCGTGAATTCTGATGTTGGGCTTCTCGATGCCGCCGACATTCTCAGGAATCTACCGAAGGTTAAGCCGCGGTTCGCCTTATGGGTTGCGCCATTTTACTCATAGTGCAAAACCGAAGGCCCCCCTGCGCCAGATCCCTGGCGCAACGGTTTAAATGCAAACATCAACCCATTTAGCCGACGTGAGTTCCGCCATTCGTTCAGGCTTGATGCGCACGGCGCTGTGGATTGACCCTGCCGCGGGCAGGACTTCGTCGTATTGCTTGAGCGAGATGTCACAAAAAACAGACAGCGGATTTTCTAGCCCAAATGGGCAGACACCCCCAACTGGATGCCCGGTTAATGTCACCACTTCATCGCTGCTGAGCATTCGCGCTTTTGCGCCAAAGGTGTCTTTCAGCTTTTTGTTATCCAGGCGCGCATCACCTTTCGCCACGACAAGAATCACCTCATTTTTGACTTTGAGCGATAACGTTTTGGCTATTTGCCCCGGCTCAACGTGATGGGCGGCGGCAGCCAACGCAACGGTTGCTGTGCTCTGGCTCAACTCAATGACATCAATATCGGGGGCATTGTCAGCAAAAAATTGCTGTACGGACTGCAAACTCATTGTTATCTCCTGACAATTATCCTGCGTAATCTGTCATAAGAAATTATGCTCTGTAAATATCTCTTAAGTAACAAATATCCCTGACACCCGATTTCTGGATCGCCTTCACAATCACGGAAACCGGTTACAGTAACCGGTTGCAGAGCGAGAAAGAGAGATTAATACTGACTGTGTAACGTCCCCTGTATCCAATAATAAGAGTCAATCATGAAACAATCAGTCCCTGTTGTGCCGCTGGTTCATGACCCAGCAAGGTGGTGAAAAATGATGTATGGAACACCGTATGACGCGTCTGCGTCGGAACTGATCATCTGACAGGAGAACCATTATGTCTGCCAACCATGCTGCGTTTAATTTGATATTCCGATTTGTCGAAAACTATGTCAGTCCCATTGCCGGGCGGATCTCCTCCCAGCGTCATGTGATGGCCATCCGCGATGGATTTATTTCTGCGATGCCATTCATGATTGTCGGTTCATTCTTATTAGTCTTTGCTTACCCGCCTTTCTCACCTGACACCACCTGGGGCTTTGCGCGCGCGTGGCTGGATATGGCGAAGCAGTTTGAAGGGCAAATCCTCACCCCGTTTGATATGACCATGGGCATTATGTCCATCTACATCTGTGCGGCGATCGCTTATAACCTGGGCAAGCACTACGTTAAGTCGCATCAGCTTGACCCATTTATGTGCGCGATGCTGTCCTTAATGGCGTTTTTACTGGTTGCAGCGCCAAAAACAAAAGGGGCCATGCCGGTTGATAGCCTGGGCGGGACCGGGATTTTTACAGCGATTCTGGTGGCGATCTATTGCGTCGAAATGATGCGCTTCCTGAAAGCGCATAATATTGGCATCCGTCTTCCGGATCAGGTTCCGCCGATGATCAAAAACTCATTTGATCTTCTGATTCCTGTGCTGGTTGTCGTCCTCACGCTTTACCCGCTGAGCCTCTTTATCCAGTCTCAGTTTGATATGCTCATTCCGCAAGCCATCATGTCTATCTTCAAACCGTTGGTTTCCGCAGCCGATTCTCTGCCGGCCATTCTGCTGGCGGTACTGATCGCGCATTTACTGTGGTTTGCCGGGATACACGGTGCGGCGATTGTCTCCGGGATGCTGCAAATGTTCTGGCTGACCAATCTTGGCATGAACCAGTCTGCGCTGGCGCAAAGCGCGCCACTGCCGCATATTTTCATGGAAGCGTTCTGGACATTCTTCATCGTCATTGGCGGCTCGGGCGCGACAATGGGGCTGGTCTTGTGTTACTTGCGCAGTCGTTCTGCGCATCTGCGTTCTATTGGTCGTCTGAGCGTCGTGCCAAGTATTTTCAATATCAACGAACCGGTAATTTTTGGTACGCCGATTGTAATGAACCCGGTGTTCTTTATTCCATTCCTGCTGGCACCCATGGTTAACGCCGTGCTTGCATGGGCAGCCATGAAGCTGGATCTTATTGGTCGCGTTATTTCCGTTGTACCATGGACCGCACCTGCACCAGTGGGCGCAGCGTGGGCGTTAGGTTGGGATTTCCGTGCAGCACTTCTGGTAATACTGCTCGCGTTAGTCTCGGGGATTATTTATTACCCATTCTTCAAAGTGTATGAGAAGCAACTTTTGCAGCAGGAAGCAGAGGAAGCATTACGTGCAGAGGAAGAGAGTCAGCAGGTGGCGTAGTGAAAAGCAAAACGGCAACCGAGGTTGCCGTTTTGTGTTTTTGTCCTATTCTTCTGGGAGAACGCGTCGCAATGTACGCCCTATTTCAGCGTGCAGTCGCCGCACTGCTGTACATCTGGCAGGCGATAGCGCTGACAGCAAGTTCGGCGGACCAACAGTCCATTGCGTGGAACGACGGTGCGGAACAAAGGATTATCCCGTCCATCTGACAGCTGCTTTGCAAAGAAGCAGGACTGGCGTAGCGTGTCGAGGGTTTCATCGCCCAGTAAAGGTTTCATTTCATTCAGATACCAGTGAATCAAATAGCCGGTATTGCTCCAGATGAGTTTTCCGTTGATCTCACCCGTTTTTTCCAGCGCGTCAACGACGGGAATAAGCGCTTGCTTTAGCAGCGTTTCCATTCGTTCCTGCGGCGATTGCAACGTCGCGACGCGATCCTCATGAACATCAATCCAGAAACACGCTGCTCGGCCCGTCTCGTGGAACTCGACGTGGAAATGCTCCGGGGATAAATCCAGAGCAATATCCTGAGTGAGCAAAGCCTGCATGAGCGGTGGCACCATCAAACCGATATACCACTGCGCCCACAGGGAAAGTAACGGTTTATTTTCCCGCGCAAGAGTGGGTTCATTTCGATAAATATGGTTGGAGTACGCCGCGAGCAGGGATTGCATCTCGGACGGGCGTTGCCATTGCGACAGTGTCATTGCCTGATGCGGGTGTGGCTCATCGAATTTGATGAAATCGAGCAGGTAGGCACGGTTTTCTGTGATCGTATCCCGTATGGAATCCGCAAGCGCAGTGCTCCCGCTGGTAAGACGGGCTCGCCAGATGATGGGATCAACGACTTGTGCGGAATGAGTAGCCATATCGGAATAGGATAGGAATCTAAATGATAATGATTGCCAATCCTAGCTATAGATAAAACCGATCGCAAGTCTTTTGTCAGTACAAGGGGGATGGAGTTTATTCGGCAAGAAGCTCAGGGCTTATAAGGATATTGTTGCGCCCTTGGTGTTTGGCTTCGTACAGCGCTTTATCCGCTTTGCCGAGCGCACCTTCGATATCTTCGCCCTCAAAAATAGCGATACCGATACTGATAGTGACATTGGTTGCCACGCTCTCGTTAAACATGTGCGGGATCTTGAGGTCGTACACTTTCTGGCGAATACGTTCCGCGGTCTGGCGTGCCTGATCGAGGGTAACGCTGGTTAACAGCACCATAAATTCTTCACCGCCAAAGCGCGCAACAATATCTCGCGAACGAACGGCATCACGAATGGCGGCGGAAACCCGAATCAGCGCCTGATCGCCCATCATATGGCCATAGTGATCGTTGTAGGCCTTGAAATGATCAATATCCAGCAGCAGGACGAAATGCTCTCCCTGCTCCAGCGTCGGAAGATTTTCCAGGCGGTTATGCAACCCACGTCGATTATACAAACCTGTCAGCGGGTCCATCATACTCAGGTCGTTCAGCGTTTCACGCTCCTCAAGGAGCCGATACAACAGCTGTTGTGCAAAGCGGTCGTTACGTTTTTGAATAACGTGATGGATGGCAATCCCAACCATCGGGAGAGCGAGAGAGTAAATGACCCGCAGCCAGTGTTCATGCTGGCTAAACCACATGCAAACGACAAAAGTCGGCAGCGAATGGAGCGTAAATGCTTTTATATCACTCGCGAAGGCCAGAGAGCCAATAAATAGAACGCTTAATAAGCCCAATAAAAGAAAGGTAAAAGGATCTTCCGTGACCAGCGTAAATTTATAGGCAATATGCCATGCCCATATTCCACCAAAGGTCAGGGAAATCACTGAAATATTGATCTTCCTGGTTTTATTTCTCCAATGCCAGATAAGCAATGCCACACTGAGCGTAAAAATTAACACGACAGGGAGCGTGAGCATACGCACGTTGTACAGCGGGTTCAGCAGAGTAAAAAGTGCTGAAACGGCGTTCAGGAATAAAAATAAACGTAACGATAACTGATATTTCTTGTGGCGTAATGAGCGCCAGGATTGTGATGTCATGTCGGTATGTTTTTATTAATTCTTAATTAAATCAAAATAATGGCAGCCGATTTGAATGTAAAACTGAGAAATAATCAGGGACTTAATAATCAGGAAATAGTTACGTGTAGTTAACAGGTGTGCAATTTATCACCTTCCTCATTTCCTGTCATTACAGGAAAGGTAAAGGTGATGAGATTGTTGCGACATAGACTGACAAATGCGAAAACCTATCATATGATATTGGTTATCATTATCGTGTTGAGAGGGCAAACCATGTTGAGTAAAGCGCTGGGAAGTGGATGGGGTGTGTTGCTGCCGGGTCTACTGATTGCTGGACTGACCTTTGCCGATCTCTCACTGGACGTCTGGAAAATGATTATTGTCTCGGGCTTACTGATCACGTCAGCAATGATTTGGCATAAGCAATTACGCCACTTTGTGCTGTTGCCGTCATGTGTCGCGCTGATTGGTGCAATGCTGGTAATAACGATGAGTTTAAAATGATTGAGAAAGCAGAGAGAAATCAGGAAGGAGATAAGATAAGTGGTGCGAAGAGGGGGACTTGAACCCCCACGTCCGTAAGAACACTAACACCTGAAGCTAGCGCGTCTACCAATTCCGCCACCTTCGCACTGTTATCTTATTTTTGATATTGCCTCGTTGGTGCGAGGGGGGGGACTTGAACCCCCACGTCCGTAAGAACACTAACACCTGAAGCTAGCGCGTCTACCAATTCCGCCACCGTCGCCCGGTGAGAACAATATCTACATGGTTTTTGGTGCGAGGGGGGGGGACTTGAACCCCCACGTCCGTAAAGACACTAACACCTGAAGCTAGCGCGTCTACCAATTCCGCCACCGTCGCATACCATCAATACTTAAAAAGTATTGCAACCACGGAGGCGCATTCTAGATGTTTTCAGCTTTTCGTCAATAGAAAATTGTGTAGGGTGTTTTATTTGCTGCAAAAATGGACATTTACGTCGCCCGGCAGACGTTACGCTACCGGGCTGATGGCGATTACTTTTTCGCCTGACGCGTCATGACGGTACGGTAAACCTTAAACCGACCGGTCTGCGCCAACACTTCGTGGAAGCCGAAAATCTCATCCAGAAGCTTAGGATAAGGCAGGAAGGCGTTTGCAACGATACGCAGTTCACCGCCGCTGCCAAGGTGGCGGACGGCACCACGAATCAACGTCTGTGCGGCTTCAAGGCTAGTCTCCATACCATCGTGGAACGGTGGGTTAGAGATGATGATATCAAAGCGGCCAGTGACTTCAGAGAATACGTTGCTGGCGAAAACGTCACCTTCCAGCCCGTTAGCGGCGAGGGTCGCGCGGCTCGCTTCAACAGCAGGGGCACTTACATCGCTTAAGGTTAAGCGGACTTTCGGTGAATGACTTGCCAGCACGGCGGAGAGCACACCAGCGCCACAGCCCACATCCAGCACTTTCCCTTTGGTGTGTGGCGTGAAAGTGGAAAGCAGCAGTTGACTGCCCACGTCCAGACCGTCACGGCTGAATACGCCTGGGAGGGTTTTGATCGTCAGACCATCGAGCTGATACTCGCCCCAGTATTTTTCCGCATCAAAGGTCGGCTGTTTATCCAGGCGACCGTGGTACAGACCACAGCGACGCGCGCTGTCAATTTTGTTCAGCGTCGCGTATTCCGCCAGCATAGGCTCTGCGCTACGCACGCCGCTGCGGTTTTCACCCACGACAAAAATATCGCAGCCCACCGGCAGCATAGAAAGCAGGTTCATCAGCTGGAACTGAGCTTCTGGCTTGTTCTTCGGCCAGTAGTAAATCAGGGTGTCACAGTCGGCG
Organism: Lelliottia amnigena; assembly: GCA_900635465.1. Taxonomy (NCBI): domain Bacteria; kingdom Pseudomonadati; phylum Pseudomonadota; class Gammaproteobacteria; order Enterobacterales; family Enterobacteriaceae; genus Lelliottia; species Lelliottia amnigena. The sequence goes on from LR134135.1 coordinate 575,073, forward strand.
ACATCGCTTTGCTCTGCCACCAGGCTGAAGCGTACGCGGTCTTCCATCTGACGGCTCAAAAAGCTGCCAGTGGTGGAATTGCTGAGTATGGGCGCGGCTCGCGGCACACTCAAAACGGCCAGGCAGGTCATCCTGCATATCTCCGGCAAAAAGAATACGGCTTTGTTCGAAATCATCACTGTGGCGCAGCAAGACTTCACTTGCCGGGGTAAATGCAGACATGAATTGTTCCTCAATAAACTATGGCGGCGAGTATAGTTGGTTGATGGCGCAGATACGACATATTTGCTATATTTGCGCGCCTGACAGACAGGAGTTTTCTCTATGACATCCCGACGAGACTGGCAGTTACAGCAACTGGGTATTACCCAGTGGGCCCTGCGTCGCCCGACGGCGTTGCAGGGCGAAATTGCTATCTCAATTCCTGCACATGTTCGTCTGGTTATGGTGGCAGAGGCGTTGCCTGCATTGAATGAAACGCTGATCAATGATGTGCTGCGCACCCTGAAGGTGAGCCATGATCAGGTGTTGCAGCTCACGCCCGATCGTGTCGCCATGTTACCCGCCGAAAGCCACTGTAATTTCTGGCAGTTAGGCGTTGAAGATGTCCTTACGCTTCGTGGCGGCAGACTCTCTTCGCCAGCCCTGGAAGAACTAAAAGCAAACCCAGCAGCGCGAAGCGCTCTATGGCAACAAATCTGCGAATATGAACACGATTTCTTCCCTCACGACGACTGATCTCGCATCGGCGTTCGCGATTGAAACACGCGCCCACGCTTTCCCGTGGAGCGAAAAAACCTTTGCCAGCAATCAGGGCGAGCGTTATCTCAATTTCCGCCTGGATGTTGACGGCGAGATGGCTGCGTTTGCCATTACGCAGGTCGTTCTGGATGAGGCAACGCTGTTTAATATCGCTGTCGATCCGGCATTTCAGCGCCGAGGTTTGGGCAGAGAGCTGCTTGAATTTTTGATTCGCGAGCTGGAAGCGCGAGACGTTTTCACGCTTTGGCTTGAGGTGCGCGCGTCTAACGCCGCCGCCATTGCGCTCTACGAAAGTTTAGGCTTTAACGAGGCGACGATTCGCCGTAATTATTACCCCACTGCAGACGGGCGCGAAGACGCCATCATCATGGCTCTGCCGATTGGATAAAAAAGGTTGTAACGATGAAATGGGACTGGATTTTCTTTGACGCCGACGAAACGCTGTTTACGTTTGATTCGTTTGGTGGTCTACAGCGGATGTTTTTGGATTATAGCGTTACCTTTACCGCTGAGGATTTTCAGGACTATCAGGCGGTGAATAAGCCGCTGTGGGTGGATTACCAGAACGGAACCATCACCGCGTTGCAGCTTCAACATCAGCGTTTTCAAAGCTGGTCGGAACGTTTGAACGTCGATCCCGGCTCGCTCAATGAGGCCTTTCTTAATGCAATGGCAGAGATCTGTGCGCCGCTGCCGGGTGCCGTGTCGTTGCTGAATGCGCTGAAAGGCAAAGCGAAGCTGGGGATCATCACCAACGGTTTTACGGCCTTGCAGCAGATCCGCCTTGAGCGCACCGGTCTGCGCGATCATTTTGATGCATTAGTTATTTCCGAGCAGGTAGGCGTACCCAAACCGGATCCGCGCATTTTTGATTATGCGCTGGAACAAGCGGGTCATCCCGATCGTGAACGCGTGCTGATGGTGGGCGATACCGCTGAGTCAGATATTCTGGGCGGCATGAAGTCTGGTCTTGCGACTGTCTGGCTTAATGCGCACAGCCGCGCCCTACCAGACGGCATTCATCCGACCTGGACCGTCACATCATTGAACGAACTGGAGCAACTCCTGTGTAAACAATGATTGCCTGCCCCCCGTTGATGGGTAAAATAGCCGCAATTTCGTATTCCATGATGCGTGGCCAGCTGCCGCGCTTAAATAAGAAGATTCAATTATGACGTTGTCCCCTTATCTGCAAGAGGTGGCGAAGCGCCGTACTTTTGCCATTATCTCTCACCCGGATGCCGGTAAAACGACCATCACCGAAAAGGTGCTTTTATTCGGACAGGCGATTCAAACTGCCGGTACGGTAAAAGGCCGTGGTTCAAGCCAGCACGCGAAATCGGACTGGATGGAGATGGAAAAGCAGCGTGGTATTTCGATCACCACGTCCGTGATGCAGTTTCCGTATCACGACTGCCTGGTGAACCTGCTGGACACCCCGGGCCACGAAGACTTCTCTGAAGATACCTACCGTACCTTGACGGCGGTTGACTGCTGTTTGATGGTGATCGACGCCGCAAAAGGTGTAGAAGATCGTACCCGTAAGCTGATGGAAGTCACCCGTCTGCGCGACACGCCGATCCTCACGTTTATGAACAAACTTGACCGTGACATCCGTGACCCGATGGAAGTGATGGACGAAGTAGAGCGTGAGCTGAAAATCGCCTGCGCACCTATCACCTGGCCGATTGGCTGCGGCAAGCTGTTTAAGGGCGTTTACCACCTCTATAAAGACGAAGTGTATCTCTACCAGACCGGTAAAGGTCACACCATTCAGGAAGTCCGCATCGTAAAAGGTTTGGATAATCCTGAACTGGAAACGGCCGTCGGCGAAGAGCTGGCGGTGCAGCTGCGCGATGAGCTGGAGCTAGTGAAAGGCGCGTCGCACGAATTTGACCACGAGCTATTCCTGGCCGGTGAAATCACGCCTGTCTTCTTTGGTACTGCGCTGGGTAACTTCGGCGTTGACCATATGCTCGACGGTTTGATCGAGTGGGCACCGCAGCCGATGCCGCGTAAAACCGACACCCGTCTGGTTGAAGCTGCTGAAGAGAAGTTCACCGGTTTTGTCTTTAAGATTCAGGCCAACATGGACCCGAAACACCGCGACCGCGTGGCGTTCCTGCGTGTGGTCTCAGGCAAGTACGAAAAAGGCATGAAGCTGCGCCAGGTGCGTATCGGCAAAGACGTGGTTATCTCCGACGCGTTGACCTTCATGGCCGGTGACCGTTCTCATGTTGAAGAGGCCTATCCGGGCGACATCATTGGTCTGCATAACCACGGCACCATCCAGATCGGCGATACGTTCACCCAGGGCGAAATGATGAAGTTTACGGGTATCCCGAACTTCGCCCCGGAACTGTTCCGCCGTATTCGCCTGCGCGATCCGCTCAAGCAAAAACAGCTGCTGAAAGGTCTGGTTCAGCTCTCCGAAGAGGGTGCGGTGCAAGTCTTCCGTCCTATTTCGAACAACGATCTCATCGTGGGCGCTGTGGGTGTGCTTCAGTTTGACGTGGTCGTTGCACGTCTGAAAAGCGAGTACAACGTTGAGGCGATTTACGAATCGGTGAACGTTGCCACCGCACGCTGGGTTGAATGTTCTGACGTGAAAAAATTCGAAGAATTTAAGCGTAAGAATGAAATCCAGCTGGCACTGGATGGTGGTGATAACCTCACCTACATCGCGCCGACCATGGTTAACCTGAACCTCACTCAGGAGCGTTACCCGGACGTTCAGTTCCGTAAAACGCGCGAGCACTAATCCCATCTCAGAGCGCGGCGATCGCCGCGCTCTTCTTAATTCCCTGCTTTATTAATCCCTTGCGGAATTTTCTTAATTCATCGCATTTTCATCTCTATCGCTCATTATTTCGCCGTTTCTGAAAGCAGCCCTCAAATTGTGATCTATATTTAACTCAGTGTTTAGCACCGGGCGCGGATGAAAGCTCTGTTCAATGCGTGTTGATAAGTCTCTCATCCCGACCGTGTGTTTAATCGCAAAATTAATAACTAGTTCAAGGGATGTTTGACGCTCAAATTACGAGCAAACTACAGGAATACATCGATGAATATGACAAGACTGAAGATTTCTAAAACTTTGCTGGCAGTCACTTTGGGTAGCATCCTGGTAAGCGGTTCTGCACTGGCAGAAACCACCGCCACGGACAAAGCGCAATCCACCGCTGATTCCGCAGGGCAAAAAATCGATAGCTCTATGAATAAAGTCGGTAATTTCATGGATGACAGCTCTATCACAGCAAAAGTGAAAGCCGCTCTGGTGGATGATGAAAACATCAAGAGCACCGACATCTCCGTGAAAACGGATAAAAAAGTGGTCACGTTAAGTGGCTTTGTCGAAAGCCAGGCGCAAGCTGAACAAGCGGTCACCGTGGCGAAAGGCGTTGAGGGTGTCACCTCAGTCAGCGATAAACTGCACGTTCGTGATGCCAAAGATCAGTCAGTGAAAGGCTATGCAGGCGATACGGCAACCACTAGCGAAATCAAAGCTAAACTATTAGCAGATGACATCGTGCCGTCACGTAAAGTGAAAGTGGAAACCACCGATGGAGTGGTGCAGCTCTCCGGTACGGTTGATTCACAGGCGCAGGTTGAGCGTGCCGAAACTATCGCTAAAGCCGTTGATGGCGTGAAAAGCGTTAAAAACGATCTGAAAGCGAAATAAAAACGACATTTGGCTGAACGCTGGTGGGCGTCCTGAGCGCCCACATTAAGCGGCCGATATTAACTATGGTAAAGGAGAGTTCTATGTTTCGTTGGGGCATCATATTTCTGGTTATCGCGTTAATTGCCGCCGCTCTGGGCTTTGGTGGTTTGGCGGGTACAGCAGCTGGCGCGGCAAAAATTGTCTTCGTCGTCGGTATTATCCTGTTCCTGGTCAGCCTGTTTACTGGACGTCGTCGTCCCTAGCTGAGCGCAACAAGCCCGTCGATACGCGAAGCGACATCGACACTCACATCCAAAGCCAGTCCTTGTGACTGGCTTTTTCTGGTTTGAGTAAGGGGTATAGAATGCGCTACTGTGTCCTTACGATAAAAATCAGAACAGGAATGCAGCAGTGGGGCAGAGAATTCCCGTTACGCTTGGCAATATTGCGCCGTTAGCGTTAAAACCCTTTCGTCCCCGGTCAGCTCGCGATAGTGTGTGAAGGCGGTGGGCAGCGGGGCATCTTCACAGCTGGCGTGCTGGATGAGTTCATGCGCGCGCAATTTAACCCGTTCGATCAATTTTTCGGGACGTCCGCCGGCGCGCAGAATCTTTCCGCCTACGTCTGCAACCAGCCTGGTTACGCCCGCAAAGTGATCATGCGCTACACCACTTCACGCGATTTTTTTAATCCGATTCGCTTTGTCCGCGGCGGCAACCTTATCGATCTCGACTGGCTGTTAGATGCCACTTCCAGCAAGATGCCGCTGGCGATGGATACTGCTGCGCGCCTGTTCGATACGGGCAAAGAGTTTTGGATGTGCGCCAGCCGGGGCGACGACTACACGCCGGGCTATTTCTCGCCGCAAAAGGAGAACTGGCTGGATATTATTCGTGCCTCCAGCGCGATTCCCGGCTTTTACCGTACTGCCGCGGCGCTGGATGGTATTCAGTATCTTGATGGCGGGATCAGCGATGCGGTCCCGGTTCAGGAAGCCGCTCGTCGCGGCGCGAAAACGATCGTCGTGATCCGCACCGTGCCGTCGCAGATGTACTACACCCCGCAGTGGTTTAAACGGATGGAGCGCTGGCTGGGCGACAGCAGCCTGCAGTCGCTGGTGAACATTGCGCATCAGCATGAATCCAGTTACAGCGCGATGCAGCGTTTTATCGAGAAACCGCCCGGCAAGCTGCGGATTTTTGAGATCTATCCGCCAAAACCGCTCCTGAGTATGGCGCTGGGAAGCCGTCTGCCATCCCTTCGCGATGATTACAAAACAGGGCGACTTTGCGGGCGCTATTTCCTGGCAACGGTCGGGAAAATGCTGGCTGAGCAATCCCCGATACGGCGCCATAAACGGATCATCACGCCGCCAACGTTAGTGGTTCCGCCTGCTGCTGTCGCGAATGATGTTGTGGCAACGCCGCTGATTGACGCTCCACATGCTAACGACACCACTTTCGATAACGAGGATCTGGCGTGACTTTCCGCTTTGTTGATACCCATTGCCACTTTGATTTTCCACCGTTTACCGGTGATGAAGCGCAAAGTATTCAGCAAGCAGCGGGCGCAGGTGTTCAGGCGATAATCGTCCCGGCGATCGAAGCTGCACATTTCGATCGGGTACTCGATCTGGCCAGAATGCACACAGCGCTGTACGCCGCGTTGGGTCTGCATCCGATTGTGATCGAAAAGCATCTGGACGCACACATTGATGTGCTTGACGACAAACTGCGATCCGGGAGCGAGAAACTGGTGGCGATAGGGGAGATCGGCCTGGATCTGTACCGTGAGGATCCGCAGTTCGAACGCCAGCAGACGATCCTGGATGCCCAGCTGAAACTGGCCAAACGGCATGATTTACCGGTGATTCTGCATTCGCGACGCACCCACGATAAGCTGGCGATGCACCTCAAACGCCACGATCTCCCGCGAACCGGCGTGGTGCATGGGTTTGCCGGAAGCCTTCAGCAGGCACAGCGTTTTATTGCGCTGGGTTATAAAATCGGTGTGGGCGGGACGATCACCTATCCGCGCGCCAGTAAAACCCGCGATGTGATGACGCAATTGCCGCTTTCATCGTTGCTTCTGGAAACTGACGCGCCGGATATGCCCCTCAATGGTTTTCAGGGAGAACCTAACCGTCCGGAGCAGGCCGCGCGCGTCTTTACGACATTATGCGAGCTCCGCAACGAGCCAGCAGACGTTATCGCTGATGCGCTGTTACGCAATACTCACGATCTCTTTGGGATCACTCTATAAATAGAGCGCTGGGCGGATCACCGTGATCCGATGCTTTTCTAATGCCAGCGCCAGCGGTTCCACATCGTCCGCCGTGGCGCTACGCCACGATGCCGCTTCGCCATACACGCCGTGTGCATGAAACGCGTTGATTCGCACCGGGACAGAACCCAGCGATCGGATAAAGGCCGTCAAAGCACCCAGATGTTCCAGATAATCACAACGATCGGGGATTACCAGCAGGCGTAGCTCGGCTAATCGCTGGTGTTGAGCCAGCCAGCGGAGGCTGTGTTTGATCTGCGGATTCTCGCGCCCGGTCAGAAAACGATGATGCTCATTGTTCCAGGCTTTCAGATCCAGCATCGCGCCATCAAAAACCGGAAGCAGTTTTTGCCAGCCGGTTTCACTCAGTAAGCCGTTGCTGTCGACCAGACAGGTGAGATGCTTCAGCGAGGCGTCGGCTTTGACGGCGCTAAACAGCGCCACCAAAAACGGCAGTTGAGTCGTCGCTTCCCCGCCGCTGACGGTGATCCCTTCGATAAAGGGCGCCACTTTACGGATTTGCCCCATCACGTCCTCAACGCTTAAGCGCTGCGCCATGGGCGTGGCCTGCTGCGGACACACGTGCAAACAGGTATCACATTTCTGACAGTCGCTCTCCTGCCACCAGACCCGTCCGGCCTGAATGTTCAGCGCATCGTGCGGGCAATGGAGGACGCAGTCACCGCAGTCATTGCAGCGGCCTATCGTCCACGGGTTGTGGCAGGTTTTGCAGCGCAGGTTGCAGCCCTGCAGGAACAGAGCCAGGCGGCTGCCCGGCCCATCCACGCAGGAGAAGGGAATAACCTGACTAACTAAAGCGCATCTGCTGTTCATGGCTTATCACGCGTGGCTGACGTTCAAGGATACGGGTATTGCGCGCAGCCTCTTCGCCAAGCCAGGTGGTATTGGTGCGTGAACCTTCGGCGCGATATTTTTCCAGATCCGACAGACGCACCATATAGCCCGTGACGCGCACCAGATCGTTTCCGGCAACGTTAGCGGTGAACTCGCGCATTCCGGCATTAAACGCGCCGAGACACAGCTGAACAACCGCCTGCGGGTTACGTTTGATGGTTTCGTCCAGCGTCAAAATATCGCTGATCCCGGAAGGATAGTGTTTATGATGCGGCGCGACGGCGAGCAAATGGCTGATCGGATCGGGCTCATCGCCGTACGGCAATCGTGCCCCCGGCGTGGTGCCGGAATCAGAGCTGATGCCAGACTGGGCGTGCAGCATGGCGCGCTGCTTCCAGCCATGTTTTACCAGCGTATTCTCAACAAAGTGGGCGAGCTGTTCGCTGATGCGATAGCCCAGCGCATTGGCTTGCTCATCTTTCCCGTAACGGCCAGGGTGGCCCGATTTCTCACACAGCACATTTACCGCTTCTGCCAGACCGTACATGCCAAACATCGGCACAAAACGATCGGCATCAATCAGCCCCTCTTTCACCAGGAAGCTATTCTCAAAGAAGCCGGATTGCTGATACAGGAAATCACAGCGGGTATCGATGATGGCGATCTGCTGCTGGCAGTAATGCGGCAGCGTGCGGTCGAAGAAATCCTCTGCGGACTCGCTGTGTTCGGCGATGGCCTTCAGATTCAGACGTACCAGGGTGCTGCCACCGCCAGCCAACGGCAGCGAGTTGTAGCAACTCACGACGCCAAAACGACCTTTTGTGAAAATTCTATCATTCATCGGGCCATTAGAAATATGCGGTTTACTGCACTCACAAATATTTTTAGCGACTTCAAGTAGCAGATCGTCGGGCGTAATTTTCGGGTCATAAATAAAGGTGAAATTCGGCGCGACCTGCTTCAGTTCTGCATCTGCGCATAAAATGGCGCGTGCCACAGGCGAATCTTCCGGGCCGATATTGGCATGCATAAAGGCGTCAGGCAGCGTTCTGTCCAGGTAACGCCAGAAACGTTTTATTCTGCTTTCGATTTCCTCTTGTGTTAGAATTCTAACATAAGGTTGTAGCAGCGCATCGAGATGGCCCAGAAACACCGGCATCGATGTGACGGAAGGAACATGGTGATAAAGAATGGTCAGCAGCGAAAGCGCGTCATCAAGATCTTTTGCGCCTTCGAGCTCCAGCCATTCTGACCCGTTCGCCAGAAATTTGGCGTAATCAGGCAGAACGTAGCGCGGTTTGAAAGGCGCATGGCCTTCAAACATATCGCAGATAAACCCGTCGTCCAGCGCTGAACGCGCCGCGGGTGGCAGACCGGGATAGGGCAGATTGTTTTCCGCTTCCAGCGCCAGAAAATGGCGTTTTTGCTCAGGCGTCAGTACCGGGCTTGTCACAATTTGCTGGCAACGTTGTTGCATAGCATCGAGACCAGAGGTGGACATAGTCGCTTCCTTATTATTCTGCGGATGATGGGCCGATTGTAGGAAGTCATTACGCTGAAGCTATTGATCAGAAGCGGGTGATTGCTGCTTTAGTCAGCAGATTCAGGACTGAAATTTGAAGTAGATCTCATTACAGTAATGCAAATTTGTATGCAGTTTTCATTAACTGTGATGAATGTCGAAGTGTGAGTGCGGGTGAATGTTAGAATACTCACATACCCGCAAGGTGAAAAATTATACGGCGATGCCGTTGGAGATTGTTATGACTGATTTAACCGCAAGCAGCCTGCGCGCGTTGAAACTGATGGACCTGACTACCCTGAACGATGACGACACGAATGAGAAAGTGATCGCGCTGTGTCATCAGGCGAAAACGCCAGTGGGCAACACCGCCGCTGTCTGCATTTACCCACGTTTTATCCCCATTGCACGTAAAACGCTGAACGCGCAGGGCACGCCTGAAGTGCGCATCGCGACCGTAACCAACTTCCCACATGGCAATGACGATATCGATATCGCGCTGGCAGAAACACGTGCAGCGATTGCTTACGGTGCGGATGAAGTTGACGTAGTGTTCCCTTACCGTGCGCTGATCGCAGGTAACGAGCAGGTCGGTTTTGATCTGGTGAAAGCCTGTAAAGACGCCTGTGCGGCGGCAAATGTTCTGCTGAAAGTGATCATCGAAACCGGTGAACTGAAAGAAGAAGCGTTGATTCGTAAAGCGTCTGAAATTTCTATCAAAGCCGGTGCAGATTTCATCAAAACGTCCACCGGTAAAGTACCGGTCAACGCCACGCCAGAAAGCGCACGCATCATGATGGAAGTGATTCGCGATATGGGCGTGTCTAAAACCGTTGGCTTTAAACCTGCGGGCGGCGTTCGCACTGCCGAAGACGCGCAGCAGTTCCTGGCGATCGCTGACGATCTGTTCGGCGCAGACTGGGCCGATTCACGCCACTATCGTTTTGGCGCTTCCAGCCTGCTGGCTAGCCTGTTGAAAACGCTGGGTCACGGCGACGGTAAGAGCGCAAGCGGCTACTAATATCACTCCTGCGGCGATAGTGTTTCGCCGCATTTAACCTGATTCCTGGGGGCTACTTTGTTTCTCGCACAAGAAATTATTCGTAAAAAACGTGATGGTCATGCATTAAGCGATGAAGAAATCCGTTTCTTTATCAACGGTATTCGCGACAACACCATCTCAGAAGGGCAAATTGCTGCCCTGGCGATGACCATCTTTTTCCACGATATGTCGATGCCGGAACGTGTATCGCTGACCATGGCGATGCGGGATTCAGGTAGCGTTCTGGACTGGAAAAGCCTCAATCTGAACGGCCCGATCGTGGACAAGCACTCCACGGGGGGCGTAGGCGATGTCACCTCTCTAATGCTTGGCCCAATGGTCGCCGCATGCGGCGGCTACATCCCAATGATCTCCGGGCGCGGCCTCGGTCACACGGGCGGTACGCTCGACAAACTGGAAGCCATTCCGGGCTTCGATATCTTCCCGAACGACACGCGTTTTCGCGAAATTATTAAAGACGTTGGTGTGGCGATTATCGGCCAGACCAGCTCTCTGGCTCCAGCGGACAAGCGTTTTTACGCAACCCGCGACATCACCGCGACGGTTGATTCCATCCCGCTGATTACGGCTTCTATCCTGGCCAAAAAACTGGCCGAAGGGCTGGATGCGTTGGTGATGGACGTGAAAGTGGGCAGCGGTGCATTTATGCCGACATTTGAACTCTCTGCGGCACTGGCTGAAGCGATTGTTGGCGTTTCCAACGGCGCGGGTGTGCGCACCACGGCATTGCTGACGGACATGAATCAGGTGCTGGCGTCGAGTGCCGGTAACGCGGTTGAAGTCCGCGAGGCGGTGCAGTTCCTGACGGGCGAATACCGTAACCCGCGTCTGTTCGACGTCACCATGGCGCTGTGCGTTGAAATGCTGATTTCCGGCAAGCTGGCCAAAGACGACACCGAAGCGCGTGCCAAATTGCAAGCCGTGCTGGATAACGGTAAAGCGGCAGAGATCTTTGGCCGTATGGTGGCGGCGCAAAAAGGCCCGAACGATTTCGTTGAGAACTATGCGAAGTATCTGCCAACCGCCATGCTCAGCAAAGCGGTGTATGCCGATACAGAAGGCTTTGTCAGCGCAATGGATACCCGTGCGCTCGGCATGGCAGTGGTCTCGATGGGCGGCGGTCGTCGTCAGGCGTCGGACACTATTGATTACAGCGTTGGCTTTACTGATATGGCGCGTCTGGGCGACAGCGTTGACGGGCAGCGTCCGCTAGCCGTTATCCATGCGAAAGACGAAAACAGCTGGCAGGAATCGGCGAAAGCGGTGAAAGCGGCCATTACGCTTGATGACAAAGCGCCAGAAAGCACACCAACGGTCTATCGTCGTATCACCGATTAGTCGTATACTGATCTGATCGAATTTTTATGAAGCACTGAGTACGGAGAATATGATGAAACGTGCATTTATTATGGTGCTGGACTCATTCGGCATCGGCGCTACAGAAGATGCGGATCGCTTTGGTGACGTAGGTTCTGACACCATGGGTCACATCGCAGAAGCCTGTGCAAAAGGTGAAGCGGATATCGGCCGTCAAGGCCCGTTGAAATTGCCGAACCTGACGCGTCTGGGTCTGGTGAAAGCGCATGAAGGTTCTACCGGTAAAGTGGCCGCGGGTATGGATGCGAACGCGGAAGTGGTTGGCGCATACGCCTGGGCTCACGAGCTCTCTTCCGGGAAAGATACCCCGTCAGGTCACTGGGAAATCGCTGGCGTGCCGGTGCTGTTTGATTGGGGTTATTTCTCCGATCACGAGAACAGCTTCCCGCAGAAATTGCTGGATAAGCTGGTTGAGCGCGGCAATCTGCCGGGTTACCTCGGTAACTGCCACTCATCAGGTACGGTGATTCTGGATCAGCTCGGCGAAGAACATATGAAAACCGGCAAGCCGATTTTCTATACCTCTGCTGACTCGGTGTTCCAGATTGCCTGTCACGAAGAGACTTTCGGTCTCGATCGCCTGTATGAGCTGTGCGAAATCGCGCGTGAAGAGCTGACCGAAGGCGGCTACAACATTGGCCGCGTTATCGCACGTCCGTTTATCGGCAACAAGCCGGGTGAATTCCAGCGTACTGGTAATCGTCACGATCTGGCCGTTGAACCGCCAGCCGCGACTGTACTGCAGAAACTGGTTGATGAGAAAGATGGCCAGGTGGTTTCCGTGGGTAAAATCGCGGACATCTACGCTAACTGTGGTATCACCAAAAAAGTGAAAGCCACCGGTCTGGATGCGCTGTTTGACGCGACCGTTAAAGAGATGAAAGAAGCGGGTGATAAGACAATCGTTTTCACCAACTTCGTGGACTTCGACTCTTCCTGGGGCCACCGTCGTGATATCGCCGGTTACGCTGCTGGGCTTGAGCTGTTCGACCGCCGTCTGCCTGAGCTGATGGAGCTGGTGGGAGAAGATGACATTCTGATCCTGACCGCTGACCACGGCTGCGACCCAAGCTGGACCGGCACTGACCATACCCGCGAGCACATTCCGGTACTGGTTTACGGCCCAAAAGTGAAACCCGGTTCTCTCGGCCACCGCGAAACCTTCGCCGATATCGGACAGACCATTGCCAGCTACTTCGGCACGTCACCGATGGACTACGGTAAAAACATGCTGTGATGATTTGGGCGGGAGATTCCCGCCCTTCGTACATTTTATTGAAAAGGATAAAACGATGGCTACCCCACATATTAATGCAGAAATGGGCGATTTCGCGGATGTAGTGCTGATGCCTGGCGATCCGCTGCGCGCTAAGCACATTGCTGAAACTTTCCTCGAAGACGTACGCGAAGTGAATAACGTGCGTGGCATGCTGGGCTTCACCGGAACGTACAAAGGCCGCAAAATCTCCGTAATGGGTCACGGCATGGGTATCCCGTCTTGCTCCATTTACACCAAAGAGCTGATCACCGATTTCGGCGTGAAGAAAATCATTCGCGTGGGTTCTTGCGGTGCTGTGCGCATGGACGTGAAACTGCGTGACGTGGTTATTGGCATGGGTGCATGCACCGATTCCAAAGTGAACCGTATGCGTTTTAAAGATCACGACTTTGCTGCTATTGCTGACTTCGGTATGGTGCGTAATGCGGTAGACGCAGCAAAAGCACTGGGCGTTGACGCGCGCGTCGGTAACATTTTCTCAGCTGACCTGTTCTACTCCCCGGACGGCGGCGAAATGTTCGACGTGATGGAAAAGTACGGCATCCTGGGCGTGGAAATGGAAGCGGCTGGCATCTACGGTGTTGCGGCTGAGTTTGGTGCAAAAGCGCTGACCATCTGTACCGTATCTGACCACATCCGCACGCATGAGCAGACGTCTGCTGCTGAGCGTCAGACCACCTTCAACGACATGATCAAAATCGCGCTGGAATCCGTTCTGCTGGGCGATAAAGAGTAAACCTCTCTTTCCTCCTCTCCGTGTGTGAGGATAAAGAGTAAGCCTCTCTTTCCTCCTCTCCGTGTGAGAGGATAAAAAGTAAGTCTCTCTTTCCTCCCTCTCCGTGTGTGAGGATAAAGAGTAAGCCTCTCTTTCCTCCTTCTCCGTATGGGAGGATAAAAAGTAAGTCTCTCTTTCCTCCCTCTCCCTGTGGGAGAGGGTTGGGGTGAGGGCATCAGACCGCACGGTTATTTGACCGCGTTAGCAATCCATGCCGACAGTTCTCTCAGCTCCGTTTCCTGCTCCGGGAAATCCACCAACAGCGCATCACACTCCTGTTGCAGCCTATCTGCGCGATACAGACAGCCCTGCAAACGTGCCGCCAGTGCCTCCAGCGGTGCCGGATTCAGGCTATCGGTAAACACCTGCGTACGCGTGATATGGCCTCTCTCAACGTCGAAGTGCAGCTCCACGCCGCCCCAGGTGAATCGCTCGTCCAGTAAATGCGAAAAAGCAGGTGCCTGACCAAAATTCCATTCCCAACTGCTCTGACGGGCAAACGTCTCGGCAAAATTCGGCAGATCGGGCGTGTTATCAGGGGAGATAATTTCGGCCTCCACGCGCTCGCCGTAGTGTTCAAAGAACGCCTCGCGTATGGCATCGCAGATCTGTTCGTGAGTGATGCCCGGCATTAACTCCACCAGATTCGCCACGCGACCCCGCACAGACGTAATCCCCTTAGCCTGTAGCTTTTTCTTATCAGGATTAAGGTAATTGGCCAGACGGCTCAAGTCAGCACTGAGCAACAGCGTCCCGTGATGAAATCCGCGATCTTTGGTTTCGCGATAAGCCGAGCCAGACACTTTTCGATCGCCTTCGCGGGTTTTCACCACCAGATCGTTGCGTCCGGAGGCTTCTGCATTGACGCCGAGTGAGTTCAGGGCTTTCAACACAATGGCCGTGGAGATGGTTTTATCGTACTCCGGTTTTCCGGCCATAAAGGTAAAACAGGTGTTGCCGAGATCGTGGAACACCGCGCCGCCACCGCTGCTACGACGGGCGAGGCGAACGTTATCCTCTTCCATACGTCGCGTATTACACTCTTTCCACGGGTTCTGCGCCCGCCCAATCACCACCGTGTCGGCGTTGCGCCACAGGAATAACACGCGTTGGGTGGCAGGCATCTGGCGGAAAATGCACTCTTCCACCGCGAGATTAAACCAGGGATCGTAAGAGTCAGAGATAAGCAGGCGTAACGTCGTCATGGCAGATTTCCTTTTCCGAATCGTTTGCCTACTTTACCATTAATCTTTCTTCTCGCTCTCTTCCTCTTCCGGCACCGATTTGCTGGCGGTGAGCAGGAACGGCGATTGCTGCCAGCGGGTGCGTTTGCCCTGCAACAGCGTGCGCGTCAGTACCACGCCGATTGCCAGCGAAAGCAGCAGCATCAGGCGCAATATATTGGTGGTGTTATCGACCTGTTTGGCCTCGGTCGCCAGCGTGTGAGTATCCAGCGTCAGGCGTAAATAGCCGAGCGGACCATTTTTGCCCTCAATGGGTTCGACAATTTGTTGGTTAAAATAGCCGCCCGCTTTTTTGCCGTCGAGCGCCAGACGGTCGCGAACATCAACGTGCTCGCCCGTGCGCGCAATCAACGCGCCTTGCTCGTCGTACACGCCTGCATCCAGAATTCGGCTATTTTCCGTAATCTGGCGCAATACCTGGCTGATGCGTTTATCGTCCGGCGTTTCGGTGCGCATCGCGGGCGCGATAGTGATCGTGACCTGGCGTGCCAGCGTTCGGGCCAACTCTTCGAGCTGCGGATTACGCTGTCGCTGGTGATTCTGGCTAAACCAGGACGCCCCTTGCATCAGTGCTACCAGCAGTGCGAGACATGAAAGAACAATCACTGCACGATGAAGCCGGAATTTCAGTTTTGCGCGAGCCATATTCCACCTGCTGAAAATTTACCGCTTAATGTTGCCAGAAGTGATGGTTACAAGGTAGCCTCATGCGTTATTTTCCCCCTGGAACCTTCCGGCGCGAACCAATTTACAGGAGCTTCAATGCCAAACATTACCTGGTGCGACCTGCCTGACGATGTCTCTTTCTGGCCAGGATTGCCGCTTTCTTTAAGTGGCGATGAGGTAATGCCACTGGATTACCATGCTGGCCGTAGCGGCTGGCTGCTGTACGGACGCGGGCTGGATAAGCAACGCCTTACCCAATACCAAACGAAACTCGGTGCCGCGATGGTGATTGTGGCGGCGTGGTGTATCGAAGATTATCAGGTGCTTCGGCTGGCCGGTTCTTTGACGCAGCGCGCAACCCGTCTGGCGCATGACGCCGGGCTGGACGTCGCCCCGCTGGGGAAAATCCCACATCTGAAAACGCCTGGCCTACTGGTGATGGACATGGATTCCACCGCTATTCAGATCGAGTGTATTGACGAGCTCGCTAAATTGGCCGGTAGTGGCGAACTGGTGGCGGAAGTGACCGAGCGTGCGATGCGCGGCGAATTAGATTTTGCCGCCAGCCTGAAGCAGCGCGTCGCCACGTTGAAAGGCGCTGACGCGAATATTCTGCGCCAGGTGCGTGACGAACTGCCGCTGATGCCCGGTCTGACGCAACTGGTGCTCAAGCTCGAAACGCTGGGCTGGAAAGTGGCCATCGCATCGGGTGGATTTACGTTCTTCGCGGATTATCTGCGCGACAAGCTGCGCCTGACGACGGTGGTTGCCAACGAACTGGAGATCATGGACGGGAAACTGACCGGCCAGGTGATCGGCGATATCGTGGATGCGCAGTACAAAGCCAACACGCTGATGCGTCTGGCGGAAAAATACGAAATTCCTGTCGAGCAGACCGTGGCCATTGGCGACGGGGCGAACGATCTGCCAATGATCAAGGTGTCGGGACTTGGCATCGCTTATCATGCCAAGCCTAAAGTGAATGAAAAGACGGAAGTGACTATCCGTCATGCTGATCTGATGGGCGTGTTTTGCATCCTGTCCGGCAGCGTGAATCACAAATAAAGAGGTAAACCATGGCGAAAGCTCCAAAACGCGCATTTGTCTGTAATGAATGTGGTGCGGATTATCCGCGCTGGCAGGGGCAGTGCAGCGCCTGCCAGGCGTGGAATACCATCACTGAAGTGCGTGGTGTGGCCGCTTCGCCAACGGTCGCTCGCAACGAACGCCTGAGCGGCTACGCGGGCAATGCAGGCATTTCTAAAGTTCAGAAACTTTCTGACATTAGCCTGGACGAAGTGCCGCGCTTTTCTACCGGATTCAAAGAGTTTGATCGCGTACTGGGCGGCGGCGTCGTGCCGGGCAGTGCGATTCTGATCGGCGGGAATCCGGGGGCGGGTAAATCCACGCTACTGCTACAAACGCTGTGCAGACTCTCAGAGCAGATGAAAACCCTGTACGTCACGGGCGAAGAGTCCCTGCAGCAGGTGGCGATGCGCGCGCACCGGCTTGGCTTGCCGACCGGTAATCTCAATATGCTCTCGGAAACCAGCATCGAGCAGATCTGCATGATTGCGGAAGAAGAGCATCCAAAGCTGATGGTGATCGACTCCATTCAGGTGATGCACATGGCGGACATCCAGTCCTCGCCGGGGAGCGTGGCCCAGGTGCGTGAAACCGCAGCCTATCTGACGCGCTTTGCCAAAACGCGCGGCGTAGCGATTGTGATGGTCGGCCATGTCACCAAAGACGGCTCGCTGGCTGGCCCGAAAGTGCTTGAGCACTGTATTGACTGTTCCGTGATGCTGGACGGCGATGCCGATTCCCGATTCCGCACGCTGCGCAGCCATAAAAACCGTTTCGGTGCGGTGAATGAGCTGGGGGTATTTGCCATGACCGAACAGGGGCTGCGTGAAGTCAGCAACCCGTCGGCGATTTTCCTGAGCCGCGGTGAAGAAGTCACCTCCGGCAGCTCGGTAATGGTGCTGTGGGAAGGGACGCGTCCGCTGCTGGTCGAGATCCAGGCGTTGGTGGATCAGTCGATGATGGGCAATCCACGCCGCGTCGCGGTGGGTCTGGAGCAAAACCGATTAGCGATTCTGCTGGCGGTGTTGCATCGTCATGGCGGTCTGCAAATGGCGGATCAAGACGTTTTCGTGAACGTCGTCGGCGGTGTGAAAGTCACTGAAACCAGTGCCGATCTGGCGTTGCTGCTGGCAATGGTGTCCAGTCTACGCAACCGACCTTTGCCGCAGGATCTGGTGGTATTTGGTGAAGTCGGGCTGGCCGGGGAAATTCGCCCGGTGCCGAGCGGGCAGGAGCGTATTTCTGAAGCGGCTAAACACGGCTTCCGTCGTGCGATTGTCCCCGCTGCCAATGTGCCGAAAAAAGTGCCGGAAGGGATGAAGGTTTTCCCCGTCAAAAAACTCTCGGATGCACTCAGCGTCTTTGACGACTTATAATTAACCCCGTCATACTTTATTTCCCGGCTGGGTCCGGCCGGGCAAATCCATTTAGCAGGAGGCTCTTGTGTCATCATTTGACTATCTCAAAACCGCGATCCGCCAGAAAGGCTGTACGTTGCAGCAGGTGGCCGAAGCTAGCGGCATGACCAAGGGCTACTTGAGCCAGCTTCTCAATGCAAAAATAAAAAGCCCCAGCGCGCAAAAGCTGGAGGCGCTGCACCGTTTCCTCGGGCTTGAATTCCCGCGGATGCAAAAGAATATCGGCGTGGTGTTCGGCAAGTTTTACCCGCTGCATACCGGGCATATCTATTTGATTCAGCGCGCCTGTAGCCAGGTCGATGAGCTTCATATCATCATGGGTTACGACGACACGCGCGACCGTGCTCTGTTCGAAGACAGCGCGATGTCGCAACAGCCGACCGTTTCCGATCGCCTGCGCTGGCTGCTCCAGACCTTTAAATACCAAAAAAACATTCGCATTCATGCCTTTAACGAAGAGGGCATGGAGCCCTATCCGCACGGCTGGGATGTCTGGAGTAACGGCATCAAAGCGTTTATGGAAGAGAAGGGGATTACGCCAAACTGGATTTACACCTCTGAAGAGTCTGATGCCCCGCAGTTCCGCGAGCATTTGGGCACTGAAACGGTGCTCATCGATCCTAAGCGTACCTTCATGAATATCAGCGGCGGACAGATCCGCGAAAACCCGTTCCGCTACTGGGACTATATTCCGACGGAAGTGAAGCCGTTCTTTGTGCGCACGGTGGCGATTCTGGGTGGGGAATCGAGCGGTAAGTCGACGCTGGTGAACAAGCTCGCCAATATTTTTAACACCACCAGTGCGTGGGAATATGGGCGTGATTACGTTTTTTCGCACCTTGGCGGCGACGAGATGGCGCTCCAGTATTCCGATTACGATAAAATCGCGCTGGGACACGCGCAGTACATTGATTTTGCGGTCAAATACGCCAATAAAGTCGCGTTTGTGGACACTGATTTTGTGACGACTCAAGCGTTTTGTAAAAAGTACGAAGGGCGCGAGCATCCGTTCGTACAAGCGCTGATTGATGAGTACCGCTTTGACCTGGTGATCCTGCTGGAAAACAACACCCCGTGGGTGGCCGATGGGATGCGCAGCCTGGGCAGTTCGGTCGACAGAAAAGAGTTCCAGACCATGCTGGTAGAAATGCTGCACGAAAATAACGTGGAGTTTGTGCATGTGGAAGAGTCAGATTATGACAACCGCTTCCTGCGCTGCGTTGAGCTGGTGAAAGGATTGATGGGCGAGCAGGGGTAAATTTTCCGCTAACCCCAGCCCTCTCCGAATGGGTGAGGGAGAAAGATACCCCGTGCGTTCCCTCTCCTGTTGGGAGAGGGTTAGAGTGAGGGAAAAATCACGCTCAGAACGCCACCACCACTTTCCCGCGCATATGCCCGTCCAGCACTTTGCGGTGCGCTTCCGTGATGCTCTCGACGCTTAAACCGTGCAGCGTTTCGCTGAGCGAACTCTCCACCACGCCGTTATCCACCAGCTTTGCCACCTCATTTAAAATCTCGCCCTGACGCGCCATATCCGCGGTCTGATACATGCTGCGGGTGTACATAAATTCCCAGTGCAGCGCGGCGGATTTTGACTTCAGCGCGTTTTGATCCAGCGGACGATCGTTCTCCACGATGCTGCAAATATGTCCCTGCGGTGCAATCAGATCGCTCACGGCAGCCCAGTGACCGTCGGTATCATTGAGAATGAAAATGTAATCCACGAATTTGATGTCGTGTTTCGCCAGTTCACCCTGGAGATCGCGGTAATTCACCACCAGATCCGCACCGCGATCGTAGCACCACTGCGCGGAATCGTCGCGAGATGCCGTCGCGATCACCTTAACGTTGCTGTTGTGCTTCGCAAACGGGATCGCCAGCGATCCCACACCGCCCGCTCCGCCGATAATCAGGAGCGTCTTGTCCGCACCGGCGTCCTGAATGTTCAGACGTTCAAACAAGCCCTCCCACGCGGTCAGGGCGGTTAACGGCAACGCGGCGGCTGACGCCCAGTCGAGACGGGTTGGTTTATGCCCCACAATTCGTGCGTCGATAAGCTGGTGGCTTGAGTTACTGCCTGGACGGGTGATATCCCCCGCATACCACACTTCGTCGCCGGGCTTGAATTGAGTGACGCCCGTACCGACGGCGTTGACGATCCCACTGGCATCCCATCCCAGTATACGCGGCGCTTTCAGGCCGGTTTTCGCGATACCGGCATGGACTTTTGTATCAACCGGGTTGATGGAGACAGCTTTCACTTCAACCAGAAGATCGTGTTCACCCGGTTGTGGCATGGGTTGCGTGATTTCAAGGAACGTTGAAGGTGCGTTCGGATTCACGGCGATGGCTTTAACTGACATGGTGAGCTCCTCATGAATGACGTTATGTTGAGGCTAGTCTATTCAGCCACCAGACGCGTGATAAGATGGACAATCAAGAACGAAGTGTTCGCTCAGGATGAACAGTATGTTTAAACAGCTTCAGGATATGGCCCTGTTTGCGCTGGTGGCGGAGATGGGCAGCTTTACTGCCGCCGCGCGTAAAGCGGGTTTACCGAAGTCCAGCGTCAGCCAGCGCGTGAGCCAGCTTGAGCAGCAGGTGGGAATTCGGTTGCTTAATCGCACCACGCGCAAGCTCAACCTGACGTTTGCGGGCGAGCACTATCTGGTGCATTGCCGTGAGATGCTGGCGGCGAGTGAACGCGCGGAATACGCCATTCAGCGCCTGCGTGATAATCCCAGCGGGCGACTGCGCATTACCTGTCCTGCGGGGATTGGAGCAACGCTGCTGGCGCATCTGAACGCTGATTTTCAGAGGCGTTATCCTGATGTGTCGCTTGAAGTCTGTATTTCTGACGATCTGCTTGATCTGGTCGAGTCAGGTTTTGACGTAGCTCTGCGCACCGGTAAGCCGCAAGATTCGTCATTGATTGGCCGCATGATTGGCCACTGTCCGCGCTATATGCTCGCGTCACCTGACTATCTGGCACGCTGTGAGCCGCTGGAACACCCGCGCCAGCTTGTTGAGCATCGTTGCATCACTCACAAAGCCTGGCCGGAGTGGCTGCTGCGCCGGGAAAGCGAAGACTATCGCCATTTGCCGGATAATACCCATATCAGCGATAACCTGGTGTATGCCCGAGAAAGCGCCATCGCGGGGGCGGGGATTACGCTGTTACCGGCTTTTTTGCTGGAAAATAAACGCGAGAATGGCGCGCTGGTGCAGGTGTTACCGGACTGGAACGTTGAGGGCAATGAGCTGTGGCTGGCATATCCGAGCCGCAAGCTGAACTCTCCCGCGCTGATGAGCTATGTGGATTTTGCGATGCAGTATGACGAGGTTAAACGGTTTTATGTGAGTGGGTGAGTGTCGTTGCGGTCTGATGCCCTCACCCCGGCCCTCTCCCACGGGGAGAGGGAGAACAGACTAAAAACGGCAACCGAAGTTGCCGTTTTGTTTTTACTTGGAGATACGTTTGTACTTGATACGCTTCGGCTCCAGCGCGTCTGCGCCCAGCGTGCGTTTCTTGTACTCTTCGTATTCGGTGAAGTTACCTTCGAAGAACTCCACTTTACCTTCATCCTGATAGTCCAGAATGTGGGTCGCTACGCGGTCAAGGAACCAACGGTCGTGCGAGATAACCATTGCACACCCCGGGAACTCCAGCATGGCGTTTTCCAACGCACGCAGGGTTTCGATGTCCAGGTCGTTGGTCGGTTCATCGAGCAGCAACACGTTACCGCCAACCTGCAGCAGCTTCGCCAGATGCAGACGACCACGCTCACCACCGGACAGTTCGCCGACGCGTTTACCCTGATCCACACCCTTGAAGTTGAAGCGGCCAACGTAGGCGCGGCTTGGCATCTCGGTGTTGCCGATACGCATGATATCTTGCCCGCCGGAGACTTCTTCCCAGACGGTTTTGCTGTTATCCATTGAATCACGGAACTGATCAACGGAGGCCAGTTTCACGGTCTCGCCAAGCGTAATCGTGCCGCTGTCAGGCTGTTCCTGACCGGACATCATGCGGAACAGCGTTGATTTACCCGCGCCGTTCGGGCCGATGATCCCGACAATTGCGCCTTTTGGCACGGAGAAGCTCAGGTCGTCAATCAGCAGGCGATCGCCGTAGGATTTACGCAGGTTGTTCACTTCAACGACTTTATCGCCCAGACGTGCTCCAGGTGGGATAAACAGTTCGTTGGTTTCGTTACGTTTCTGGTATTCGGAACTGTTCAGTTCTTCAAAGCGAGCCAGACGGGCTTTACCCTTAGACTGACGGCCTTTTGCACCCTGACGAACCCACTCCAGCTCTTTCTCAATCGACTTACGACGAGCCGCTTCCTGAGAAGCTTCCTGCGCCAGGCGCTGATCTTTCTGCTCCAGCCAGGAGGAGTAGTTGCCTTCCCACGGAATTCCTTCACCGCGGTCAAGCTCCAGAATCCAGCCTGCTACGTTATCGAGGAAGTAACGGTCGTGGGTGATTGCCACGACGGTGCCTTCGAAGTCGTGCAGGAAGCGCTCAAGCCACGCCACGGATTCCGCATCCAGGTGGTTGGTTGGTTCGTCGAGCAGCAGCATGTCTGGCTTTTCCAGCAGCAGACGGCACAGCGCGACGCGGCGGCGTTCACCACCGGAGAGTTTTTCAACTTTCGCGTCCCAGTCCGGCAGACGCAGGGCATCGGCCGCACGCTCCAGCTGTACGTTCAGGTTGTGACCGTCGTGCGCCTGGATAATTTCTTCAAATTTACCCTGTTGCGCCGCGAGCTTGTCGAAATCAGCGTCTGGCTCAGCGTACTTCGCGTACACCTCATCCAGACCTTTCAGCGCGTTAACCACTTCAGAAACGGCTTCTTCGATGGATTCACGTACCGTGTGTTCCGGGTTTAGCTTCGGTTCCTGCGGCAGATAACCGATTTTAAGACCAGGCTGTGGGCGAGCTTCACCTTCGATATCGGTATCGATGCCCGCCATGATGCGCAGCAGGGTGGACTTACCGGCACCGTTGAGACCCAGAACACCGATTTTTGCGCCCGGGAAGAAGCTCAGCGAGATATTTTTCAGAATATGACGTTTCGGCGGAACAACTTTGCCGACACGATGCATGGTATAAACGAATTGAGCCACGTGGACTTCGCCTCTTTTATAGTAGAGAAAATAGAATTCAGCTGCGAAGTGTAGCCTTTTTCAGTGGCTAATCCCAGCCAGGAACTCCGGGAGTGTTAAAACGCGCAAGAAAGGTAAAAAAGTGTCCGCAGCGTGGCGCGTTGTGGTACTCCTGGTTAGCATAAGTGAATGACATTTTTGACGTGGCAAGACGCTACAACTGAAATCAACAATATGAAGGAGAGCTTGTGGAAAAGCCAAACAGGTGGTCTGGCGTCTGCTGGCTGCCAGCGTGTGCGTGCTGACGATAAGCAACGCCGCGCGAGCTGATTCACTGGATGAACAACGTAACCGCTATGCACAAATCAAGCAGGCGTGGGACAGCAAACAGATGGATACCGTGCAGGCCTTGATGCCCACGCTGAAAGATTATCCTCTGTACCCGTATCTTGAGTATCGTCAAATCACTGACGATCTGATGAACCAGCCGACGGTCACCGTCGCGAATTTTATTCAGGCAAATCCAACGCTGCCGCCCGCCCGCACGCTGCAATCACGTTTTGTGAACGAGCTGGCGCGACGTGAAGACTGGCGCGGTTTGCTGGCGTTCAGCCCGGATAAACCGGGAACGACGGAAGCGCAGTGTAATTATTACTACGCCAAGTGGAATACCGGCCAGGCCGAAGAGGCGTGGAACGGTGCGAAAGAGCTGTGGCTGTCGGGTAAGAGTCAGCCGAATGCCTGTGATTCACTGTTTGGCGCATGGCGCGCGTCCGGTAAACAGGATCCGCTGGCCTATCTTGAGCGCATCCGTTTGGCGATGAAAGCGGGCAATACGCGCCTGGTCACCACGCTCGCGGGGCAAATGCCGTCCGACTATCAAACCATTTCTACCGCCGTGATCCAGCTGGCGAACGATCCCAATTCTGTCATGACGTTTGCCCGTTCAACGGGAGCGACCGATTTTACCCGTCAGATGGCCGCTGTGGCCTTTGGCAGCGTGGCGCGCAATGACGTTGAAAATGCCCGGTTGATGATCCCGCAACTGATGCAGGTGCAGCAGCTAAATGACGATCAAACCCAGGAGCTGCGCGATATCGTGGCGTGGCGTTTGATGGGGACGGACGTCACCGATGAGCAAGCGCGCTGGCGTGACGACGCAATTATGCGCTCAAATTCCACTTCGCTGGTGGAACGTCGGGTGCGTATGGCACTGGGCACAGGCGATCGCCGCGGCTTAAATACCTGGCTATCACGTCTGCCGATGGATGCGAAAGAGAAAGACGAATGGCGCTACTGGCAGGCTGATTTGCTGATGGAACGCGGCCGCGAAGGTGAAGCGAAGGAGATCCTCCATTCTCTGATGCAGCAGCGCGGTTTCTATCCGATGGCAGCGGCGCAGCGACTGGGCGAAGAGTATCAGCTTAAAATCGACAAAGCGCCTGCGAACGCCAGCCCGGCACTGGTTCAAGGACCGGAAATGGCGCGTGTGCGCGAGCTGATGTACTGGAATATGGATAACACCGCGCGCAGCGAATGGGCCAATCTGGTCACCAGCCGCACGACGGATGAAAAGGCCCAGCTCGCACGCTATGCCTTTGATAATCGATGGTGGGATCTGAGCGTCCAGGCGACGATCGCCGGTAAGCTGTGGGATCATCTTGAAGAGCGTTTCCCGCTGGCCTATAAAGATCTGTTCGATCGTTACACCAGCGGAAAAGACATTCCGAAGAGTTATGCGATGGCGATTGCCCGTCAGGAGAGCGCCTGGAATCCAAAAGTACGCTCTCCGGTGGGGGCCAGCGGCCTGATGCAAATCATGCCCGGCACCGCGACACACACGGTGAAGATGTTTAACATTCCAGGCTACAGCAGCCCTTCACAGCTGTTGGAGCCGGAGACCAACATCAATATCGGTACTAGCTATTTGCAGTACGTTTATCAGCAGTTTGGTGAGAATCGCATTTTCGCCTCGGCAGCGTATAACGCTGGGCCTGGACGCGTGCGCACCTGGCTGGGTAACAGTGCCGGACGCATTGACGCCGTGGCGTTTGTCGAGAGCATTCCGTTCTCTGAAACGCGCGGCTATGTGAAAAATGTGATGGCGTATGACGCCTACTACCGCTACTTCATGGGGCAGAAAGATACTCTGATGAGCGATGCGGAGTGGCAGCGACGTTACTGATTGGCGTGGGTTGTGTTATGCTGTACTCGTCAAAGAGTACAATGGAAAAACGGCGGCATAACATGACCCAGAATTCCCCTTATTCATCGGCGATGGCCGAACAGCGTAATCAGGAGTGGCTTCGCTTTGTGGAGCTGCTTCGCCAGTCCTATGAACAGGATCTGCACTTACCCCTGATGCAGCTGATGCTCACGCCCGATGAACGTGAAGCGTTGGGCACGCGGGTGCGCATTATTGAAGAATTACTACGCGGTGAGATGAGCCAGCGCGAGTTGAAAACCGAGCTGGGCGCGGGCATTGCGACAATCACCCGCGGGTCTAACAGCCTGAAATCTGCACCGGTTGAACTGCGTCAATGGCTGGAATCAGTACTGCTGGGCGTTCAGCGATAAATCGCGTTGTGAAACGGACTTAACGCCAGAATAACAGCCTGATGGTACACGCTTGAACGCGTCAGTGCGCCAGCGGTAAACACGCCGATGGCTCCTTCTTTGCGGCCAATTTCATCAATGCCGGTGTAGCGTGACATCACCGGGCCGAGGGCTTCTCCTGCCCGTACTTTTTCCAGAATGATGGCGGGCAACGGCAGCGTTGCGGAACGGGCTTCTCCACGCTGCT
Organism: Lelliottia amnigena; assembly: GCA_900635465.1. Lineage (NCBI taxonomy): Bacteria > Pseudomonadati > Pseudomonadota > Gammaproteobacteria > Enterobacterales > Enterobacteriaceae > Lelliottia > Lelliottia amnigena. The sequence goes on from LR134135.1 coordinate 600,979, forward strand.
CGCGGTTTTCAATCACTACCCAGCTAAACGTTGCGCCTTCGTCAATTCCCGCTTCAATCGCCACCCAAAAATCGGCTTCAGGGCGCAGCGCTTTTGCATTGATAACGCGATTTCGTGCGCCAGCCCGCGTTTCCTCACTGCCAAACGGCTGTTCAGGGACACCGCTCTCGACGGCGACAGCATCGATATGGCAGGATCCTTCGCCGAAGATCTCCTCAAATGCTCTTAGAATTGCCTGAATTTTGGCAGGATTGGTGGTAGCGGAGACAACCTGGTGCATAATTAAGCTCAGTTTAAAAAAAATTCATCGCAGTATAACGGAAAAATAGCATGTTACAGGTTTACCTTGTTCGCCACGGTGAAACGCAGTGGAACGCCGAGCGACGTATTCAAGGGCAGTCAGACAGTCCTCTCACCGCCAAAGGTGAGCAACAAGCGCGGCAAGTGGCGGAACGTGCCAGAACACTGGGCATCACGCACATCATTGCCAGCGATCTCGGTCGTACCCAGCAAACGGCACGCATTATTGCCGACGCTTGTGGCTGCGACATCATTCTCGACCCGCGTCTGCGCGAACTCGACATGGGCGTGCTGGAAAAGCGCCATGTTGATTCTTTGACTGACGAGGAAGAGGGCTGGCGTCGTACGCTGGTGAACGGTACGGAAGATGGCCGCATTCCTGATGGTGAATCCATGCAGGAGCTGAGCGTACGCGTGCAGGCGGCTCTGGCGGATTGCCTGAAGTTGCCGGAAGGCAGTCGTCCGCTGCTGGTGAGTCACGGTATTGCGCTGGGTTGCCTGGTCAGTACGATTCTTGGATTGCCAGCCTATGCGGAGCGCCGTTTGCGTCTGCGCAACTGTTCTATTTCCCGCATCGACTATCAGGAAAGCCCATGGCTTGCGTCTGGTTGGGTGGTGGAAATGGCAGGGGACATCTCGCATCTGGACGCCCCTGCGCTGGATGAGCTACAGCGCTAGCGGCGAATCGGAACCAGATATTCCATACGCAGATCGATTGGGCGTTCTTCCGGCTTCACATCGCTGGCCGGAAAGTAACGCTCAATGTCCTGACCTTTACGGCGGTTCAGATTCAGCATTGGCATGCAGGTTCCGTAAACGGTCAGGATGAATTCCTGAACGCCGGTGCCCAGTCCTTCATAGGTGAACATCACGTAGTCACCGCCTTCGATCACTACCGGTTTCGATCCCTGAATATAGCCATTGGCCATTTCTGGGGTGAGTGCGGTGGTGTAAAACACTTCCTGTTCGTCGTCTTTTTCCAGGCTTGGATGCGTCTGGTTCAGACCATACAGCAGCGGTGGAATGGCCGGTGCATGACTCAGGAAATCGCGCCAGAACTGCACTCGCATCTGATGACGGAATTCGGAAATCTGCTCCAGCGAACAGGTGTAGCTTTGCGTTGTGCCGATCAGGTGCGTTTCTGGCAGGGTGATAAACTCGTGCTTCGGCATGGCGAATTCACCCAGACGCAGCGGCGGACGCATGCCGAACGAGCTCCAGTCGGGCGAGCGGCGATAGAGCGCAGGCGTCAACGAGAACTGTTTTTTAAAGGCGCGGGTGAACGTTTGCTGCGAGTCAAAACGGTATTGCAGGGCAATATCCAGAATCGGACGTGCCGTCAGGCGCAGAGCGACGGCAGATTTTGACAGTCGACGCGCGCGAATGTAGGCACCGATAGCATGACCGGTGACATCTTTGAACATCCTTTGCAGATGCCACTTGGAATAGCCTGCTTTTGCCGCCACATTATCCAGTGACAATGGCTGGTCCAGATGACCTTCCAGCCAGGTAAGCAGATCGCGAATAATTCCAGCCTGATCCATATACTATCCTCATCCTTAAAACAGCAGGTGCCTGATAACAGGGTAGCGGATAATAGCATTTTTTGATGTTTTAGCATTCAGTGTTTTTTTTGCGCATTCATGCTTTTTGCCGCACATTATCGGGATGAATTTTATAATCCTGTGATCTTGCTAGGTTTTTATCTGGATTATTGAATAATCGCTTAATGCAATTTTAAAGAATGGTAACAATATGAAATACAAGACATTGATCTTCACCGCGCTGATGGTATTAGTCGGGCGCACCGCGCTCGCAGAAGAAGTTGGCTCCGTTGACACCGTATTTAAAGTGTTTGGCCCGGACCATAAAATTGTCGTCGAAGCGTTTGACGATCCCGACGTCAAGAACGTCACGTGCTACATCAGTCGCGCCAAAACGGGCGGCATTAAAGGTGGGCTTGGTCTGGCCGAAGATACGGCTGATGCGGCGATTTCCTGCCAGCAGGTGGGGCCGGTGGAATTAAGCGACAAAATCAAAAACGGTAAAGCGCAGGGCGATGTCGTGTTCCAGAAACGCACCTCTCTGGTGTTCAAAAAACTCCAGGTCGTGCGTTTTTACGATCCGAAGCGCAATACGTTAGCCTATCTGGCGTACTCGGATAAAGTGGTCGAAGGATCGCCGAAAAACGCGCTGAGCGCAGTACCGATTATGCCGTGGCGTTAATGCAGGGAATCACGATGCAGCAACCGTTGATTTGGCTGGTTGAAGATGAAAGTAGCATTGCCGAGACGCTCATTTACATGCTTTCTCAGGAAGGATTCGCCGTGAAAGCCTTTGAGCGTGGGCTTCCGGCGCTGGATGAAGCGCGCCGGCAGGCTCCGGCGCTGGCCATTCTTGACGTGGGGCTGCCGGATATCAGCGGTTTTGAGCTGTGTCGTCAGCTTCTGGCGCAGCATCCCTCGCTGCCGGTGCTGTTTCTCACGGCCCGGAGTGATGAAGTGGATAAACTGCTGGGCCTGGAAATGGGGGCGGATGACTACGTCGCTAAACCCTTTTCGCCCCGCGAAGTGTGCGCACGTGTCAGAACCATTCTACGACGAATGCAAAAGTCCGCTGCGCCTTTTGACATCGTCCGTATTGGTCAATTTGAACTTAACGAGCCTGCGGCGCACATCAGCTGGTGCGGTCACGCTTTGCCGCTCACACGGTATGAGTTTTTACTGCTGAAAACCCTTCTGAACGCGCCTGGCCGCGTTTTTTCTCGCCAGCAGTTGATGGACAAAGTGTGGGGCGATGAGGGCGATAGTTTTGATCGTACGGTCGATACCCATATCAAAACCCTGCGTGCCAAGCTGCGCGCCGTCAATGCCGAACTTTCACCCATCAGTACCCACCGCGGAATGGGCTACAGCCTGGGATTATACTGATGCGCATCGGTATGCGGTTGTTATTGGGCTATTTCCTGATTGTGGCGATTGCGGCATGGTTTGTGCTGTCGATATTTGTCCAGGAAGTGAAGCCAGGCGTGCGCAGGGCAACGGAAGGCACGTTGATTGATACTGCCACTCTTCTGGCACAGGTCGGGCGTGACGATTTGCTGTCAGGCTCTGCACATAATGGCCGACTGGCGCAGGCTTTCTCGCAGCTTCATCAGCGTCCGTTTCGCGCCAACATTGGCGGCATCCATAAAGTGCGCAACGAATATCATGTTTACATGACGGACGCCCAGGGCAGGGTGGTGTTCGATTCGTCCGGCAAAGCGCTCGGCGAAGATTATTCGCGCTGGAACGATGTCTGGCTTACGCTGCGTGGCGACTATGGTGCGCGTAGCACGCAAATTGACCCTGACGATCCGCAAAGCACCGTGATGTACGTCGCCGCACCGATTATCGACCACGGAAAGATTATCGGCGTGTTGTCGGTGGGCAAGCCAAACAGCGCGATGGCGCCGGTTATTCATCGCAGTGAGCGCCGCATTTTATGGGCTGGCGCGGCGCTACTGAGTATCGCTCTGCTGATTGGGCTGGTGGTAGCGTGGTGGATAAATCGCTCAATCAGTTCGCTGTCGCGCTATGCCGATTCGGTGACGACGGATACTCCACTGCCGTTGCCCGATCCGGGTAGTAGCGAATTGCGTAAGCTCGCACAGGCGCTGGAAAACATGCGCATTCGCCTCGAAGGCAAAAATTATATTGAACACTACGTTCACGCGCTGACCCACGAACTGAAAAGCCCGCTGGCGGCCATTCGCGGTTCGGCTGAAATCCTGGCAGAACAGCCACCGCCGCAGGTGGCCGCGCGTTTTGTCGATAATATTCTGGTGCAAAATGCACGCATGCAGTCGCTTGTTGAGAAGCTTCTCGAGCAGGCGCGGCTGGAGAATCGCGTGGAGATCACGCCGAGCCATGTGGATATCGATGCCCTGTTTACACGTTTGAGAGCGGCGCGCGCGGCGTTACTCGCCGCCAAAAATATCACCCTGACCGTGAAAAATTCTTTAACGGCAGTCGAAGGCGACGAGGATTTACTCGAACAGGCGCTCGGTAATCTGCTGGACAATGCGCTCGATTTTACGCCCGAAGGGGGACGCATTGAGCTTGCCGCCCGTGAGGTGCACAAAAAATTGCAGCTGAGCGTAACCGATAGCGGCAGCGGTATTCCTGAGTACGCACATACCCGCATCTTTGAGCGCTTTTATTCGCTCCCGCGTGAAAATGGGCTGAAAAGCAGCGGTCTGGGTCTGGCCTTCGTTCAGGAAGTTGCCCGTCTGCACCACGGCGATATTCAGCTTCGTAACCGCGAAGAAGGCGGTGTCGAGGCGTTACTGACACTTCACCGTCCCTTCACATAACTTCAAACTGACCGCACATAGCCTCGTTATTCTCCTTTTATCACAAAGGAGAAGGTCATGAAAAAATCCCCCCTGTTCTGGAAAGTCAGCACCCTCATTGGGTGCATCCTGCTATTACTCGTTCCGTTGTTTATGGTGAGTAACCTGATTTCGGAGCGCGCCAGCTATCGCGACGACGTGGAAGATACGCTACGGCAAAGCACCAGCGGGCCGCAGCAGCTTACCGGGCCGCTTATCGCCATCCCGGTAACCGAGATTTACTACAAAATTGAGGATAAAAAAGAGGTCGAACATAAGCGCAGTTATCTGCATTTTGTGCTGCCGGAATCCCTGGTCATCGACGGAAATCAGCAGGTGCAATCCAGGAGCATCGGTATCTATGACGGACAAATCTGGACCACCGATCTCAAACTCAAAGCGCAATTTAATACTGAAAAGCTGACGCGCTTAAAAGGCGAAACGATCACCCTTGGACAGCCATTTATTGTGGTCGGTGTGGGCGATGCGCGCGGGATCGGCGCGGTAAGTATCTCGAAAATCAACGGCGAAGCGCTAACTGTTGAACCCGGTTCTGGTGTTTCGGGCGAATTGCCGGGCATTCATATTCCGCTGAATGAAAATCACCTCGCGATGAAGACCCTTGCGCTGGACATGTCGCTGAGCCTTAACGGGACGGGCAGTTTTTCCGTCGTCCCGGTCGGGCGTAACAGCGAGCTAACGCTACGCAGTAACTGGCCGCATCCCGGTTTTATGGGTGATTACTTACCGGTTCAGCGCGAAATTAGCGCATCGGGTTTCCAGGCGCAGTGGAAAAGCAGCTGGTTTGCTAACAATCTTGAGAGCCTGTTTGGCGATCAAATTCAGCCTGAGTGGCGACATGTTCCAGCTTTTAGCGTGACCGTGGCGACGCCTGCCGACCAGTATCAACTGACCGACCGCGCCATCAAGTATGCCATTTTGCTGATCGCCCTGACGTTTATGGCGTTCTTTATCTACGAGACCTTAACCCATCTTCGTCTTCACCCAATGCAGTACCTGCTGGTTGGGCTGTCGCTGGTGCTGTTTTATCTGGTTTTGCTGGCGCTGTCAGAACACGTTGGATTCACGCCCGCCTGGATTATCGCAAGCCTGGTCGGCGCAATGATGAATGGGGTGTATTTGCAAGCGGTGCTTGAAGGCTGGAAGCGCAGTGCGGTGTTTATCCTGGCACTGTTAGGGCTTGATGCGGTGGTGTGGTTCTTGCTGCGCTCGGAAGACAGTGCGCTGCTGTTGGGGTCGGCCGTACTGGCGATTGCATTGTTTGCGGTGATGTATCTAACGCGTCACTTTGACTGGTATTCGCTTTCACAGTCAAAACGTAATCCACCAGACGGTGGCTCGCTTAAAGACACGGATGATGCGGCTTTACGGATCTGGAAATAAAAAAACGGCGCGTTAAGCGCCGTTTTTTACTGCGTTGACTGCGGGATTATTCCTGCAGATCGCCGCAGAAACGGTAACCTTCGCCATGGATCGTGGCGATGATTTCTGGCGTATCCGGCGTGGATTCGAAATGTTTACGAATACGACGGATAGTCACATCAACAGTACGGTCGTGCGGCTTCAGCTCACGGCCGGTCATTTTCTTCAGCAGTTCTGCGCGGGACTGAATCTTGCCCGGATTTTCGCAGAAGTGCAGCATGGCGCGGAATTCACTGCGCGGCAGCTTATACTGTTCACCGTTCGGGCTAACCAGCGAACGGCTATTAATATCAAGTTCCCAGCCGTTGAATTTGTAGCTGTCGACGCTACGGCGCTCTTCGCTCACCGTACCCAGATTCATGGTACGGGAAAGCAGATTGCGTGCACGAATGGTCAACTCACGCGGGTTGAATGGCTTGGTGATGTAGTCATCAGCGCCGATTTCCAGACCGAGGATTTTATCAACTTCATTGTCACGGCCCGTCAGGAACATTAACGCCACATTCGCCTGTTCACGCAGTTCGCGTGCCAGAAGAAGGCCGTTTTTACCTGGCAGGTTGATGTCCATGATGACCAGATTGATGTCATTTTCAGACAGGATCTGATGCATCTCTGCGCCGTCGGTCGCTTCAAAGACATCGTAGCCTTCTGCTTCGAAAATGCTCTTTAACGTGTTGCGTGTTACCAACTCGTCTTCAACGATAAGAATGTGCGGGGTCTGCATGTTTGCTACCTAAATTGCCAACTAAATCGAAACAGGAAGTACAAAAGTCCCTGACCTGCCTGATGCATGTCACAAATTAACATGACCGGCGTAACGTGACTAAAGTACGTAATTGCGTTCTTGATGCACTTTCCATCAACGTCAACAACATCATTAGCTTGGTCGTGGGTAGTTTCCCTCTGGACCCGACAGTGTCAAAAACGGCTGTCATCCTAACCATTTTAACAGCAACATAACAGGCTAAGTGACACCGGACACCCAATAAAACTACGCTTCGTTGACATATATCAAGTTCAATTGTAGCACGTTAACAGTTTGATGAAATCATCGTATCCTATTGCTAGCCTTTGTCACAAATTTTCAATAAACCAATTAGTTGCAGGTATTGATTAATAAACAACGCGAATCCAATTCGAAAAAGCTATCAATACAGGTATTATCATTAATAAACATACGGATAAGCAATATCTGTTAACATTTTTACCAATAATTCACCCACTGAACAGTTTAACGTTTTTAATTTATAGTGAAACGTTATTTCGGTGATTTGTGTTGCAATTTTGTAAATTCGTGCCGCGTAATATGTTGAGGTGGATCACACTTTCACCCGCTAACTGGTTAATAAGAGAACATAAATGCACTTGTCGATAGTGCTGGTTTCCCCAGCAAGAGCAGAGAATATTGGCGCCGCCGCGCGCGCGATGAAGACGATGGGATTCAACGATTTGCGGATCGTGGCGAGCGAAGCACACCTTGAGCCTGCCACGCGCTGGGTGGCGCACGGATCGGGTGAAATTATCGATAATATAACCACTTACGCGACGCTTGCCGACGCGTTGCATGATATTTCATTCACCGTCGCGACGACCGCGCGCAGCCGGGCAAAATTTCATTACTACGCCACGCCCGCTGAACTGGTGCCGATGTTAACGGAAAAAAGCGAATGGATATCGAAAGCGGCACTGGTTTTTGGCCGTGAGGATTCGGGCCTCACAAACGAAGAACTGGAGCTCGCCGATGTTCTGACCGGCGTGCCGATGGTGGCGGATTACCCGTCGCTCAATTTGGGCCAGGCGGTGATGGTCTATTGCTATCAATTAGCATCTTTAATGCAAATTGCCGCGCCTGCGTCGAGCAGCGTTGACGAAAACCAACTGCGTGCGTTACGTGTTCGCGCAGACGCGCTTCTGTCGCGACTGAATGTCGCGGACGATCAAAAAATGGTGGAGTGGTTACACCAGCGGTTAGGGCGTCTTGAGCAGCGAGACACCGCCATGCTGCACCGATTGCTTCATGATATTGAAAAAAAATTGGCAGAGTAAAATTCTAACATTTTAATTTAATATGGTTTATGAGTCGGATTATAAGGGTTTTAGCTGGTCTTATCTGGATGAAAATAAACGGCAAGCAGCGTGACTGAGAAGATGCGTAAATTGTGATCAAATTAGAAATTTATTGACTTAGGATACCGAATCCCTTAACCCTTAGGGATACAGGACAGACAGATAATAACGACAGAGAACACAACATCCATGAATCGCGTTAGCACCACCACCATTACAACAACCATCATCATTACCACAGGTAACGATGCGGGCTGACGCGTAACAGGAAAAACAGAAAAAAGCCCGCACCTAAACAGTGCGGGCTTTTTTTTCGGCTAAAGATTATGAGGTAATACCATGCGAGTCTTGAAGTTCGGCGGTACATCAGTGGCAAATGCAGAACGTTTTCTGCGTGTTGCCGATATCCTGGAAAGCAACGCCAGGCAGGGGCAGGTCGCAACCGTGCTTTCTGCCCCGGCGAAAATCACCAACCATCTGGTGGCGATGATTGAAAAAACCATCGGTGGTCAGGATGCCCTTCCGAACATCAGCGACGCCGAACGAATTTTTACCGAACTGCTTCAGGGGCTTGCTGATTTGCAGCCAGGTTTCCCACTCGCACCGTTAAAAGCATTTGTTGAGCAAGAATTCGCTCAAATTAAACATGTTCTGCACGGTATCAGCCTGCTCGGCCAGTGTCCGGACAGTATCAATGCTGCGCTGATTTGCCGTGGCGAAAAGCTCTCTATCGCCATCATGGCTGGCCTCCTCGAAGCGCGCGGTCACAAGGTGGCGGTGATTGATCCGGTCGAAAAATTGCTGGCCGTTGGACATTACCTCGAATCTACCGTGGACATTGCCGAATCCACGCGCCGCATTGCCGCCAGCAAAATCCCTGCGGATCACATGATTTTAATGGCGGGCTTTACCGCCGGTAACGAGAAAGGCGAGCTGGTGGTACTGGGCCGTAACGGTTCTGACTATTCAGCCGCCGTGCTGGCTGCCTGTCTGCGCGCCGATTGTTGCGAGATCTGGACTGACGTCGACGGCGTCTATACCTGCGATCCGCGTCAGGTGCCGGACGCAAGGCTGCTGAAATCAATGTCGTATCAGGAAGCGATGGAACTGTCGTATTTCGGCGCTAAAGTGCTCCATCCTCGTACCATTTCTCCCATCGCTCAATTCCAGATCCCGTGCTTAATCAAAAATACCGGTAATCCGCAAGCGCCCGGTACGCTGATTGGCGCCAGTCATGACGAAGACGATTTGCCCGTCAAAGGCATCTCTAACCTCAATAACATGGCGATGTTCAGCGTTTCCGGACCGGGCATGAAAGGCATGGTCGGCATGGCGGCGCGCGTATTTGCTGCGATGTCACGCAACGGCATTTCGGTGGTGCTGATCACCCAGTCCTCTTCCGAATACAGCATCAGCTTCTGCGTGCCGCAGGCGGATTGCCTGCGTGCCCGCCGTGCCCTGGAAGAGGAGTTCTATCTGGAACTGAAAGAAGAACTTCTGGAGCCGCTGTCGATTCAGGAACGTCTGGCAATCATCTCCGTGGTAGGCGACGGCATGCGCACTCTGCGCGGTATTTCCGCCAAGTTCTTTGCTGCGCTGGCTCGCGCCAATATCAATATTGTGGCCATTGCGCAGGGCTCTTCCGAGCGTTCGATTTCGGTGGTGGTGAGTAACGACGACGCTACCACTGGCGTGCGCGTTACCCATCAGATGTTGTTCAACACCGATCAGGTTATCGAAGTGTTTGTGATCGGTGTGGGCGGCGTGGGTGGTGCGTTACTGGAACAAATTAAGCGCCAGCAGGGTTGGCTGAAGAAAAAACATATCGATCTGCGCGTGTGCGGCTTGGCGAACTCAAAAGCGCTGCTCACCAACGTTCACGGGCTGAATCTGGAGAGCTGGCAGGCAGAGCTGGCAGAAGCCAAAGAGCCGTTCAATCTGGGTCGTCTGATTCGTCTGGTGAAAGAGTATCACCTGCTTAACCCAGTGATTGTCGATTGTACTTCTCATCAGGCGGTGGCCGATCAATACGCTGATTTCCTGCGCGAAGGCTTCCATGTGGTGACGCCGAACAAAAAGGCCAACACCTCGTCGATGGATTATTACCATCAGCTGCGCACCGCTGCCAGCAAATCGCGCCGCAAGTTCTTATATGATACCAACGTGGGTGCGGGTTTACCGGTCATCGAGAACCTGCAAAACCTGCTGAATGCGGGTGATGAACTGCAGCGTTTCTCCGGCATTCTCTCTGGCTCGCTGTCGTTTATCTTCGGCAAGCTGGATGAAGGCATGAGCCTGTCAGAAGCGACCCGCACCGCGCGCGAGTTAGGTTATACCGAACCTGACCCGCGTGACGATCTGTCCGGTATGGACGTGGCGCGCAAGCTGCTGATCCTCGCGCGTGAAACCGGGCGCGAGCTGGAGCTTTCTGACATCGTTATCGAACCCGTGCTGCCAGCAGGATTTGATGACAGCGGCGATGTCGCGTCATTTATGGGCCGTTTGTCGCAGCTTGACGATGACTTTGCCGCTCGCGTAGCGAAAGCCCGTGATGAAGGCAAAGTATTGCGCTATGTTGGCAATATTGAAGACGACGGCGTGTGCCGCGTAAAAATTGCTGAAGTGGACGGTAACGATCCGCTATTCAAAGTCAAAAATGGCGAAAACGCACTCGCGTTTTACAGCCACTATTATCAGCCATTGCCGCTTGTGCTTCGCGGTTACGGCGCAGGGAACGATGTCACTGCAGCGGGCGTGTTTGCCGATCTGCTCCGTACCCTGTCATGGAAGTTAGGAGTTTAACATGGTCAAAGTTTATGCCCCGGCTTCCAGCGCCAATATGAGCGTCGGATTTGATGTGCTGGGTGCGGCGGTTGCGCCGGTCGACGGGTCGCCGCTGGGCGATACGGTAACGGTTGACGCCGCCGACAGTTTTAGCCTCACGAATGTGGGCCGTTTCGCCAGCAAGCTGCCGCCCGAACCGCGCGAAAATATTGTTTATCAGTGCTGGGAGCGTTTTTGTCAGGAAATTGGCAAGAACGTGCCCGTCGCGATGACGCTTGAAAAAAGCATGCCAATTGGTTCCGGTCTCGGTTCCAGCGCCTGTTCAGTCGTTGCTGCACTGGTGGCGATGAACGAATATTGCGGCAAGCCGTTGAATAACAACCGCCTGCTGGCGCTGATGGGCGAGCTGGAAGGGCGTATCTCCGGCAGCATTCATTACGATAATGTCGCACCGTGCTTCCTCGGCGGTATGCAGCTGATGATCGAAGAGAACGGCATTATCAGCCAACAGGTGCCTGGCTTTGACGAGTGGCTATGGGTGCTGGCGTACCCGGGTATTAAAGTGTCGACCGCCGAAGCGCGTGCGATTTTACCCGCGCAGTACCGCCGTCAGGATTGCATCGCGCACGGTCGTCATCTGGCAGGCTTCATTCACGCCTGTTATACCCGTCAGCCTGCGTTGGCGGCGAAGCTGATGAAAGACGTCATCGCCGAGCCGTATCGCACCAAACTTCTGCCGGGCTTCACTGAAGCGCGTCAGGCATCGCTGGATATTGGCGCGCAGGCGTGCGGTATTTCCGGCTCCGGCCCGACGCTGTTCGCATTATGCGATAAGCCTGATACCGCGCAGCGCGTGGCGGACTGGCTGGCGAAAAACTACCTGCAAAATCAGGAAGGCTTTGTTCATATTTGCCGGCTGGACACGGCAGGCGCACGAGTACTGGGATAATTGATGAAACTCTACAATCTGAAAGATCATAACGAACAGGTCAGCTTCGCGCAGGCGGTGACTCAGGGCCTGGGCAAAAATCAGGGGCTGTTCTTCCCGCACGACTTGCCGGAATTTAGCCTGACTGAAATCGATGAAATGCTGAAGCAAGATTTTGTCAGCCGCAGCGCCAAAATCGTCTCCGCATTTATTGGCGATGAAATTCCGCAAGCTGAGCTGGAAGAGCGTGTTCGCGCGGCGTTTGCGTTCCCGGCTCCGGTAAAATCGGTTGAGCCGGATATCGGCTGTCTGGAGCTGTTCCACGGCCCAACGCTAGCGTTTAAAGACTTTGGCGGCCGCTTTATGGCGCAAATGCTGACGCACATCAGCGGCGATAAACCGGTCACTATCCTGACTGCGACGTCCGGTGACACCGGCGCGGCTGTGGCTCACGCGTTTTACGGTCTGAAAAACGTGCGCGTGGTGATCCTCTATCCGCAGGGCAAAATCAGCCCGCTGCAGGAAAAACTGTTCTGTACGCTGGGCGGCAACATTGAAACCGTCGCTATCGACGGTGATTTTGATGCTTGTCAGGCGCTGGTGAAACAGGCGTTTGATGACGAAGAGCTGAAAGTGGCGCTGGGCTTAAACTCCGCCAACTCCATTAACATCAGCCGCCTGCTGGCGCAGATTTGCTACTACTTCGAAGCGGTCGCGCAACTCCCGCAGGAAGCGCGTAATCAGCTGGTGATCTCCGTCCCAAGCGGTAACTTTGGCGACCTGACTGCAGGTCTGCTGGCGAAATCCCTCGGGTTGCCAGTCAAGCGTTTTATCGCGGCCACCAACGCCAATGATACGGTTCCCCGTTTCCTGAAAGACGGCAAATGGACGCCAAACGCGACCAAAGCGACCCTCTCTAACGCGATGGATGTGTCACAGCCGAACAACTGGCCGCGTGTAGAAGAGCTGTTCCGCCGCAAAATCTGGCGTCTGAGCGATCTGGGTTATGCCGCCGTTACCGACGAAACCACCAAAGCGACGATGCGCGAGCTGAAAGCGGTGGGGTACATCTCTGAGCCGCATGCGGCGATTGCGTACCGCGCGCTGCGTGACCAGCTCAATCCAGGTGAATACGGCCTGTTCCTCGGCACTGCGCATCCGGCAAAATTTAAAGAGAGCGTCGATGAGATTCTGGGTGAATCGCTGCCGCTGCCAAAAGAGCTGGCGGACCGTGCCGATCTGCCGCTCCTGTCTCACTCTTTGCCTGCGGATTTTGCCGCGTTGCGTAAGCTGATGATGACGCGCGGATAGTTTTATCACGCGATGATTCAGGCCGGAGGATATCCGGCCTTTTTTATGCCCAAATACGGAGAAAATAAGGAGAGATCGTGTGGGAAAAAAGCAGGAATTCCCAATAAATGCGCCCACTTAGAGAATAGGATTGCAGAGGATAACAACCCGCATACTCCTCACGTAATCTCCTTTCATCGGCCCGTGTTGGGCAAGAATGAGAAGGAGTACCCGATGTCTAAACTGAAACCTGCTTTGCTTGCACTTTCACTGATGCTGGTGGCTCCCACGGTTGTGCAGGCAGCCGACATCACGCTAGTACCCGCCGTAAAATTACAGATTGGCGATCGAGACGATCGGGGTCACCACTGGGATGGCGGCCGCTGGCGCGACAATGACTGGTGGAAATCGCATTACGAGTGGCGAGATAACCGCTGGCATCCGCATGACGGTCACCGGGATCGTCATGATAATCGCCGTGATAAACATCATGACGATCGTGGACACGGTCCGGACTGGAAGCATCGCTGATTGTTCTGCTTCCTCTCTCCCTAAAAGGGGCGTGAGGGAAAACGGGCGCTGAAGCGTTTCTCAGTATTGCATCGTGGCGAAAAGCCCCTCTCCCTGTGGGGAGAGGGTTAAGGTGAGGAACTGAATTACTGCTCGTGGCGCTTAAACACCAGCTCGCCTTTCTCGGACGCTTCGCCGTCAAAGAAATAGCCTTCACTGTTAAATGCGGTGAGTTGCTCAGGTTTTGTCAGACGATTTTCAATGATGTAACGGCTCATCAGCCCGCGTGCTTTTTTGGCGTAGAAGCTGATGACTTTGAATTTGCCATTTTTCTCGTCGAGGAAGACGGGTTTGATAATCTCCGCATTCAGCTTTTTCGGCTTCACGGACCGGTAATATTCATCGGATGCCAGGTTGATGACGATAGTGTCACCCTGGGCTTTCAGCGCGTCGTTAAGCTTCTCTGTGATGATATCGCCCCAGAAATGGTACAGATCTTTGCCTTTGGCATTTTCCAGGCGAATGCCCATCTCAAGACGGTACGGCTGCATCAAATCCAGCGGGCGCAGCACGCCGTACAGACCCGATAACATGCGCAGATGCTGCTGGGCGAAATCAAAATCGGCCTCGCTGAATTCTTCCGCCTGCAAGCCGGTGTACACGTCACCTTTGAACGCGAGGATCGCCTGACGGGCATTTTTCGGCGTGAAATCCGGCTGCCAGTCGTGGAAACGGGTGGCGTTGAGATCGGCGAGTTTGTCGCTGATGCTCATCAACTTGCCAATTTGCGGGGCGGAGAGTTTGCGCGCCTCGCGAATCAGCTGTTGTGAATGATCCAGCAGTTCGGGCTGGGTATAGCGCTCGGTGGCGAGCGGGCTCTGGTAATCGAGCGTTTTTGCAGGTGAAATCAGAATCAGCATAACCAGTCCTTGCAGGAAATTTAGTGCGACTTTAGCAAAAAATCCGCTTCAGTTGATCGATGGCTGCTATTGCCGTGGCAAATCATCCCAGGTGCCCGGCGCAATTTGTGACTTGATGTCGGGGTAACGAGCCGCGTCAAACACCGGTTTTAGCCCCAGCTTACGCTGGCGTAAATAGTCGCTGGCGATAAGCGCGACAACTGGAGACAGCAGCAAAATGGCCGTCAGGTTAGTGATCGCCATCAGCGCCATAATCACGTCCGCCAGTTGCCAGACCAGCGGTAGGCTAAGCATCGACCCAACCAGCACCATTCCAGCGATCCCAACCCGCAGCAGCCATAACGCTTTGCGCGAATCAAAACGCAGAAAAATCAGGTTAGTTTCAGCATAAATATAATTGGCGACAATCGAGCTGAACGAAAATAGGATCACGATAAGCGACACAAAACCTGCGCCCCAGCCACCGGCAAGATTCACCAGCGCCTGCTGAACAATCTGAATACCTTCTGGACTGCGGGTATGCGTTACAGGGCCCGCGAGCAGCACAATCATGGCGCTGGCGGAGCAGATAATGATGGTGTCGACGAATACGCCAATCATCTGCACGATACCTTGCGCGGCAGGGTGCGGGGGCCATGAGGCCGCTGCGGCAGCGGCATTCGGTGTGGAACCCATTCCGGCTTCGTTAGAGAACATGCCGCGCTGAAAACCCGCCGTCAGCGCCTGGCTCAGGGTATATCCCAGCGCCCCTGCTGCGGCTTCTCGCCAGCCGAAAGCGGCTTTGAAAATGGTGGCGATCACATCCGGAAGCTGGTCAAGATGCATGGCGGTAACGACCAGGCTGGTGCTGACCCACAACAGCGCTATCACCGGCACCAGCCACTGCATCAGGCGTGCAACGCCTTTGATGCCTGTCACGATGACCATCAGGGTCGCGGCAGCCAGCATCGCGCCGGTTATCCATTCCGGGAAATCAAACGCGTAGCGCAGAGCGTGCGCCACCGAGTTGGCTTGTACCGTGTTGAAAATAAGACCATAAGCGATGAGTAGCAAAACAGAAAACAGCACGCCCATCCAGCGCATACCCAGGCCGCGCGACATATACCAGGCCGGGCCACCGCGAAACTGACCGTGCCGATCCCGCTCTTTGTAGAGCTGCGCCAGCGAGCATTCGGCAAACGACGTCGCCATTCCGATAAGCGCCGTGACCCACATCCAGAACACGGCTCCCGGGCCGCCTGCGCCAATGGCTAACGCCACGCCCGCCAGATTCCCGCTGCCAACGCGGGCGGCGAGGCTGGTGCAGAGCGCCTGAAAAGAGGTTAATCCATCGGGTTGCGGGGTGACGCTATTTTTCAGACTTTTACCAAACTGGCGAATATAGCGAAATTGAATAAAACCGCTGCGTACCGTGAACCATATTCCGGCTCCCAGCAGCAAATAGATCATCACTGAGCCCCACAGGACCTCATTGATAAAGGAAAAGAAATCAGGCATTAACGTCCCTCTTGTTGATGCCACTGCTTACCCGTCATACTTCAAGCCGCAGGTGCGTTGGCTGCGCTCGTTCACCCTGGTCACTTACTCAATGTAAGCCCCTGGGGGATTCGCTCGCTTGCCGCCTTTCTGCAACACGAATTATTTTGGGTAAGTACAAATCGAGAGCCTGTTGTTAATTAGCAGGCTGTTAATATTCGGAGTTTATCATACTATCCGTTAGCGCACTGTCTGCGGTTGCGCTGCTATTCCGTCGTGTTATCATCAGGGCAGACCGGTTACATCCCCCTAACAAGTAAACCTGTCATTTTTCCGTTGCTGGCATGCTGTCGGTGGCGTGAATTATCCAGGGCACGTAAAAAGAGAAAGACTATCATGACGGATAAATTGACCTCCCTTCGTCAGTTCACCACTGTCGTAGCTGACACCGGAGATATCGCGGCAATGAAGTTGTACCAGCCGCAGGATGCCACAACTAACCCTTCTCTGATTCTTAACGCCGCACAGATTCCTGAGTACCGCAAACTGATCGACGAAGCTGTCACCTGGGCGAAAGGCCAGAGCAACGATCGTGCGCAGCAGGTTGTGGACGCGACTGACAAACTGGCTGTAAACATCGGTCTGGAGATCCTGAAACTGGTTCCGGGCCGTATTTCTACCGAAGTTGACGCACGTCTGTCCTACGACACCGACGCGTCAATCGCCAAAGCCAAACACCTGATCAAACTGTATAACGATGCTGGCATCAGCAACGATCGCATTCTGATCAAACTGGCATCCACCTGGCAGGGCATCCGCGCTGCAGAACAGCTGGAAAAAGAAGGTATCAACTGTAACCTGACGCTGCTGTTCTCCTTCGCTCAGGCGCGTGCTTGTGCTGAAGCCGGCGTGTACCTGATTTCTCCGTTCGTGGGCCGTATCATGGACTGGTACAAAGCCAACACCGACAAGAAAGAGTTCGCACCAGCGGAAGATCCAGGCGTGATTTCCGTGAGCGAAATCTACCAGTACTACAAACAGCACGGCTATGAAACCGTCGTTATGGGCGCAAGCTTCCGTAACGTGGGTGAAATCATTGAGCTGGCTGGCTGTGACCGCCTGACCATTGCCCCTGCACTGCTGAAAGAGCTGGCAGAGAGCGAAGGCGCGCTGGAGCGTAAACTGTCTTACACCGGTGAAGTGAAAGCGCGTCCAGAACGCATCACTGAATCCGAGTTCCTGTGGCAGCACAACCAGGATCCAATGGCTGTAGACAAACTGGCGGACGGTATCCGTAAGTTTGCTGTTGACCAGGAAAAACTGGAAAAAATGATCGGCGATCTGCTGTAATCATTCTGCGTGACCGGGCCTCCGGTCACGCGACTTCTTTCATACCCTGTCTGAATTCCCCCTCTGCGTGTATCATTCCCGTTAATCAGTATTGTTTGAATGGAAATGGATATGAATACATTACGCATCGGCTTAGTGTCGATTTCTGACCGCGCTTCCAGCGGTATTTACGAAGATAAAGGCATTCCGGCTCTGGAAGCCTGGCTGGCGACAGCGCTCACGACGCCTTTTGAAATCCAGACGCGCTTAATCCCGGATGAGCAGGCGATCATTGAGCAGACGCTTTGCGAGCTGGTGGATGAGATGAGCTGCCACCTGGTGCTGACCACGGGCGGAACAGGCCCGGCGCGCCGTGATGTCACCCCAGATGCAACGCTGGCGATTGCCGATCGCGAGATGCCAGGGTTTGGCGAACAGATGCGCCAGATCAGCCTGCACTTTGTCCCGACGGCGATCCTGTCCCGTCAGGTTGGCGTGATTCGTAAGCAGGCGTTGATTCTGAATTTGCCTGGCCAGCCGAAGTCGATCAAAGAGACGCTGGAAGGCGTGAAAGCGGAAGACGGCAAAGTGGTCGTCGCGGGGATATTCGCCAGTGTACCGTATTGTATACAGCTGCTTGATGGGCCCTACGTCGAAACCGATCCGCAAGTGGTAGCAGCATTTCGGCCTAAAAGCGCAAGGCGCGAAACAATATCCTGAAATTAGCCCATCTGTGACATAAGCTACAGCTGGAATAGCGTGTTGATAGATTTACGGTATAGTAATTTTTTCTTTACGATCACTGTAAAATTAAATCAACAACGCTGGAAAGGTTTGCTATGTCACATTACACCCGGCCTCTGAATCGTCAGGACTACAAAACGCTTACGCTCGCTGCCCTTGGCGGCGCGCTGGAGTTCTACGATTTCATCATTTTTGTCTTTTTTGCTGCCGTTGTGGGGGAACTGTTCTTCCCGGCGGATATCCCGGAATGGCTGCGCCAGGTTCAGACCTTCGGCATTTTTGCGGCAGGTTATCTGGCGCGTCCGCTCGGCGGCATTATCATGGCCCACTTTGGCGATCTGGTCGGGCGTAAAAAAATGTTTACCCTCAGCATCCTGCTGATGGCCGTGCCAACGCTGGCCATTGGTCTGCTGCCGACGTACGCCACGATGGGTATTCTTGCCCCTGTTTTACTGCTGCTGATGCGTATTTTGCAGGGCGCGGCGATCGGCGGAGAAGTCCCAGGCGCATGGGTTTTTGTGGCTGAACATGTGCCTGCGCGTCGCATCGGGATCGCGTGCGGAACATTAACCGCGGGTCTGACCGTCGGGATTTTGCTCGGCTCCGTCGTCGCGACGCTCATTAACACCAGTATGACGACGCAAGCGGTGCATGAGTGGGGCTGGCGTATCCCGTTCCTGCTCGGTGGTGCGTTTGGTCTGGTGGCGATGTATCTCCGCCGCTGGTTGCAGGAAACCCCTATCTTCCTTGAAATGCAGCAGCGTAAAGCCCTGGCGCAAGAACTGCCGGTGAAATCTGTTGTGGCGCATCACAAGAAAGCCGTGGTGATTTCCATGCTGCTGACCTGGCTGCTGTCCGCCGGGATTGTGGTGGTGATTCTTATGTCGCCCGTCTGGCTGCAAAAACAGTACGGCTTTGCCCCCGCGGTCACGCTGCAGGCGAACAGCATCGCGACCATCATGCTGTGCTTAGGCTGTTTGATTGCCGGTGTGGCGGCGGATCGCTTTGGCGCGAGCCTGACGTTTATCGTCGGCAGCCTGTTACTGGCGGGATCAAGCTGGGCGTTCTATCACCTTGCTGGGAGCCATCCGGAACAGCTTTTCCTGCTGTATGGTGTGGTAGGGCTTTGCGTGGGCGTCGTGGGCGCTGTGCCGTACGTTATGGTACGCGCGTTCCCGGCAGAAGTGCGATTCACCGGCATTTCGTTTTCGTACAACGTCTCCTACGCCATCTTTGGCGGTCTGACACCGATTGCCGTCACGCTGCTGATGGGCGTGTCGCCGATGGCTCCGGCCTGGTATGTGCTGGCGCTGTCACTGATGGGGCTGGCGTTAGGGATTTGGTTGCGCGGTGAGCGCCATCAGCTGATGGCGCATACACCAGTTAGTGAGGGGTAAAACTCAGGATGATGTTGTCATCCGGGATTTGCGTGAAGTTTTTAATCAGTTCGTGATAATCCGCCAGCGGATCGACGTCATTGAAGAGCGTTGGGTAGAAAATTTTGCTCAACGCTTCAATGGCAATAATGTTGTACGGATTGTTATAGAAGTGATGATACAGCGCGCCGGTATGCCCTTGCGCCACGGCCGGAATGCTGCTCACTCCCTGGCGTGACACCAGCGCGTTAAAGGCCGCAGCAACATCGCTTTCCGCCACGTTGTAGCCAAACGGAATAATCGCCGTGCCTTTGGCCGGGCGTTTTGAACCGGTCATCAGGTAATAATCGGGGTTCAGAGAGATAATCTTTTCAACCGAGACATTTCCGCTCGCACCCGGCAGCAACTGTGAACCGATATTCACACCGCCAGCCGCTTCAACCAAACCGCCCCAGCCGTTGCGCGCATGGGTAAAGCAGCAGCCGTTATCCAGCCCGGCAACGCCTGCGATCGGCTCGATGAACACCAGCGGTTTTTTCGCAACTTTAGCCAGGCGCTGGTGAATCTTGTCGAGACGCTGCTGATAGAAATCAATATACGCCTGCGCACGCTCGCGTTGCCCCAACACTTTACCCAGCAGGGCAATGCTCGGAACGGTGTTTTCAACCGGGTGCAATTCGTAATCCACAAAGACCACGGGGACGTGTAGCGCCTCAAGCTTCGCTAATACGCCGCTCTGCACCAGCGACGGTTTGGCGCGGAGCTGGGCAATCATCAGGTCCGGCTGGCGAGAGATCACCGTTTCAAGATCCACATTCCCCTGATCGGAGAATTTCATATCGAGGATTTTTTCTGCTTCCGGCCATTTGCGCTTCAGCACGTTCCAGGTTTCAGTGTCCTGTTTTTTCGGCAGATTATTCCACGCCACGACGTTAGCAAACGGGTTGTCGCGCTCAAGCATCGCCAGCGTCAGGATATCGCGGCCATCCTGTAAAATGATGCGCTGCGGCGCCTGTGGGATCGTCACCGTGCGGTTATCAATATCGTTCACCGTCACCGGCCAGTCTTGCGCCATCGCCAGCAGCGGTGAGAGCAGCAGCGCTGCGCCGAGTAATGCCTTCTTAAGTGTCATTATTTCCCCGTCATTCCTTTATTTTTATGTTGTTAACCCATCGACCACCACATGCGGTAGCCCTTGCGAACACGTTTCCACGCGCCCCTGCACGCCATACACCGTCGCCAGATTTGCGGGGGTGACGACCTCTCCCGGAATACCGCTGGCAATCAGCGCACCGTTTTTTAACATCACCGCATATTGCGCGTGGCGCAGCGCAATGTTGATGTCGTGAATCACCACGACGGTGACGATATTGCGCTGTCGTGTTTCACGGGCAACGATATCCATAACGTGAAACTGATAGTTGAGGTCGAGCGCGCTAAGCGGTTCATCCAGTAGGAGTAAATCAGGCTGACGGATCAGCGATTGCGCCAACCCGATCAGCTGTTTTTGGCCGCCGGAGAGCTGGTCGAGATAGCTCATCGCCAGATGCGAGACGCCGAGTTTATGCAAAATGTCATAAGCTTCTTGTTCGGCATTGCCGTGGGTGTCGCCGCCGCTGGCGCGGCGCGCAACGATCACCGATTCCAGGGCGTGCAAATGCACTCCTGCCGGAAGCGACTGCGGCAAATACACCACTTTTTGCGCACGCTTTGCGGGCGGCAGGGTCATCAGATCCTCACCGTTGAGGGCGATTTTGCCTTGCGCCGGATTGAGATCAGCCAGCGCGCGCAGCAGCGTTGATTTCCCCGAACCGTTGGGCCCTAGCAGGGCGGTGATTTTGCCGCGCGGCAGCAGCGGGGTGGTAAGCCCGTCGATGATTTTCTTTTTGCGATAACCGGTGTGCAGATCGGTAACGAGTAAACCGTCCATCAGAGCGTTCCCCGGTGGCGAATAATAATGCTCAGGAAGAAAGGCACGCCGACCAGTGACGTGACAATCCCGACGGGAATGATGACGCCAGGCACGATATTTTTAGACAGCACGGAGGCCAGGGAAAGCACCAGCGCGCCGATCAGCATACTGCCCGGCAGGTAAAAGCGGTGATCTTCACCAAACATCATGCGGGAAATATGCGGGGCGACAAGACCGATAAAGCCGATCGGGCCGACAAAGGCCACCGTCAGAGCCGAAATGATGCTGATGCGCAGCAGGGTGGTGAGCCGCAGTTTGCGCACGTTGATGCCAAAGCTGACGGCGCGATCTTCCCCCAGACGCAGGGCGGTAAGCTTCCACGCGTTTTTCAGCGAGAGCGGGACGACAATCAGCAGCACCACGACCAGAATCGCCAGTTTCTCCCACGATGCGCGTGCCAGGCTGCCCATCGTCCAGAACACTAGCCCCTGTAAGGTGTCTTCGCTGGCGACAAACTGCAGAATCGAAATTAATGCATTGAACGTGAACACCAACGCGATACCAAACAGCACCACGCCGGATGTGGCGACGCGTGTCCAGCGGCTGATACCGTCGAGAATAAAGCAGGCCATCAGTGCAAAAACAAAAGCGTTAACGGAGATAAACCACTGGTCGGGAATGCCAGGAATCCCTACGCCAAGGATGATCGCCAGTGCGGCACCAAACGAGGCGGCAGAGGAAACGCCCAGCGTAAATGGGCTGGCGAGGGGGTTATTCAGGATGGTTTGCATCTCGGCACCGGCTAAACCCAACGCCAGACCGACGACCACCGCCATGAGCGCGAAAGGCAGCCGTAAATCCCAGACGATCACGCGGGTGCCCGCGTCAGCGGAGGCGGCATCAAACAGCGTGTGCCAAAGCGTGGCGACGGAAATTCCGGACGGGCCGAGGGTAAAATCAAGCAGCAGCGAGAGCAGGATCAGCAGCAGGAGAACACCGCCGAGGATAAAGCGCCGCAAGATGATTTTCTTGTAATGCGACGCGACAGCGGCACCGTCAGGATTAGCCTTGGTGGCTAAAATGGAACTCATTGGCTTACCTTATGCAACACATCAGAACCGTATTTTATCCCAAAACGTTCCTGTACAAAGGCTGCCTGATATCCAATATCCGGGGATGCTGCCGGTGACAATATTCCGGATGATAATGCTTATCAATTGAAAATACAGGAATCACAGATGCCGTTTAGCTACGGTTGCAGTTTCGCACAAAAATTAACCTTCGAGTTTTCGAAACGTCATGTACGCACCGGCTGCACTCAGGGTCACAGGGACCAGAAAGCTATGGTCCATGCGGGTGAATTCCATCATGAGTGCGATAGCGGTAACGGGCATTTGCATGGATGCCGATAAAAAACCTGCCGCGCCCGTCAGCGTAAAGCTGGCCATATCGCTCCCAGGAAAGAAGCGGCCAAGCAGCATAAAGAGCAGCGAACCCAGCAGTGCGCCAACGGCGAGCCCGGGCGTCAATAATCCCCCTTCCGCACCGCCGCGTAAAACGGCCCAGATCACGAAGATTTTGAGACACAGAATCGCGGCCGCAAGTTTCAGCGTGACGTCGCCCGCAAGCGTGAGCTGAATCGGGCCTTTGCCGTTGCCGGGCAACTGCGGAAACCACATGGATAACGCGCCCAGTGCCGCGAATGCCACCAGACTGAACACCGGCATTTGCCAGTTGCTGCGCACTTTGCTGCGCGCGCGCTGGGTAATGCGGCGAAACCAAAAGGCGGTAACGCCAAACAGTGGGCCTGAAAATGCGGCCCAGAAGACCAGCGAGCTGGCAGCCATTTCGGTCGTAAAGCGATATTGGTGTTCATCGCCCAGCCCCAGCGTAGCGACCCACGCCGCAAGGGCTGACGTCACCAGAGCGGCAATGGCCGCTTCCCAGCTAAAGCTGATTAATAGCACTTCGAGGGTGAAAATCGCGCCAGCCAGCGGAACGTTGTACACCGCCGCCAGCCCCGCGCCTGCACCGCAGGCAATCATCAGTTGGATATCTGCTGGCGTCAGGTGCAAACGCCGGGCAATTCCTCCGGCAAACAACGCGCCCACTTCACGCGGTGCAACTTCGCGGCCCAGCGGTGAGCCCATCGCAACGGTGATAATTTGCAGCAGAGCGTGAATAAGCGTGGTGATGCCAGGCATCGGTTTATCGGGCTGGTTGACGGCGGCGCTAATACTGACGCGTTTTTTACCGTAGCGCGCAAGGAGCCACCAGCCGCAGCCCGCAATGAGGCCCGCAGCCAGCAGGGCGAGAAATCTCCGCTGCGCGCTGGCATCCGTCACGCCTTCTAAAAAAGATTGCGGGCTGATGAGCGCTTTCTGGCTGTAGCCATAAACGAGATGCTGGATCTCGTGCAGAAGCAGGGCGAGCAGCATGCCACCCAGCCCGGCCAAAATGCCGGTGAGCAATAAGGCGATCCAGCGTTGCAGCCAGTAAGAACGAGAGGGGACATTCGCCGTCATATGAGCATCTTTAAGAAAAGAGTGAGAACCAGTGTTCCACAAAGCGCATTAACAGGATATCAATCAGAAGTATAAAGCGGGGGATTTCGTGCCCGCGAGGCGGGCACGAAGGGGGATCAGTGTTTTTCACCAATCGGCAGAACGGTACGGCCAAACTGTTCGTTCAGCACTTCACCCATTGCCAGGTAGATAGCGCTTGCGCCACACACCAGACCAATCCAGCCTGCAATGTGAACGATACCTTCGTTATCCGCCAGATGACCAATCGCCAGCAGGGCGAACAGAACGGTCAGGCTCAGGAACACGAACTGCAGCGCGCGGTTGCCCGCCAGAGTGCCGAAGAACATGAACAGCGTGAAGACGCCCCACAGGCCCAGGTATACGCCCAGAAAGTGCGCGTTGGCCGCGTCAGCCAGACCCATTTTCGGCATGATCAGAATAGCGACCAGAGTCAGCCAGAATGAACCGTAAGAGGTGAATGCCGTTAAACCGAAGGTATTGCCTTTTTTATATTCCAGCAGGCCCGCGAAGATTTGCGCGATACCGCCGTAAAAAATGCCCATCGCCAGGATAATGCTATCCATCGGGAAGAAACCGATGTTATGCAGGTTCAGCAGAATTGTGGTCATGCCAAAACCCATCAGGCCCAGCGGAGCCGGATTAGCCAACTTAGTGTTGCCCATAAGTCCTCAAAAGAAATCATCATTAAATGGTGAAGTGGTTAAACCCGCGCCAACTCTCCCTGGCGGGGCGCGGCATCATAAAGGGCGCAACACTCGACGTCTATGATCTGAACAGGGGGAATTTAAAATATTTTTTATGCTTACCCCTTGATGGATGCGGTTACGACCCCATCTTGTAGTCAACCGCAGTGAGTGAAGCTGAAAAAAATCAAATCTGGGCAGTTGAAACCGCACGTTTCGCCCTTATTACAGATTCACAACCACATGATGAACAAATTTTTAGTGGAGACGTTTAGATGGGTAAAATTATTGGTATCGACTTGGGTACTACCAACTCTTGTGTAGCGATTATGGATGGTACTACTGCTCGTGTGCTGGAGAACGCCGAAGGCGATCGCACCACGCCTTCTATTATTGCGTATACCCAGGACGGTGAAACTCTGGTTGGCCAGCCGGCTAAACGTCAGGCCGTGACAAACCCGCAAAACACGCTTTTTGCGATTAAACGCCTGATTGGTCGCCGCTTCCAGGACGAAGAAGTGCAGCGTGATGAAGCCATCATGCCGTACAAAATCATCGGTGCAGACAACGGTGATGCATGGATCGACGTGAAGGGCCAGAAAATGGCACCACCGCAGATCTCTGCTGAAGTGCTGAAGAAAATGAAGAAAACGGCTGAAGATTACCTGGGCGAACCGGTAACTGAAGCGGTTATCACCGTACCTGCATACTTCAACGATGCACAGCGTCAGGCAACGAAAGATGCCGGTCGTATCGCGGGTCTGGAAGTAAAACGTATTATCAACGAACCAACTGCTGCTGCTCTGGCTTACGGCCTGGACAAAGAAGTTGGCAACCGTACTATCGCGGTTTATGACCTCGGTGGCGGTACTTTCGATATCTCTATTATCGAAATCGACGAAGTTGACGGCGAAAAAACCTTCGAAGTTCTGGCAACCAACGGTGATACCCACCTGGGTGGTGAAGACTTCGACAGCCGTATGATCAACTACCTCGTTGACGAATTTAAGAAAGATCAGGGCATTGACCTGCGTAACGATCCGCTGGCCATGCAGCGCCTGAAAGAAGCCGCAGAAAAAGCGAAAATTGAGCTCTCTTCTGCGCAGCAGACCGACGTTAACCTGCCGTACATCACTGCAGACGCGAGCGGTCCAAAACACATGAACATCAAAGTGACCCGTGCGAAACTGGAAAGCCTGGTCGAAGACCTGGTGAACCGTTCTATCGAGCCACTGAAAGTTGCTCTGCAGGATGCGGGCCTGTCTGTCTCTGATATCCAGGACGTTATTCTTGTTGGTGGTCAGACACGTATGCCAATGGTTCAGAAGAAAGTGGCTGAATTCTTTGGTAAAGAGCCGCGTAAAGACGTTAACCCGGACGAAGCCGTTGCAATCGGTGCTGCTGTTCAGGGTGGTGTATTGACCGGTGAAGTGAAAGACGTACTGCTGCTGGACGTTACCCCGCTGTCTCTGGGTATCGAAACCATGGGCGGCGTGATGACGGCGCTGATCAGCAAAAACACCACCATCCCGACCAAGCACAGCCAGGTGTTCTCTACCGCTGAAGACAACCAGTCTGCGGTAACCATCCATGTGCTGCAGGGTGAGCGTAAACGTGCTGCGGATAACAAAGATCTGGGCCAGTTTAACCTCGACGGTATCAGCCCGGCACCGCGCGGTATGCCTCAGATCGAAGTGACTTTTGACATCGATGCTGATGGTATCCTGCACGTTTCCGCGAAAGACAAAAACAGCGGTAAAGAGCAGAAGATCACCATCAAGGCGTCTTCTGGTCTGAACGAAGAAGAGATCCAGAAAATGGTGCGTGAAGCGGAAGCTAACGCCGAGTCTGACCGTAAGTTCGAAGAACTGGTTCAGACCCGTAACCAGGGTGACCATTTGCTGCACAGTACGCGTAAGCAGGTTGAAGAAGCAGGCGATCAACTGCCAGCTGACGATAAAACCGCTATCGAGACTGCATTGAGCGCGCTGGAAACTTCCCTGAAAGGCGAAGACAAAGCGGATATCGAAGCGAAAATGCAGGAACTGGCGCAAGCGTCCCAGAAGCTGATGGAAATTGCTCAGCAACAGCACGCACAGCAGCAAGCGGGTGCAGCAGGCGCTGATGCTTCTCAGAACAATGCGAAAGACGACGACGTTGTTGACGCTGAGTTCGAAGAAGTTAAAGACAAAAAGTAATCGCCCTGATGCAGGGTAATTAATCGGCACGGGCGTAGAGGTTTCCTCTCCGCCCGTGCTCGCATGTTAAGGGGCTGAAAAAACCAATGGCAAAGCAAGATTTTTACGAGATTTTAGGCGTTCCGAAAACCGCGGAAGAGCGTGAAATCAAGAAGGCGTACAAGCGCCTGGCCATGAAGTTTCACCCGGATCGTAATCAGGGTGATAAAGAGGCCGAAGCCAAATTTAAAGAGATCAAAGAAGCCTACGAGATCCTGACCGATGCGCAGAAGCGTGCGGCGTACGATCAGTACGGTCATGCCGCGTTTGAACAAGGTGGCATGGGCGGTGGTGGTTACGGTGGCGGCGGCTTTGGCGGCGGCGGTGCTGATTTTGGCGATATCTTTGGCGATGTTTTCGGTGATATCTTCGGCGGTGGCCGTGGACGCCAGCGCGCGTCCCGTGGTGCAGATCTGCGCTACAACATGGAATTGACGCTGGAAGAAGCAGTACGTGGTGTGACCAAAGAGATCCGCATTCCTACGCTGGAAGAGTGTGATATCTGCCACGGCAGCGGCGCGAAAGTCGGCACTAAACCGCAGACGTGTCCTACCTGTCATGGTTCCGGTCAGGTCCAGATTCGTCAGGGCTTCTTCGCGGTGCAGCAAGCGTGTCCGCACTGTCATGGTCGCGGTACGTTGATTAAAGATCCGTGCAACAAGTGTCACGGTCATGGCCGCATCGAGAAAACCAAAACCCTGTCTGTGAAAATCCCGGCAGGCGTTGACACCGGTGACCGTATTCGTCTGGCAGGTGAAGGTGAAGCGGGTGAACACGGCGCGCAGGCAGGCGATCTGTACGTTCAGGTTCAGGTAAAACAGCACGCGATTTTCGAGCGTGAAGGGAATAACCTGTACTGCGAAGTGCCGATCAACTTTGCGATGGCTGCACTGGGTGGCGAAATTGAAGTCCCGACTTTAGACGGTCGTGTGAATCTGAAAGTCCCTGGTGAGACACAAACCGGCAAGCTGTTCCGCATGCGTGGAAGAGGCGTTAAATCGGTTCGCGGCGGTGCGCAGGGTGACCTGCTGTGTCGTGTGGTCGTTGAAACACCAGTCGGTCTGAACGACAAACAGAAACAGCTGTTAAAAGAGTTACAGGAAAGCTTCGGCGGCCCAACGGGTGCAAATAACAGTCCGCGTTCCAAAAGCTTCTTCGACGGCGTGAAAAAGTTCTTCGATGATTTGACCCGCTAAACCGTTAGCTGGTGTGTAAATCACAAAGCCCGGAAGCGATTCCGGGCTTTTTGTTTTTGTGCATATTGCTCGGTAAAACTGAGTTTATACTCAATATTAATCTGTTTTTCCCGAGCTGTTGGCCTTGGTATGATGGTTTTAACGAAGTATCGTCTTTAAGAGAGAACCAAAGTGAAATTACTACACCGTTTCTTCAGTAATGAAGCGTCCGGCGGCATTATTTTGATTATCGCCGCTGCGGCCGCGATGGTATTCGCTAACCTGGATGCGACTCAGGGTCTGTATCACGCATTTCTGGAAACGCCCGTTGAAATCCGCGTGGGTGTTCTGGAAATCAACAAGAACATGCTGCTGTGGATTAACGACGCGCTGATGGCGGTCTTTTTCCTGCTTGTGGGTCTGGAAGTGAAGCGCGAGCTGGTTCAGGGATCGCTCGCCAGCCGCCAACGCGCGGCGTTTCCAGTCATTGCAGCGATTGGCGGTATGGTCGTGCCTGCGTTGCTCTATCTGGCATTTAACTATCAGGATCCTATTGCGCGCCAGGGATGGGCTATTCCCGCAGCAACGGATATTGCGTTTGCGCTTGGCGTACTGGCGCTATTGGGCAGCCGCGTTCCGGTGGCGTTGAAGATTTTCCTGATGGCCCTGGCGATTATCGATGACCTTGGCGCTATCGTGATCATTGCGCTGTTCTACACCAGCGATCTGTCGATTCTGTCGCTGAGCGTTGCCGCAGGGGCTATCGCTGCGCTGGCGCTGCTGAACATCTTTAACGTGCGCAGAACGGGGATCTACATTTTGGTTGGCGTGGTGCTGTGGACCGCGGTATTGAAATCGGGTGTCCATGCCACGCTGGCTGGCGTGATTATCGGCTTCTTTATACCGCTCAAGGAACAGAACGGTCACTCGCCGGCCAGTCAGCTGGAACATGTCCTGCATCCATGGGTGGCGTTTATGATTCTGCCGCTTTTCGCCTTTGCTAATGCGGGCGTGTCCCTGCAGGGCGTGACGCTTTCAGGGCTGACCTCCATGCTGCCGATGGGCATTATTGCCGGTCTGTTTATTGGTAAGCCGCTGGGCATCAGCCTGTTCTGCTGGCTGGCACTAAAGCTGAAACTCGCGTCATTACCGGAGGGGACGACTTTCCGACAGATTATGGCGGTGGGCGTGCTGTGCGGAATTGGCTTCACGATGTCCATTTTCATCTCGACGCTGGCGTTTGCATCAATGGATCCGCAGCTCATCGTGTGGGCTAAGCTCGGTATTCTGACCGGATCGTTGCTGGCGGCGTTTGTCGGCTACGCATTATTGAAAGTGAAATTGTCGGGGCAGGTCCAGCCGGTTTAACAGGCAGGGGAAGGGCACGGGTCCCTTCCCTAAGACACTATCAGGGAGCGAAGATACGATGTCTCATATCAATTACAACCATCTTTACTACTTCTGGAATGTCTACAAAGAGGGTTCCGTTGTGGGGGCGGCAGAGGCGTTATATCTGACGCCGCAGACCATTACCGGTCAGATAAAGGCACTTGAAGAACGTCTGCAAGGGAAGCTGTTTAAACGTAAAGGGCGCGGAATTGAGCCAACCGAGCTTGGCGAACTGGTGTTTCGCTATGCCGATAAGATGTTCACGCTGAGCCAGGAAATGCTCGATATCGTCAACTATCGCAAAGAGTCGAATTTACTCTTTGATGTCGGCGTCGCGGATGCGCTCTCAAAACGCCTGGTAAGCGGTGTGCTGGACGCGGCGGTGGTAGAAGATGAACAGATCCATCTGCGCTGCTTTGAATCCACACACGAGATGCTGCTGGAGCAGTTGAGCCAGCATAAGCTGGATATCATCATTTCCGATTGTCCGATTGATTCTACGCAGCAGGAGGGGTTGTTCTCGGTGAAGATAGGTGAATGCGGGGTGAGCTTCTGGTGCATTAACCCGCCGCCGGAAAAACCGTTTCCAGCCTGTCTCGAGGAGCGACGGCTGTTAGTACCGGGACGGCGATCGATGCTGGGGCGTAAGCTGCTCAACTGGTTTAACTCGCAGGGGTTGAAAGTGGAGATCCTTGGGGAGTTTGATGATGCCGCGCTGATGAAAGCCTTTGGCGAAGCGCATAACGCTATTTTTGTCGCGCCGACGCTGTACGCGCACGATCTTTATATCGATGAGAAGGTAACGGAGATTGGACGAGTGGATAACGTGATGGAAGAGTACCACGCGATATTCGCTGAGCGAATGATTCAACATCCGGCGGTGCAGCGCATCTGTAACCGCGACTACTCGGCGTTGTTTACTCCGCCAGCGTCACGTTAAGCCAATAAAAAAACCCGCGTTAAGCGGGTTCTTTAAACAAGCAACAACAAGTGGCGATTAAGCCAGTTTGCTGATCTGCGCGGTCAAGTTTGCTTTATGACGCGCTGCTTTGTTTTTGTGGATCAGACCTTTAGCAGCCTGACGGTCCACGATTGGTTGCATTTCGTTAAATGCGTTCTGCGCTGCAGCTTTGTCGCCAGCTTCGATTGCTGCGTATACTTTCTTGATGAAAGTACGCATCATAGAGCGACGGCTTGCGTTGTGCTTACGAGCCTTTTCAGACTGAACGGCACGTTTCTTAGCTGATTTGATATTAGCCAAGTCCAACTCCCAAATATGATCTATGTGGACAATTCAAAGGCCGAGGAATATGCCCTCTATACCTTCTTTTGTCAATGGATTTGTGCAAATAAGCGCCGTTTAAATGGCGACGCTACGTTACGTAGTGATGGCGCAGGATTCTACCAGCTTGTCTCTCTTGAATACAGTCTTTCGGCACAAAAAACGCAGTTGGCAGGCAGATTTTTTTGCTTCTTAAGATAAGGTCCATGAAATCATGGCCGCTTTCTGAAGTGAGGGAACAATCGCCAGTTAACGTTAACCGCTGTACAAGGTATACTTTGGCGATTTTCACTGTCTTGAGCCTGTCATGAAGCTGATACGCGGCATACATAATCTTAGCCAGGCCCCTCATGGGTGCGTGCTGACAATTGGTAATTTCGACGGCGTACATCGTGGTCATCAGGCGCTGTTGCAGGGATTGCGTAAAGAGGGCCAGGCCCGTGGTCTGCCTGTTGTGGTGATGATTTTTGAGCCGCAACCGCTGGAGCTGTTTGCGGGTGATAAAGCCCCCGCTCGCTTAACGCGACTGCGCGACAAGTTGCGCTATCTGGCAGAGTGTGGCGTGGATTACGTACTGTGCGTACGTTTTGACCAACGTTTTGCTGCGCTTACGGCGCAGGCTTTCGTTGGCGATCTGCTGGTCAAACGTCTGGGCGTGCAGTTTCTTGCCGTGGGCGATGATTTCCGCTTTGGCGCTGGTCGTCAGGGGGATTTCTTGTTATTACAGAAGGCGGGTCTGGAATTCGGCTTTGATGTCACCAGCACCATGACGTTCTGTGAAGGCGGCGTGCGTGTGAGCAGTACGGCGGTTCGCCTGGCACTCGCCGACGACCAGCTGGACGTGGCGGAGACCCTCTTAGGGCATCCGTTCTCGATTTCAGGCCGCGTTGTGCATGGTGACGCGCTAGGGCGCACAATAGGTTTCCCGACGGCGAACGTACCGCTGCGTCGTCAGGTATCCCCGGTGAAAGGGGTGTATGCGGTTGAAGTCAGCGGGCTTGGCGATACGCTTTTGCCCGGCGTTGCCAACATTGGTACCCGCCCAACGGTTGCCGGTGTGCGTCAGCAGCTGGAAGTACATCTGCTGGACGTTGTAATGGACCTTTATGGTCGCCATATAGATGTAATCCTGCGTAAAAAAATACGCAATGAGCAGCGATTTGCTTCGCTTGATGAGCTGAAAGCACAAATTGCGCGCGATGAGTTAACGGCCCGCGAATATTTTGGGCTATCGAACCCGGCTTAACGCCTGAATGAGTTTTAAATACGGAACCGAGAATCTAATGAGTGACTATAAATCGACCCTGAATTTGCCGGAAACAGGGTTCCCGATGCGCGGCGATCTCGCCAAGCGTGAACCGGGAATGCTGGCACGTTGGACCGAAGATGACCTGTACGGCATCATTCGTGCCGCTAAGAAAGGCAAAAAATCCTTCATTCTGCATGATGGCCCTCCTTATGCGAATGGCAGCATTCATATTGGTCACTCTGTAAACAAGATTCTGAAAGACATTATCGTGAAGTCCAAAGGGCTCACGGGTTTTGACTCGCCTTATGTGCCGGGTTGGGACTGCCACGGTCTGCCGATCGAGCTGAAAGTAGAGCAAGAATACGGCAAGCCGGGTGAGAAATTCACGGCAGCGGAGTTTCGCGCAAAATGCCGTGAATACGCGGCCGCGCAGGTTGATGGTCAGCGTAAAGACTTTATCCGTCTGGGTGTGCTGGGCGACTGGTCACGTCCATACCTGACCATGGACTTCAAAACTGAAGCCAACATTATTCGTGCGCTGGGTAAAATCATCGGTAACGGCCACCTGCATAAAGGCGCGAAGCCTGTGCACTGGTGCGTTGACTGCCGTTCTGCGCTGGCTGAAGCCGAAGTAGAGTATTACGACAAAACGTCTCCTTCTATCGACGTGGCTTTCCACGCTGTAGATCCGGACGCGGTTAAAGCCAAATTCGGTGTCTCTTCCGTAAACGGCCCTATTTCTCTGGTTATCTGGACCACCACGCCGTGGACGTTGCCTGCTAACCGCGCCATTTCCCTCTCTGCTGATTTCGATTATGCGCTGGTGCAGATTGAAGGGCAGGCGGTGATCCTGGCGAAAGATCTGGTTGAGAGCGTACTGAAACGTACGCACATCAAGGATTACACCGTGCTGGGTACGGTGAACGGTGCTGAGCTTGAACTGCTACGCTTTAAACATCCGTTCCTCGATTTCGACGTGCCAGCCATTTTAGGCGATCACGTCACGCTGGAAGCGGGTACCGGTGCGGTTCATACTGCTGGTGGGCACGGTCCGGACGATTACAATATCAGCCTGAAATACGGTCTGGAAATCGCGAATCCGGTTGGCCCGGACGGCGCTTATCTGCCGGGCACCTACCCGGCGCTGGACGGTATCAACGTCTTCAAAGCTAACGACATCATCGTTGACATGCTACGTACAAGCGGTGCGCTGCTGCACGTTGAGAAGATGCAGCACAGCTATCCATGCTGCTGGCGTCATAAGTCGCCGATCATCTTCCGTGCGACCCCGCAGTGGTTCATCAGCATGGATCAGAAAGGCCTGCGCGCGCAGTCTCTGAAAGAGATCAAAGGCGTGCAGTGGATCCCGGACTGGGGCCAGGCGCGTATCGAATCCATGGTCGCCAACCGTCCTGACTGGTGTATCTCCCGTCAGCGTACCTGGGGCGTGCCTATGTCTCTGTTTGTGCATAAAGAGACGCAGGAGCTGCATCCGAATACCCTCCAACTGATGGAAGATGTAGCCAAACGCGTTGAAGCCGACGGCATCCAGGCATGGTGGGATCTGGATTCAAAAGAGATCCTGGGCGCTGACGCCGACAATTACGAGAAAGTGCCTGACACCCTCGACGTCTGGTTCGACTCTGGCTCAACCCACTCTTCCGTAGTTGACGTGCGTCCTGAGTTCTCGGGTCACGCTGCCGATATGTATCTGGAAGGTTCTGACCAACACCGCGGCTGGTTCATGTCATCTCTGATGATCTCTACCGCGATGAAAGGCAAAGCGCCTTACCGTCAGGTGCTGACTCACGGTTTCACCGTGGATGGTCAGGGCCGTAAAATGTCCAAATCCATCGGTAACACCGTTTCTCCGCAGGACGTGATGAACAAACTCGGCGCGGACATTCTGCGTCTGTGGGTGGCATCAACGGACTACACCGGTGAGATGGCGGTATCGGATGAGATCCTGAAACGCGCTGCCGACAGCTATCGTCGTATCCGTAACACCGCGCGCTTCCTGCTCGCCAACCTGAACGGGTTCAACCCGGTTACCGACATGGTGAAACCGGAAGAGATGGTCGTTCTGGATCGTTGGGCGGTAGGCTGTGCGCAAGCGGCGCAGGAAGATATTCTGAAAGCCTACGAGTCTTACGACTTCCACGAAGTGGTGCAGCGCCTGATGCGTTTCTGCTCCATCGAGATGGGCTCGTTCTACCTCGACATCATCAAAGACCGTCAGTACACCGCGAAAGCCGACAGCGTGGCGCGTCGCAGCTGCCAGACCGCGCTGTTCCACATCGCAGAAGCGCTGGTTCGTTGGATGGCACCAATCATGTCCTTCACCGCAGATGAAATCTGGGCCTACCTGCCAGGCGATCGCGAGAAATACGTGTTCACCGGCGAATGGTACGAAGGTCTGTTTGGTCTTGCTGAAACCGAAGCGATGAACGATACCTTCTGGGACGAGCTGCTGAAAGTGCGTGGCGAAGTGAACAAAGTTATCGAACAGGCGCGCGCCGACAAGAAAGTCGGTGGTTCTCTGGAAGCGGCAGTGACGTTGTACGCAGAACCAGAACTCGCCGCGAAGCTGACCGCGCTGGGTGATGAATTACGATTTGTCCTGTTGACCTCGGGTGCTCAGGTTGCCGATTATGCACAAGCTACCGCTGATGCTCAGCAGAGCGAACTGCTCAAAGGGCTGAAAGTGGCATTGGCAAAAGCCGAAGGTGATAAATGTCCGCGTTGCTGGCATTACACCACCGATGTCGGCCAGGTGGCGGAACACGCAGAAATCTGTGGACGCTGTGTTACTAACATCGCCGGTGATGGCGAAAAACGTAAGTTTGCCTGATGACTAAATCTTTTTGTTCAACAGGACTGCGCTGGCTATGGCTGGTGGTCGTCGTGCTGATTATTGATTTGGGCAGCAAGTTCCTGATCCTCCAGAACTTTGCTCTGGGGGATACGGTACCGCTGTTCCCGTCACTGAATCTGCATTATGCGCGCAACTACGGCGCGGCGTTTAGCTTCCTCGCCGACAGTGGCGGCTGGCAACGCTGGTTCTTCGCGGGTATCGCGTTGGGTATCTGCCTGGTGCTGACCGTGATGATGTATCGCTCGAAGGCTAGCCAGAAGCTGAACAACATTGCTTACGCGCTGATTATTGGTGGCGCGCTGGGCAATCTGTTCGATCGTCTGTGGCACGGCTTTGTCGTCGATATGATCGACTTCTACGTCGGCAACTGGCACTTCGCGACGTTCAACCTGGCTGATAGCGCCATTTGCATTGGCGCGGCGATGATTGTGCTGGAAGGCTTTTTGCCAAACGCTGCCGCGAAGAAACAGGCGTAATCTTTATTGCCCGGTGAGCGTTATGCCGCCGGGCTAAAACAACTGGACGATTTGCATGTCTAAATCCATACAGAGCAATAGCGCGGTCCTGGTTCACTTCACGCTGAAGATGGAAGATGGTTCCACCGCTGAATCTACCCGCAACAACGGCAAACCTGCGCTGTTTCGCCTCGGTGATACCTCACTTTCTGAAGGCCTCGAACAACAGCTTTTAGGTCTGAAAGAAGGCGAGAAAAAAGCCTTTTCGCTCGAGCCGGATGCTGCGTTTGGCGTGCCGTCGCCGGATCTTATCCAGTATTTCTCGCGTCGCGAATTTATGGACGCGGGCGAGCCGGAAATCGGCGCAATTATGCTCTTTACCGCTATGGATGGCAGTGAAATGCCTGGCGTGATCCGCGAGATCAACGGCGATTCCATTACCGTCGATTTCAACCATCCGCTTGCCGGGCGTACCGTTCATTTTGATGTTGAAGTGCTGGAGATCGATCCGGCACTGGAGGAAACAAATGCAGATCCTGTTGGCTAACCCGCGCGGTTTTTGCGCCGGCGTTGACCGCGCTATCAGCATTGTTGAAAACGCGCTGGAAATCTACGGCGCGCCTATTTATGTGCGTCACGAAGTGGTGCACAACCGCTATGTGGTTGAAAGCCTGCGTGAGCGCGGCGCGATCTTTATCGAGCAGATCAGCGAAGTGCCCGACGGCACGATCCTGATTTTCTCCGCGCACGGTGTTTCTCAGGCCGTTCGTAACGAAGCAAAAAGTCGCGATCTGACCGTGTTTGACGCGACCTGTCCGCTGGTGACCAAAGTCCATATGGAAGTCGCCCGCGCCAGCCGTCGTGGTGAAGAGTCGATCCTGATTGGTCATGCGGGGCATCCGGAAGTCGAAGGCACAATGGGTCAATACAGCAACCCGGAAGGGGGCATGTATCTGGTCGAGTCGCCGGAAGATGTATTGACGCTCAACGTGAAAAACGACGCTAAGCTGTCGTTCATGACCCAAACCACGCTCTCCGTTGACGATACGTCAGACGTCATTGACGCTCTGCGTAAGCGATTCCCGAAAATCGTCGGGCCGCGCAAAGATGATATTTGCTATGCCACCACAAACCGTCAGGAAGCGGTACGCGCGTTGGCTG
Organism: Lelliottia amnigena; assembly: GCA_900635465.1. Classification (NCBI taxonomy): domain Bacteria; kingdom Pseudomonadati; phylum Pseudomonadota; class Gammaproteobacteria; order Enterobacterales; family Enterobacteriaceae; genus Lelliottia; species Lelliottia amnigena. Next base: position 637,482 of record LR134135.1, read on the forward strand.
AACAAGCTGATGTGGTGCTGGTTGTCGGTTCTAAGAACTCGTCTAACTCTAACCGTCTGGCCGAACTGGCGCAGCGTATGGGGAAAACGGCGTTTTTGATTGACGATGCGACCGATATCCAGGAAGCGTGGGTTAAAGACGTGAACTGCGTGGGCGTCACTGCTGGCGCTTCCGCGCCGGATATTCTGGTGCAAAACGTGATCAAGCGTTTGCAGGAGCTGGGCGGTGGCGAGGCAGTGCCGCTGGAAGGCCGCGAAGAGAATATCGTTTTCGAAGTGCCGAAAGAGTTACGCATCGACGCGCGAGAAGTCGAATAAAATACCCAAAATGCCAGTCACTGAATGACTGGCATTTTTTCGCTCAGGTAGTTAATCATCGCTCGCATTCTGGCTGGCATATGTTTGTTACGCGTCCAAAGAAGCCAGAGATCACCCGAATAGCTACTGATAAATTCCCATTCCGGCAGTACCTGCACGATCTCCCCACACGCCAGCGCTTCACGAGCGGTAAATAGCGGTAAGCTACCAATACCCAAATGACGTTTTACGGCATCCAGCCGCACGCCCGTATGGTTGGCGGCATAGCGTCCACGCGTTTGCACAGTTTCTGTTTTCCCATGAAGTGAAAACTTCCAGCGAGAATCGGCAGGGGTTTCACCCAATGAAATACAGCTATGCGTACGCAGATCCTGCGGATGCAGCGGTATGCCTGTCCGACGGAGATATTCTGGCGTTGCGCCAATTATATGGGTCACGGGCATCAGGGCTTTGCCATACAGGCCCGGAGACGGTGTATTAGTGATTCGTAAGGCAAGATCCACACCGTCATCAATCAGATCCATATAGCGGTCTTCAAGGCGCAGACACACATCAATTTGCGGATGACGATTGAGAAATTCCGGGATCAGTGGATGAATGACAAATCGCCCCACCGCCTTGGGCACACTCAGCGTCAGCCTTCCTTGCGCAACGGTTTGCAGACTGCTGCCAGAATCGAGTGCTTGTTTCGCTGCCTCAAGCATATCCAGTGCGTGTTCATATACCGATTTCCCGGTTTCGGTAAGCGCCAGCTTACGCGTGGTTCGATGCAGCAGTTTGCCGCCCATCTCTTGTTCCAGCCGCGAGACGCAGCGGCTCATTGCGGACGGCGTGGCACCGACAATTCGGGCAGCAGCAGAAAAGCTCCCGTGTTCAATAATGGCAACAAAGGTCGCAAGATCGGGAAGCAATGTCGCTTTCATTTGTGTTTCTCAGGCAAAAGTTCATTGTTTAAGAGGCTAATTATCAACGTTCACGT